>CAJOLW010000025.1 GCA_905235525.1 uncultured Bacteroidaceae bacterium
TTATCTTGCGAACTTGTGCCATAGAGCACTTCAAAGTTACCCTCCTTCTGGTGTACCGTGTTCGTTTCGGGGTCGAAGAACTCAAACGACTTGGGGGTCAGTTCAAGTTTCACGTCCACCGTCTGACCAGCCTTCACATCCACACGCTGGAAGGCACGCAATGACTTCAAAGGTCCCTCGGCATCGGAGAGGTCTCTCAAATACACCTGCACCACCTCTGTGCCGTCGCGCTTGCCCTCATTCTTCACAGGCACAGTCAGCGTGTAGTTGTCACCATGCTTGGAAATCTTTCCTTCGCCCAATGCAAACTGCGTGTAACTCAGTCCATAGCCAAAGGCAAACAAGGGGTCGTTGAAGTAGCGGTAAGTGCGTCCCTTCATCGAATAGTCTTCGAAATCAGGCAACTGTGCTGAAGTCTTATAGAAAGTCACTGGCAACTTGCCGCTGGGGTTCACGTCGCCAAACAGCACGTCAGCCACAGCCTGTCCACCCTCCTGACCAGGATACCACACCTGCACGATGGCATCACATGATTCCGTCTCAGGCTGGAAAGCAATGGCAGAACCCGAGCAGTTCACAAAGATGACCGTCTTACCAGCCTCCTTCAGTGCTTTCAGGAAGTCGCGCTGCACCTTCGGCAGTTCGATGTGAGTGCGGTCACCACCCTTGAAACCATCAATATCCACAGGCATCTCCTCGCCTTCGAGTGCAGCCGCGATGCCACCCACGAAGACCACCTTGTCGATGCCCTTCAACTGCTCAATCACCTTCGCATAGTCAATTGGCAACTCCTTTGCCACATTGATTTTCATGTTGGCACCCCAGGTCTTCACATGCTTGAAGCGCACCTCAATCTTATACGACTTGCCAGCCTCAGCCTGAATGGCAGTACGGGTAGGCGTGGTGCGCCATGTGTGCTGTCTCACCTTCCGCACTCCGTCGATATACACTTCAAAGTCGCTGATAGACTCCACATTCACCACATATTCGCCAGCCTCCTTAGGAGTGAACACCGTCTCATACTTGGCTGAGAAGTCCTCCAAGTTCACGCCAGGGGCAAAGTTGTGCATGCCCGCAGTCGTCACAGCCAATGGAGTCGTATAATATTCCGTCGTCACAGGCTTGCCAG
Organism: uncultured Bacteroidaceae bacterium; assembly: GCA_905235525.1. Taxonomy (GTDB): domain Bacteria; phylum Bacteroidota; class Bacteroidia; order Bacteroidales; family Bacteroidaceae; genus Minthosoma. The sequence continues at coordinate 1,130 of CAJOLW010000025.1, forward strand.
ACATGTTCGTATTGTTCCAAAACATACCCTTCAAACCCTTCTTGCCATCCATGGCACAATTCGTTGCCATAAGGCAGTCCATCACCTTGTCGTAGGTGCGGTCGCAACCTGCCAGGTAGAGCAGCGACTTCTGCTTTGTCTTGATGCCGTCCAGAATCGTGATAGTGTGGTTAGGTGTACCATTATAGTTACCCCACATCAACGGCTCGTCATCCGCATTCGGACCAATCACCGCAATCTTCTCCTTTCCCTTCTGTAGAGGCAGCACATTGCCTTTGTTCTGCAAGAGCACGATGCTCTGCCTTGCCATGTCGAGCGAAATCTGACGATGCTCCTTCGAATCCATGGCAGAATAAGGAATCTTAGACCACTCCACCAGCGAGGGGTCATCCATCTCACCCAAGTCAAAACGACCTTCCAGCAGACGAATCACGTGCTTGTCCACCTCAGCCTCCGTGATGAAACCACGCTTCACGGCTTCAGGAATGCTCCTGTAAGCATAGCCATAACCACACTCCACATCTGTTCCAGCCACTGTCGCCTTTGCCGAGGCATGAGTGGCATCAGAGGATGACTTGTGCGACTCATAGAAGTCACTGACGGCACCACAGTCGCTCACCACCAAATACTGGAAACCCCATTCATCCCTCAGAATCTGCTGCAACAGACGAGTGCTGCCACAACAAGGGTCATCGTCCAGACGCTGGTAGGCACACATCACCTCCCTCACCTTCGCATCCTGTACCAATGTCTTGAAGGCAGGCATATAAGTCTCCCACATGTCGCGAGGCGACACATCCACCAAGTTTGCTGTGTGGCGTGTATATTCAGGACCGCTGTGTACAGCATAGTGCTTGGCACAAGCCCACAACTTTCTGTACTTCGCCGTTTCAGGACCTTGCAGACCCTTCACCACCTGGGTGCCCATCACACTCGTCAAGTAAGGATCCTCGCCATAGGTTTCCTGACCACGTCCCCAGCGAGGGTCACGGAAGATGTTCACATTAGGAGTCCACACCGAAAGGCTGTGGAACTTCTCATCCTCACCACCATCCTGAATCATACGTTTATTGTATTGTGCACGAAACTCCGTGCTTGTGGCGTCAAACACCTTGAAGAGCAAGTCGGGGTTCCACGATGAAGCCATCGCAATCGGTTCAGGGAACACGGTCACGTTGCCCATGTTTGCAGCCCCATGCAGGGCTTCACTCCACCAGAAGAACTTCTTGATGCCCAACCTCGGAATGGCAGGACTCTCATCCAGCATCAACTGGGCTTTCTCCTCCAATGTCAGCCGACCACACAGGTCCTTGGCACGTTCTTTAGCACTCAAATTCGGATTCTGATACGGCAGTGTCTGCGCACTGGCTCCAACTGTCAGCATACAGCACAACAGGAGACTTGATAAAGGTTTTCTCATATCGTTAGTAGATTTTAATTCCTAAAAATGGAAAAGATAGATGATTGTGGATGCAAAGGTAGGAAATAAAGTGAAAAGTGAAAAACGAAAAGTGAAAAATCTAAGTTACCAGTCATTCGGATTGCTATTCGTTGACAAAAGTAACTTAGATTTTTCACTTTTCGTTTTTCACTTTTCACTTATTTCAGTTCCCCAATCTTCTCCAACTTGAAGTCAGTGGCAGAGAACCAACCTGTCGTGGCAGGCTTGCCTGTGATGTTCTCATCGGTAGTCACACCATAGAAGATGGTGCTGTGAGGATTGTCCACCTTGATGCTGTCGATGTAGATATAACTCCAGCCATACCCCTGTCCGTTATTGGCACCAAGAATTCTGCGCTTGGTTCTGTCGGACATATTATTCACATATTCCATCAGAACAGGGTCATTCACCAGTTCGGAATTCTGCACAACCACCTTACTGCTCAGAGGAACTGTAACGGCTCCTACCGTCAATGTGCTGGATTCCTTAGTGACCACCTTTTTTTCTGGCTCACCCTTTAAGGCTTTCCAAATATTTCCTCCCATCAAACCGCAATTGGGAATCTCCAGCACCTGGTCAGTAAATACCGTAGAGTCACCTGTCTGCTCGTCGATGGTCACGCCATAGAGATAGATGAACTTGTTGTCGTTGTTAGCCTTCACCACAGCGCTGAGACGGTAGATGCCAGGTTCCACATCGTCCTCATGCTTGCGAGCCGTGTAAACAAGCGGGGTGTAGTCGTTGCAGTCGTCCAGATAGCGCACAGATTCATCACCTGTCATGTATTCGCCAATATAGGTGTAGCGATCCACATTCTCCGCAGTGACCATCTCCCAACCGTTCTGCTGGAAGAAATCCCATTCCTCCTTGCTGAACACATTGCCCAACGCATCCGTCAAAGACTCATCTATCACCCTTGCAGAACGGGCATTCCAACGTGCCGACTGCACCTTGGTAAGCCTGCCTACACCCCACACGCAACATCCGATGAAACCAACCGTCGATGCCACCCAAAGGAGGAACCAGATGACACGCTGCATAGCACTCATCGACTTCGTCTTGCCAAACGAACTCACCGCCGCATGAATGGAGCAATAGAGCAGGATGCCAATGGATGTCAACAACAGGACGCCGCAGCAAATGACAGGAATGTAGATGGCCTCGAAATCCTCTATTTCATACACGTTCCACCATTTGTCAGCCATCTGTTCACTTGCCACCAGGAAAGCCACAAAGAAACACAGCGCCACGATGAAGGCAATGGTGAAGAATGTGCTCAAACCTACAGAGATGATGCCCAGGAAAATGTCCCAACCAGACTTGCCGTTCTTTTTCTTCTCCTTCGCAAGAGTAGCCTCCTGCACCTCTGCCACCAAGTTCTGCGGATTCACCTCCTTACCCTTCATCTTCAAGGTATCCTCAGCTGTTTTCGTAAGGGGGGCAAAGATGACAACCAGCAGATAGACACACACGGGAAGCAAAGAGAACAGGATACTCAAAACGACCAGTGGCACGGCTAAAATTCCGAAAACCGGACAAGTGGCAAAGGGGAGGGTGAATGTAAGAGGCCAGAAACCGATGATACAGAACCACAGCACACTGAGAATCACATATCCCCAACGCCAAGCGTCAGCACTTCCACCAAAATACTGTGCACAGCCAGCCAGCACACCAGCCAACAACTTGTTCTGCGAATCACGGAAGAACTTCTTGTTGTTCTGAGGCTTCTTGGCTTGCCCCGTCTTGGCATAACCGCTGGCACTTCCTGACGGCTCAGTGTCAACTTCACCAGCACCCGCAATCTCCTCCACCTCGCCAATCTGGTGGATGATGTCCTGCACATGCTCAATGGTGATGGCCTCAACGCCCCGTTCCTTCAGGTCGTCAAACAGTTCTGCGATACGCTCCTCAATGTCGTTCGCTATTTCCTCGCCACCCTCCTGCTTCTTGAAGTAATCACGCAGCGTGTCAGTGTAGTGGCTCAGCAATTCGTAAGCATCCTCGTCTATCTGATAGAGTCTGCCACAAAGATTGATAGTAATATTCTTTTTCATAAGGCTATTTCTTTTCTATTTATCTGCGATTGTTACCATTTTTCATTTGTCATTTAGCGTCAGCGCTCTGTAAGCAGCAACCAAGGTAAACAGCGTAAATGCCTCCGCAATAAAGACACCGATGCAGCAGCAGCAGAAACCCAAAATGCCGATACCAATCATGATAATACCCAAGCCCAGCAAAGAGAAGGTATTGCCCGACGAGATGTCCCACGAAGCACTGATTGACTCAAAGACACCTGACTCTGGATGCTCCATCTGATACACAGGCGCGAAAAGGACGCGAGGAGCCACGAAAAACACTGGGATGATACAACACAATACAGAAACCAAGATAATGATGTGAGTTATGAACCCCACCACAAATACCTTAATGTACGTTGCAAAAGGAAGTCTGAAAGCATCAAACGTCACCTCCGAGAAACGTCCCGCCATCAGTCCTAAAGCCAGATTATACAGACCCACACTGACAATGATACGCACGATGTTGCCCAGCATGCCGCCAAACCATATAATATGATTGCCTGAACTGAATATCGGTGCCAAACTCCCTACAGTTTGCCAGTCCCCTCTGGCGACAGCCTCCCCTATTGATCGAGAAGTTTCATAATCATAACTGAAAGTAGGAGTGGATATGTGACCCAGTCCGCCCGACAACATCCCCACCAACAGATAAATCACTGCGATGAGCAGACCATACCTCTTTGTATATTCCCATGCAGTGTTGAGTACACTGCTAATACTCAATGAATAATTTTCCATAATTTTTATCTTTTTTTAATGAATGTATCTTTATTTATATTATGTCGAATAAAGTGTTCGCCCTTCATGTAGGCTGACCGATCAGCAGCCGTCGCTCCTTCAGGGTGTGAATGGTGCTCTCCAACTCTCCCCATGCTGCATCCAACTGCTCCAAGGTTTCTTTACCTTCGTCGGTCAGCACATAATACTTTCGTGGAGGTCCCTGTGTGCTCTCCTGCCATTCATAACCCAGCAAACCATCATTCTTCAGTCGGGTGAGCAACGGATACAACGTGCCCTCCACCACCAGCAGGTTCGCCTCCTTCAGACGTTTGATGATGTCCGAAGTGTAGTATGCCTTTTCGCTGAGCAGCAGCATGATGCAGTACTCCAGCATACCCTTTCGCATCTGCGATTTTGCATTATCCACATTCATCTCTTAGAGGTGTTTAGATGTTAGTAATTTACAATTTCGCTGCAAAGATATGTAAAACATAAATACCTTGCAATACATAGTACCTTTCTTTAACACGATTTAACGAAATAAAGTGGAAAGCGTACCCGAGGGGTATAGTGTAGTGTACCCGAGGGGTACGGCAAGGGGTACTCGAGGGGTACGACAACGCAAGCGTGTCCATTTCTGGACATTCACTGTCCAGAAATGGACACTTGCTGTTTTCAGCATCATTGATTATCAGTTAATTGTGCATTTGGCACGTGTTTTGTGGCTATAAAGGGGCAATAACAATGAATTTCATGAATGAAACAAATGAAAAGATTAGAAAGAATGAGATGGTTTTGGTTGGGTTTGATATGCCTTTTCTCCATGCTGGGACATGCAGAGAGTGATACCCTGCGCATGAGCCTTGGCGAGTGCATCCTTTTGGCACGGCGGCAAAGTGTGGATGCGGCAGTGGCATTGGGCGAATTGAAGTCGGCTTATTGGGAGTGGAGGAGCCATAAGGCGAACTTGCTGCCCGAGGTGTCGCTGTCGGCGAATGTACCCACATATAACAAGCGATACAGCACATACCAGAAAGAGGACGGCACACACTCCTACGTGCGGAACGACTACATGGAGTTGGACGGTTCCATTTATGTGAGTCAAAAGATATGGCCTACAGGTGGCACATTGTCGGTGGAATCATCGCTGGATTGGATGCGGCAGATGAGTGGCGACACAAGCGGAGGCAGGAATCAGTTCATGAGCATGCCCATAGCACTCACGTTGAGCCAGCCACTCTTTGGCGTGAACACTGTGAAGTGGGACCGCCGCATCGAACCTATCCGATACAAAGAGGCGAAGGCATCCTTCCTGACAGAGACGGAACAGGTGGCGATGCAAGCCATCAGCCTCTATTTCAATTTGCTGTTAGCAAACGAGAACGTGAACATCGCCGAACAGAACCTACAGAATGCAGAAAAACTCTACGAAGTGGCACAGGCAAAGCGCGAGATGGGCAGCATCAGTCAAAACGATGTGCTACAGATGCGACTGGGCATGCTGAATGCCCAATCAGCACTCACCTCTGCGGAGAGCCGCCGGAAGGCACAGATGTTTGAATTGAAGGCATTCCTCGATGTGGAAAGCGACATCGAGCCCATTGTACCCGAAGAGATTCCCGAGGTGACACTTCTCTACGAGGAGGTGCTGGAGAAAGCATTGACAAATAATGCCTTTGCGAACAGAATGCGGAGGCGACAACTGGAAGCCGACTATTCGGTGGCATACGCGAAGGGAAACATGAGAAGCGTGACGCTCTATGCACAAGTGGGCTACACAGGCACTGACCGCACCTTCGGCGATGCCTACCGAAACCTGTCGAGCAAGCAAGTGGTGCAGGTAGGTGTGTCGTTGCCGCTGCTCGACTGGGGCAAACGGCGCGGACAGGTGAAGGTGGCAGAGAGTAATCGTGAGATTGTGCGGAACCAAGTGCGGCAACAGTCACAGGAGTTCCGACAGAACCTCTTCGTGCTGACCGAGCAGTTCAACCACCAGCGGCAGCAACTTCGCATTGCCGAAGAGGCGGACACCATTGCCCAACGTCGCTACCACACCAACGTGGAGACCTTCAAGATTGGCAGCATCTCCACCCTCGAACTGTCGGATGCACAAACTGCCAAGGACGAGGCACGGCAACGTCGCATTTCCGAACTGTTCAACTATTGGTACTACTACTACCAGTTGCGATCCATCACGCTGTGGGACTTTGAGAAAGGACAAAACATCAATGTGGATTTTGAAAAAATAGTAAAATGAAGACAGATAATCAAACCATGGACAGAGCCATTCCTGTCAGCGTACAGCGCAAAAGAAGAATGGTACGATATGGCAAGTATGCCGCCATCGTGGCTGTTGTGATGGGCGTGGCAGTATGGCTGGGCACACTGATGATGAGTTCAGTAGATAAAAAGAGCCTCATCACCTCGCAGGTGGACAGGGGCATCATCGACGTGAGCATCATCGCCACAGGCAAGGTAGTGCCCGCCTTCGAAGAAGTCATCATCTCACCCATCAGCGCACAGATTCTGGAGGTCTATGCCCATAGCGGCGACACCGTAGATGTGGGCACTCCCCTCCTCCGCCTTGACCTTCAGTCGGCTCAGGCTGACTACTCCAAAGCCCTCGATGAGCAGGAAATTCGTCGGCAACAGATGGTGCAACTCACCACCAACACCGAAACCCAACTGAGTGACCGGCGCATGCAGTTGGAGGTGGAGGAGATGAAGATTGGGCAGTTGGAAGCACAACTGCGCAACGAGCAATATCTAGACAGTCTTGGCTCAGGCACGAAAGACCGTGTGCATCAGGCGGAAATCACCCTCCGCACCGCACAAATGCAACTGAAGCAACTGAGGCAGCAGTATGAAAACGAGGTGCGAGTGAGAAAAGCCGACCTGCGCATGAAGCAATTACAGGATGGCATTGCCGACAAGAGCCTTGACGAAACACGTCGCACCCTCGATGGTGCCAACATCCGTTCGCCCCGCAAAGCGACTCTCACCTACATCAGCAACGAAATCGGCAGCATCGTCGGGTCAGGCTCCAAAGTGGCAGTGGTGAGCGACCTCACCCATTTCAAAGTCGATTGCAGCATTGCCGACACCTATTCCGACCGCGTGATGGCAGGAGGACGTGTACTCGTCAAAATCGGGAGGGAACGCCTTTTCGGCACCATCAACACCGTCACGCCTCTCAGTCAGGACGGAGTCATCACCTTCACCGTCTTGATGGATAACCCCAGCCACCCCAAACTCCGTTCAGGCTTGAAGGCAGAAGTGTTTGTCATCACCAACATCAAGGAAGACGTGCTGCGCATCCGCAACGGTTCTTACTATACAGGTGCAGGCGATTATACATTATATATATATAAAGATGAACATACCCTTGTGCCCCGCACCATCCACCTCGGCGACTGCAACTATGATTACGTGGAAGTCATCAGCGGATTGGAAGAGGGTGACAGCGTGGTGGTGAGCGACATGCAGAGGTATAAGGGAAAAGAGAAGATTCGAGTGAATGAGTGAAAAAACTGAGTTCTTTAGAAGTTAAATTTTTCACTTTTCATTTTTCATTTTTCACTCATATTATTTACCTTTGCAAAAAATATAAACACATGATACTGATTGTTGACGATGACAGAGCCATTCGGGTGGCATTGACATTGATGCTGGAACGCAATGATTACACGGTGATAAGTGCTGACGGACCTGATGCCGCCATGGAAGTGGTGCGCCACCAAGCCGAGTTGGAACTGGTGCTGATGGACATGAACTACACCCTCTCCACCGATGGCGAAGAAGGACTCACACTGCTCCGACAGGTGAAGGTGTTCCAACCCAACCTGCCCGTGATTCTCATGACCGCATGGGGCAGCATCGACTTGGCAGTGCAGGGAATGAGAAACGGAGCCTTCGATTTCATCACCAAACCATGGGATAATGGGGTGCTGCTGGAGCGAATCGAAACCGCCATACTGCTCAACCGCCCTCACACAACGGAAGAACCTGCCGATAGACCCTTACACAACCTCTCAACCGACGTCGACGACATCGGTGAGGCGACATCGACGACATCGATTGACCGACATCGTCGACGTCGGTTTGGAGGTGCTGAAGACACCCTCATCATCGGGCAGTCGCAAAGTCTGCTGAGTGCCCTCGCCACTGTTGAACGAGTGGCACCTACCAATGCCCCAGTGCTCATCACGGGCGAGTCGGGCACAGGCAAGGAACTCATTGCACAAGCCATCCACGAACAGAGCCGACGGGCAGGAAAACCCTTTGTGAAAGTGAACCTCGGCGGTATATCAACAGCCCTGTTCGAGAGTGAGATGTTCGGACACAAGAAGGGTTCGTTCACCGATGCCAAGAGTGACCGCACGGGACGCTTTGAACTGGCAGAGGGCGGCACAATCTTTCTGGATGAAATCGGCGAGTTGGAACTGGCGAGCCAAGTGAAACTCCTGCGGGTGCTGCAAGACCAGACCTATGAGGTGCTGGGCGACAGCACCAGCCGCCACGCCAACGTGCGTGTGGTGTGTGCCACTAATGCCGACCTCCGCCAGATGGTCAAGGAGAAAACCTTCCGCGAAGACCTCTTCTATCGCATCAACCTCATCAACATCCATCTCTCACCCCTGCGCGAACGCACAGACGACATCCCTTTGCTCGTTCACCACTTCATCCGCCAAACCTGCATGAGCAATAGTTTACCCATTGCCACCGCCTCTGCCGAAGCCATCCGATACCTGCAAACCCTCCCCTTCTATGGCAACATCCGCGAATTGAAGAACTTAGTGGAGCGTACACTGCTCATGAGCGCAGACCCCTCCCTCACCTCCCCCAAAGGGGAGGGGTGGATACTTTCCGCAATGAATTTCCAAGAAGCTTACCAACAGAATCCCGTTGATGGAGGTGACCACTCTCCCCATTTAGGGGGAGCGGGGAGGGGGTCTGCTCTTACCCTTGAAGAAATCGAACGGGCTTCCATCGCAGCCTCCCTCGAAAAGCACCAAGGCAATCTCTCTCTGGTGGCAAAGGAACTCGGCATCAGCCGTGGGGCACTCTACCGAAAGATAGAAAAACACGGGCTGTGAAAAATTGAGAGTTGACAGTTAAGGTTAAAAATGAAGATACAGCAATACTTCCTACTGCTTGCAATCATCATTGGCGGTGTGTTTGCCGCACTGATGTGGCTGACGTTCAGCGTCCGTCCTGTCATCTTCTATGTGACAGAAGGGGTGCTGGTGGTGGTGATTGCCTATCTCATTTTCTTCTACCGAAAAGTCATCCGTCCCATCGACACGCTGACCAGCGGCATGGAACTGCTGCGCGACCAAGACATGAGCACCACACTCGCCACTTCGGGACAAAGGGAGACTGACGAAATCGTGAAAACCTTCAATGCCCTCATCACCCGACTGCGCAATGAACACCTGCGACTCGACGAACAGAACACCTTCCTCAACCTGCTCATCGATGCCTCGCCGATGGGTGTCATCCTCTGCGACCTCTCAGGCAATGTCCGTTCGATGAACCCTGCTGCCAAGCAGATGCTCACTCCTGCACTTTCGGAGGCACTCAAGTCACTCCCTTTAGGAAAGGACACGACCCTCCGACTCAGTAATTCACAAATCTACCACCTCTCTCATCTTTCCTTCCGCGACCGAGGCTATCAGCACCCCTTCTTCCTCATCGAGTCACTGACCTCCGAGGTGATGAAAGCCGAGAAAGCCGCCTATGAAAAGGTCATCCGCATGATTGCCCATGAGGTGAACAACAATGTGGCAGGAATTATAAGCACCTTAGATATCATCCAGACGGAACTGCCTGACAACACCGCACAAGAAGCCCTTGAAGCCAGTCGCGAACGCACCCAAAAGATGGCTGAGTTCGTCACTCGCTTTGCCAATGTCGTGAAGGTGCCAGAACCTCAACTCACTCTTTGCGACCTGAGCGAGGAAGTGGAAGCCTGTCACTCCTTCCTCGAAGGGCTTTGCCACACCCACCACATCCGTCTGACCCTCAATCTCACCGATGATGCCACCCCTGTGCACCTTGACACCACATTATTCCAGCAGGTGCTTGTAAACATTGTAAAGAACGCCATTGAAAGCATTAGCAATGAGGGTGAAATACACATAGAGACCCAACCCAAGACCCTCACCATCACCGACAACGGCAAGGGCATCTCTCCCGAAGTTGCCCAACACATCTTCACACCTTTCTATTCCACCAAACCCCAAGGCCAAGGGCTGGGATTACTTCTGATTCGTGACATCCTCACCAAACACGGCTGCACGTTCACCCTCCTCACCAACCCTGACGATGGACTGACCCGCTTCACCATCCTCTTCCCATAACAAAGAGTGTCATCAAACAAAATATCAAAGTGAAGATGAACAAATATGTCAAAACAAACGGTACAAAAAGAGCGGTAACAATCCAGAAATGAAGAAAAAATGTATTGGTACACAACTTTGTGGTCCACAAACTTGTGTACCAATGTTTTTATTTGTACTTTTGCAACGAAAATTAAAAAGAAACAAGACTTATGAACAAGCCATTTATCTATGGAACTGCTGTCGGTGGAGAGAATTTCACAGACAGAGTGCAGGAAACACGAAGACTGAGAATGGACTTCGAAAATGGACTGAACGCCATCCTGATTTCCCCTCGAAGAATGGGAAAAACCTCTCTGGTGCAGAAAGTGAGGAATGAAATGACGGATGAGAAGATTAAGGTGATCTACATGGACATCTACGACTGCAGAAGTGAGTACGATTTTCTGGAGCGCTTTGCTTCCATTCTCATCAAGCAGACGGCAGGGAAAGTGGAGATGTTAGCATCCACTGTGATGGAGTTCCTCACAAGAGTTGTTCCCAAAGTCTCTTTCAGCCCAGAACCCAACTCGGAGTTTTCGCTGTCCCTTGGCATCAACCCTGAAACACATACTCCTGATGAAATACTGAACTTACCTGAACGCATTGCGGAAAAACGGGGTGTCCACATCATCGTGTGCATTGACGAGTTTCAACAAGTGGGCGAATTTCCGGATAGTCTCAATGTGCAGAAGCGTATGCGTGGTGCGTGGCAACACCATAAGAATGCCTCCTACTGTATGTTCGGTAGCAAAAAGCATTTGATGATGAAAATCTTTCAGAGCAAACGGATGCCTTTCTACAAGTTTGGCGACACCATATTCCTCGACAAAATACCCGATGCTGACTGGGTTGCTTTTATCCAGTCACGCTTTGCCAACAAGGAGAAAAGCATATCTGAAGACTTTGCCAAACGTATCTGCCGCACCGTGGATGGGCACTCTTCATACGTCCAGGAACTGGCATGGAATGTATTTGTCGAAACAGAACGTGAAGTTACTGAGGACTCGTTCCAAAGGGGGCTTGATGAATTGCTCCATCAAAACTCAGCCCTTTTCCAAAGCCGAATCGAAACACTCACCTCTTTTCAGATGAATTTTCTTCGTGCCTTGTGTGATGGAATCCACAGTGATTTTGGCAGCAAACGCATCATAGACGCTTACCATTTAGGTACCAAATCAAACATCACCCGTCTCAAGAGCAGCCTTGAAGACAAGGAACTCATTGAGACCAGCAAGGGGGCAACCACCATTGCAGACCCAGTGTTTTTATTGTGGTTCAAAAGGGAATACATGTCATAAGTGTCCCATTTACCTCCTTACGGTTTCCTTCGATTCCATAACAAGAGTGTCCATTTCCGAACACCAAGTGTCCAGAAATGGACACTTCATTTTAAAGTTACTACTGATTATCAATACATTAATCTTTTGGCACGTTCTTTGTTGTATATATATGGAAAAACAAAGAACAAGATGAACAAACTACTTATTTACCTACGCCAGGCTCTCCACATGATGAGGGAGGAGCGGCTCTTCTCCGCCATTTATATTGCAGGAACAGCGTTGGCGATTGCTTTCACGATGGTCATTGCTGTGGTGTATTACGCCAAGTTGGCGGACATCGAGCCGGAAGTGAACAGGAGCCGGACGGTGTATGTATTACCGATGTCAGAGACTCCCAAAAACGGAGCAGAACTTAAAGAAGAAAAGAATTACTTCCTTTCAGATGAAGTGAAAGAATGGTTCTATCCACTGAAAAGCGTTGAGGTAGTCAGTGCTAACCTTAGATTAGAAGAATGGCACAGCGATAAAATAAACATTTGGAATAAGGAAAATAAAGATTTTAAACCTATTCCCGTGGCGACAAAAATGGTGGATGAGAATTTCTTCAGAGTCTATCACTTTCAGTTCGTCTATGGACACCCTTTCACAAAAGAGGAAAAGAATTTGAACATCTGCATCATCAGCCGAGACATTTCCGAGAAATTGTTTGGCAAGGGTGTTGATCCTGTGGGAAAGATGCTCAATCTCGGCGGTGAATTCCGCATTGTGGGCGTGACGGAACCGACCTCGTCTATTGCAGAACAGAGTTTCGCCCAACTTTTTGTGTACATAGGCGAAGATGAGGCAAGAGATATGATCACCATTGTTTTGAAAGAAGGGTGCAGCGTTGCCGACTTAGAGAAGGAGTTGGAGGAGGTTGCCCACAAGCGTAGCGTCAGCAGCAAGGACATGAACTATTCGTTCGAAAACAGAGTATTGCCCCATGCTCAACTCCAAATGTCAGGGGGGCGGACGCTCTCCTCATGGAAAGACATCCTCATTTCTCTCTTTCCACAAGTGTTTGTGTTACTGCTCGTGCCTGCTCTCAATCTGAGCGGATTGGTGGCAGCACGGATGAAACGCCGACTGCCTGAGATGGGGGTTCGTAAAGCATTTGGAGCCAAACGGAAAGAACTGATGCATCAGGTCATCATGGAGAATCTGGTGCTCACCCTTTGTGGCGGCATTGTCGGTTTGTTCATCACCTGGCTGCTGCTCTATGTATTTCGTTCGTGGGTGTTCTTTGCCATCGGAAGCCAGTTCACCATGATGTCCGAACCGACCATTGAGGGCGAAATGCTCTTCTCGCCCTTTATCTTCCTTATCGCCTTTGCGGTATGCCTTATCGTGAACATGATGGCAGCCATCATTCCAGCATGGCTCAGCCTTCGTCATCCAATTGTAGAATCCATGAATCAGAAGAAATAATTATATGTACAATTTGACCATGTACAATGTACCATCTATTTTCCATTCGGGATGTACGTAAAAAACAGTTCAATCGCTAAATTGTCAAATAAATTGTAAATCACTATGATGAAACAGATACTCAACAACCTTTGGAGCCAACGAACACAAAATGTATGGCTCTTCATCGAACTGGTGGTGGTGTGCTTTGTAGCATGGACACAACTTGACCCGATTGCCGTGAGATTGTACTATAAGAGTTTGCCGAAAGGCTTTGACAGCGAACGGTTGGTGGTGGCAAACACCAGAACCACCGATATACAATGGATAGACGATGACTCATACAACACGAATAGAGCATTCGTTCAAAAGATGATCAAACAAAAATTACAGACATTAGATGAGGTGGAACAAGTGAGCCTCCTTGGACAAATCCAAGGTTTACTGGCTCCTCGGAACATTTTCAATGGTTCATCATGGGTCGATCAGGAAGGTGAACAATACATTTATGGAAATGACACCATCCTTGTCTATGAACTATGCTACATTAAGAACGAGCACTTTTTTGAAACTTATGGCATTCAAGTAGCGGATGGAAGCCCTACAGCAAAAGAACTATCGAAGTTGGATGATGATGGTGTGGTCATCAGCCGTTCCATTGCCGAGCACTTCTTTGGGTCTGCCAAGGATGCCATCGGCAAAGAAATTTTTGAAGCTGACATCATGATGAGTCGCCGCATCCGAGGAGTGGTAGAGGATATTCATGTGTCAGATTCCAACTTCGACACCTGGCAAATCTATCAATCCACCTCGGACATTAAAATGATTTTTATTAGTAACCACCTCACCATACGCCTGAAACCTGATGTGAACGTACAGCAATTTATTGAGAAGTACAACTGTCTTCAACAATTTGCTACAGACGGGCTTGCCATCGCCTTCTTCACACCTTACGAGGACATAGCCACGCCCAAGAATCAGTTTGCTACGCCTATACTCTCCTACGACTTCAATCTCTCTGTCGCCACCGCCATCTTCTTCCTCATCAACCTCTGCTTGGGTGTGATTGGCACGTTCTGGATGCAGACCAAGCGGCGAACGGAAGAGTCGGGCATCATGCGGGCATTCGGATCTACGAAGCGACGCATCATGGGAATGTTCTTGGCGGAGGGCTTCGTGCTCACCACCTTCAGCATGTTCATCACCTGCATCCTCTACCTCAACTATGTGAAGACAGGACTTGGTACCTTGTGCATCCCTCCTCATGAGCCATATGCACAACCCGACCCCACATGGGTGGCAGACAAGCCCCTGCACTTCCTCATCATCTCCGGCATCGTCTATCTCATCATACTCATCACTGTCTCCATCGGCATCACCATCCCTGCATGGAACATCGTCAGGACAAAGCCTGTGGAAGCACTGAGAGAAGAATAAATATAATGGACAATTTGTACCATGGACAATGGACAATTTATGAATTGGATGATTTTCGTAAATGACTCAATCAAAAAAATTAAATAGTAAATTGTAAATATCATTATGGAAACAATCATTAAATTGACAAACATCAACAAGGTGTATCGCACTGAGGAAATTGAGACTCAGGCATTGGAGAACGTGAACATCGAAGTGGAAAAGGGAGAGTTCCTCAGCGTGATGGGACCATCGGGCTGTGGCAAATCGACTTTGCTCAACATCATGGGACTGCTCGATGAACCCACCAGCGGCGAGATTGAACTGTGTGGCACAAAGATTGATTCCACACTGAGCGACAACCGATTGGCAGAGTTCCGCAACAAGACGCTGGGCTTCGTGTTCCAGTCGTTCCACCTCATCAGTTCGCTCAACGTGCTCGACAACGTGCAGTTGCCACTCCTCTATCGGGGTGTCGGCTACAGCGAACGCATGAAACGCGCCAAAGAAGTCATTGAGCGAGTGGGACTGTCCCACCGCATGAAACACACACCCGTGCAACTCTCAGGTGGTCAGTGCCAGCGTGTTGCCATTGCCCGTGCCATCATCGGCAACCCCGAAATCATCCTCGCCGACGAACCGACAGGTAACCTCGACTCGAAGATGGGTGCCGACATCCTCGGACTGCTCAAGCAACTGAACGAGGAGGATGGACGCACCATCGTGATGGTGACACACAACGAACAGCAGGCACAGCAAACGAGCAGAATCATCAAGTTCTTGGACGGAAGACAAATCATGTGATTATGCACAAAAATAATATATATGTTCTACTCTCAACACCTTTGGTGTCTCAAAAAACAATAATTACCAATAGCATGTCGGCTTGTGTCGCGTCAGCCCATCTTTTATATCTTTTCCATCTTTGTTGATAAATAAACTATTTTTGCTCACCTACTTAGTTAAATAATAAAAATGATTTTATTTTGTATAGTGTTTGGCTTTCACTAACTTTGCAGCAGAAACCAATACGATCATGAATCATGACATATCTCAATCTGTTCCACAAAGAAGTGACGGAGCGCAAGAAGCGGAAAATAGCCGCATCTCAGCAATCGCCGATGAACTCAAACGACTTTGCGCAGTATATGAAGCACAACGTGGAACTGGCAAAGCAGATGTAACCCATTCGAGACAGAGCAGCGGGTTGCTGAGCAACTTGCCAAGTCACTGGACTTTTGGATTCCTATGCCAGAAGTATTTAATCTTGGCGTTCCAGGACCAAGTGGTCATGAGAACGACACCTACGTTGCAGAAAAAGTCATCTATAAGGTGAACAATCTGCTGAATAGTGGAAGCATTGTCGGACTTCTGCAAAAAATCATGATGCACAACACAATTTTTCCAGACACCGCTTACTCCTTCTATGGCTTTGCAGGCTTTGATGGTCGCACGGTTCAGCCAATCATTGTTCAGCCCCGTGTCGCTAATGCCCACCCAGCAACGCAGATTATGATTGATACTTATATGGCAGCCTTGGGATTTGAGAAGGCTGCCGATGAAGGACGTTTCACTAATGGAGAGTACGACGTATGGGATCTCTTACCTCGTAATGTCCTGACAGACAACGAGGGCGACATTTTTGTTGTTGATGCGGAGATAAAACATATCGTTGTAAAACCATGATTAAACAGATTTGACTTTTTCATTCTTCCTTTTGTTTTTCCTTCATTAATTGCACATTGAGCATCAATCCAAGTTAGGATGCGCCTCAACAATAAAAATAAAAATGATTTTATTTTGTATAGTGTTCAACTTTCACTAACTTTGCACATGGCAAAAGACAAATAGAAAATTACTAAACCTATTTATTTGATGAAAAAGTTTTTTATCCTTATGCTGATGGCTGCTATGGTGGTGGCTGCATCGGCACAAACAAAGAAGGTGTCCATTTTGGGCGACTCTTATTCTACATTCCAGGGTATCATCCCTGCTAATTACTCTACCTTCTACCCCAACAACCAGAATGATGTGAAGGAGGTGGAGCAGACGTGGTGGAGCCTCTACATCAAGGCGAAGGGCTATGCGCTGGAAAAAAATGACTCTTGGGGCGGCACCACCATTTGCGGCACGGGATATGGTCGCATGGATTCGTCACGCAGCAACTTCATCTCACGTGTGGACAGTCTGGGCAATCCCGACATCATCTTTGCGGCACGAACGATGCTTGGGCAAACTCTCCAGTGGGCGAGTATCAGTACTCGGATTGGACGAAGGACGATTGCAAGAATTTCCGCCCTGCCCTCGCCTGCCTGTTTGACATGCTTCAGAAGCGTTATCCAAAGGCAAAACTGGTCTCTCTCCTGAACTCTGAGTTGCGGGAACCTATCAACGAGTCAATGCGTGAGGTGTGCAAGCACTACAAAGTGCAACTCATCGAACTGCACGACATCGAGAAGCAGAACGGTCACCCATCCATCAGCGGCATGAAGAGCATCTGCGAACAATTGGTGGAAGCAGGGTTGTAAAAGCCCCCTCTAACTCCCCATAGGAGAGAGAGGAGTGAAAAGTTAAAAGTAGAAGTTACCTACCATACGGGGTGTTGGTGCCCTGTTTGCAAAGGTAACTTCTACTTTTAACTTTTAGTTTTTAACTTTTCACTTTTTCATTACGTTGGCTCCGCCGAAGTTAAGATGCACCTCAACAATAGTTTTCATTAGAAAAACAAAGAAAAAGGTTCTATCCCAATACCTTGAAAAAATAATCTTAGACTTGTCTTTGGAAATAAAGGGAATCATTCGTAACTTTGTAGGCGAAAAGAGTATAAGGCATAGCGAAGGAGGAAGCGGAAATATGAACAACATTCAGATTATTCAGAGTAAAATATATGAAATACGTGGTCAACGCGTGATGCTTGATCGGGATTTGGCAGAACTTTATCAAGTTACAACAGGAAACCTGAATAAAGCAGTGAAGCGAAACATCAGACGCTTTCCGCCAGATTTTATGTTCCAGTTAACAAAAAAAGAATTTGAATTCTTGAAACAATCTTTGATATTCCAAAATGGAATTTCAAACGATAAGGTAAAGGATGCCAAGGGTATTCTTCGGACAGGCCGTGGTGGTGTTCGTCAATTGCCCTATGCTTTCACTGAACAGGGGTTAGCGATGCTCTCTGGCATTCTGAACAGCGACGTTGCTATTGATGTGAACATATCTATCATGCGTGCTTTCGTTGCTATTCGCCGCATGGCGGCTTCCCTTCAGCCCTCCAGCCCATCTGCTGACATCACTCAATTACGCAAAGATTTCGAAGATTTGAAACTTGACATTGAGGACATTTTTCATGACCAGAACGACATCAACGAGTCAACTCGTATGCAGTTGGAAAACATCACACTGGCACTTGCCGAGTTACAAGGAACTTCACATGAGCAGAAGCCACGGAGAAGAATTGGATTTGTGCAGGATGAAAACAGTTAAATGAGATTCCCCTTCACAATACAAACAAATTCTTTTTATATGTGGAAAAATGAAATAAAATGATTAACTTTGTGGGCGAAAAGAAAAATATATGTTTTATAAACTCATAGAAAAGAAGCGCAATGAATGGCTGGCATCGTCAGAATGCACAATCTCCGAATTGCTCAAATATATTGAACAACGCGGAATGATGCGTGATGCACAGTTGGAAGCCATCAAGACATATTTGTTTCTGAAGATTGCCTGTCAGAACAGACCTTTATGGGAACTATTTGTGAATGGTGTCTTCAATGACACCAACATCGGACAAGTGGAACTGACAGAGACGGCACGGGAAATCTTCAGAAAGAATAAAGCCGCTGTTGCCTTGTTCCAGTATTCGAGGTTGGAAGATAAAGGAGGAAATCAACTGGCTCCCAAACTGGAGCAGTTCATCAAGCAGAATGCCGACAAGATAGATTACGAGACGGCTTTCAAAGAGATTTTCTATGGGGTCAACTACACAGACTATCTTTTCAGCCTTCCGATGGGTGCTGGCAAAACCTACTTGATGGCAGCATTCATTTATCTGGACCTTTATTTTGCGCAGAAAGATCCTGATCACCCATGCTTTGCCCATAACTTCATGGTGATGGCACCTTCTGGCTTGAAATCTTCTATCGTGCCCAGTTTGAAGCATATCAAGGAGTTTGACCCATCATGGATTATACCTGAGCCAACAGCCTCACAACTTCGGAGACTCATTAAGTTTGAGATACTCGATGAACAGAAGGCTGCCAACAAGAGCAATCGTGTCAAGAATCCCAATGCACAGAAAATCAACAACCATCAACCCTTGGAAGACTTGATGGGGTTGGTGGCAATCACTAATGCCGAGAAGGTCATCCTCGACCATTACGAGGAAAGCCTGATGCCTCTTTTTATTTCTCAGCAGAACTTTTATAAGGCTACTTGTGCCAATGAATTGCGTGAAATCATTGGCAAAATTCCTCATTTAGCCATCTATATTGACGAGGTGCATCATGCAGCCGATGGAGACATCAAACTGAGGCAGGTTATCAATGACGAATGGACAAAAAGCAACACTTTCAATTCCGTGTTGGGTTTCTCTGGCACTCCTTATCTGGACAAGGCAGAACAGGTCTTGCTGGCAGGGGAGTTCTCCATTAAAAACACCGACCTCGCCAACGTTGTGTATTATTACCCTTTGATAGAGGGCATCGGCAATTTTCTGAAAAAACCTGAGGTGAATTATACAGACAATGACATACAAACGATTGTAACAAACGGAGTCAGCGAGTTTCTTGACCACTATCGTGACACCCTCTATGCTAATGGAACTTGTGCCAAGTTGGCAATCTATTGCGGACAGATTGAGACACTTGAAGAGGTCATCTATCCGCTTGTGGCAGAAATCGTGGCTTCATACGGACTGAATCCCACCGATGTCATTCTGAAATATCATGGAGGCAACAGGCAATATCCTCAACCGGAAGGGTCAGAGGCAGCGTTTGCTTCGCTCGACACGACCATTTCCAAAATAAAAATAGTTCTCCTTGTTCAGATAGGTAAGGAAGGTTGGGACTGCAAGAGCCTGACGGGAGTCATCCTGCCCCAAAAAGGTGTCTGCCCTACGAACATGGTGTTGCAGACCTCATGCCGCTGTCTGCGTCAAGTGGTCAAGAATAGCACAGAAACGGCTTTAATCTGGCTGAACAAATGGAATGCTGACACGTTGAATCAGCAATTGAAAAGGCAACAAAACATCACATTGAAGGAGTTTGGCAGCAAACAACCATCTGTCAAGAATATTGAAAGATTCTCTCGCATGGAGCACATGCAGGTGCCACCCATTGACTTCTACCAACTGAAAGTCAATTATGAGACCTTGGTGATAGATGAAACCAACGAGCCTGCACAAAGGCTGAAGGATTCTTCATTGCTTTCTGAAGCAGACGTTTCCCTGATTCATCAGCAGGACATGGAAAGCAATCTGCTCGCTAGTTTCCAACAGGAATCAACAGAAGAAGTCTGCGTGTCCTTCCGTTGGTGGATTCATCAGATAGCCAAGGAGAGTTTTGGCACTTTGAAAATAGCCGACCTGAAAACTTGTGAAGCGGAACTGCAGAGCATTTTTGAACAAACGACGATGGAGAAGGATGGCACAAGGATAGAAAATCCGAAGTATGACCATCAGCGCATCCGTTCGCTCATCCGTCAGGCTTTTGTACCTCTGCGTAACATTCTGGTGAAAGAAGAAATTGTGCCAGAGCAAGCACAACTCTTGCAGATTGAAAAACTGACCTCGCCTGTAGAAAACAGCGAAAAATATTATCCTAATCAGCAAGTTGTCCATGAAATCATGGAATGGGACAAGAAGCCTCCACAGCGAGAACAAAGTCCGGAAGTGCTCAAGATGCTGGAGCAACTGAAAGCAATGGGGCAGGATGTGTCAGCCATCCAACCGCAAAAAGACCCATATCCAGAGCGTACACAGACCTATCACTACTTACCTTATCGTTTCGACAGCTATCTGGAGAAGAAATTCCTTTCAGAAGAGATCTTGCCCATTATCAGGGACAAGCATCTAGAGGTGTATTTCAATGGCGATGACACACTGACAGAGTTCAAAATCAACTGCTACAGCAAGCAAGGAGATGGCTGGCGATATATTGGTAAGTACGTACCAGATTTTTTGCTGCTCAGTCGTAATGAAGACAAGCAAATTGACAAGGTGATTATCATCGAGACCAAAGGTGAAGGCTTTGCAGCCAAGTTCAAGGATAAACTCAAATTCATGTCAGCGTTTGTGGAGAAGAACAATGACAAGTTTGGTTATAAGCGTTTTGACTTCCTCTATTTGGAGGATGTACTAAAGCAAGAGGAGCGCAGAAGAAAGACGCTGAAAGCCATCCAAGATTTCTTTAACATGTAAACAACCGTAAGTTATGGCCATCAAATACGTTCCCTATTATCCCAATACGCTTGAGGGACAAGCAATCTTAGATAATTTTGTGCGTACCAAGCGAGTGCTTCGCTATCGTGACAACGATCAAGTCATAGAGCGTGTTCAGCGAGGCATGCCCCTTTATGAGATGGAGCAGAAAGAGCAGATTGGCACGAATCCACATCACAACATGGTGATTCGTGGTGAGTGCCTTTCGGCTTGTGCCTATCTGAGAGATCAAGGGGTACAGGTTGATCTTGTGTATATTGATCCACCCTTTGCTAGTGGTGCCGACTATGCAAAAAAAGTGTATATTCGCCGTAATCCTAAAATTGCAGAAGCCATTGCAAAGGCAGAAGAGGAACTTGACTTGGAAGAGTTAAGAACTTTCGAGGAGAAAATGTATGGGGATGTATGGGACAAAGAAAAATATTTAAATTGGATGTATGAAAATCTCATGGCAATAAAATGAGTGATGAGGCTAGTATTTACGTACACCTAGATTATAACATTGTTCATTATGTCAAAGTTTTGATGGATGAGATTTTTGGAGGGTATGAATTTACAGAAATCACTTGGATTTGTGGACTAATGGGTGCGGGTGAACGATTTCCAAAATCTCATGAAACAATATTGTATTATTACAAAGCAGATAGTGTTTTTAATATACAAACAAGGTTGGGATATTCCGATAGAATTACGAAAGCATTACAAAAAGACGAAAAAGGATGGTTTTACACAAGAGGTCGTGAGAGTAGTGGAGGGATGAACTGTCTGAAAACTTATATTTGTGAGAATCCATTGTTAACAAAGGAGGAAGCAATAAAATGGGCAGAAAAGAATAGACCACAACCATGTTGGGATACTTGGATTGGAAAACCTGAGATTGCCAAAACCTATGGAGATTATGGTACAGGAACTTATGCATACACTCCTAATGAAAATGTAAATTATGCCACTCAGAAACCAGAAGCCCTCCTTGAACGTGTCATTAAAGCCAGCAGTGATGAGGGGATGCTTGTTGCCGACTTCTTTGGTGGCAGTGGCGTGACAGCAGCGGTGGCCAATAAGTTGGGACGCAATTTTATTCATTGCGATATAGGTATCAATAGCATTCAGACAGCCAGAGACCGTTTGGTGGCAGACAAGGCAGAGTTTGAAGTGTTGGAGGTGAAGGATGGTGTATCGCTTTATCGCAATCCTGTTCAGACAATGGATAAGTTGAAAAGTCTGATTCAAGGTCTGCGCAACGAGGACGTGCTGGATAAATTCTGGGAAGGAAGCATTATGGATACGAAATTTGGCATGATGCCAGTTTATCTGCCCAACCTGATGGACAGCAGTACCCGTCTGCTTGATATACCTCAGATGAACCGCATCATCCGTGAGGCTTTGCCTGACCTGCCAGACGACATCCAACGTGTCATTGTCTATTACATTGACATCACAGACCGCAACGATATAGAGCAATTTATCAAGGAACAGAATGACCAGACAACAATTGACATAGAATTGCGTGACTTGAAGCAGGTGCTGGATGATATAGTATTAGAGGATGAGGCTGAATGGGAAGTAAGTGAAACGCATGATTCCATTTGGTCGGGGTGGCAAGTGGAAATGAAGAGTTTCCACAGCGACCGTGTGCTGAAAAAGATAGAGGAAGTGAACCTGAAAGCCGAACAGCAAGCCATGCAGAAAAGGGCAAAAGGTAAAGACGTGCCTTTCAACCCCATCAGAATCAGCGATGAGGGACTGGAAACCATCGAATGGGTGAGCCTTGACTGCACCAATGCCGACAAGCAGGCTCCTTGGCACAGTGATGCAGAAGTGAAGATTGACCGTCTCGGCTTTGTCATCCTCAATGGCAAGAAGACTGCAAACTTTTGGGATGCCACCATCCGAAGCAACCAGAAGCCTCTCCGTATGAAAATCCGCAATATTTGTGGAGATGAAACTATGTTTATAATATAAATTATTGTTTATGAGTCAAGATTCAACCGATAGCAAAGGAAATCTCGTGTCTAAATATGGGACGTTGTTTCTTATTGTTTTGTCTATTTTTACCATCTTATTTTGTGTTTTTTTATATTTCGCAAATGTGGAATTTCGTAATTCACAGGAAGAAATAAAGAAAAGTTATGTTGACCATATACGAAGAGCCGATAGTTTATATTTCGACATGGTTGTATATAATAAGGAATATGTTCATGGTGTTAGTGATATAAATGCAGCCATTCTTACTGATTCATTAGTAAAGAACGCTATCATTCCAAATGGTGGACTCGCACAGTCACAATATCAGAATCTTTCAACTATTATTTCAAGCCATTTCGAGAATATAGAAAAACTGCATGCTACATACGATGACAAAATGACGCGTGATTCTCTACTTTTAGTGACAGAGCGACAAGTTTTAGAAGGACAAACAAAGACAATGCTTGACTTGCATCTGAACAAAATAGAGCATGAATATAGTAATATTACAATATGGGCAGCAGTGCTAACAATTCTTTTTCTTGTATTTAGTTTTTATTCTATTTTCAAAATGGATGAGTTGATTCAGCAAGGAAATGAAGGCGTTAAAAGCATTAGACAATTACATACAAATGGAGAAAACTTAATTAATTCAATTTCAGAAAAAGGAGAGAAAACTTTCAAGAAAGCGGATGAGAAATTGAAAAATCTTGTTAATAGCCAACAACAAATAGTGGCTGAAACAATTGGACAGACAAATAGTATGCTTGAGAATCAAAAAGAGCAGTATAGACAAATAATAAATAAATTAGAAGACATAAACAAAACTCGAGATGAATACACGAAAATTCTAAGTGATCAGTTGGAACAAATAGAAACAAAATATGACAAGATGTTACAAGAAAAAATTAAAGAACTGTATTCTGATATGGAGGCGATAAGACAATTTATGGATGATAATGGTATTAAGCATCAGGATATATAATAAAAGAGAGGTGTCATGGCTGATTTATTTATAGATTCGTCAAATGCACTAGCAAGTGCAGAAAAAGAGCAAAGGAAGATCTCTCAAAAAGAATTTGAGATAAAACTTGCAGATATTAATAACAGATATTCTGCAACAAATGGTAGTAGTTCCTATTATTATAACCAACAGAAGAAAATGCTGTTGGAAACAGAGGTATCTTCATATAAGAACCAGCGTGACAATTATATAAACGTGGCATTATTATATGCATTGAATTTAGGAGAATTGGAAGTTATGAGGAACGAAACTTATTCAAGGGCTTCTATAGCACTTGCGAGTATATGTACTTTTCTTACAATACAAAATATCCATATATCATTATCTTATTCTATTATTCAGAAAATCTGTTCATTGAGTTCTATACTTACATTACATCCTCGTGATTTTTTCTCATTAAGACAATCGTTGAATAATCTAAAAACATTTTTGGGGATCTAACGGTATTTCTTGTTATAAAGGTGGATATGAGAAACAAGAATAAAATACTTAATACAGACAGTGAGCGAACAAAGATATTGTTCGAAGTAGAATCTAAGATAAATAATTGAAAAGCCTCAATGTCAAACAAAGGACTTTGGGGCTTTTTCGTTGGAGTGATGCTCAATTCTTTATTTTCATTCTTCATTCTTCATTAAAATGTCGTACCTTTGCAGTTGAAATTTAGAAAACTAATAAGCAATGGAATACAATTTTAGAGAGATTGAGCAGAAATGGCAACAGCGATGGGTGGAAGAGAAGACCTATCAGGTTGCTGAGGACAAGAGCAAACCGAAGTTTTATGTGTTGAACATGTTCCCCTACCCCAGTGGGGCGGGTCTGCATGTGGGACACCCATTAGGATATATTGCGAGTGACATCTATGCGCGTTTCAAGCGTCTGCAGGGATATAACGTGCTGAACCCGATGGGGTATGATGCGTATGGTCTGCCTGCTGAACAGTATGCGATTCAGACGGGTCAGCACCCTGAGAAGACGACCTTCCAGAACATTGACCGCTATCGTGAGCAACTGGACAAGATTGGCTTCTGCTTTGACTGGGACAGAGAGGTGAGAACTTGTGCACCTGGCTACTACAAGTGGACGCAATGGGCGTTCCAGAAGATGTTCAACTCTTTTTTCTGTCTGAAAGAGCAGAAGGCAATGCCGATTGAGAAACTCATCCAGCGTTTCGAAACCAAGGGAACGCTGAGCGACGATGGCGGCACGGTGCAGGTGGCTTGTACGGAAGAACTGCACTTCACTGCTGAGGAGTGGAACTCGTGGGACGAGAAGAAGAAGAGTGACGTGCTGATGAACTACAGGATTGCCTTCATGGGCGAGACGATGGTGAACTGGTGTGCTGGACTGGGTACCGTGCTGGCGAATGACGAGGTGGTTGACGGTGTGAGTGTGCGTGGCGGTTTCCCTGTGGAGCAGAAGAAGATGAGGCAGTGGTGCTTGAGAGTGAGTGCCTACGCACAGCGACTTTTGGACGGACTGGACACGATAGAGTGGAGCGACAGCATCAAGGAGACGCAGAAGAACTGGATTGGCCGAAGTGAAGGTACGGAAGTGGAATTCAAGATTGCCAGCCCCCTCCCAACCTCCCCCAAGGGGGAGGAGAACCATCCGGATGGCAATCACTCTCCTTTGGGGGAAACGGAAGGGGCCTCCTTCACCATCTTCACCACCCGTGCCGACACGATGTTTGGTGTCACCTTCATGGTGCTGGCTCCTGAGAGTGAACTGGTGGAGAAAGTGACGACGGCTGAACAGAAGGCTGCCGTGGAGGAATATATCAAGTATGTGAAGGGCCGCACGGAGCGTGAGCGCATGATCGACCACAAGGTAACGGGTGTGTTCTCGGGTTCTTACGCCATCAATCCTTTCACTGGCGAGAAAAATCCTATCTGGATTTCTGAGTATGTATTGGCAGGTTACGGTACGGGTGCCATCATGGCTGTGCCTGCGCATGACAGCCGCGACTACGCTTTTGCCAAGCATTTCGGCTTGCCGATTATTCCGCTGATTGAAGGGGCTGACGTGAGCGAGGAGAGTTATGATGCCAAGGAGGGTATCGTGACGAACTCACCACGGAAGGATGTGAAGCCATACATCGACTTCAGCCTCAACGGACTGACCGTGAAGGAGGCGATTGCTGCCACGAAGAAGTATGTGACGGAGACTGGTATTGGTCGTGTGAAGGTGAACTACCGTCTGCGTGATGCCATCTTCTCCCGTCAGCGTTATTGGGGCGAGCCCTTCCCTGTCTATTACAAGAACGGCATCCCGACGATGATTCCAGAGGAGTGCTTGCCTATCGAACTGCCGGAGGTGGATAAGTTCCTGCCTACGGAGACGGGTGAACCGCCTCTGGGCAATGCTACCGTATGGGCTTGGGATGAGGTGAACAGGAAGATTGTGGAAAACACGAAGATTGACAACAAGACGGTGTTCCCTATTGAACTCTACACCATGCCTGGCTTTGCAGGCAGTTCGGCTTACTATCTGCGCTATATGGATCCACATAACGACAAGGCACTGGTGAGCAAGGAGGCTGACGAATATTGGCAGAATGTGGACTTGTATGTGGGTGGTAGCGAACACGCTACGGGTCACTTGATTTACAGCCGCTTCTGGAACAAGTTCCTCTTCGACCTTGGCGTATCCTGCAAGGAAGAACCTTTCCAGAAATTGATTAACCAAGGTATGATTCAGGGCAGGAGCAACTTCGTGTATCGCATCAAGGACACGAACACGTTTGTCTCCTTCGACAAGAAAGATGGCTATGACGTGACACCTATCCATGTGGATGTGAACATCGTGAGTGCCGATGTGCTGGATGTGGAGGCCTTCAAGGCTTGGCGTCCTGAGTACAACACCGCCGAGTTCATCTTGAACGACGAGGGCAAGTACATCTGCGGATGGGCTGTGGAGAAGATGTCGAAGAGTATGTTCAACGTGGTGAACCCTGATATGATTGTGGAGAAGTTTGGTGCTGACACGCTGCGTCTCTACGAGATGTTCCTCGGTCCTGTGGAGCAGAGTAAACCTTGGGATACCAATGGCATTGACGGTTGCCACAGATTCCTGAAGAAATTGTGGAAGTTCATGACCACAGAGGAAGGTGCCATCAACGCTACCGACGGTGCTGCCTCGAAGGAGGAA
Organism: uncultured Bacteroidaceae bacterium; assembly: GCA_905235525.1. Lineage (GTDB taxonomy): Bacteria > Bacteroidota > Bacteroidia > Bacteroidales > Bacteroidaceae > Minthosoma. The sequence continues at coordinate 28,472 of CAJOLW010000025.1, forward strand.
CTCAAGGCACTGCACACTCTCATCAAGAAAGAGACAGCCGACATCGAAGCGTTCTCATACAACACAACCATTGCTGCCTTCATGGTGTGCCTCAACGAACTGACAAAGTTGAAGAGCGAGAGCCGTGAGGTGAAGGAGACGCTGGCCATCCTGCTGGCACCGTTCTGTCCTCATGTGGCTGAAGAGTTCTGGCACCTGCTGGGACATGACACCACGGTGTGCGACGCTCCATGGCCATCCTTCAACGAAGACTACCTGAAGGAAGACTCGGTGAAGATGATGGTGGCGTTCAATGGTAAGGCACGCTTCCCACTGGAGTTCCCCGCTGACGTGACTAAGGAGGAAGCGGAGAAGGCTGCGCTTGAAAGCCCACAATCAGCCAAGTGGATGGAAGGATTCACGGTGGCAAAGGTGATTGTGGTGCCGGGCAAGATGATTAATGTGGTATTAAAAAAGTGAAAAGGTCTTACATTTTTCATGAATTAAAGGATTATGCCCTCATTGCTGTGGGTGTAATCCTTTATGCGATTGGTGTGACAGTATTCATGCTACCCTACAGTCTGACTACGGGTGGTGTGGCTGGTGTGGCATCAATTATTTACTATGTCACAGGTGTTGAGGTGCAAGTCACTTACATTATTGTCAACATCATCCTACTGATTATTGCCGTGAAGGTGTTGGGCATCCGTTTCTGCATCAAAACGATTTATGCCGTTGCTGTCATGACTTTCGTTTTGTGGCTTTTGCAACGACTCATTGAAGTGCCTGATCCTGCCAATCCCCAAATAATGGTGTTGCCAAAACTGATTGGTGACGAGTCTTTTATGGCATGTGTGTTGGGTGCTATTTTTGAAGGTGTTGGATTGTATATTTGTTTTGAACACAATGGTTCCACAGGCGGTACAGACATCATCGCCCTCATCGTACAGAAATTTCGTACCATGTCACTTGGTTCCATCCTCATGGCATGCGACATCATCATCATCTCTTCCTGTTATTTCGTCTTCCATGATTGGTTCCGTGTCATTTATGGTTTTGTCTTTCTTTTCATTAGTTCGATGACACTCGACTATTGTATCCGTCGGCGTCATCAATCCGTACAGTTCATGATTTTCTCACGTAATCCTAATGCCATTGCCGATGCCATTGTCAGCACTGGTCATGGAGTGACGGTGTTGGATGGTGAAGGCTGGTACACTCATACTGACCGGAAAGTGGTGGTGAGTATCATTCGTCAACGAGAGCAGGTTCTTATGCAACGCATGATCCAGCAAATTGACCCTTATGCTTTTGTATCGATGACAGATGCCAGTGGTGTGTGGGGTGAAGGATTTGACGCCATCAAGGTGAAAGACCGTAAACCACGGTCGGAAAGAAACAAGAAGAATGCTGTGCTGGTGTGTGTGACCAACAACACCACTAAGATAGATACTGCCCAACAGGTGTTGGGTGACTACTACGATGTGCGCTCTCTGCTACAAGTGGGTTGTGACACCCGCAAGGAGTTCTATTCAGTGGTGCTGGGACAAGAACCTCGCAAACGAGTTTCTTTCATCAAGAAATTCTTTGGATTCGATGCCTTCTACCTCGCCAAAGATGGTACTGTCACTTTGGTGCAGGGAAATTATGGTCAGAATGAGTATGACATCACGGAGTACAAGAATCTGGAAGAAATGAAACAATATCTGGAGACAAAAAAAGCCTGAGAATGGAACGTAAAAAGCATATCTACACGGAACAGGAGGCTTATTTGAAACTTTCTGCTCTGTGTGCAATGAGCGAACTGTGCTGCCATGATGTGCTACAGAAAATGAAGCGATGGGAGATGGCTGATGCTGTGGCGGAGAAAATTGTGACTCGATTGGTGAAGGAACGGTTTATAGATGAGGAACGGTTTGCCAAAGCGTTTGTAAGAGATAAGTTCCGCTACAACCATTGGGGCAAGGTGAGGATTGCCCAAGAACTGAAAAAACGAAAGATTGCTGAACGACACATTGACGAGGCATTGGAAGAAATTGAAGAGAAAGACAATCTGGAAACACTACGAGACATCATCAAGAAGAAACGTCCTTCAGTGAAAGGACGGAACGAATATGAAATCAAGGGTAAACTGATTCGGTTTGCCTTGGGAAGAGGCTTTCAGATGGATGACATCGTGAAGGTGGTGGGGAGTCTGGAGGAGGTGTGAATGAAGAATGAGGAGTTAAAGGAGTTATCGCTCCGCTCAGGAGTTAAAAGCCGATACTCTGACACTAGCATGACATTTGGCTCTAACTCCTTTAACTCCCTATAACTCCTTTAACTACAAAGAAGTTTCGCAAGTTGCGAAACTTGAATTCTCATTCCCATACCTTTCTATCATTTGTCCAAATGAATCATCCACACTTATCAATGTTGCTTTTGAACTAAGTTGAGGGGCTTTGACGTGCCCACAAATAGGTTGAGTGCCTTTCTCTATGTAACATTCATCCCACAAACCACTATTGATAAAAGATTGATGCAACATGGCTCCTCCCTCCACTAACACGGTCTGAATGCCATCTTCATACAACTGATGAAGGATGTTATCAACACTTGTTGATTGTATCAAATGATAGCCTTCAGGTAGAGTCAAGGATTGTGAGGACACCACATAGCGTTTTGGCGAAGTACCATACCACTCGCGTGTGTTAAGCGAAGGATGATCTATCTCAAAAGTCCGTCTTCCCACTAAGATGGCTTGATGTTCTGCTCTGCGTTTATGACAAATCATCTGAGTGTAAGTGTTGGAGATATGACCATCTATAAAGCCATCAGGTGACTCAGCCCACTTCAAAGTGACATAAGGACGATGCTTGCCATGAAAGGTCATGAAGCGTTTGTTCAAGCATTCACATTCGGTTTTCAACATCCCCACCGTCACTTCTATGCCAACATCTCTAAGTTTTTGTATGCCACGACCTTGCACCTTGGAAAAAGGGTCTTGACAACCGATGACACAACGCTTGAAACCCTTACTTATTAACAAGTCAGCACAAGGGGGTGTCTTGCCATAATGACTGCAAGGTTCCAGACTCACATAGATGGTGCTTTCCTTCAACAAATGTTCATCTTCTTTCCTAACTGACGCACAAGCATTTACCTCTGCATGACCTTCTCCACAACGCACATGATACCCTTCACCAATGATACGATCTTCATGCACAATCACAGCCCCCACCATCGGATTGGGCTGGGCATTCTGCCGACCATTACTTGCCAACTGTAGGCAACGGCGCATATACATCTCATCCTTGTTGATTTCATCAGTTATCAACACACTATTCATAACTTATCAACTTCATTATTAACATTATTAACACTGCAAAATTACTCATTCTTACTCAAAAACAAAAGAAACCCAATCATTTTCATTCTCAAATGTTTGTCATGTCATCCAAATCCACTAACTTTGCAACTTGTCAAATGGTTATTGACAGTATTATCAATATCTACAAACAACATTTATCCACAACACCATCAACACCTAAAAAATGGCAAATGGTAAATGATTAAATAGTTAATGCGAAGTGAGTGACGGAAATTTCAACAGACAATTACTTCCTAAGACAGACCTTTCTTCAGGTCTTCGTGCTGGAAAAGCCCAAATGCGTCAGAAGGCAGAACATGCTTTTGACGAAGTGGTCAATGACTTCATTCTCAACGAGGGAGAACTGAAAGAAGCCATGAAGAAACGATTTCTGGAATTATTGAGTAAATAGTTTAGAGATTAAGAGTAAAAGTTAGGGTGAAGGTTCAAGTCAAATATTCATAAACCTGTTCACATCCTTGTTAAAAAGTAATTAACAACTTACTCATAACTTTTAATAACTTTTCTTGCCAACTTCAATCACATTTATATACCTCATTTATTTTGATACCACCAAAAAAAGTTATTCTTTTTTTTCATCCTTTTTTCAATACCTTCTTCACCACTTATCTACACGCCAACTCTTTGAAAAACAATACTACTTCACCACTTATCCACATCATCCACACGCTAATAATATCAACATATAAGTTTTTTAAAATTTAAAAGAAAAAAGAGTATATATATAATTATGTGTTGAATTGGTTGATGAAAAAATTGGCGACTTTCTTCGGTTGGGTGTTCTTACCATAATTTATTCTCAGGATGTTCCTTGATGATTTCTTGGATGTCCTCCTTCGTGAGTCCGCTTTTTTCCTCCTCTATCTTTATGCTACGTACAGAGTAGTCCAATACGGTTTCTGTTTTTTCATCCACGCTGCTATATACCCATGCGGTGAAGATGTCATCTGGGTTATCAAGAAATACAATGTAGATCAAGGCTCCTCCTCCAATGTATGGAGAGATGGAGAACACTGTGAATTGTCCACAAATCTTGCCTTTGTACGCGTCTAATGCCTCGTCCTCGATTTTTCCCTCGTTGTAATCGGTGATGTATTGGCGTAGACTGCGGATGTACTCATTGTCCACCCAGTCCTCATCCGTGAAGTGATTGAAACGAATCGCGTTGAGTCCTCCAAACTCCCCTTCACCTTCCTCTTCCTCTTCAGTCACAACACTATCAACAGGCGTGCTAATTGTATCAGCAGGAGCCTGTTCTGTTGTTTTTTCCTTGTGCGTGCAACCTGTGATCATCAATGGGAGCACCATCATTGTGAAAAGTATCTTTTTCATAAAAAAATGATTATTAATTTGATAAAAACTTATTTTGTACAAAGATACAACTTTCAATACTTTACTTCCAAATTTTTCCCTTTTATTTAAACACTTAATAATGATAGTAAAGAAAAAGATAAGATGAAGCTATTTCTTCGAGATTGACCTTTTGGATGTTTTGTCAGTCAATATGACATTGTGTCACGATGTCATGTTTATGTTAGGATGTGGCACATGGTTTGTTTATCTTTTTTGTGGAATAGAATTTCTATACATGTTTTAATAACAAACAAAAACCAAAACAACTATGAACATTCAACCATTGGCAGACAGGGTGCTGGTGCTCCCTAAGCCTGCGGAAGAAAAGACGGTGGGCGGAATAATCATCCCTGACACCGCAAAGGAAAAGCCCCTGCAGGGCGAGGTTGTCGCTTGCGGCAACGGTACGAAGGACGAGGAAATGGTCGTGAAAGTGGGCGACCAGGTTCTCTATGGCAAGTACTCAGGCACGGAACTGGAATATGAGGGCGTGAAGTACCTCATGATGAGACAGAGCGATGTGCTGGCTATTCTCAAATAAGCAGACCCTCCCCTCACCCTCCCTGTGAGGGAGGGAGTGGTTACTTTTTCATCAATTATTAAATAGAATTCAAAAAATTATAAAGTAGAATACCTCCCCACTAACATTCTACTCTTCCCCTTTAGGGGGAGCGGGGAGGGGGTCTTTATGGCTAAAGAATTAAAATTCAATATTGAGGCTCGTGAACAACTGAAGAAGGGTGTGGACGAGTTGGCTAACGCCGTGAAGGTGACACTCGGTCCTAAGGGACGTAATGTCATCATTGAAAAGAAGTTTGGTGCTCCTCACATCACAAAGGACGGTGTGACAGTGGCAAAGGAAATTGAACTGGCTGACGCTTTCCAGAACACAGGTGCGCAGTTGGTGAAGAGTGTGGCATCGAAGACTGGCGACGACGCTGGCGACGGTACCACAACGGCTACCGTGTTGGCTCAGAGCATCGTGGCTACGGGCTTGAAGAATGTGGCTGCTGGTGCCAATCCTATGGACTTGAAGCGCGGCATCGACAAGGCTGTGACGAAAGTGGTGGAGCACATCAAGGCTCAGAGTGAACAGGTGGGCGACGACTACGACAAGATTGAGCAGGTGGCTACCGTCAGCGCCAACAACGACAGCGAAATCGGTAAACTGATTGCCGACGCCATGAAGAAGGTCTCGAAGGACGGTGTCATCACCATCGAAGAGGCTAAGAGCCGTGAAACCACCATTGGTGTGGTGGAAGGCATGCAGTTCGACCGTGGCTACTTGTCTCCTTACTTCGTGACCAACACGGAGAAGATGGAGTGTGAGATGGAGAACCCGCTCATCCTCATCTACGACAAGAAAATCAGCAACTTGCAGGAGTTCCTGCCTATCCTGAACCCTGCCGCACAGACAGGTCGTCCTATCCTCGTGATTGCTGAGGATGTGGAGAGCGAGGCACTGACCACGCTGGTGGTGAACCGTCTGCGCGCTCAACTGAAAATTTGCGCTGTGAAGGCTCCTGGCTTTGGCGACCGCAGAAAGGCTATGTTGGAAGACATCGCCGTGCTTACTGGTGGTGTGGTTATCTCTGAGGAGAAGGGTCTGAAACTGGAACAGGCTACCATCGAGATGTTGGGTTCGGCTGAGAAGGTGACCATCACGAAGGATAACACCACTATCGTGGGCGGTAAGGGTGACAAGCAGAACATCCAAGATCGTGTGAACCAGATTAAGAACGAAATCAAGAACACGACTTCTGACTACGACAAGGAGAAACTTCAGGAGCGTCTGGCTAAACTCTCTGGCGGTGTGGCTGTGCTCTATGTGGGTGCTGCATCGGAAGTGGAGATGAAGGAGAAGAAGGATCGTGTGGACGACGCTCTCTGTGCCACTCGTGCTGCCATCGAAGAGGGTATCGTGCCGGGTGGTGGTGTTGCCCTCATCCGCTCCATCGAAAGCCTCGAAGGTCTGGAGGGTGACAACGCTGATGAGACCACGGGTATCAACATTGTGAAGCGCGCCATTGAGGAGCCTCTCCGTCAGATTGTGGAGAACGCAGGTTTGGAAGGTTCTGTCGTGGTGGAGAAGGTTCGCAACGCTAAGGGTGACTTCGGCTACAACGCTCGTAAGGACACCTACGAGAACCTCCGTGAGTCGGGTATCATCGACCCTGCCAAGGTTTGCCGTGTGGCTCTTGAGAACGCTGCCTCCATCGCTGGCATGTTCCTCACTACTGAATGTGTCATCTGCGACGCTAAGGAGGACAAGCCTGAAATGCCAATGGGCGGTGCCCCAGGCATGGGTGGCATGATGTAACCAGCCCACGCGCTGGGCGATTTTCTCCATGCGGCGAGCCAGCCCATGCGCTAGGCGAAGGTTTCCATGCGGCGAGAAAGTCGTGATGACAAGATAACAACATAATCCATAAGAAAAGGGGCTCTGAGCATGACGCTTGGAGCCTTTTTGTGCTGCATTTGGGATTAATGTTAGAGTTTCTCGTTTTTGTCCTATTCTTGTTTGTTTTCATCCCATCTTTTATCACGAAAAAAACGTACCTTTGCACATAGAACAATCTAAACAATTATTCTTTTTCCATTCATTAACTGTTTAACAATCTACGGCATGAACTTAAAAAAGTACACTCTTTGCCTGTTGGCTGCTTGTTCGTTGCAGGCAAACGCTCAGTATTTGGAACATATCTATGACTATATAGAGAACACCTCAGTCTTTGAAGAGAATCAAGAGGAGGGACACGCTTATTATCTCGCCAAGGAACATCTGTCGCTCAATGGCGATTGGCGTTTTTTCTTTGCCAACACCCCTGAGGAGGTGCCGCAGACTTTCTTCCAGACAGACTTCAAGGACAGCAAGTGGAACACCATCCATGTGCCAAGCAACTGGGAGATGGAAGGGTATGGCGATGCACAGTTCCGCAATGTGCCTGCACCTTTCAGAGCCAATCCGCCTTTTGTGCCGAGAGATTATAACCCGACGGGAGCCTATCGGAAGACTTTCACCTTACCCTCCAACTGGAAGGGTCAGCAGGTATTTCTGCGTATGGAGAAGACACAGAGCGGCTCGTTTGTGTGGCTGAACGGTCAGCAGGTGGGTTATAATGAGGGTGGACAGGAACCTGCTGAGTATGACGTGACGCCTTACTTGAAGCCTGGCAAGAATGTGCTGGCTGTGTGTGTGGTGAAATATTGTGACGGTTACTATCTGGAAGGTCAGGACTACTGGCGACTGGCTGGTATCTTCGACGATGTGACACTCTATGCCACACCCAAGACCCGACTCTTCGACTGGTATGTGACCACCGACCTCGACGACCAGTATCGGGACGCTACCCTCAAGGTGCAGGTGGATGTGAAGAAATATGAGGACGCACGGGGTTCCTATGCCGTTCGTGCCACACTGACCGACCCCAAAGGCAACAAAGTGAAGGAGATGTTGTCCGACCGTTTCACAATGGACGGAAAGGGAAAGAAGACGGTAGAACTCTCGTCGCTGATAACGAACCCCGACAAGTGGACTTGTGAGACTCCCGTGCTCTATGGACTCAAGTTGGAACTGCTGAACGAGTCGGGGGCAGTGATGCAGGACATCGCCAGCAAGATGGGATTCAAGGAGACGGAAATCAGACACCAGACTTTCTACCTGAACGGAAAACCCATCAAGGTGAACGCCACCAACACTCACATGCAGCATCCTGAACTGGGTCATACCATGAACGAAGAGACCATCCGCAAGGATATGGAGATACTGAAACAGCACAATTTCAATGGTGTGCGCACCTCGCACTATCCTCCTGTCAACAAGTATCTGGAACTGGCTGACGAATATGGTCTCTACATCATCGATGAGGCTGGTACCGAGGCTCATGCCACGGAATACATCTCCAACGACCAGCGGTTCCGTGAGATGTATTTGGAACGTGTTCAGAAACTGGTGCTCCGTGACCGCAACCACGCTTGTGTCCTCTTTTGGAGTGCAGGCAACGAGAGTGGTGAAGGACCTCTCATCACCGAAGTCATCAAAGAAGGTAAACGTCTTGACCCCACACGCTATTTCATGTATGGCGGCAACGCCTACGCTCATCCCGGCGAAGAAATCATCGGTCCCCGCTATCCCGCTCCTTATGAGTTGGAAATGAACACGGCGATGGTGCCTGAGGAGCAAGACCCACGTCCTTCATTCATGGACGAATACCTGTCGGTGGCAGGTAATGCAGGTGGCGGTATGGACGAATACTGGGCTATCATTCGTCGTCATCCACGCCTGATGGGTGGAGCCATCTGGGATTTTGTCAACCCTGGTCTCACCGAGCATATCCGTCCGTTGAAAGACAGTTCGCCCTACAACACCCCTGTTCACCTCATGGGTCATTCGAAGGTGGAGAAGGGAGTGCTGCACCTGAGCGGACACGACGAGTGGGTGGAAGTCTATCGCAGCAACAATGTGGAACTCTCCAGCAAGGCACTCACCATCAGTTTCGATGTCAAGCCGGGCAAACTGTGTGGCACCTACGAGGGAGCACCCTACATCACGAAAGGTAACACCCAGTTCGGTGTGGTGCAGAAAGGGGCTGACAAACTCCAGTTCTATCTGCATTCGGGTGTGAAACATGCCCTAACCGTCGATTTGCCTGCCAACTGGATTGGCAACTGGCATCATGTCACAGCCTCATGGGATGGCAAGGAAATGAAACTCTACATTGACGGACAACTGAAGGGCACCGAGACCATCGCACAGCCCGAACCCAACAACAACCGCCGTGGCAACAACGGAGGGGGTGAACGGGGCATGCTGAGCAACTTCCCCTATCCTATCAATATCGGCAGAATAGCAGGCAACCACGCCCAAGACCCTCAGACCACCTACACCGCCGATGCCGAAATGGACAATGTGGCGATTTACAGCCAGTGTCTTGCCGACGGTGAGGGGAAAGCCGAAGATGCTGTGCTCTATCTCACCTTCGATGGCAATGGCGACGAAGGCACTTTCTACACCATTGGCGGCAACATGCGCACCTACGGCAGCATCTGGCCTGACCGCACGGTGCAACCTGAGATGAAGCAGATGAAGTGGACCACCCAACCTGTCAGTGTCCGTCTGCTCAATGCCGAGACTGGTGAGGCAGAAGTGACCAACCGCCTCTTCTTCACCGACCTCACCCAATACGCTTCCCACTGGGCACTGATGGCAGACAACCAAGTGTTGGAAGAGGGCGATATTCAGTTCACCACGGCTCCACAGCAGGCACAGGTCATCCAGATACCTTATCATAAGCCTACGATTGTGGCAGGAAAAGAATACCGTGTCCTCATCACCTCCAAGTTGAAGAAAGACGAGGTGTGGGCAAAAGCAGGTCATGAAGTGGCATGGAACCAGTTGGAACTCTCCTCATGGAACCTTCCTGCCCCTGCCGAACAACTCTCTGCCAAGCAAGTGAACGCACAGGAAGACGAGAAGCAAATCAAGATCAGCGGCAAGGATTTCTGCTATATAATCAGTAAGGAGACAGGTAATCTGGAGCAGATGGAAGTAGGTGGAAGACCCCTCCTCAAAGCCCCAGTCACCTTCAACCTCTGGCGCGCACCTATCGCCAACGAGTTCGACTCATGGGATGCCTTCCGTGTCAATGGAGGCTATGCCGAAGGTTATGGCAATCAAGTCGCCACACTCTGGTACAGCAAGGGTGTCAATCAGGTGCTTCCTCGTCCTACTGCCGTTCGCCTCCAACGCAACGAGCACGAGACCACCGTCACCGTGAGTCAGTTTGTGCAGGTAGGCGCATCCTCCTACGGTGCCCTCGACCTCTACATCTCTGGTGTGCAGTTTGCAGGATATATGCTCGACTACACTTACAGTTTCTACGACGATGGTACGGTCAAGATTCACAACCACCTGAGTCCAAACGGCAAACTGCCCGAAATCCTGCCACGCATCGGCTTCACCACCTCCGTAGCCAACGAGTTCGACCACATCACATGGTACGGACGTGGACCCGAAGAGAACTACCCCGACCGCAAGACAGGTTATCAGTTGGGCATCTGGAACAAGACCGTCGCCGATATGTACGAGCCTTACCTCTTCCCCCAAGACCATGCCCTGCGTACCGAAAACCGCTATGTGCAATTGCTCAACAAGGAAGGTAAGGGTGTACAGATTTCCATGAACGAGCCCTTCAACTTCAACGCCTATCAGTTCACAACTGACAACTTGACCAAGAGCCAGTTCACTTATCAACTACAACCTCAGTCAGACCGATACACCCTCAACCTTGACTATACTACTACAGGTGTAGGCTGCACTTGTATCTATGTGCTCGATGAGTACAGGGTGAAGCCTGTCGCTTTCGATAGAGATGTTACTATAAAGCCAGTACAATAAGGTCAAAGATACATTATATCTATTCTTTAGACAGAAAAAGCCCTTTGAAAATGGTGTGAATAGGATTCGGGATAGATAAAAGAAACGTACCCCTCGCATACGGCACATCGTACTCGAGGGGTACACTATGCCGTACCCCTCGGGTACGCCTTTCAATATGTTATTTGGGGTAACACCATTTCGGCATAGGATTTATGCCGGACTCATCTAAATAGTAGTGGAGGATGTCCAACTTTAGAGTTTGGAGAAGGTTTGGACTTGCTGCATGATACGTAGGAAGTTGCCTCCCCAAATCATCTGTATCTGTTCTTCGGTGTAGCGTTCACGAAGTAAATGACGAGTGAAATTGATGAGTTCGCTGGCTGAAGCACAACCACGTATACCGCCGTCACCGTCAAAGTCGGTGCCGATGCCTACGTGTTCGATACCCATGATGTTGACCATGTGGTTGAGGTGCTCAATGGCATCGAGGATGGTGGCTTCGGTCTGCTTTTTCAGGAATCCGTGGTAGAGTGTCACCTGTGCCACACCGCCAGCCTTGGCGAGGGCACGCATCTGCTCGTCGGTGAGGTTGCGTGGATGGTCGCACAGGGCACGTGCGGAGGAATGGCTACATACAATGGGGGTCTTGCTGATTTGCAAGGCATCGTAGAAACTCTCCTCACCTGCATGACTAAGGTCAACCATCATACCCACTCGGTTCATCTCCTCAATCACTTGTTTACCGAACTTGCTCACGCCACCATGTTCGTGGTTGCCACGTGCAGAGTCGCAGATGTCATTGTCGCCGTTGTGGCAGAGGGTCATATACACCACGCCGCGCTTGCGGAAGGCTTCCACATTGCGAATGTCCTTGCCAATGGCGTAACCGTTCTCAATGCCGAGCATGATAGCACGTTTGCCATCCTTCTTTAATTGCCATAGATCATCTGGGGTATAAGCAATATCAACGGCTGTACAGTTTTTCGCCACCATCTCCTCAATTTGGGTGAGGATTTGGTTTGCCTTGGCTGTGGCATTTTCAAGGGAAGCCTCGTCACGTTCCTTTTGTTCGAGATAAGCCACCATGATGCTGGCATCGAGGTGACCTTCGGTCATCTTGTGGAGGTCAACGAGTATCTTGGAGTCTCTTGATGCGAAATTGATGCCCTGTGGGAAGAACATGGGGGTGTCGCAGTGGCTGTCGAGGGTGAGGATTTTGCTGTGCAATTTCTTTGCCTGTTTGAACTCGGCACTCTCGCTGATAAGCCATTCGAAGATGGGCAGCATCTCCTTGCTGTTGCGGAGGATGTAGGTTTCGGGGTGCCATTGTACACCCATGATGGACTTGAATTCATCACTCTCGATGGCCTCAATCACACCATCGGAACTCATGGCAGTGACTTTCAATCCAGGAGCAGCCGACTTGCAAGCCTGATGATGGAAGGAGTTAACAGCCAACTCTGTACCAAAGAGTTTTTCGAGAATGGAACCCTTCGAAATGATCACTTGATGGGATGGATAACGGCGGTCTTGGTCTTGGCTGTGCTTGATGCGGATGCCTTCCATCTGTGTGTGGATATCTTGGTAGAGTGTTCCTCCAAGGGCGGCATTGATGACTTGGATGCCTTTGCAGATGCCCAGCATGGGAATCTGACGGTCATACGCCAAACGAGCCAGCAGCAACTCTTGTTGGTCACGCTCAGGGGTGATGCTGTGGAGTTCCTTGATAGGCTCTTCGCCTAATAGTAAGGGATTGATGTCGCCCCCACCGCTGAAGATGATGCCATCCAAGCGGTCGAGTAGTTCTCCCAGATGGTCTGTCTCATAGAAAGGAGGGATGATGAAGGGGATGCCTCCCGCCTTCAAGACAGACTGGTAGTAGCCTTCTGCCAATGTGCAAGTCTCTTGATTGTAGTTACCTGTGATGCCAATGACAGGAAGTGTCTCCTTGGTGCTGAAAGTGCTGTTGAGACTTTCGTAGATGCCTTGCCAATTCATAAGTGCGCTGCGCTAAGTGATAAATGAAAAATGAGGAATTGAATCTCTAATCTTTCTAAACCCTAACCCATAAACTTCTTATTTCTTTTTCTTCTTCTTGAAGTTCTCGTAGAAGGGTTGTGACTCTACTTGTCCCTCGAAGAACTTAGCCCATTCGGCAGCACCTTTGGGTCCACGAGCCTCGGTGTAGCCTTGTTCTTCACGAGAAGGTTTGGCTGCTGCGCCGCGAATGACACCACTGCCTTTCTTGTTCCTCTTCTCATTTCTCTTTTCGCCGTGGAAACGATTGTCTTCCCTTTCATGGCGGTTATCACGGCGATTGGTGCGTTCACCTCTCACCGAGCGAAAACCGCCCCTTTCCTTGCCTCCACGTTTCTTCTCCCCACTCCGCTGTCCTTCGGGTTGATCTGTCACTTCCACATTCACCTTTCTGCCGTCGAAGTCAGTACCATTGAGCACATTCAGCACGGTTTTGGTCTGTCCCTCAGGAACCTCAAAGAAGGAGAAGTTCTGCATCAGGTCGATGCGTCCGAGGTCGATGTGCTGTCCCTGTGCTACACGGTTGATGAAACCCATGAAGACTTTAGGGTTGATGCCGTCCTTCTTGCCGAGATTGATGAAGAGACGAGTGTAACCTGCTTCAGCGGTACGACTACGTTCTCCACCCCGACCCCGACGTTCTCCACGTCCACGCTTCTCTCCGAATCCTTCAGCCTTGTCGCCACGACGGTCGCCCTTCTCTGATGGCTGGATGATTTCGGGGGCATTCTTGTAATAGTTGAGGAAGGTGTTGAATTCCATTGACACCATGCGTTTGATGAGGTCTTCCTTCTCCATCATGTCAAACTTGCGATACACTTCAGGAAGGAACGGAGCAATCTCCTCTTCATCCACCTCGACCTTCTCAATGTCGTCAATCACCTTATAGAGTTGCTTGGCACAGATTTCCTGACCTGTTGGCAGGATGCCAGGAAACTTCTTCTGAATCTGCTGTTCGATGGCACGCACCTTGCCCTTCTCCTTCACATGGATGATGGAGATGGAAGTGCCAGAGCGTCCTGCACGACCTGTACGGCCCGAACGGTGGGTGTAACTCTCGATGTCATCAGGCAATCCATAGTTGATGACATGGGTGAGTTCATCCACATCCAAGCCACGGGCAGCCACGTCAGTCGCCACCAGCAACTGCACCCGATGCTGACGGAACTTCTGCATCGTCAGGTCACGTTGTGCCTGTGAGAGTTCCCCGTGCAAGGATTCAGCATTGTAGCCGTCCTTAATCAGTTTGTCAGCAATCTCCTGTGTCTCCATACGGGTGCGGCAGAAGATGATGGCGTATATCTCTGGGTAATAGTCAGCCACGCGCTTCAGGGCATTGTACTTGTCACGTGCACTGACCATATAGTAGATGTGGTTTACATGTTCAGCACCCTCGTTGCGGCTTCCCACTACAATCTCCTTGGCATCGTGCAGGTAGTTCTTGGAGATGCGTTCAATCTCCTTGCTCATGGTGGCAGAGAAGAGCAGGGTGTTGCGTTCGGCCGGCACTCCTGCGAGGATGGTGTCAATGCTCTCCGAAAAGCCCATGTTGAGCATTTCGTCAGCCTCATCCAGCACCACATTCTCCACAGTGCCAAGTTTAGCCACCCCACGTTCCATCAAATCGACCAAACGTCCTGGTGTGGCAACGATGACCTGCACCCCTTTCTTCAATGCACGAATCTGTGGTTCGATGCTGGCACCGCCATAAACAGCCAGCACGTGCAGTCCATCAATATATTTGGAGTAATCTTTCAGATCATCTGTGATTTGCAGACACAACTCACGCGTAGGTGCCATGATGACCGCCTGCACTTCGTTGCGGCTGGTGTCAATCTTCTGCAACACGGGCAGACCGTAGGCAGCAGTCTTTCCTGTGCCTGTCTGAGCCAGTGCCACCACGTCATTATTGTGTCCCAACAGATAGGGAATCACCTTCTCCTGCACAGGCATGGGCGCTTCATACCCCATCTCCCGGATGGCTCGGAGAATCTCTCCCGACACACCCAGTTCCTCAAACGTCGATTCCACTTTAGGCATTCCGTTTTCCTGCATTTCTTGACTCTCCTGAGTCTCCATATATTCCTTAGTTTCTTCCATAATTCTTTGCAAATTCTTTACTGATTGAGTTGTTGAGGCTCTGACACACTTCGGCTGCAAATGCCATGCCATGAGCAATGATATTGTTCCACTGTTCCTCAGTGATAGAGGCAATGCCATCACGGCTAATGCCCTCTTTCAGCAAGCCAAACACAATGCCTGCATTGAAATTGTCTCCTGCACCGATGGTGGAAACTGTTTCTATTTTGTTGACCCGATATTTCTTTGTCACACTTGGCGAGAAAAGACAGATGTCCCCCTCAGCATCAGTGCACAGCATCTGCTTGCAGTGATAAGCCACCTCTTGCTTGTACACCTTCTCAGGGTCTGAGAAATTGAACATATTCTGAAAATCCTCCGTAGAGCCACGCACAATGCTGGCATACTCAAAGTTCTCCAGAATGGACGACCGCAACTTGATGGCTTCCGATGCATGAGAAGAGCGGAAATTGATGTCATAATAAATCAGAGCCTCCTGCTTTGAAGCATAATCCAGAAACTCCTTCACCTTGTTGCGCAGGATGGGGTTCAGCACAAAATACGAGCCCATCATCACAATGTCATCCTTGTTCACTTCTGGCCATTCCACATCGAGCCTTGCATTGGGGTAGTCCTTATAGAAAGTGTAGTCAGCATCGTTGCGTTCATTCAGATACGCCAACGAGATGGCGGTGCGTCCATCCTTATACATGCACACATAATCGCTGCTCACGCCATTCTCTTCCATAAATGCTTTGATCGTCTTCCCTACGCGGTCATTCCCCGTTTCGGTGATCATAGTGACAGGCAAGCCCATCCTTCCCAAAGAGATGAGTCCATTGAATGTAGAACCTCCAGGCACAGCAGCAGTGGGCTGCTCGTTCTTGAAAATGATGTCAAGAATCGTCTCTCCTATTCCTATTACTTTTCTCATGAGTTAAAAATCAATGTTGTTAATCCTTCCTCATCAAACATCTCCCGTGCCACCTGCTGCAAAAGTTGTGGTGTCACTTTCTTCAGATGCTCTATCGTATCGTTCATCCCCTCAAACTTATTGTAGTGCAGATAAGACTTCGCCATGTCGAGCGCATAGTTCTCGAAGTTGTCGCAAGCCACACCTATCTGTCCTTTCATCTGTTTCAACGCCGCCTGAAACTGCCTTTCTGTCAAAGGCTCATTCATCAGTTTGTCCAATTCCCTCCTCACAATCCTCAGGCACCTCTCCACGTCTTCCTCATCACAACCGAAGTAAATCGCCCAAGTGGAAGTGTCCGTGTAATTCGTCAGGGAACTCTCCACCGTATAGACAAGCCCCCTGTGTTCTCTCAATGCAATGTTCAAGCGGGAATTCATGCCAGGACCCCCCAAGATGTTGTTGAGGAAATAGAGCGCAATCCGCTTGTCATCCTTCGAACCATATCCAGCCCTGCCTATCATCACATGGGCTTGATGCGTACTCCGATTTTCCGTGAAAATGCCAGCGTGAGGCTTCACCAGTTCTTCCTGAATCTCCAGTTTCTCCTGAATCTCCAGTTTTCTCCTTTCCATCCCTTTCACCTGCTTCTCCACCATCCTCTTCACCTGTTCAAACTTCACGTCGCCAAACACAAAAAACACCATCTTCTCGGGGCGATAGAGCCTTCTCACAAACCTGAGCGCATTTTCCGTTTTGAATCTCCTCACATTCTCCGCCGTTCCCAAGATGTCATGCCCAAGGCTGTTCCCCTCATAGATGAGGTCTTCAAAACGGTCAAAGATGAGGTCAGAAGGCGTGTCGTTGTAACTCTCTATCTCATCCACAATCACCTCACACTCCTTGTCCATCTCATGCTGAGGAAAGGTGCTGTGAAACACGATGTCGAAAATCAGTTCTGCAGCACGTTCCAAATGCTCCTTCATGAAGGCAGCATACACCACCGTCTCCTCCTTGTTCGTGTAAGCATTCAAGTCGCCACCCACAGCCTCCATCCTGTTGATGATGTGCCACGCCCTTCGCTTCTTCGTTCCCTTGAACATCATGTGCTCGCAGAAGTGCGCCATGCCTTCCTCGCCATCCAGTTCGTCACGTGTGCCCGCATCAATGCTGATACCACAATACGCCACATTTGTCGGCGATGGTATTTGAATCAGCCGCAACCCGTTCTCAAACGTATGAGTTCTTGCCACTTCAGCCATTGTTCTCATCAATAAATCAGCAATCCTGCCAATCCGCACAACAGAATCATGATGATGGGATGCACTTTATACAGTCTCGTTCCCACAAAAGCCAAGAGGAAGATGGTAATGCTGACTATAAACACAAACGGCGATTCCGAAGGGTCGCCAAAGTTCTCCTTCGACATCAGCATGATAGCAGCCGCTGCAATCAATCCCACAATGACAGGTCTCAATGTGGCAAACACACTCGTCACCGTCTTTGAGTCACGGTGTTTGATAAGATACTTACTGACGCACACCATCAGAATGAATGGTAACCAAATCACACTCAACGATGCCAACACAGCACCTAACACTGCTGCCCATGTGGGATAACCTGCATGAATCACAGCCGTATAGCCCGTGTAAGTGGCACAGTTGATGCCGATAGGTCCTGGAGTTGATTGGCTGATGGCTACAATATCCGTGAATTCGTTGATCGTCATCCAATGATGCTTGTTCACCACTTCATCCTGAATGAGTGACAGCATCGCATAGCCACCTCCAAAATTGAAGATGCCTATCTTTGAGAAGACGTAAAATAATTCCAAGAATATCATTGTTTGAGTTTTCCGTATAAGAATCCACCAATGCCTGCGATCAGGATGCACCAAATGGGTGACACGCCAAAAGCAGAGATTAACACTGCCGCCACCACAGGAATCCACCAGTTAAACTTGTTGAGTTTCGCCTTCTTTGCCATGCCAAAACATGGTGCAAGAATCAGCGCCACCACACAAGGACGTACACCCATGAACACTTTCTCCACATAGACATTTTCCTTGAACGTCTGAAAGAACAGGGCTATAAGCAGGATTGCCACAATGGAAGGCAAGGCTGTGGCAATGGCTCCCACAATCCCCCCTCCTGTTCCCTTCAACTTCATGCCGATGTGAGATGCCATATCTATGGCAAAGATGCCAGGAGTGCTCTGTGCCACCACCAGCATATCCATAAATTCTTCATGGTCAAGCCAGTGCTTTCTATCTACCACTTCCCTTTCCATCATCTGCACCATGGCGAAGCCTCCCCCGATGGTGAAACTGCCAATCTTGGCAAATGTGAGAAATATCTGTGTGTAGGTGCTCATTTCCCCATCTTCTTTTCCACCCACTTTCTGGCATTGACAAATGCTTCAATCCAAGGGGTTACCTCGTCTGCCTTGCGGTCGGCAGGATAGTTAGCCTGTTGCCAAGGGAAGATGGCGCGCTCCAAGTGAGGCATCATCGCCAAGTGGCGACCATCAGCCGAAGCGATACCAGCCACGTCGTAAGTGGAGCCGTTCGGGTTGCCTGGATAGCCAGAGTAGTTATATTTCGCTACGATGTTGTAGTCCTTCTCGGCCTTTGGCAGACGGAAGTTACCCTCTCCGTGAGCCACCCACAAGCCGAGTTTGCTGCCGCTCAATGAACCGAACATCACCGACTTGTTCTCTGGTATTTGCAGCGTGATGAACTCACTCTCAAACTTATGGCTCACGTTGTGAAGCATCTGTGCATAGTCCTTTGCGTCAGTCACAGCGTGGTTATTGTTGATGAGACCCAGTTCCACCATCAACTGGCATCCGTTGCAGATACCCAGCGACAACGTGTCCTCCCTTGCATAGAAAGCATCGAGTGCAGCCTTTGCTTTCGGGTTGAAGAGGAAGGCTCCTGCCCATCCCTTGGCACTACCGAGCACGTCGGAGTTGGAGAAGCCGCCACAGAAAACAATCATGTTGATGTCTTCCAATGTCTCACGACCGCTCACAAGATCGGTCATCATCACGTCTTTCACATCAAAGCCTGCCAGATAGAGCGAGTAAGCCATTTCGCGTTCACCGTTCGTACCCTTCTCACGAATGATGGCAGCCTTGATACCTGTACGCTCACGGCGGTCAGCGCTGATGCCATATTGCGTCAACTTTCCTGTGAAGGAGGCTGGGAACTTATGCTCGATAGGTTGGTTCTTATAGTTCTCAAAACGTTGCTTCGCCATGCCGTTGAAAGACTGCTTGGTGTCGAGGCGGTAAGAAGTGCTGTACCAGATGTCACGCAGTTTGTCAATGTCGAAGTAGCGGTTGCGACCTCCCTTCTTCACCACAATCTGACGCTCCTCGATGGGCTGACCAATTTCCACAAAGCCAACACCAGCCTTGTTCAGTAGGTTTTCCACCGCACGCTTGTCGGTATTCTTCACCTGAATGACCACACCTGGATTCTCTGCAAAGAGCAATTTCACAGGGTCTTTCTCCTCCAAACCGTTGAGGTTGGCCTTGATGCCGCCTTTCTGATTGGCAAAAGTCATCTCCAGCAAGGTGGTGATGAGACCACCGGCACTGATGTCGTGACCTGCCAAAATGAGCCCTTCCTTCACCAGTTCCTGCACAGCCAAGAAGGCATCGCGGAAATATTCAGGATTCTTCACCGTAGGCACATCGCTACCCACCTTGCCAAGACTTTGAGCAAAGGCTGAACCACCCAGTTTCAAGGTGTCGAAAGAGAAGTCGATGTGATAGAGTGCCGTGTTCTTGTCGTTGACCAGCACGGGGCTAACCACCTTCTTCACATCGCTCACCTCGCCGCCCGACGACACAATCACAGTGCCCGGAGAGACAATTTTGCTGCCGTCAGGATATTTCTGCGTCATGGAGAGTGAATCCTTGCCTGTCGGCACATTCACCTGCAAGGCACAGCAGAAGTCGCTCAATGCCTGCACACCCTCGTAGAGACGGGCGTCCTCACCCTTCTGCGAACGGCAGGGCCACATCCAGTTGGCGGAGAGACTTACGGAGTCAAGACCTTCTGCTAAGGGTGCCCAAACAAGGTTGGTCAATGATTCAGCCACCGACAGCACACTACCTGCTTTGGGGTCAGCCAGTCCTGCCTGTGGCGCATGACCGATGGCGGTGGCAATACCCTTCTCGCCACGATAATCCAAAGCCACTACACCGCAGTCGCTCAAAGGCAACTGAATCTCGCCTTGACATTGCTGACGGGCAATCTTACCAGTCACCGAACGGTCCACCTTGTTGGTCAACCAGTCCTTACAAGCCACTGCTTCCAACTGCAACACATTCTCCAGATAAATCTCTATTTCGTTATAAGAATAGGATACATCCTCATACTTCCTCACCACCGTCTCATCATGCATGTACGTCTTGGGAGAGTGACCAAACATCTGTGCCACATCCAAGTCGAAGGGACGCACACCGTCACCCTGCTCGAAAGCAAAGTGGGCATCGCCCGTCGTTTCGCCCACCACATACAGCGGTGCACGTTCACGCTCTGCAATCTGACGCACATGTTCGATGTGCTTTTCATCGATGAGCAGACCCATGCGCTCCTGACTCTCGTTGGCAATGATTTCCTTCGAAGAAAGAGTCTGGTCACCAATAGGCAGTTTGGTCATGTCAATGAGACCGCCACACTCCTCTACCAACTCGGACAGACAGTTCACATGACCTGCCGAACCGTGGTCGTGAATGCTCACCACGGGGTTCACCTCCTCTTCGCAGAGAGCACGAACCAAGTTGTTGGCACGTTTCTGCATCTCAGGGTTGGCACGCTGCACGGCATTCAACTCGATGCCCGACGAGTAGCGACCCGTATCCACCGAAGACACACTGCCACCACCCAGACCGATGCGGTAGTTGTCACCACCCACCACAACAATCTTGTTGCCTTTCTCAGGAGTGCCCTTCAGGCAGTCGCGCTTGGTGCCATAACCTACACCACCTGCCAGCATGATGACCTTGTCGTAACCATATTCCTCAGTTGTGTCGCCCTGCTGTTCAGCATGCTCAAAAGTGAGCACCGAACCACAGATGAGTGGCTGGCCAAACTTGTTGCCGAAGTCACTCGCACCGTTCGACGCCTTGATGAGAATCTGCTCAGGAGTTTGATACAGCCACTTGCGCACAGGCAGAATCTCTTCCCAAGGACGGATGTCACCCTCCTTGTCCGACTTTGTCCATTTCGCATAACTGTGCGGTTGACTGGGCGCCACCCCATTGCGTGGGTAACTGGTCATATACACAGCCGTTCCAGCGATAGGCCATGAGCCTACACCGCCACCCATACGGTCGCGGATTTCACCACCCGTACCCGTAGCGGCACCGTTAAATGGCTCCACCGTGGTGGGGAAGTTGTGTGTTTCAGCCTTCAGCGAGATGACTGACTCAATATCCTTCACCTCAAAGTAGTCGCTCGTGGAGTGGTCGGCAGGAGCAAACTGCTCCACCACAGGACCTTGACTGAACGCTACGTTATCTTTATAGGCAGAAAGAATCTTGTTGGGATTCTCCTGCGTGGTCTTCTTGATCATCTGGAAGAGTGAACTCTCCTTCTCCTTGCCGTCGATGATGAAGGTGCCGCCGAAAATCTTGTGGCGGCAATGCTCAGAGTTGATTTGTGCAAAGCCGAACACCTCAGAGTCCGTCAACTTTCTGCCCAACTGACCTTCCACCTTGTGCAGATAGTCAATTTCTTCAGGAGAGAGAGCAAGACCCTCTTGTTCGTTATATTCTTCCAGGTTCTCGATATGCAGAATGGGAGCAGGCTCGATGTTTACCGTGAAGATGTCCTGATTCAAGTCCTTGTACATGCGCTGCAGCATGGGGTCGTACTCAGCATCTTCGCTGTCTACAGGGAAATACTCCTCAATGCGCTGCACACCTTGGATAGCCATGTTCTGCGTGATTTCCACAGCGTTGGTGCTCCAAGGCGTAATCATCTCACGGCGTGGACCTACATAAAAACCTTTCAAATTGTCTTCGCTTTCGGGTTGAGCTTCACCATACAGCCAGCAAAGTTCATTGGTTTCATCAGCGGAAAGTTCGTGATTCACCTGAGTGGCAATCACACTTTGCACTGGTGTTCTGAAAAAGTAAATCATAAAGTTATGTGTCTGAAAATTTGGGTACAAAGGTACGACTTTTTTCCCGAACCCTCACCACAAAATAACGGCAACTTACATTATTTATAGAAAAAACGCTCACCATTCATTATTTTCCCTCTTTTCAACGGCAACAGTAAAGCGACTTACACCGCACCTCAAGAAAGGGTCACACTCGTCATCACAATTACCTTATGCCCATCAAGGTAATTACGGCTACGAGCGTACCATATTACCCATAAAACGTGACTTCGTGTGAAGCAGAGCCTCATTAGTTACGCACTTTTGTGTTATACTTACATTTTTTATCGTCACAAATTGACAATCTTTTTCTTTCCCCACCAACAATTCTCACAAAATTTTTCCCTCGTCTCATATATTCTCAGAAAAACACCTACCAACCATTTCGCTGACATCACCGAAATGGTTGCCTATAAGAAAAAATCGAATATGTTTGTATGCTCCAAAGAAAAGCACTACCTTTGCAAAAATAATCAATATGGCAAATTATATTTTTGAGTTGAAGGATAAGGTACGTGACTATGAGTGCGACCTTCAGGGCATTGTGAACAATGCGAATTATCAGCACTATCTGGAGCATTGCCGACATGAGTTTCTGCTGGCGCACAACATCAGTCACGAGAAGGGGACGGATGCCGTGGTGGCTCGTCTGACGATGCAGTTTAAGGTGCCGCTGAAGAGTCGTGATGAGTATGTGACGAAACTCTGGATTAAGAAGGAAGGCGTGCGCTACATCTTTATGCAGGACATCTTCCGTCTGCCCGACATGAAGTTGTGCATCCGTGCACAGGTGGATTCGGTGTGTCTCGTGAATGGCACACTGGCTGAGAGCCCTGAACTGAACGAGAAATTTGCTCCCTTTCTTCAATAGTTAAAGCCCCCTCCGACTCCCCTGTTTAGGGGAGTGAGGTTAGGATTATCGTTGAGGTTTAGGGTTGACAGTTGTCCGTTGTCTGTTGTCTGTTTAGGGATAAGGTAAAGGTTTTCATGAACACACAAGAAATCATTTCTTCCATTGCGCTGACCAAACTGAAAGGTTTGAGTCTGCTGAATGCCCGTACCCTGATAGACACATTGGGGTCGGCAAGTGAGGTGTTTGCCCATCGGAAGGAAATTGTGGGCCTTATTCCTGATGCCAGTAAACGATTGGTGGCAGCATTTGACAAAACGGACGAGGTGCTGAGGCTTGCGGAAGAGGAGATGAAGTCTGTTGAGCAGAAAAAGTTGAGGGTGCTCACGTTGAATGACGAGGATTATCCGCAGCGACTGAGGGAGTGTGAGGATGCTCCGTTGGTGCTATATTCTTGTGGTTCTGCCAACTTGAACAGCCAGCGCATCGTCAGCATTGTGGGCACAAGGAAGTGTTCGGAATATGGGCGTGAGGTGTGCAACAATTTCATTGCCGACTTGAAACGCTACTACCCTGACACGTTGATTGTGAGTGGACTGGCATACGGCATTGATGTTTGTGCCCATCGTGCGGCTCTTGACAATGATATGTCAACGGTAGGGGTGCTGGCACATGGTTTGGACACCATTTACCCCTCCATGCATCGACAGGTGGCGGCAGACATGGTGCATCAGCAGGGAGGGTTGTTGACGGAATATCCCCTTCATACGCAAATTGAGAAGGGGAATTTTGTGCGTCGCAACCGCATTGTTGCTGGCTTGTGCGATGCTTGTATTGTGGTGGAGAGTTCGGAACGGGGTGGCTCCCTCATCACTGCCGAATTGGCTATGGAATACAATCGTGATGTGTTTGCTTTTCCGGGACGGGTGTATGATGAGTATAGTCGGGGATGCAATCATCTCATCCGTAAGCAGCGGGCAACTTTGCTCACTTGTGCTGCCGACCTTCTCGATGCGATGGGTTGGAAGAATCCGTTGGCACAAACATCTCCCCAAAAGGTTGTTCAACAAGAACTTTTCCCAAACCTTACCGCTGAGGAACATGTGTTGGTGAACACGCTCAAGGATGTGGATGATAAGCACATCAATCAGATTGCCATCGATGCCAATATTCCTTACTCACGCGCCAGCATGATTCTTTTTGATTTAGAGATGAAGGGGATAGTGAAGGCACTCGGAGGAGCAAGATACAGGCTGGTGCATAAGTGAAAAATCTAAGTTACATGCTATGCGGGATGTTCCTCATGAACAAAGTAATTTAGATTTTTCACTTTTCACTTTTCACTTCCTCACAACGCCTGCATGTCGTTCAGTTTCTTGTAGTAGCCATTCATTCCTATCAACTCCTCGTGCGTTCCACGCTCCACTATCTTTCCTTCATGAAGCACAAAAATCTCATTGGCATTCTTGATGGTGGAAAGACGGTGTGCAATGGCTATGGTGGTACGTGACCTCATGAGTTTTTCCAATGCGTCCTGCACGAGGCGCTCACTCTCTGTATCGAGTGCCGAGGTGGCTTCGTCAAGAATGAGGATGGGGGGATTCTTCAAGATGGCTCGTGCAATGGAAATGCGTTGACGCTGTCCGCCAGAAAGCCTGCCGCCTCTGTCGCCCACATTCGTCTGATACCCCTGTTCCATCTCCATGATGAAGTCGTGGGCATTGGCAATCTTAGCCGCAGCCTCTACCTGTTCCTGTGTGGCATTCTCCACACCAAAGGCGATGTTGTTGAAGATGGTGTCGTTGAAGAGAATAGCCTCCTGATTCACGTTACCGATGAGGCTACGTAAGGAGTGGATACACAGGTTGCGTACATCTTCCCCGTCAATCTTGATGGCACCAGAAGAGACATCGTGATAGCGTGGAATGAGGTCAACGAGTGTGCTCTTTCCTGAACCGGACTGTCCTACGAGCGCAATGGTTTGCCCTTTCTTAATGGTGAGATTGATGTCATGCAGAATCTCATGCCCCTCGTTGTAGGAGAAATGTACATTCTCCAACTGTATGGAGTCGTTGAGTGCCTCTATCTGCTTGGGTTCAGCCACTTCTTTGATATTGTTCTCGGCATGGAGAATCTTATTGATACGCTCTAACGAGGCAAGTCCTTTCTGGATGCTATAACCTGCCTTGGAGAGGTCTTTGATGGGTTGGAGAGTGGTGTAGAGAATGACCAGATAGTAGATGAATCCGCTGGCATCAATGGGGCTGCTGCCCGAGAAGATGAGATAGCCGCCAAACCACAAGACAATGACAATCATGCAGGTGCCTAAAAACTCACTGACGGGGTGGGCTGCTGATTGACGAATCGCCACTTTCATGGAGGCATTGCGGAACTCGTTGTTCACTGCCGTGAAGCGGTCTTCCATCTTTTTTTCTGCAATGAAGGCCTTGATGATACGGAGTCCTCCGAGGGTTTCCTCTATCTGACTGATTCCATCGCTCCATTTCGATTGTGCATAAAGGGAGTTCTGCTTGAGTTTCTTGCCGATACGCCCGATGCCGCCTGCCAGCAGAGGCACTACCAGCAGGGTGAAAAGCGTGAGTTGCCAACTCATGGTAAACATCGTTCCTACATATACCAAAATGAAGATGGGGTTCTTGATAATCATGTCGAGCGATGAAGTGATGCTGCTGTCAATCTCATTCACATCGGTCGAGACACGTGCCAAGATATCGCCTTTCCGTTCCTCAGAGAAGAACGAAAGCGGCAAGGAAAGAATCTTCTTGTAGATGTCGGCACGGACATCGCGGATGATGCCTGTGCGGAGAGGCATCAAACAGGCTGAACCGCCAAAATAGGTGGCAGTCTTCAGCAAGGTGAGGCTGGCAAGCACAATGCCTAACACCAACAGCGTTGTGGCAGGACCATAGGTGTCGACCAGACATTGCGAGTAGTAGTAGCCGTTGTTTGTCATCACCTCCACCAGATTATCCACATTGCATGTGCTCCAATCCACCAGTTCGTACCGCTCAGTGTTCACCTTGAAGAGAATCTGCAGAATCGGCAACAAGATGGAGAAGGAGAATACGTTGAAGAGTGCTGCCAAGATATTCATGGCAAACGTTCCTGCAATGTATCCTTTGTAGCGGGCAAAGTATTTGCTGGTTGAAGAATTCTTTCATTAACTATTGTTTTTTGCTTTGAATGCCATCGCATAGAGTTTCATCTGCTTCAGCATTGCCAAAAGCCCGTTGCTGCGTGTGGGAGAAAGGTGCTCCTTCAAACCGATGTCCTCAATAAAATGAAGATCGGCATTCAAGATGTCGTCGGGTGTCTGGTTGTCCAACACACGGATGAGCAAGGTGACAATACCCTTCACGATGAGCGCATCACTCTCTGCCTGATAGTGAATCTTCCCTTCTGGCGTGAGGTCTGCCTGCAACCACACACGGCTTTGGCAACCATCAATGAGGTTGCTCTCCACCTTGTATTGTTCGGGCAGTGGTTCTTGTTCACTGCCTAAGTCGATGAGCATCTGATATTTGTCCATCCAATCATCGAAACCTTCAAACTCTTCGATGACTTCCTGCTGTACTTCTTCTATTGTCATTGTTCTGTCCATATCACCTCCAGCATGGTTTGCCCCACTGCCTTCAGTGTTTCTTTGTTGATGTTCTTGATATTGTCGTCCAAAGTGTGCCAAGTGCTGGGGAATCCTCCATTTTTTGTGTCGGAGCCAATCACGTCTATGCAGGGGATGCCTCCTTGATTCACTTGTAGGTGGTCGTCGGTGATGTAACCGCCTTCTTGGTCGTAACTGAAATATTTGCCATATCCGATGCGTCCAGCAGCACCCCATACTTTGTCCACGATGGAGGGTGCATAACTCATGGAGTACTGCTCACGATAGAAGACTGTGTTGCCACCTCCCACCATGTCGAGG
Source organism: uncultured Bacteroidaceae bacterium (assembly GCA_905235525.1). Classification (GTDB taxonomy): domain Bacteria; phylum Bacteroidota; class Bacteroidia; order Bacteroidales; family Bacteroidaceae; genus Minthosoma. The sequence continues at coordinate 55,554 of CAJOLW010000025.1, forward strand.
TTGATGCCATAACGTGCTGTGTAACCCTCCACATGACGTTTGCCTGACCAGTACTGGCTGCCTAAGCACCAACTGCTTGCGTTGTTGCTGCCGCCACCTTCACCACTGTCTTCAGCATCCCAACAGATGAAATCCACACCCATCTTTACTTGGTTGGAATCGTTTGCCAACTGCAACTGACGTGCTATCTCCAGCATCACACCAATGGAACTGCCACCATCGTTGGCACCATCAATCGGGGTATTGTGATTTGCTTCATCAGGGTCATTGTCTGCCCATTGACGGCTGTCCCAATGTCCTGCAATCAAGATTCGTTCTGCTGCTTCAGGGTTGTAAGAGGCAATGATGTTGCGCATCTTGATGGGGGTGCCGTCATAGAGTTTCGCGTCGGTATACTGATCATATACCACAGCACCGAAACTCTTGAATTTTTGGGCAATATACTCCCCACACGAATCGTGTGCCACCGAGTTCATCACACGGGGACCAAATGCACATTGTTCAGCCACGTATGTATAGGCAGAATCTTCACAAAAAGCGGGTGCCGGTGACACGTAATCGGCCACCTCCACCTTCTTTTCCTTGCAACCTGCCAGTAGCAGAGCCAATGCTACAAAATATAGTATTTTCTTCATTTTTGATGATTTAGCAGGTGCAAAGGTACGGATTTTAATTGAAAAATAGAAACTCTGCCAGTTTTTCCACTGCTTTTGCACGGTGACTGATGTTATTTTTCACCTCATTGCCCAATTCGGCAAAGGTCTTTTCATAGCCATCAGGTACAAAAAGTGGGTCATAACCGAAGCCTCCATCGCCATGTTTTTCCGTGATGATATGTCCCTCGACAACTCCATCGAAGAAGTGTGTCCCACCCTCATAAATCAAGGCAATGCAAGTACGGAAACAAGCCTTTCGGTTCTCTTTTCCAGCCAGTTTCTCAAGCAGCACATCCATGTTGGCATCGTCCTTGCTGCCAGCGGTCACCTGACGGCCATTCTTTACAGCATAACGTGCTGAATACACACCGGGATCTCCCCCTAATGCTTCCACTTGCAGACCTGAATCGTCGGCAAAGCAGTCCAATCCGAAATGCTCCTTCACATAGCGAGCCTTCTGCAGGGCATTTTCGCGAAATGTCGTCCCTGTTTCTGGGATGTCCACGTTGCAGTCGATGTCCTTCAGGCTTTTCACGTCAAATTTGTTGCCAAGAATGGCACGTATCTCTTCCAACTTATGTGCATTGTTGCTGGCGAACACCAATGTTTTCATATCTTTTCTTTATTTTGTGCAAAAATAGCATATTCTTTTTACATTGGTTAACACATTCATACTATTTTTTATCTTTTTCTGCATTTTTTCTTCTTTTTCTTTGACAAATAGAAAAAAAAGACCTACTTTTGTTTACAATTTGTTTTTCACATATTCATAAATAAAGAAAAAAGACAACCGATAACTTCCTTAAATAATGGAAAAGATAGATAAACTTGACAAGCAGATTATGGAGATCATCTCCGCTAATGCCCGTATTCCTTTCAAAGATGTTGCAGCCGTTTGTGGTGTATCTCGAGCAGCCATCCATCAGCGCGTTCAGCGTTTGATTGATACCAATGTCATCGTGGGTTCGGGCTACGTCATCAACCCCAAGAGCCTCGGCTACAAGACTTGTACCTATGTGGGTATCCGTCTGGAGAAAGGTTCTATGTATGAACGTGTGGTGAGTGAACTCAACAAGATTCCTGAAATTGTGGAATGCCACTACACCACTGGTCCCTATACCATGATGGTGAAACTCTACGCTCGCGACAATGAGCAACTCATGGATCTTCTCAACCGTAAGATTCAGGGTATCACAGGTGTCGATTCCACCGAGACCCTCATCTCGCTCGACCAGAGCATCAAAAAGGAGGTACCTATCTGCGTGACTGATAAGGCTGAAGAGAAAATCCAAAAGGGTGGTAAGGCAAAAATCATCCTCGCAGAAGACGAATAAGCAAAAACAGATAGATAGACATTTTAAAATCGATAAAGACGGGCACTCAGCACGAAATAATACTGCTGAGTGCCCGTAATACGATGTGCGCGGTGTGTGAATAGAGACCCTTCAACTCCCTTGTATAGGGGAGAGAAAGCCCCCTCCAACTCCAATAAAATGACGTCAGTTCGATGAATTCCAACAAAAATAATTGATGAAAAATTGGCGTAGCCAATGACCAGGAATTAATCACAAATTTTTCATGAATTTAATATTTGTAGTTTTCGTTGAATTCACGTTATTTTAGATGGCGTGAATGGTGAAGGTTTTCGTCGAAGACTTTGAATTCGTAGCCTTCATTGCGGAGCCATTCAATGCATTGTGGCAGTATCTTCTTCAGTTTGTCGATGCTGCGGAGAGAGTCGTGGAAAGTAATAATAGAACCGTTGCGGGTGTATCGCTTCACATTCTCGAACACCTCTTCGGCTGTGAGGCGTTTGGAGTAATCGCGTGTGACAAGGTCCCACATGATAATGGTGTAGTGGCGGCGCAGGCTGATGTATTGGGCATTGCGCATCCATCCACGAGGGGGGCGGAAAAGATTTGAGTGGATGAGTTTGTCGGCTTCGTTGGCATTACGCAGGTAGCGACCACTACCCACCAGAAGTCCGCCGATGTGGTTGAAGGTGTGGTTGCCCAGACGATGCCCATGAGAATGGATGAGTTCAAGTAGGTGAGGGTATTTCCTCACGTTGTCACCCACCATGAAGAAGGTGGCTTTGACGTCGTAGCGATCAAGAGTCTCGATGAGCCACGGGGTCGATTCGGGGATGGGTCCGTCGTCGAAGGTCAGATAGACTGCTTTCTCTGTCGGATCCATTCTCCAGATGGCACTGGGATACAACCAGCGCAGCCATTTGGTGGGTTGTTCGATGATCATAGTTTAGTGGTAGATGTCAAATGTTAGATATTAAATGTAAAATATAAAATGTCAAATAAACCTTTAAGAATGCTTACATTACATCGGGTCATACTTAACATCTGTCATTTTACATCTAACATCTAACATTTTGCATATTATTGTAATTGTATGCCAGCGTTCTCGCACTTTGACATAAAAGCACTGTATAACGTTTGGATTTCGCTATCCATCTTTATGGCTTTCTTACCGTAGTCAGATGCCTTGGCGGTTTTCGATTTGGCAAGTTTATTGTAACTGTCTTGAATTGCAGCCAATGCATAAACTTCCTGATGGCAATCGCGGACGCTGCCTGCAAAATAGACATTACTCAACGACAGATACCACCTGATGTATTCCTTGGAATGCTTCTCGATTTGATCGAGGATGGGGACAGCCCTTTCGGGTTTGTCACATGCAATGAATGCATCGGCTATGTCAAGCGATGAACTGTTGAGGCTGTGTGGCACGTTGTATGAAGGAATTTCCTTCTCGCACTTGTCAAGTGCTTTAAGTGCCATGTCTGTCTTGCCCTCTTTCACAAGGTTGGTGATGAGAGTGGCAAACCAACGACGATGGGTGTAGCACATGCGCATTGTAGTTTCGTCAATGTACAGACCTGGTTGCTTCAAGTTACCATAGTGGTACTTGTTCATCATGTTGTCATACATTTTTTCTGTGTCTGCCACTGCATGTACAACGCCATGTATAATCTCATTTTCGGGGAAGACATATGGTGCGATTCGCCATGCCATTCCTTCCAAGATGAAGTGACGCCAAAGATTGCCAAAATTGCTGGAACCTACAGTGGTGGACATATAGAGTGGTCGTGAGAAATTGCTCTGTGCAATCATCTCCAACATCATGATGAAACTCTTTGATACTCGTCCTTGGCCAGCCAAACTGATGGTCATTTGGTCAGGAATGACTTTGTTACCCAATGTGTCGGTCGGAATCATCATACCTGAGCGACGAACGGCTTCTTTATCAACGGTCACATACAATGTGTCGCTGGGCAGACAAGCAGGGAGTGATGCCACCAATTCCTTGTCGCTTTCCGACAGATCTCCATAGTTTTTCAGAAGGAATTTTTGGATGGCTGTCTTCAGTTCGAATGGGTTGTCCCCCCACAGACGTTTGGCAAGAGCCGGATCTTGTGCTGTCACTTCCTTGACAAGGTCTTTCATGCTTATCAATCCATCGCCAATCTTCACTTCTGGATTCACGTCTGTCATCTCTTGTTTGCCAGCCGTGTATTGGTAACGTTTCCATGAGATGGGAAGTGGGCTTGACTGACCTTCGCCAGAGAAGGCTGGACGCTTCATCTGGTCTATGTACCAGTCGGTTTGGAGGTAGGAGAGATTGCACACACGTACATCAGTGCGTTTTCCCTCAGTGTCCTCGTTGTACCAAAGTGGGAAGGTGTCGTTGTCACCATTGGTGTAAATGACACCATCATGTGGGATAGTTTCAAGATAATTCAATCCGAAATCTCGACACATGTAGCGATCAGAGCGGTCGTGGTCGTCCCACGTCTGGCTCACCATCTGCAAGGGCACTGCTACAGCGGGCACAAGACCTACTGCACCGGCAATAATGCCTGCCATACGCTTTTCCATCTTCTCGCCAAGCCACTTGCCCAACAGGTCGTAGATGGCAGCGATACCAAGTCCGCACCACATGGCGAATGCATAGAATGAACCAGCATAGGCATAGTCACGTTCACGGGGTTGGAGTGGCGTCTGATTCAGATAGATGACGATGGCGACACCTGTCATGAAAAAGAGGAAAAATACGACCCAGAACTGTTGGATGCCTTTCTTGTCACGGAATGCCTGCCAGAAAAGACCGAGGAGACCAAGAATGAGTGGAAGACAATAGAAGACGTTATGCCCCTTGTTTTCTTTTAAATCGGAAGGCAATAAATCTTGATTGCCTAAACGCATGTTGTCAAGCCAGTCGAAACCTGAGAGCCAGTTGCCGTTCTCAAGTTCGCCATTGCCCTGAATATCGTTTTGGCGACCGGCAAAGTTCCACATGAAGTAACGCCAATACATCCAGTTCATCTGATAAGAGAGGAAAAAACGGATATTGTCTATCTGTCCTGGAATCTCGAGAGTTTGGGGTTCACGCCCTGGCACTTTGTATTCTACCGAATGATAAGAGACATTGCCCAGCCATGACTCATATGCTTGCACATGATATGGTTCGTCGCTATAAATGCGAGGGAAGAGCATGCACTGGTTGGTGGGGTATTTGAGGGAGAACTTGTCGCGAATCTTCACGTATTCGTCTTTTTCATTCTCATTTTCCTTATCCTTGCGTTGATAGACAGGTGCACCTTTCTCTGTTGCATATGTGAGGTAACCGTCACCATTGTCCTTCAGTTCTGGCTGCGACTTGTAAGTCTGACCAAAGAAGAGGGGGCGTTCGCCATACTGCTCACGACCTAAGTATTCACCCAGTGTAAACACATCCTCTGGAGAGTTCTGGTCCATGGGAGGATTGGCTGTGGAACGGATAACGATGACAGCATAGGAACTGTAGCCTACGGTCATCAGGGTCATGCATAAGATGGCGGTATTGAGGATGCGTGGGGTTGCCTTTTTTGTATAGAAAAGCACGCCAGCAATAATGCCCAGCACAATGATACCAATTACAACAGATGCCACGCCATGTCCATAGAAAGGGATGCCGAGGAGTGCGGTGCAGACAATGAACGAGACGTACATATGGTTCTCATTCTTAGCCTGAGTGGTCTCTCGTAATGCCCAAACAAGCGCAATGGCAAGCAGGGTGAGGTAGATGTAAAGTCCGATGTTGTAAGGCATGCCCAATGTGTTGACAAATAACAACTCAAACCATCCGCCAATCTTCACGATGCCTGGAACGATACCGTAGAGCACGGCAGCCACGATGATGACCGAAACACCCAACACGATGAGTGACCCTTTTCCTGTAGGATTCTTGCTCATCTTGTAATAATAGACAAGCACGATAGCGGGGATACAAAGGAGGTTCAGCAGGTGGACACCGATGGAAAGCCCCACTAAATAGGCAATGAATACAAGCCATCGGTCAGAATGGGGGGCATCAGCATTATCCTCCCATTTGAGGATGAGCCAGAATACCAATGCGGTGAAGAAACTGGAGAAGGCATATACTTCACCCTCAACGGCTGAAAACCAGAAAGTATCAGACCATGTGTAGATGAGTGCACCAGCAATACCGCTGCCCATTACAGCAAGAATGTGTCCGGTGGTGGGAACCTCCTCGTCTTTGATCAACAGTTTCTTGGCCAAATGTGTCACGCTCCAAAAGAGGAAGAGGATACACCCGGCACTGAGCAGGGCACTCATTGTATTGATCATCTTAGCCACTTGTGAAGCATCGCTGGCAAAAAGGGAAAATAAATTGCCGAAGAGCATGAAGAAAGGTGCGCCAGGTGGGTGACCTACTTCTAACTTATAGGCAGTGGTGATGAATTCAGGGCAGTCCCAAAAACTTGCCGTGGGTTCGATGGTAGAACAGTAGGTGAATGCCGCAATGGCAAAGACCGCCCAACCGACTACATTATTGATGATATTATATTTTTTCATATGGATGACAGAAATGATTCTAATTCAGTGCTTGGGCTGGTTATTCAATTCCCTTCAATTCGACAGTGAAGATGAGGGCTGAATAAGGCTTGATGTCATCACCTGCCCCACGTTCGCCGTATCCCAATTGATAAGGGATGTAAATTTCCCACTTCGAGCCCATAGGCATCAGTTGCAGGGCTTCTGTCCAACCTGGAATGACTTGATTAACCCCGAAGGTAGTGGGTGTTCCTCGCTTATAACTGCTGTCAAACACGGTGCCATCGATAAGGCGGCCCTCGTAGTCAACCGTCACCTTTTGATCGGCTTTAGGTTTGTCACCTGTGCCTTGTGTGATAATCTTGTACTGAAGACCGCTGGCTGTACTAACTACACCAGGTTTGGTACGGTTCTCCTCAAGGAACTTCTCACCTGCCACACGGTATTTCTCATTGTTGGCAACCTGACGCTCTTTCATGCGTGTTTGGAACACTCTTGAAGCGCTATCAACAGGCACATCGTTCTGTCCGAGCAAGCCAGCCACAATGCCACTTGCCACGATGGAGGGATTGACACTCTTTCCCTCATCGGGGGTGTAGTAATCTGTAGAGAACTGCTTGGTCATATCTACGATTCTTTCACCAATTTGGGTGCCAGCACCCAATGCCGCATCCTCCTTGTCGTTGGGGTCAGCATTGGCACGATTGAGAATGCCTTCAGCAAACTTGCTGAGATGATCTTCGTCCACACCAAACTGCTGGGTGGCATATTCTTTCAAACCATTTGATTGGGCAATGCCGAACAGGTAAGCCAGTTCTTCGTCAGCATTCGTAATGGCGGGCTTTTCGAAGTTTACGGTGTTGGTTGCCTTTTTGCCACTTTTTTGTGCTTCAATGAAAGCGGCAAGTTCTGCCTTCTGCTTCTCCTTAAAGGCCTTCAAGTCTGCAGCATCCTGCACCTTCTTTGCCTTGGCGGCTTCTTTGGCTGCCCATGCGGCATCTTTAGCCTCTGTCTGTGCGAAAACAGCGTTTGCCATGGCAAACGCTGCTATAGTAAGTGTGAGTATTTTCTTCATTTTTTTATCTTTTCAAACTCTATACTCTGATTTCTGCATCTTCATCGCATCATTATTTCAACACTTCAATCGTGAAGATAAGTGTAGAGAAAGGTTTGATGAGACCTTGGTTCTGAGTGCCATAGGCTAATTCCTGTGGAATAGTAACTTCCCATTTTGAACCAGCGGGCATCATCTTCAGGGCTTCCACCCAACCTTCAATAACACGTGGCATAGACATATCAACTGTGAATGGCATATTGCGCTCGTAACTGCTGTCAAATACAGTACCGTCAATCAGTTTGCCTTCATAGTTCACCTGTACCTTTGATGTATCAGTAGGAAGGGCACCTGTGCCTTCTACGAGCACCTTATACTGCAAGCCACTTTTAGTCTCCTTCACACCCTCTTTCTTCTTGTTTTGAGCCAGATACTTCTCACCGGCAGCCTTGTTATCACCAAAATCCTTCAGAAGTTGTGTTTCACGGATGGGTTCCAACTTTTTGTTGAAATCAGTGTATGCCTGTTCTGCTGTACGACTGTCTGTACCCTTCAGACCTGCCATGAAACCGGCAATGATGGTCTTGATGTTCACACTCTTTGTCGAGTCATCGCCATACACCTGTTGAGTCAGGCTTTTTCCCAAACTCTGGATGTCCTTACCTACTTCCAATCCCTTCAAATAGGCTTCCTTTTTGGGGTCACTTTCATTCACGGCACCTTCTTTCATTCCTTTGATGAAGTCGTCGATATAGGCAGAATCAATGCCCAACTGCATTGTCATGTACTGCTTCAGACCTTCTGATTGGAATACACCAAGATCGTAAGCAAGAGAGTCAACACCATCTTTAAGGTCGGCTTTGCTGCCACCATCGCAAGAAATCATTGTAATGGCAGTCATTGCAACAGCCGCTGCCATCGTCATAAATTTTTTCATTGTCTTTTATGTTTTGATTTAGTGATATTATTCTTTATTCTATCAATTTTGTCTCTCCTCCCCCATAACTCTCCTATCTTCACAAAAAATAGAGACCCACCTATGGGTGAGGCTGGTATAAAATCATGCAAAGATAGCGTTTATTTTATTGATTATCCGTTCATGTTCTATAAAAAGTGTATTTTTTTAATGTTTTTTGTAAAAAAACGTGGCGTTTTGTGGAATAACGAGGTCTTACATAAAGAAAGCAGCAACTCCCCAAAGGAATCGCTGCTCGTTATAGTTGAATCAAATTTTGTTTTCTTTTCTTCCGTCCTCCGAGAAAACTCAAGTGCCAAATTGCACTGAGTTTTTTTACGGAATTCTTTGTAGAGACGTTCAACCTTGTAATTATTTGAAGATTGAAACATTGCATGCGATGGCTGCTACAGCCACAATCGCTACTGCGATAATTGTCATAGTTTCCATAAAACAATCTCCTTTCTTAAAATCAATTAATAATTACTGTCCAATGTTTAACTAAACCAATTCTATTAACTAAATCTTTTTACCTTATATATGTTGTATAGCCTTGCGGCTGAAAGTTTCAAAAAATTGGAGGAGGGCTTCTCACGAAGACCTAACTCCTAAATAACAATCTTTTACTAACCTAAATCTAATACCTTTACCAAAACCTATATGATAGAAAAACTAACCTGTTTGTTTTTATCAAACTATTGTGTTTGTTGTCTTAGGCAAAGGGCTCACTCGCTCTTTTTTTCCTTTTGACGATGCAAAGTTACGGCCTTTTCAGAGTGTGACCAACAAAAATGCAAAAAAACGAAGAAAAACGTGTATTTTGTTGATTTATGTCAATGATTGTGTACGCACACACATCAAAAAGCACATTTTTTTGTGTGCGCACACAGTTTTTGGAGTGAAGCGATTTCTATCTCAAAAAAACAAGGATATAATGAGAAGGTGTTTTTGTCTATTATGATGGAAATAGAGGGTGCTTTTGAAGTCGAAAAGCGATGTAAAGGGAGAAAAATGAAGTATAAAAACAAACATTTTCCCGAAAAGACTTGGGCATTTGGGAAAATAGAGGTATTTTTGCAGTTACTCTTGAGAGAGAAGCAAAAAAGAACATATAATAATTAATAACTTAAATTCTTTAACATTTTATGTGGTTAATCAACTCTTCAATCGGAAGGAAAGTGATCATGTCGGTGACTGGCTTGGCACTGATTCTCTTCCTGACGTTCCATGGATGCATGAACGTAGTGGCACTTTTTAGTGCGGAGGCGTATAACCAGATTTGTGAATTGCTCGGCTCCAACTGGTATGCCATTGCGGCTACTTGCGCCTTGGCTGCCCTGATGGTCATTCACATCATCTACGCCTTCATCCTCACCTTCCAGAACCGGAAGGCTCGCGGTAACAACAAGTATGCTATTACCGACAAGCCCAAGGCTGTGGAATGGGCAAGCCAGAATATGCTGGTGCTGGGTCTTATTGTGTGTCTCGGACTCATCCTTCACTTAAAGGACTTTTGGGCAAACATGATGTGGGCTGAGATTATTGGTGCGGAAGGTCAGTTCGGCCCGACCGATGGTTTTGGCTGGATTAAGTACACGTTCTCCAACCCCATCTTCACGGCTCTCTACCTCGTTTGGATTGTGGCCATCTGGTTCCACCTCACTCACGGCTTCTGGTCAGCCCTGCAGACTCTCGGCTGGAGCGGCCACACTTGGTTCCTCCGCTGGAAGAACATCGGTTACATCTGGTCCACTGCCGTGATGGCCCTGTTTGCTCTCGTGGCTATCGCCTTCGCTGTATGCCCCGACTGCCTTGGCGGAATGGAAGGCAAGGTGGTTCCTTTCTGGATGTAATCTCATGTACCATTTGACCATTTACTATTTACTATTTGCCATGCGGCGAGTGGGTCAGTTGTAAAATGGCTAAATTGGGAAAAAATTGTAAATTGTAAATCGCTAAATTGTAAATAACATTATGGCAATCAATATAGATTCTAAGATTCCTGAGGGACCAGTTGCTGAGAAGTGGTCGAACTACAAGGCACACCAGCGTCTGGTGAACCCAAAGAATAAGCTGAAGTTAGATGTCATCGTCGTTGGTACGGGTCTGGCTGGTGCTTCGGCTGCCGCATCTCTTGGTGAGATGGGCTTCAACGTGCTCAACTTCTGCATTCAGGACTCGCCTCGTCGTGCACACTCCATCGCTGCACAGGGCGGTATCAATGCAGCCAAGAACTATCAGAACGATGGCGACTCCGTTTACCGTCTGTTCTACGACACCGTGAAGGGTGGTGACTACCGTGCTCGTGAGGCCAACGTGTATCGTCTGGCTGAGGTGTCCAACTCCATCATCGACCAGTGCGTGGCTCAGGGTGTTCCTTTCGCCCGTGAGTATGGCGGCACATTGGCCAACCGTTCTTTCGGTGGCGCACAGGTGTCTCGTACCTTCTATGCCAAGGGTCAGACGGGTCAGCAGTTGTTGCTCGGTGCTTACTCTGCACTCTCTGCACAGGTGAATGCTGGCAAGGTGAAACTCTATACTCGTTATGAGATGCTTGACGTGGTCATCATTGACGGCAAGGCTCGCGGTATCATTGCCAAGAACCTCGTGACTGGCAAGTTGGAGCGTTTCTCTGCCAATGCAGTGGTGATTGCAACTGGTGGTTACGGAAACACTTACTTCCTTTCCACCAACGCTATGGGTTGCAACGTGACCGCTGCCATGTCTTGCTACCGCAAGGGTGCTTACTTTGCTAACCCATGCTACGTGCAGATTCACCCAACATGTATCCCTGTTCACGGCGACAAGCAGTCGAAGTTGACCTTGATGTCAGAGTCTCTGCGTAACGATGGCCGTATCTGGGTGCCTAAGAAACTCGAAGATGCCAAGGCTTTGCAGGCTGGCACGAAGGAAGGTTGGGAGATTCCTGAGGAAGACCGTGACTACTACCTGGAGCGTCGCTATCCTGCCTTCGGTAACCTCGTTCCCCGTGACGTGGCTTCACGTGCTGCCAAGGAGCGTTGTGACAAGGGCTTCGGTGTGAACAACACAGGTTTGGCTGTCTATCTCGATTTCTCTGAGTCCATCCAGCGTCTCGGCATTGACGTGATTCGTCAGCGTTATGGCAACCTCTTTGACATGTATGAGGAGATTACCGACGTGAACCCCGGTGAGAAGCGCGCCACAGTGAACGGCATGGACTACTATAACCCCATGATGATCTTCCCTGCCATCCACTACACCATGGGCGGCATCTGGGTTGACTACGAACTCCAGACTTCCATCCCTGGCCTCTTTGCCATCGGTGAATGTAACTTCTCCGACCACGGTGCCAACCGCCTCGGTGCATCTGCCCTCATGCAGGGTCTTGCCGACGGTTACTTCGTGCTGCCTTACACCATCCAGAACTACCTCGCCGACCAGTCCATCTGGCCACGCATCTCTACCGATGCACCTGAGTTTGCTGAGGTGGAGAAGGCTACAGAGGAGCGCATCCAGAAACTCATGAACATCAAGGGTAAGCGTTCCGTTGATTCCATCCACAAGGAACTCGGCCACATCTGCTGGGAGTACATCGGCATGGGTCGCACGAAGGAAGGTCTTGAGAAGGGCATCAAACTCATCGACGAACTCCGCAAGGAATTTGACACCAACCTCTTCATCCCTGGCAGCCGCGAGGGTCTGAACGTGGAACTTGACAAGGCTATCCACCTTGACGACTTCATCACCATGGGTAAACTCATCGCCTACGACGCACTCTCTCGTGAGGAGTCCTGCGGCGGTCACTTCCGCGAGGAGCACCAGACCGAAGAAGGCGAAGCCAAGCGCGATGACAAGAACTTCTTCTACGTGGGCTGCTGGAAGTATCAGGGCAACGACGCCACGGCACCTGAACTCATCAAGGAGCCTCTTGAATACGAAGCAATCAAAGTACAAACCCGTAACTATAAGAACTAAGGAACTATGGCTGAAAAAGTATTAAAATCATTCACAGTAAAATACTGGAAGCAGAATGGTCCGAAAGATGCGGGTCATTTTGAAGAGAAGGTAATGAAGGACATCCCCGGCGATACTTCATTTCTGGAGATGCTCGACATCCTCAACGAGCAGTTGATTGAGGAAGGCAAGGAGCCTTTCGTGTTCGACCACGACTGCCGCGAGGGCATCTGCGGCATGTGCTCACTCTACATCAACGGTACGCCTCACGGCAAGACCGAGCGTGGAGCCACCACTTGCCAACTCTACATGCGTAAGTTCAACGAGGGCGACACCATCACCATCGAGCCTTGGCGTTCGGCTGGTTTCCCAGTCATCAAGGACTGCATGGTGGACCGCTCTGCTTTCGACAAAATCATTCAGGCAGGTGGCTACACCACCGTCCGCACAGGTGCTCCACAGGATGCCAACGCCATCCTCATCCCTAAAGAGGATGCCGACGAGGCGATGGACTGCGCTTCCTGCATCGGTTGCGGTGCCTGTGTGGCAGCCTGCAAGAACGGCTCTGCCATGCTCTTCGTTTCCTCGAAGGTGTCGCAACTCGCCCTTCTTCCCCAAGGTCGCGTAGAGGCAGCCCGTCGTGCCAAGGCCATGGTGGCCAAGATGGACGAACTCGGCTTCGGCAACTGCACCAATACCCGTGCCTGCGAAGCCGTATGTCCTAAGTGCGAGACCATCGCTAATATCGCTCGCCTCAATCGCGAGTTCATCAAGGCAAAGTTGGCAGACTAATCGTACTCCATTCGCAAAGTACACATTATTTATATAGTAAAGAGCACCGCAGACGAAAAATCTACGGTGCTTTTTTGTTTGTATCAGAAACATATCGTACCTTTGCGATGGAACATTAAATGTAAACACTATGAACATTGGAGATCATGCGCCTGAGATATTGGGCAAGGACGAACAGGGACGGGACATCCGTCTGAGTGATTACAAGGGCAGGAAGTTGGTGCTGTACTTCTATCCGAAGGACAACACGAGCGGATGCACGGCTGAGGCTTGCAGTTTGCGCGACCGTTATGAGGAGTTGCAGGGGGCAGGCTATGAGGTGGTCGGTGTGAGCAAGGATTCGGCTGCCTCGCACCAGAAGTTCAAGGAGAAACACGAGTTGCCCTTCCCGCTGATTGCCGATGTGGACCATACACTCTTGGAGGCGATGGGAGCATGGGGCGAGAAGAATATGTATGGGAAGAAGACGATGGGCACCATCCGCACCACCTTCATTATCAACGAGGAAGGTGTCATCGAGAATATCTTTGTAGGCAAGCAGGTGAAGACCAAAGAGCATGCCGAACAGATATTGAGCGCATGAACAAGCGAGTCATAACATACCCTTTGTGGGGCATCATGTTGATGGTGCTCACCATAACAGTGTGTGGTAGTTGTCGAAAGGAAAAGACGGAGGACACAACGCTCCTAAGCAGGGAGGAACAGCGGTTGGCGGAGATGGAGCGGATAGACAGCACCTTGATATGGATATTCCCCCATGCCAAAGAGATGACAGGCTGGATGGCAGACAGTTTGGCACGATGGGAAGAAAGGTTAGATGCCCTTTCGGCAGAGGCATGGGTGTTGGTGGACGATTCCACAGGGTTGGTCATCAGCGAGAAGAATGCCCACCAACGCATGTATATGGCAAGCATCACAAAGATGATGACGTGTCTGTTGGCGTTGGAGCGGGGCAGAATGGATGACAGCATCCAGATAACCGAAGATGTTTGCACCACGCGGGATGCCCGAGTGAAAGTGGGCGATGGCTACACGGTGGGCAACCTAATTCGCGAGATGATGCTGATGAGCGACAATGTGGCGGCTCAGGCATTGGCAAAGCACATCGGCGGTGACACCTTGACCTTCTATCAGATGATGAACGAGAAGGCAGCCTATTTAGGCATGAAAGGCACCCATTTTGCTAATCCCAACGGCATGCCCAACGACAGCAACTACAGCACGGCGAGTGACCTGCTGCGTCTTTCCCGCTACTGCATGGACGACTCGGCTTTTGCCGCAATTGTGGGCACGGCATCTGAAGACATCCCTCTGCTCGATGGTCGCCACTTCCCTTGTCAGAACACCAATGCGCTGCTTGAAAACTATCAAGGCTGCATCGGCATCAAGACAGGTTTCACCCGTCAGGCAGGCAATTGCCTTGCCTCTGCAGCCACCCGCAACGGTGTGACACTCTATCTCGTCCTGCTCAAGAGCAAGAGCCACATGTCCCGTTTCGTGGAGTCTGCCACCCTGCTCGATTACGGTTTCCAAGTGATGCAGGCTTACCGCCAACATAGGGGATAGAAGGCGGAATGAGAAGATATACAAGATAAGCACATTGAACATTAAAACACGTCCTTCCAGCGCGAAATATTATGCACTGGAAGGACGAAATATTTTGTGCACGGTGCATGAAATGTGAAGCGCACCGTGCCGACGTGGGGATATTATAAGTTCTTGATTTTGATTATGGTGACAGGACGGAGGAGATCGGTTGCAGCAAAAGATTGTGCTGGTGTAACAGAACTAGAACCAAAAGTATAAGGTTTTAGTGTTCCATTCTCTGTTGCCAAATATCTGTTTTCCTTATCACCTTTTTTGTTAGGTGCGTGAGAGTCATAGAAAATATGTGCTTCTTCCAATGTCATTATTCTCCAACCATTAATACCCTCAACAGCGCAAGTTGGTATCGCTCCCTCTATTTTACTCATGGCTTCTTCTTTTGTTTCACCGCCATCTAGCACTTTTTTCTGATTTGGCGATAGCAACAGAATTTCCGAATAACTGCCTCTATCTGTCACAACCAATACATAGCAACCTTCGTAAGTGCTACCCACTGCGGGAACAGTACCCGTCAGTACATCTTCATCGTCATTGCCAGTATCGTCACCTTTTCCGTTGTTTATTATCTTCATGATTATGGTCTGCTGTTTGGCTACCGCTTTCGTCAAACTCGAAAGAGATGGTTTTCTCGCTCTTCCATGTAGTGCCAGTGATGGTACCTGTCAGTGTCACACCGATGGCTTCGGTGTAAGTGCCTTGGATGTTGAATATGCCTGCTGCTTCCAACTGTTCAGAAACGTTGTAGGAGTAAGTGGATGTGCCGCTGGGTGTCACGATGTTCACCGCAATGGTCAGTGAGTTGCCTGAAGGAGGCAAAAGATACTCCTCTCCTGTAAATGTCCAGGTGCGTCCGTCCGTCTGTTTGCTCAGCGTGATGGTGGTGGTGCCTTCTTTACCTGCATAAGTAGTGCCTTCAAGTCGTTGCCAGAGGGGCGAAATGGTCACAGAAACGGCTGTGGCGGCTGAAGGGATTTTGTTCAGTGTCACATTTTGTAGCATCATTACTTTCCGCTCCAGAGCGAGCGTCAAGGTGTTGCTTCCACCATCCACCAAAGTCACATTGCTTTTGGCTACCATGAGGTCGTCATGCCTCTTTCCGGCTTGCAGGGAGATTGCCATTGATGGGGTGGCATCCTCCTGCGAAGGCAGTAAATAGTTCTCAGCCGAAGCACCACCGATGGCGTAAACGGAGTAGTCCCCTTCTGTCAGTGCCATGCTGAGAGGATGGTTTTCATCGGTGAGAGTTTGCAAAGCCACACATTTCTCACCCTTGAAAACATAAATATTGATAGGATAACTAACCCTGTATTCATCGTTCTCACTCGCGGTTCTTGTACGTACTTGAAGTACAGAATTTACATTCTCTTCGTTCGTTCCCATTTCTTCTGGGAGATCCATTTTCTCACATGCCATTAGGCATAACACAATGGCTCCCATCGCTATGATGGGAGTGAACATTCTGCTCACTTTATTCATCTAAAAAATTTTTTTAATGACCGATTATTTTGTGTTTTCTTCTTTTTACAACACCTTGATGAGTTCAACATCAAATATAAGTGTAGCAAATGGTGGAATGGAGGCACCTGCCCCACCCTCTCCATAAGCAAGCATGTAAGGGATATAGAAGCGGTATTTGGCACCTTCAGCCATAAGTTGCACACCTTCTGTCCAACCAGCGATGACTTGCTGCAAACCAAAGTCGGCTGGGGCATTGCGCTTGTAACTGCTGTCGAAGATGGTACCGTCGAGCAGACGACCTTCGTAGTGGCAACGCACTGTGTCGGTGGCTTTAGGCTTCTTGCCTGTACCTTCGGTGAGGACTTCATACTGAAGACCGCTCTTGGTCACGATAACACCTTCTTTCTTGGCGTTTTCAGCAAGGAACTTGGCTCCTTCCTCCTTGGCAGCCTTGCCGGCAGCCGCTTTTGCCGCATTTTGTTTTTGTTCGAGTTCGCTGAAAAAGGAATTGACAATTTGTTGTCCTTCCTGATGGCTCACCTTGAGGGGAGCGTTGTTGAGCACATCGGCGATAGAGGCTGCGAAGTCGCTAATGACAAGACTGTCCTTGAGTCCCATTTGTTTGAGTTGTTGGCCGATACCAAGGCCGAGCGCGTAACTAAGTTTGTCCATTTAATTTAGTTGTTTAATAGGTTGTTTATATAGTTTATTTGTTGTTTCGCAGGGTTGATTTTTCAAAATCGGCTACAAAGTTAGGCATTTTCACCGAAAATTGCCTAACTTTGCACAAAATTAAATAAGGATTATTAGAAAAAGTATAGAATATGGCTTTGAAAGCAGGAATTGTGGGTTTGCCGAATGTGGGTAAATCAACGCTGTTTAATTGTTTGTCGAGTGCAAAGGCACAGGCGGCAAACTTTCCTTTTTGTACGATTGACGCGCAGTTGGGTCAGGTGAGTGTGCCTGACGAGCGACTGACAAAATTGGCTGAACTGGTGCATCCGGGACGGATTGTGCCTGCTGTGTGTGACATTGTGGATATTGCAGGACTGGTGAAGGGTGCCAGTCAAGGCGAGGGACTGGGCAACCAGTTCTTGGGCAACATCCGTGAGTGCGATGCCATCATCCATGTGCTGCGTTGTTTCGACAACGGCAACATTGTGCATGTGGACGGTTCGGTGGATCCTGTGCGCGACAAGGAAATCATTGACACCGAATTGCAGTTGAAGGACTTGGAAACAGTTGAGGCTCGTATCAAGAAGACGGAGAAACTGGCGAATGTGGGTCATGACAAGAATGCGAAGGTGGAATACGGCTTGCTGCTCCGTTATAAGGAAGCATTGGAACAAGGTCTTTCAGCCCGTACCGTTTTGCCAGAGAACGACGAGGAGGTGCTGGCTGCCAAGAATATGTTTTTGCTGACGACAAAGCCAGTGCTGTATGTGTGCAACGTGGACGATGCCAGTGCCAAGAATGGTAATGCTTATGTGGACAGGGTGCGTGAAGCCATCAAGGGAGAAGACGCTCAACTGATTGTGATTAGTGCCCAGACGGAAGCCGACATTGCCGAACTGGAGAGTTATGAGGAGAAGCAGATGTTCTTGGAAGATATGGGCTTGGAGGAGAGCGGTTGCAACCGCCTTATCAAAGCCATCTATGCATTGCTGAACTTGCAGACATTTATCACGGCTGGCGAGATGGAGGTGAAAGCATGGACATTCCGCAAGGGGTGGAAGGCTCCGCAGTGTGCAGGTGTCATCCACACCGACTTTGAGAAGGGCTTCATCCGTGCTGAGGTCATCAAGTACGAGGACTATATTAAGTATGGTAGCGAGGCTGCTGTGAGAGAGGCTGGCAAACTCGGTGTGGAGGGTAAGGACTATGTGGTGCAGGATGGCGATATCATGCACTTCAGATTTAATGTGTAAAGCCCCCTCCAACTCCCCAAGGGGGAGGGTTTGCCATGCGGGATGTGTGTGTTGCGGAAACTTCTCTACCCCCTAAACTCTAAACCCTCAATTATACAAAGATATGGTAGGATTCATTGATTGGCAGCCTTCAGTGGAGGCATTCGGAATAGGCTCATTCAGTGTGCGGTGGTATTCGCTGCTGTGGTGTCTGGGCTTGTTGCTGGCATATCTGATTGTGCAGCGTCTGTATAAGCATCAGAAGATAGAAGACGAGAAATTTGAACCGCTCTTTTTCTATTGCTTTGTCGGTGTGCTGGTGGGTGCCCGATTGGGACATTGTATCTTTTATGAGCCAGGTTACTATCTGACGAGTGGAAAGGGTTTCATCGAAATGCTGATACCATTTCATCAGATGGCGGATGGTTCGTGGAAGTTCACGGGCTATGAGGGCTTGGCGTCGCATGGAGGTACCATCGGTCTCATCGTTGCTATGATGCTTTATTGGCGCAAGATGAAACTGAAGCCTTGGACGGTGATGGACAACATCGCCATCGCTGTGCCTGCTACGGCATGTTGCATCCGGCTGGGCAATTTGATGAATTCGGAGATTATCGGCAACCCTACTGATGTGGCTTGGGGATTCATTTTCCATACAAGAGAGGCATTGGTGAATGGCGAGTTGGTTCCTCGGCATCCAGCCCAACTGTATGAATCCCTCGCCTACCTCATTATTTTCGTCGTAGGAGCGATGATTTATTGGAGGTGGTACAAGGTACAGGGTATGGCAGAAAAATCGCCCATAGCGGTCGGAACGGGCTTCTATTTCGGTTTCTGTCTCGCCACTATCTTCACATTTCGTTTCTTCATCGAGTTTTTGAAGAAAGAACAGGTGAGTTTCGAGCAGGGCATGCTGTTGGATATGGGGCAGTTGCTGAGTATCCCGTTTGTGATATTGGGCGTGTGGTGCATGCTTCGGGCAAAGAAGAAGGCTGCAAGTTGATTGCAGCCTTTTTTAGTTACTGAGGAGAACATCTCATGACGATGTGATGTCGTGATAACGAAATGACGTGATGACAGATTACTCCAACTTCATTTCCATATCAGAGTGACTCCAGCATCCTCTTCAAAACCACCGTGGCTGAGATTTCACGGTTGGCTGCCTCTGGGATGACGATGGAGGTGGGTGCTTCGATGACATCATCGGTAACAATCATGTTGCGGCGTACAGGGAGGCAGTGCATGAAGAAGGCATTGTTGGTGACTGCCATCTGGCGGTCAGATACGGTCCAATCGGCATAGTCATGGTAGTCGCCGAGCACCTTTCCATAATCTTCAGGACGGGTGACACCTGGGCAACTCCAGTTTTTGGCATAGATGAAGTCGGCTCCTTCGAAGGCTTTCATCTGGTTGTACTCCACCTTGGCATTGCCCACGAATTGTGGGTCGAGTTCGTAACCTTCAGGATGAGTGACCACAAAATCGACATCGGCAGCGTTCATCCACTCGGCAAAGGAGTTGGGCACTGCCTGTGGGAGTGCTTTAGGATGGGGAGCCCATGAGAGCACCACCTTGGGACGTTTGTTGGGAGTGCGCTGGATGGCATCGCCGCCGAAGAGAGGATTAGGCTCAATCAGGGTCTTGTTCTTGTATTCCTCGATGGTAATGAGGTCAGCGAATGCCTGAAGAGGATGTACGGTGGCACTCTCCATGAAGAAGACGGGACGTCCGCTGTATTGGATAAACTGCTGGAGAATCTTCTCTTCATAATCGTCCTTGCGGGATTCAAAACGGGCAAAAGAACGTACGCCGATGAGGTCGCAATAGCAACCCATCACAGGGATGGCCTCCAAGAGGTGTTCACTCTTGTCACTCTCCATGATGACACCACGTTCGGTTTCCAGTTTCCATGCACCTTGATTGACATCGAGCACGATGACGTTCATGCCGAGGTTAAGTGCCGCCTTTTGTGTGGAAAGACGGGTGCGCAGAGAGTTGTTGAAGAAGATGAGCATGGCAGTCTTGTTCTTGCCAAGCGATTGGTACTTATAGCGATCAGCCTTAATTTCAAAAGCCTCATCGAGGGCTTTCTTCAGGTCGCCAATGTCGGATACGTGTTGAAATACTTTCATATTTTAAAGTTGTGAGTTAAGAGTTTTAATGCTTTGTTCTCTTCTCTTTCCATGATTTCGCGTTCACCAGGACCTTTGTCATTGATGCCGCAGAGGTGAAGGATGCCGTGAATGATGACACGGTGGAGTTCTTCATCGTAGGTGGTGCCTTGCTGTTCGGCATTGGTGCGTACGGTGTCGAGGCTGATGAAGAGGTCGCCGGCAATGGTGTCTTTTTTGCCTGTGAGGAGGGCATCATCGCAATAGTCAAAAGTGATGATGTCGGTGTAGTAGTCATGTTGCAGATACTGACGGTTCACCTCAAGTATTTTGTCATCGTTGCAGAAGATGTAGCCAATGTCCCCCACCCTCTTTCCGTAGGTGGCTGCCACAGCCTTAATCCATGCACTGATGTTGCGGCGACGAATGGGTGGCATCTTTACGCCATCAGTTTGATATGTAATCATGCTAATTGGTCTTAATGTCCTTGAACAGTTCCTCGTCTTTGATGGCTTTGAGTCCCTGCTTGTAGATTTCACTGATAGGGTTGATGATTTCGTAGTACTCTGAACTGCTGAAGAGGTCGCGTGCCACAAGTGCTTTCAATTGAATGCGCAGGAAAGGAAGTGTGGCTTGGAGCGCAGAGTCGGTGTATTCGATGTGCTCGTCTTTTGCTTTGGCATAGAGAATGTCAAGCATCTCTTGTGGCACTTCAAACTCCTTTTGGAATCGTCCAAATCCTTCGCGGAATCGTTCGTTATTGATAGTCTTGTCTTTCAGTAGGCGTTCACGTTCTTTTCTGAAAGAATTGACATTATAATTTTTGAGGAGCCGCTTCTGGTTGGTGTTCATCCACTTGAGAATAGTGGTGTTGATACACCCTTTGGCAGCGAGTTCACGATGCAGCCGCGTGTAGTAGGTGGTGTCAAGGGGTACATAAACATCGGGCATGATACCTCCTCCACCATAGACTACACGTCCTCCCTTCGTGGTGTATTTGAGCGAATCGGGGAAGTGGATGCTGTCGGCACTCATCAGTTCTCCGCTGTTGAGGCGGTCGAGCATGTCGCGGTCATACTTGCTGCGATCACCTTTCTCGTAAGGCTTTTGGAAGCAACGACCTACAGGACTGTAATAGTGGGCGATGGTAAGACGCATCTCGGCACCATCGGGCAACGGGATGGAACGCTGCACCAACCCTTTGGCAAATGTGCGGCGTCCTACGATGATGCCTCTGTCGTGGTCTTGTAAGGCTCCTGAGACAATCTCGGCGGCAGAAGCGGTGTAACCATCGACGAGCACAATGATCTTGTTGAGGTCAATCTTGTCCTTTCCTGCTCGATATTCCTGCCTACCTGTGGTGCGTCCCTCGGTATAGACAATCATTTCGTTGTGGTTGAGGAACTGGTCGGAAAGGTCAACGGCGGCTTGCAGATAACCTCCAGGGTTTCCTTGAAGGTCAAGAACGAGGTCTGTCATGCCACAGGCTGTCAAATAGTTGGTGGCTGTGACGAACTCCCCTTTGGTGGTAGAACCGAAGTTGCTGATGCGCACATAACCTGTATGGTCGTCAATCATATAGAAGGAATCAATGGTGTAAACAGGAATCTTGTCACGAGTGACCTTAAATGCCTGAACACCGTTCACACCTGGACGTATCACTCCGAGATTGACGGTGGTGCCTTTGGGACCGCGCAACCGCTTCATGATTTCTTCGCGTGACATCTTCACGCCAGCAATGGCGGTGTCGTTGACGGTCACAATCATGTCTCCTGCCATGATGCCCACTTTCTCGGAAGGGCCACCACTAATGGTTTGAATCACTACGAGGGTGTCTTCGTTCATGTTGAACTGCACACCAATGCCATCAAACGAACCAGCCAAGGGTTCATTCAGTGCTTGAACATCTTTGGCAGGTGTATAGGTGGAATGGGGGTCCAGTTCTGTCAACATGCCCCGAATGGCATCTTCTGTCAATTTGCTGATGTTGACGGTGTCCACATAAAGTTGCACGATTGCCCCTTCTGCATAGACCAGTTTGCGGAGTTGGCTGTCGAGGATGGAGCCGTTTGTTTGTTGTGCCATGAGTGGCAAGGCAATTGTCAGCAGGAATGCCGCCACCATGGATTTTGTTGTAATGAAGATGGATTTCATGTCGAAGGTAAAAAGTCTTTTACGTCTTTGTGATGGGTAATCAATTCACGCACAATGCTTGAACTGACACATGAATATTGGGCATCGGTAAAGAGGAGCACGGTTTCGATGCCTGTAAGGTGGCGGTTCACTTCTGCCATGTCTCTTTCAAACTCATAGTCCTTCACACTCCTCACTCCTCTCAGCAGGAAACTTGCCCCTACCCTCTTGGCAAAGTCTGTGGTCAGACCCTCGTAGGCTTCCACACGCACTCTGGGCTCGTTTTGGAATGTCCTTTGGATGGCTTGCAAGCGTTCCTCGAGCGAGAACATGTATTTCTTTTCGCAGTTGATGCCAATGGCAATGATTACTTCGTCAGCCACGCTTTCTAAGGCGCGGTCGACGATGTTTTTGTGCCCAATGGTGAAGGGGTCGAAACTGCCTGCAAACAGGGCGATTCTAAGACCCTCCCCCTGCCCTCCCTGAATGGAGGGAGCATTTACTTTGTCCATATTTTTTTATTCAATTTCGGAGATACCAATCCTCCCTTCAATGGAGGGTGAAGGGAGGATCTCCTCCTCTTCGGGTTTGTCTTCCTCGATGACCAGATTGTTGATGATGAAATTCTGGCGCTGCATGGTGTTCTTGCCCATGTAGTATTCGAGCAGTTCCTTCACTTGGTCAGTCTTTCTGAGGGTGACACTCTCCAGGCGCATGTCAGAACCTATGAAGTTCTTGAATTCGTCGGGAGAAATCTCGCCCAATCCTTTGAATCGGGTGATTTCAGGTTCTGGTCCCAGCATCTCGATGGCTTGCTGGCGCTCCTCATCGCTGTAGCAATAGATGGTGATGAAGTCGCTCTTGTTGTCGGGATGCTCTGTCATATACTGGTCGAGTGCCGCCTTTCGGATGCGTTTCTTTCGGTTGCGCACACGGAAAAGAGGGGTCTGTAGGATATAGACGTGTCCTGTCCTGACCAGTTCGGGGAAGAACTGCAGGAAGAACGTGATCATCAGCAATCGGATGTGCATACCATCGACATCTGCATCGGTTGCCACAATGACCTTGTTGTAGCGCAAGCCATCAAGACCGTCCTCGATGTTGAGGGCTGCTTGCAACAGATTGAACTCCTCGTTCTCATAGACCACTTTTTTGGTCATTCCATAGGAATTCAGAGGCTTACCTCGCAAAGAGAACACCGCTTGTGTCATCACGTCACGGCTCTTGGTGATGCTTCCGCTGGCAGAATCACCCTCGGTGATGAAGATGGAACTCTCTTCCTTCAGTTCGCCTTTGGGGTCGTTGAGGTGTATCTTGCAGTCACGTAATTTTCGGTTGTGCAGATTGGCTTTTTTGGCACGTTCGCGCGCCAGTTTGGTCACACCTGCAATGGCTTTGCGGTCACGTTCGTTGTCCTTGATTTTCTCCTCGATAATCTCTGCTACATCCAAATTCTTGTGCAGATAGTTATCCACCTCTGTCTTCACAAAGTCGCCCACAAATTTGTTCACGCTGATGCCACCATTGGGTTCCATCGTGAGTGAACCCAACTTAATCTTGGTCTGTGATTCAAATTGTGGTTCCTGTACATTGATGGCGATGGCTGCAATGATGCCTGAACGGATATCGCTATACTCGTAGTTCTTGCCGTAGAACTCCTTGATGGTGCGTGCAATATGCTCTTTGAAGGCACTTTGGTGTGTACCGCCTTGAATGGTGTGTTGACCATTCACGAATGAATGATACTCCTCACCATACTGTTGGTTGGTATGGGTGAAGGCTATCTCTATGTCATCGCCCTTCAAGTGGATGATTTCATAGAGCGGTGTGGCATCCATCGTGTCTTTCAAAAGGTCTTTCAAACCGTTGCGGCTCACGATGCGGCTGCCGTTGTAGAATATCTCCAATCCTGTGTTCAGGTAGGTGTAGTTGCGCAGCATGTTGCTGACAAACTCATCTTGGAACTTATAGTTGAGGAAGAGTGTGTCGTCTGGTGTGAAAGAGATGAACGTGCCATTCTCTTCGTTAGTCTTCTCTGTCTGGTCATCTACCAATTTTCCCTTCTCGAACACAGCGGTGCGCACTACCCCATCGCGGTAACTCCTGACCTCAAAACGGTTGGACAAGGCGTTCACAGCCTTTGTACCCACACCGTTCAGGCCGATGGACTTCTGGAAAGCCTTTGAGTCGTACTTACCGCCCGTGTTAAGGATGCTCACTGCCTCAATCATCTTGCCTTGTGGGATGCCACGGCCATAGTCACGCACGGTCACTGCCCTATTCTCTATCACCTCCACTTCAATGCGCTTGCCGGCATTCATCTTGAACTCATCGATGCTGTTGTCGATGATTTCTTTCAGCAACACGTAGATGCCGTCTTCGGCATGGCTGCCATCACCTAAACGCCCGATGTACATACCAGGGCGCAGGCGGATATGCTCCACACCTGTCAAGGTGATGATGTTGGCATCACCATAATTGGTTCCTGGGGTATTGTTCAGGTTTTGTTCTTCCATCATTTTATCTCTTTCTTGTAGCACCTTCTTCTCTTATGCTGTCTCCGTTCAAAATAGATCCATTGCTGCTGCACCTTGTCGTTCAGTTCCAACTCTGGGTTGGTTTCCACGTAGTCGTAACCCTCGGAGATGTAGATGGGCAACAGGTCGTAAAACAAAATGGAATTGACTCCCTTTCCTTGATACTCGGGCAATACACCCACCAGCATCAAGTCCAGTGTCTTAGGCTTCTTGATTTTCAGAGCCTTTAGCAAATGCCACCAGCCGAAGGGGGTCAGTTTGCCTTTTGCCTTTTGCAATGCCTTCGACATGGATGGCATGGAGATGCCCACTGCCACCAATCTGCCATTGGCTTCCGTGATGAGGCTCACCAGTTTCAAGTCGAGCACCGGCAGATACATCTTCACATATTGGTCAATTTGCTTCTGGCTCAATTCGCTATAACCA
Organism: uncultured Bacteroidaceae bacterium; assembly: GCA_905235525.1. Lineage (GTDB taxonomy): Bacteria > Bacteroidota > Bacteroidia > Bacteroidales > Bacteroidaceae > Minthosoma. Next base: position 80,976 of record CAJOLW010000025.1, read on the forward strand.
AACAATGGTTTGAAGGCTTCGTTGATGACCTGAAAAATCTCTTGTCCGTATTCTTTGGCAATTTTCTTTGCCGAAGTGTATTTCTTGATGTGCAGATCATATTTCTTCATCACAATCTCGGCAATCCTGCTCAATCTCTCTGGCATACCAGTCTCTTTCGGCACTGTCATCAACATCTCAATCCAGTCGGCATCTTTCTCGAAGCCCATCCTTTCGATATGGTGTTGGTAGTAAGGATAGTTGTAGATGGTCGCCATTGTCGAAAGTTCTTCAAAACCTTCAATCAACAAACCTTCGGCATCCATGTCTGTGAATCCAAGAGGACCCTGAATCGTTTGCATGCCACGTTCTCTACCCCACTCTTCCACTTTCTTCAGCAGTGCTTCGCTCACTTCTTCGTCATCGATGAAGTCAATCCATCCGAATCGGACGGTCTTCAAATCCCACGTCTTATTGGCCTTTTTGTTGATGATGGCAGCGACACGCCCCACCAATTTATCTTCCTTATATGCAAGAAAATACGCTGCCTCACAAAACTCCATCGCAGCATTCTTTTCTGAGAAAGTGTTCAGCATGTCCTCATAGAGGTCTGGCACTGAATATGGGTTATTCTTGTACAGTTCATAGTTAAAACGAATGAATTGTTTCAGTTCTTTTTTCGTTTCAACTTGCTTAATTGTTACCATTATTTATGTAAATTTTTGGCAAAGATACAACTTTTTTCCTTTTTATTTTGTTCGTTCCCTTAATATTAACTAATTTTACCCCCAGAAACCTTTTAAATCAATCAAAAAACAAAATCTTTATGTGTAATCTAAAAACTTTTGTCATTGCAAGTACTATAGCCATGTGCAGTGTTGGTGCTGTTGCTCAAGAAGACAACAGCATAGAAGGTGGTTACCTTACCGAGTCACAAGAATTGGGATATAAGCCTTATCCTTACAATTTCATACAGTTGCAAGGTGGTTTCGGATCGACCTTTACTGATGTTAGTTGTTTCAAATTGCTTTCCCCCACTTACAGCATTGGCATTGGTCGTATGTTTTCTCCTATTGTCGGTGCTCGTGTGCATGTGAACGGATGGAAGTCGAAGGGTGGTTTCGATGAGTTTATCTACACGGGCTCCGCTTTGGTTGCTCCTGCAACTCCAAAAGTGCTGAAATACGATTTCACTTATATCAATTCCAATGTTGACTTGATGGTGAATGTCTTCAACATCTTCTCGCAGAAAGTACATCGTCCATTTGACCTTTATTTCATTGGAGGTCTTGGACTCAATTATGCATGGCACAACAATGATTTTGAGAATATTGTTTCACAGTATCAAGTTGGAAGCAACATCATCAATGCTTGGGGAAATGAGCAAAACCTTCGTCACAACTTGTTGAGCCACAATCTTCGCCTTGGTTTGCTTGCTGATGTCAACATCAGCAAACATTTGAGTGCGGGTGTGGAAGTTGACTTTAATTCACTTGATGACCGCTTTAACAGCAAATACAAGGATGCCGATGATTGGATGATGACCGCTCAACTCTCCCTCACCTATAAGTTTGGCTTTAGGGATGCACCTAAACCTGCTCCCAAACCAGTTGTTGCTCCTCCTGTTGTAGCAAAACCTGTGGAGCCCGCTCCTGTTGTTGCTCCAAAACCAGTGGAGACTCCTGCTCCCAAACCTGTTGTTGTGGATGAGCCACTGAAGGAAACGATTTTCTATGCTATCCGTGAAAGTGATGCGAACAGAGAGTCTATTGTGAATAAGGTGGCAGAATGGTGCAAGAAGTATCCTAACAAGAAGATTACAATTGATGGCTATGCAGATAAGGGTACAGGTAATCCAAAACTCAATGTGGGCTATGCACAGAAGCGTGCTGATAAGATTGCTGCCTTGTTGAAGGAAAAGGGTGTTCCTGCAAGTCAGATGACTGTCAAGTCTTATGGCGATTCGGTTCAGCCATTCCCAGAGAACGACAAGAACCGTTGTGTCATCATTGAAGGTAAATAATTAGAAAACAGATAAATAAAGGGCTACATCCGATAGAGGATGTAGCCCTTTTCTTTTCATGATGATTATTTGATTTGGAAAGTGGTGGCAACTGGTAGATGGTCGCTGATGCCACCTTTATAGGCAGGACCGAGATAGGTACGTTTGGGTTTTTCACCACCATGGGTGGGGTCTGGTTCGACGAGGAAGGGGAGGGTGAGGATGCGGGTTTGCTGATGGGAGAGGGTGGTGGTGTGGGTGAGGATGTGGTCTAAGATAGACCATTCACCTTGATATTTGTAGGTGCCGGGTTGGAGTTTGGCAGTGCGGTCAATGAGGTGATGGCTGCGAGTGAGAAGTTTGAGTTGTTGGGAATTGGTTTCAGCATTGAAATCACCCATGACAAGAAGGTTGGGATGCTGCCTGGCGGCACGTACAGAATCGGTATGTGCCTGTAATTGCTGGCAGATGCTCATGCTCAGTTTTTGCCCCTCGTTTCCACCTCGTTTAGAGGGTAAATGAATGACATACACATCGAGGGTGTCGCCATTGGCCAGTGTGCCTGCCACATGCAGGATGTCACGGGTGGTTTGTTTTTGGGCAGCGGGTTTAATGGATTGGTTCTCTACAGGATGAAAGGTAAAAGGGGAGTAGAGTAGGGCGACATCAATGCCTCTGTCATCCTTGGAATGGGTCATGAGGTAGCGATAGCCTATGTTGGAGAGGGGAGTGCGCCGTGTGAGATACTGCATCACCGTGTCGTTCTCCACTTCGCACAATCCAATCAGGTCAATGGGGTGTTTCTCATCGGTTGCAGCAATTACCTTGCACACTCCGTTGAGTTTCTGGAAGAGCCGATGCTGATTCCATTTCCGTTCGCCATCAGCACAATATTCATAGTCATTCTTACCCTCATCGTGGATGGTGTCGAATGCATTCTCGATGTTGTAAGAAAGCACAGTGAAGTGTTGTTGCGCCATAAGTGTGTTGGTGCATACCCACGTTATTAGTAATAATATGTATAGGAAATAGTGCTGTCTCATCAGTGTGCTTCGAGCCAATTAGTGCCCCATCCGCAATCGGCAAAGAGCGGTACGGAGAGTTGAATGGCATTCTGCATCTCGTTGATAACCAATTGTTGCAGTTGCTCTTTCTCTTCGGGTACAACGGAGAAGTTGAGTTCGTCGTGTACTTGCAGAATCATCTTCGACTTCAAACCTTCTTCACGCATCCGTTGGTCAATGCGTATCATCGCTACTTTGATGATGTCGGCAGCGGTTCCCTGAATGGGTGCATTGATGGCGTTGCGTTCGGCATAACCTCGCACGACAGCGTTACGGGAGTTGATGTCGGGCAGTTGGCAACGACGCCCCAGAAGTGTCTCCGTGTAGCCTTGCTGACGGGCTTTTTCGATGCTTTTGTCCATGTAGGCTTTCACACCAGGGTAGGTAGCAAAGTAGTCGTCAATGAGTTGCTTGGCTTCGCTACGGCTTACCTCCATGCGTTCAGCCAATCCGAAAGCGGAGATGCCATAGATGATGCCGAAGTTGGCGGTTTTGGCTTTGCGGCGCATATCGCTCGTCACATTGTTCATATCTACTTTGAAGATTTTTGCGGCAGTGGCTTGATGAATGTCGTGCCCGCTGTTGAAATCCTCCACCATGTTTTTGTCTTGGCTCAAATGAGCCATCAGGCGTAGTTCTATCTGGCTATAGTCAGCAGAGAAGAAGAGTTCACCTTCATCGGGAATGAATGCCTTGCGCACCTCTTTCCCGTTCTCGTCACGGATTGGGATGTTCTGTAAATTCGGATTACTGGAAGAGAGTCTTCCTGTGGCTGTAACGGCTTGGTTGTAAGAGGTGTGGATGTGCCCTGTCCGAGGATTGACCAGTTGGGGTAGGGCATCAATGTAGGTGGAGAGCAGTTTTTTGTAACCGCGATAATCCAGTATCTTCTCCACCACTGGATGCTTGCTCTTTAGGGCAAGCAAGGTGGCTTCGTCGGTCACATACTGCCCCGTCTTGGTCTTCTTCGGTTTGGAGTCAATCTGGAGTTGGTCGAAAAGGAGTTCACCTATTTGTTTGGGAGAACTGATGTTGAGTTGTTGTCCCGCCACCTCCCGGATGTCTTGTTCGATGGCATCCATGCGCTCGGTGAATACTTTTGAAGTTTCTGCTAATGAGGCTTCATCAATTCTTGCCCCGTTCATTTCCATCCTTGCCAACACTGGCACCAGTGGCATTTCCACTTCGTCGAAGAGTTGGTAAAGTCCCTTCTCGTGCAACTCCTTCTCTAAGATGTTCTTCAATTTCAGTGTCACGTCAGCATCCTCGGCGGCATATTCATACACGTCCTTTGGGTCAAGTTCGCTCATCGAACGCTGTTTCTTGCCGCTGCCAATGAGCGAGTCGATATGGATGGTCTTATATTTTAGATACACTTCTGCCAGATAATCCATCCCATGCCTCAACTCAGGTGCAATAATATAATGTGCAATCATCGTGTCGAACATCTTCCCTTCAAGATGGATGCCATAGTTTGCCAGCACCATCATGTCGTATTTGATGTTCTGTCCGATTTTTAAGATTTGACTGCTTTCATACACCTCCTTGAAGATGTTAACAACTTTTAAGGATTTTTCAAAATTGTCGCCTTCCCATTTTTCATGTTGAGGCACGGGCACATAAAAAGCCTCTCCTTCCTTCACTGCAAAACTCAATCCGACCAATTTTGCCGACATCGCATCCACAGAAGTCGTTTCTGTGTCTAAACTGACAAAATCAAAAGTCAATAATTTTGCAGCCAACTTTTTCATTTCATCCTCCGAATCAACAAGTTGGTAATCGTGAGGTGTGTTGTTTAAGTCGCTGAGATTTGAAAAAAATAGGTCACCTTGTCCCTCGGTCGGATTTTTTGCCTCTTTTTGAGGGTCAAAAGAGGACTCTTGAGTCGTATTTGTCACGCTTGTGCCGCTAAAGAGGTCACCGCTGAACAAGTCACCCATCTGCCCCTTTCGTGTGTTTGACGATTTTGTCGTTGCAGCCACAGTAGAGTAGGGGGCACCCTCTTCACCACCTCCTATTTTCTTTTTTAGCAATGTGCGGAACTCCAGTCGTTCGAAAATGTCTTTCAGTGCCATCTCATCGATGGATTCGCGTCGGAGGCTTTCAAGATCGAGCGTGATGGGTACATCCGTTCGGATGGCTGCCAAGAACTTCGACATCTTAATGTCTTCCACATGTTCCTCCACTTTCTTTTTCATGGCCCCCTTCAGTTGTTCGGTATTGGCAAGCAGATTCTCGATGCTGCCAAACTCGTTGATGAGTTTGACGGCAGTTTTTTCACCTACACCTGGACAACCAGGGTAGTTGTCGGACGAATCGCCCATCAGTCCTAACAGGTCTATCACTTGCTTCACCTCGTTGATGCCATATTTCGCCTTCACTTCCGCTTCCCCAAGAATGTCAAAACCACCATCAAATCGAGGTTTATACATCTTCACGTTCTTAGCCACCAATTGCCCGTAATCCTTATCGGGTGTCATCATATAGGTGTCAAGTCCTTCGATGGATTCGCTTTGTTTTGCCAACGTGCCAATCACGTCGTCAGCCTCAAATCCTTGCACTTCCAGCACAGGGATGCGGTATGCCTTCAACACATCTTTAATAATAGGTACCGCAAAGCGGATGCCTTCTGGCGTCTCTTCGCGTTGTGCCTTATATTCAGCGAAAGCCTCGTGGCGGAACGTCGGGCCATGTGGGTCGAATGCCACACCGATATAGTCAGGATTCTCTTTCGTGAGTATCTCTTCCAGCGTGTTTACAAAGCCAAGAACAGCCGATGTGTTCTCGCCTTTGCTGTTGATGCGGGGGTTTTTGATGAAGCCGTAATATCAATGCGTAGGCATCGAGTAGAAATAATTTTGCCATATTTTCTTGATTTTGTCACAAAGGTAACGTTTTTTAGTGAAAAGTGAAAAGTGAAAAGTGAAAAATCTACGTTACTTTTGCTAATGAGTGACTATCCGAATGGCTGGTAACCTGGATTTTTCACTTTTCACTTTTCACTCTTCACTTTTCACTTCAATGATTCATTTTTCACTTTTCAAGCACACTTGAAAAAACATTTCTAACTTTTCTTTGGTCACTTTTCACTTTATTTCCGTACCTTTGCACCCGAAATTCAAAAGCATGGACGCATTACAACAAATACGAAAGCCCATTGAGGTGGAGATGAATCAATACAAACAAGTGTTTGAGTCCTATCTCCAGCATCCCAGCCCCCTTTTGCAAGAGGTGTTTACAAGCATCTCCCAACGGAAGGGAAAGATGATGCGTCCGATGCTTGCGCTCCTTGCTGCCAAACTTGTTGGAGGGGCAGTGAATGAGAATGCCATCTACACGGCAGCCACCTTCGAATTTTTTCATACGGCAAGCCTCGTGCATGATGATGTGGTGGATGAAAGTGAGGAACGTCGGGGACAGAAATCTGTGAACAGTGCCTATGGCAATCAAATCGCCGTATTGGTGGGCGATTCTATCTTGGCAAATGCTTTGCTTTGTGCTGCTAAGACGGGTAGTTCACGCTTGATAGAGGTCTTGTCTAATGCTGCTCAGAATCTTGCCTGCGGTGAACTGCTGCAACTGAACAACGTGAAGAACCAGGCAGTTGACGAGGCTGTCTATTTTGACATCATCCGCAATAAGACGGCTGCCCTTTTCGCTGCCTGTGCTGAGTCGGGTGTTATGGCGGTTTCATCGGACGAAAAGGCAATGAAGACCTTGCATGATTTTGGAGAATACATAGGCATCTGTTTCCAAATTCGTGATGATATTTTTGACTACCATCACGACCCTTCTATCGGCAAACCGACAGGCAATGATATGCAAGAAGGCAAACTTACCCTTCCTATTATTCATGCTCTTCTTTCCACCCAAAATGCTGAAATGCTTGCCCTTGCCCGCAAAGTGAAGGCACGTCAGGTTTCACAAGAGGAAATCAATGTTTTGGTCGAGTTCACCAAGGAAAATGGAGGAATCGACTATGCCGTACAGGTCATGAACGACTATGCTGAAAAAGCAAAAGGCCTGCTTGCATCCTTCCCTGATTCGGATGTCAAGCAAGCCTTGATTGCCTACGTCGATTATGTCATCGACCGTACTCTTTAATCTCTTCTTTTTTCGTTCCGTTTCCTTACCAGTACTTCTATAGCAGTACTGTAGTACCGCATTGAAAGTACTCGGGTACTTCTTTGGAAGTACTGAAGAGGAAGTGACGTTCCTGCTTCACTGTTTTTAGAAGAACTTCACGTCCTTCCCTTCAATGTCGGAAAGCAACTTGTTGGCAAGTGAACTGGTGCCAAGACGCAACCATTGGTTGGTCAGCCATTTCTCGCCCAGCACTTCCTTCACGATGGTATAGTAGGTGAGGGCATCCTCCACCGTCTTCATGCCACCTGCGGGCTTGAAACCAATCTGAATGCCGGTTTTATCGTAATATTCCTTGATGGCTTGGCACATCACAAACGCTGCTTCGGGGGTGGCAGCAGGCTCCAACTTGCCTGTGGAGGTTTTGATGTAGTCGGCTCCGGCATACATCGCGAGGATCCGTCTTGATGTTCTGGGCAGTTTTCAGGCATCCTGTTTCGAGGATGGTTTTCAGTTTCTTGTCTCCACACACAGCCTTCATTTCAGCGATTTCATCACACATTCCCTCATAGTCTCCTGTCAGGAATTTGCCCACAGGAATGACCATGTCAATTTCTGTGGCACCATCCTTCAGTGCCAACGCCGTCTCTGCAATCTTCACCTCCACGAAAGTTTGTGCCGAAGGGAAACTGCCTGCCACGCAGGCGATTTCCACCTCTTCGTTCTCCAGTGTGTCGTGACAGATCTTGGCGAAACAAGGATACACACACACCGTCGCCACGTGCCCCAATTCAGGACGTCAAACTTGTTGACTTTTTCCACAAACTTTAACACGCTGTCTTCGCTGTCCGTTGTCTTGAGGGTGGTGAGTTCCACACTATTCAGCAGAAACTGCTTCACTTCCCGTGTGTTGTTCTCTTGCAGATGCTCTTTCAACAAGTTTTCCACCTGTCTTTTCACTTTCTCGTCGTCGAGGTCTAAATCATATTGCTTCAGAACCTCAAAATACTTGTTTTCGTCCATTTTCTTGATTATTCTTTATTCTTCGTATCCATGCAAATAGTCACTGGCCCATCGTTCAGCAGTTCCACCTTCATGTCAGCCCCAAACTCTCCTGCGGCAACTGATTTTCCCAGTTGCTCCTCCATCACCTTCAGGAACCGCTCATACAGCGGCACCGTCACCTCATGGCTTCCGGCTCTCAGATACGACGGCCGATTCCCTTTCTTATAACTTGCCCACAGCGTGAACTGGCTCACCACCAATATCTCGCCGCCCACGTCCAGCACCGACTTGTTCATCACTCCGTTTTCATCGTCGAACACCCGCAAGTTGCAGATTTTCTTTGCCAACCACTGTATATCCTCCTCTGTATCAGCGTTTTCACATCCTAACAGTACCAAGTATCCTTGGCTAATCGATGACTTCACCGCACCATCAATCGTGACGGATGCGTGTGCTACTCTTTGTATAACTGCTCTCATTTATCGTAATTATTTCTCTTTCAAAGTTTTACTTCTATTTTCTCATTCATTGCTAAATGCCTCTTTCAGCAGTTGTGCTTTCGATGCACCAACCACTTCTGTTAAGGTCGCAATATCCGTTTCCTTGATTCGCTTGAGGCTCTTGAACTTCTTGAGTAACAGCGTCTTCGTTGCTGCACCAATGCCTTTGATGTGGTCGAGTTCAGACTCGGTGGTGTGTTTCGCCCGTTTCTGCTTATGGAATGTGATGGCGAAACGGTGCACCTCATCCTGAATTTGCGTGAGCAGTTTGAACAGGGGGCTGTCCATTTCGACACCCACCACTTGTGCTGGAAAGCCGAAGAGGAGTTCGTTGGTACGGTGGTGGTTGTCTTTGGCAAGTCCTGCGATGGGGATGTCCAAGTGCAGTTGGTCTTCAATCACCTTTCTGACTACCTCCATCTGCCCCTTGCCGCCATCGGTGATGATAAGGTCGGGTAGGGGAGTCTCTTCTTCGATGGCACGGCTATATTTGCGATACACCACTTCACTCATCGAGGCGTAATCGTCAGGGCCAATTACCGTCTTGATATTGTACTTGCGGTAGTCGTTCTTCGATTTCCTGCCGCCAATGAACACCACACAGCCTGCTACAGCGTCTTGTCCCATGATGTTGGAGTTGTCGAAACACTCGATGCGCATGGGAATTTTGGGTAATTTGAGTTTGCGTTGCAGTTCTTTCAGGATATTCACGTTTCGTTGGTCGGGATTGAGTCTTTCCGCCTGTTTGAGGACATCGATGCGGTACTGACGCACGTTGGCCTCCGATAGGAACAGCAGTTTCTTCTTGTCGCCAGCCTTGGGAACAACAAACTCGGCATCTTTGAGCGTGAAATCCAGTTCAAACGGCACTACAATCTCTTTTGATTCGTTGCCATACTGTTCTCTCATGCTTACAATGGCTAAAGAGAGAATCTCTTCGGGTGTTTCGTCTAATCGTTTCTTGTATTCGTTGGTGAAAACGCGTGTGATGCAGCCGTTCACCACGTGCATATAGTTGACATACGCTTTGTTTTCATCGTCCTCAATACTGAACACATCGATGTTTTGGTTCGTGCTGGTGATGACACGGCTCTTACTGTCAAAGTCTTTGGCAAGAAGGTATTTCTGTTTCACGGTTTCCGCACTCAAGAAATCTTCCTTTTCAGCCAACGATTGCATCTCTGCCAACAGTTTTTGACATAGTTTTCGTGTATTTCCGCTCAAAATATCTTTGATTTCCTCGATTTGCTGAAGGTATTCTTCTCTCGATTGAAGTCCAATGCAGGGGGCTTTACACTTACCGATATCGTAGTAGAGGCATTTTTTTATCTTCCCCTGCGCCATTCTTTCCAGGGTGATAGATGTGTGGCAAAGTCGCACTTGGTAGAGTTTGCCAATGAGTTCCATCATCGCATTCAGTGTTCCCTGATGGCTGAAAGGACCGAAATAGATGCCTGTCTTTTTATCAATGTTGCGTGTCTTGAACACTCTGGGCAAGTATTCGTTGGTAATGCAGACAGAAGGGTAAGTCTTGCCATCTTTCAGCAGAATATTGTAGAAGGGCTGGTGCTCCTTGATCAGATTGTTTTCTTGAATCAGCGCATCCTCATCTGTGGGTACAACGACATACTTGATGTCTTCTATCTTGCTGACCAGTATTTGCGTCTTGCGGTTTTTATACGAATTGTTGAAATAAGAACTGACACGTCGTTTGAGGTTCTTCGCCTTACCCACATAGATGACGGTGCCATCCTTATCTAAATATTGATAGCACCCAGGTTCTTCGGTGAGGCTGTTCACAATCACCTTGAGCCGCTGCAACCTTTCTTCATCTTTGGCCATTCCTCTTAACTTCAAGTATTACTTTACTCTTTGATTTGTTTCACGTGAAACAAATCATTCCTAACTGATGCAAAATCAGTGTTTAAGACAAAAGTGCTTTATTGTTTCTGGAAGTGCGAGATAGTCTGTTTCCCGTTTCTCACACGCTCATCAAAGTGGTGATTTCTATTCCTTCGCCGATGAAGTCTCTGCCGTGCAAGCCTTCATCGTGAATCTCCGCTAAAAAGTTCATGTAACACTTCTTGGGATTGAATTTCTTCATGAGATTCCATGCCGCCTTGATGGTGCCCCCTGTGGCAAGCAGGTCATCGTGCAGAAGCACCACGTCGTTTTCGTCAATGGCATCTACATGTATCTCGATGGCGTCTGTGCCGTACTCCTTGGTGTATGATTCTTGTAAGGTCTTGTAAGGAAGTTTGCCCGGCTTTCGTGCCATCACAAACCCAGCGTTGAGACGACGGGCGAGGATGGCCCCCATCACATAGCCGCGCGTCTCCAATCCCACCACTTTGGTGATGCCCTTGTCCTTGTAGAGTTCGTAGAGTTCCTCTTCCATGATCTCAAGTGCCTTAGCGTCTTTGAAGAGGGTGGTCACATCACGAAAGTTAATGCCCTTCTGTGGAAAATCTGGTATGCTGCGCAGATGCTCCAGCAGATACTGATTGTTAAGTTCCATTGTTTTCTGTTGTATGATTTGTTTTTGTTGAATCTTCTAAATGCTTGATTGTGCATGCTCTATGCATAAATTGTTTCACGTGGAACAAAACCGATGCTTCAATTATTGTTCTCTTGTTTCTTGCTCATCGTCCCATCAAGACCAGCATGATGTTGATGTCGGAAGGTGAGACACCTGGAATGCGTGAGGCTTGTGCCAGTGTGACGGGTTGGATGGCTTGCAGTTTCTGGCGCGCCTCAATGGAGATTTGGGTCATGTTGGGGTAGTCGAACTTGCCTGCAATCTTGATGTTCTCCAAGGCGAACCATCTTGTCAGCCATTTGCTGTTCGCGGTAGATATAGCCTTTGTACTTGATTTGGATTTCTGCCGCTTCGATGATTTCCTCCCTTCGTGGGTCGTCGCCGAGAATGTGGTTGAGTTCCTTGCGAAACGGCTCGATGTGTGGAGCGATGTTGTTGATGTTGATTTGTGGTCGTCCCAGCAATTCTTCCAGTTTGCAACCCTGACGGAGTGGGGTGGTGCCCAAGGTTTCGAGGGCAGGGTTGATGAGTGAAGGTTTCAGCGAGAAGTTGCCCACAAATGTGGTGATGGCATTGATTTTCTCTTTCTTCGTCAGCATCAGTTGGTGGCGTTCTTCGCTTGCCAGTCCTAACTGGTAACTGCGTTCGGTCAGTCGCATATCTGCATCGTCCTGACGGAGCAGGATGCGGTATTCGGCACGAGAGGTGAACATGCGGTAAGGCTCATCCACTCCCTTCGTCACGAGGTCGTCGATAAGCACTCCGATGTAGGCTTCGTTTCTGCCGAGTGTGAAAGGCTCTCCACCATTCAGTGTTTTGTTGCAGTTGATGGCAGCATTGATGCCCGCAATCACGCCTTGTCCTGCGGCTTCCTCATAACCTGTTGTGCCGTTCACTTGTCCTGCAAAGAAGAGGTTTTTCACCACTTTCGATTCGAGGGAATGGGTCAGTTGGGTTGGGTCGAAGAAGTCGTACTCGATGGCATATCCGGGACGATAAACCTCCAAATGCTTAAAAGCCGGAATCTTGCGAAGGGCGGTCAACTGGATGTCTAAGGGGAGTGAGGACGAGAAGCCGTTCAGGTACATCTCGTTCGTGGTTTCTCCTTCAGGCTCCAAGAACAACATGTGCTCATCCTTGTCGGGGAAGGTGTGGAGTTTGGTTTCGATGCTCGGACAGTAGCGAGGTCCGATGCTCTGGATTTGTCCGTTGTAGAGGGGAGAGTCAGGGAGGCCTGAACGCAACACTTCATGTACATCGGTGTTAGTGTAGCAAATCCAGCAAGGGAGGTTGTTACGCTCCGACACCGAAGTGCGTTCTGTGGGCAAGTAAGAAAACTTGTGAAAGTCATGGTCGCCATCTTGTTTCTCCATCAGCGAAAAATCCACGCTCCGCTTGTCAATGCGCACAGGGGTTCCTGTCTTCATTCTTCCTGCACGGATGCCATGCTTCGTGATGCTCTCTGTCAGTTCCAGTGCAGGCAGTTCGGCACATCTTCCACCAGGTATCATCACCCTGCCGATGTGCATCAACCCATTCAGAAACGTGCCTGCCGTGATGATGACGCATTGGGCACGAAACTCGGCCCCATAATACGTCTTTAATCCTTGAACTTCTTGATTTTCAATAATTAACTCTCTCACTTGGTCTTGCCAAATCTGCAAGTTAGGCGTGTTCTCCAGTATCTCCCGCCATGTCCAGATGAATTTGGCGCGGTCACACTGTGAACGGGGACTCCATACCGCAGGACCCTTTGAGAGGTTTAACATCCTGAATTGCAGGCTACAACGGTCGGTCACGATACCTGTATATCCTCCCAACGCATCAATCTCCCTCACAATCTGTCCTTTGGCAATACCACCAATGGCAGGATTGCACGACATCTGTGCAATCTTGTTCATGTCCATTGTGATGAGACACGTCCGAGCACCCAAATTAGCAGCAACGGCAGCAGCCTCACATCCAGCGTGGCCTGCTCCCACCACCACAACATCATAGTTGAAAATCATCTTTTTACGCGTAATTGGAGTGCAAAGTTAGTGAAAGCCGCACATAATACAAAATAAAAACAAGTTTTTTTCTGAACACGAATGGAGCGAATGGCTGACCGCCCCCAGAAATATACACCTGTGCCTTTCATCACCTGTAAATCGACTGCAAAGATACAAAATAAAAAATGCGGTTTACAAATTTTCTGCTATTTAAAGCACGAAATTATTGATAACTCAACTTTCGCAAGCTTCGTCATCCACATGCTGATTTGTGCTGAGGTAAGTGTTAGCTACCTTTTAGGTAGGTGTTTGGATTGATTAACTTGTTGAGTAAAATCTATTAGCACACAAAATAGGTAGGTGTTAGGTCTATTTCGCAAAAAACTGTTTTTTTGTTTCCCCACGGGGAAAAGTTTGCGCCCCAGTTAGGGAAATAATTTTTCCTAACTAAGCAGCAAAAATTTGCTATCCTTAAGGAAAAATTTCTGTCATTCTATTAGTTAAATAATTGTAATTCAAAAAAATAAATCATCACCCACAAGGGCGGGAAACTTTAGTTAAATTAAATCAAAATTTCCCAAATTGAAATTTTATTTGTACCTTTGTAGAAAAAAATGATACTATATGAAAATGAAAAGGCTATTTCGTTATGCCATCATCGCATTCCTGCTTGTTATTCTTGGCGGATGTATTTACCTGAACAGTCTGATGCCTATCATAACAGGCTAT
>CAJOLW010000026.1 GCA_905235525.1 uncultured Bacteroidaceae bacterium
TCCAGAAGGCGGACAAGCAGGCGGCAATGTGGTGGTGACAGGCACGCCTGAAGAGGTGGCAAAGTGTGCATACAGTTACACAGGACAATTTCTGCAAGACAAACTATTGTGACATTTGTGCTCAAATCAAGTTATACACAAACTGACTCATGAAACAATACCTTCTCGTCATATTTACCTTTTTCTGCATGCTCCATCTGCATGCACAATCTTTTGATGAATACTTTGAAGATGCCACGTTACGCCTTGACTACATCTTTGCGGGTAATACAAGAGAGCAACACATTTATCTGCAAGAGATAAAGAGGCAAGACAAATGGGCAGGAAGGAAACATCATCTGGGAGAGAAGTTATTGAACGGGAACGGGCAACTGACCATCAGAGACCATGACACGCAACAGGTCATTTACGTGTGGACATTTTCCACCCTATTTCAAGAATGGTTACAATATAATGAAGCAAAATTGACAGACAAAGCATTTGAGTCATCATACAACGTACCTTTCCCCAGAAAAGCAATAGACATAACTGTCACGTTGACCGACAAGCATCAGAATGTTATTTCAGAGATGACCCACACAATGAACCCTAAAGACATCCTTATTAGAAAGATTGGCGACAACGGCATTCCTTTTCAGTATGTATGGAAGGGGCAAGAGACGGTAAATCTCACAGACTGCATCGATATCGCCATTGTAGCAGAAGGATATACTGAAACACAAATGGAAAAGTTCTATCATGATTGCAACAGCGTTGTGGATGCCTTGTTTGCACGAGAACCTTTCAAGTCGTTGAAGTACCGTTTCAATATAGTTGCCGTAGCCGCACCTTCAAAAGAGGAGGGTCCCAGTGTGCCCCACAATAACATCTGGCACGACTCCGCCGCTGGTAGCCACTATGACACATTCTATACTGACCGTTACTTGATGACACAAGACATGCACAAAATATACGATCTTCTGTCTGGGGTTCCTTTTGAACACGTGATGGTATTGGTCAATTCCGACACTTACGGTGGAGGTGGCATCTATAATCAGGTAACGTGCTTCACCAGCGATGCTCCAGCATTCAAAGAAGTGCTTGTACATGAGTTCGGACATAGTTATGCCGGTCTTGCCGATGAATATGCCTATGACGATATGGACTCGGAATGGTATCCGTCTGACACAGAGCCATGGGAGCCCAACATCACCACGCTGAAGGATTTTGATTCGAAATGGAAGGATATGATGCCAAAGAGACAACCCATTCCCACCCCTCTTGATCCGAAAGTGCCAGATTTCAAGCAGGTAGATAAAAGTAACACCAGAGCCATAGAAGCCCTCAACAAAGCCACCCAAGTGGTCGGTGTGTTCGAGGGAGCCGGTTATCAAAGTAAAGGTTGTTACCGTCCTGCACAAGAATGCCGCATGAGAATCAATGAAGTGGAAGACTTTTGTCCTGTGTGCCGCAGGGCCATCCAACGAATCACCGACTTTTACACGACAAAATAATTATCAATATCTCATTAAATCAAATAACAATATGGCTACACCACACATTTCCGCACCTGAAGGTGCTTTTGCTAAAACCGTTCTTATGCCAGGTGACCCTTTAAGAGCAAAATTTGTTGCAGAAACATTCCTGACAGATCCTCAGTTAATCACTTCTGTTCGTAATGTACTTGGCTATACAGGCACATACAAGGGGGCACCCATTTCGGTCATGGCAAGCGGCATGGGCATGCCCAGTATCGGCATCTACTCTTATGAGTTGTTCAAATTCTATGGAGTGGAAAACATTATTCGCATTGGTTCGGCTGGCAGTTATCGTGATTGGCTGAATGTCATGGATGTGACATTGGCGGAGAGTGCGGTCAGCGATTCCACATTTGCTCTGGTGCAAGGTGGTGTGAAAGACAAAGTCATCAAACCTAATGCAGAACTGAATGCCTGCATCCAAAAGAAAGCGAAAGAATTGGGCATTGGGCTTAAAATGAGCATTGTACACTCAAGCGATGTCTTCTATGCAGACCCCTCACAAGGGTCTTGGGAGGACATTGCGAAACGAACTGGCAGCGACTGTGTAGAAATGGAAAGTTTCGCTCTGTTCCACAATGCTAACATGCTGGGGAAACGGGCTGCCTGCATATTGACCATCAGTGACTCATTTGTTGGTCACGTAGAACTCACCTCTGAGGAACGTCAAAATTCTTTCAGAGAAATGATGGAGTTGGCTTTGGAAACTGCGAGGGAATTGTAAGCAACTACGCTTTTCAAAAAACAAACTTTTGCTGTCAGGAATATGACTTTCTATCAAGAATCTGTAGAAAAAATGGCGGTAAAGCACGGGAAAGCCGAAAAAAAGCCGTAAATTTGCACCCCGAAAAAACAACTATATATGGATTGGTTACTTGAACTTTTCACAACGGGTGGCGGTGTAGCACATACAGTGATATTGTATGCCTTGGTCATCTCTTTGGGTGTATTCCTCGGCAACGAGATTAAGATCAAGGGGGTGACATTAGGTGTGACGTGGATTCTTTTTGTCGGCATTTTAGCCGGTGACTTGCTGATGCGAGGAGGAATCCAAGAAAACACGGCTGTCATCAATTTCATCCAAGACTTTGGACTTATCCTGTTCGTGTTCAGCATCGGTCTGCAAGTCGGTCCTTCCTTTTTCACATCTTTGAAGCAGGGAGGTCTGAAAGCGAATGGTGTGGCGGCTGGCATCGTCTTGCTGAATATTGTTGTCATGTTGATCATCTATTACGGATTCCGAAATGTCATTCCTGCCATTGACAACCTTCCCATGATGGTCGGCACCTTATGTGGTGCCGTCACCAATACACCAGGTCTTGGTGCTGCGAATGCCGCCCTTGAACAAATCAACCAAATACATCCTTTTAAGGAAGGCGTACCTGTGATTGCCAATGGTTATGCTTGCGCCTACCCTCTTGCTGTCGTCGGTATCATTTGCAGCATCATACTCATCCGAATCATCTTCAAAGTGAACTTCCAGAAAGAGGAAGAACATTTCAACAAAAGGAACAACCAAGAAGCGGTGAAACCTCATCTGATGACTGTAAAAGTGTTCAACCCTGCCATTGCAGACAAAAGCATCCTGCAAGTGAGAGGTTTTATCGGACGTGATTTTGTGTGTTCACGAATGCTTCACAATGGTCATGTGGTCGTTCCCAATAAAGAGACCTTATTGGATGTAGATGACAAACTCTATATTGTATGTGCAGAGGAAGATGCGGCAGCCATTGTCGCCTTCATCGGGCCTGAAGTGGAAGTGGAATGGGACGAACAAGATGTGCCGATGGTTTCCAGAAAACACACCGTCACGAAAGAAAACATCAACGGAAAGACATTGGGCAGTTTACACCCCAGTTCCATGTATGGAGTGAATGTCACCCGCCTCTACCGTTCTGGTATCGAATTGTTTGCCAACCCCAGCCTCATTTTACAAGTAGGAGACATTCTCACCGTGGTAGGTCCAGAAGATGCCGTGGATCGCTTTGCCAACAAAATAGGAGACAAGCAACAGCAGTTGGACAAGCCGAACCTCCTCACCCTCTTCTTGGGCATTCTTATTGGCATCATCTTTGGCATGTTGCCCATCAACATTCCAGGTATGTCCATGCCTGTCAAGTTAGGTTTGGCTGGCGGACCACTTATCATCGCCATCCTGCTCGGACGTTTCGGCTACAAACTCAAATTGGTGGCATACACAACCAACTCTGCATCCCTGATGATTCGAGACATCGGTTTGGTGCTCTTCCTTGCCAGTGTTGGCATCAAAGCAGGTGGAAATTTCGTTGACACTGTCATTGATGGTGGCATACACTATGTTTGGGCAGGTTTCCTCATCACCATTATTCCATTGATTATTATGGGTATCTTTGCCCGAGTGAAATGGCACATGAACTATTTCCTTCTGATGGGTATCATGAGTGGTGCAACGACAGATCCACCAGCCTTAGCCTTTAGCACATCAAACGCCAATAATGGAATTCCAACTGTTGGATATTCAACTGTCTATCCATTATCCATGTTCCTGCGCATCATCACTGCACAAGTGATTATCTTACTCTTATGCAGTTAAATATCAATGACATACTGCACACCCTTTTGCAGTCAACAGACTTACCCCTGTTGGCTGCATTTACATTGGGTGTACTCGTGGCGCTCAATCCTTGCCAGTTGGCCATCAGTATCTCTGCACTTGCATACGAATACCGCAATGGCAAAAAACTGATGGACGGCATCATTTACGCATTCGGCAGAACACTCACTTACACATTGTTAGGATGGGTGACCATGTGCCTCATCGGAGGCGGCAACAACATCATCGGATTGCAGCACACACTCTCAAAGGCAGAAGTGGCTGTTCCATATGTCCTGATAGCCCTTGGCATATATCTAATATGCAGGGCTTTCCGCCGCCATCATCACCATGGAGACAACTGCCATAACAGCGGACGAATCATCAAAAGGAATGGTCCACTCGGCTCTTTAGTATTAGGCATGACCCTTGCCTTGGCATTCTGTCCTGAAAGCGCCATTTTCTACTTTGGCATGATGATCCCTTTAAGCATTTCCAGCAGTGTAGGAGCAATCATTCCGCTTGTGTTCGGCTTGGCGGCGAGCATTCCTGTCATCATCATTGCATGGATGATGCAAAAAGCGGTCAATGGAGCAGCAAAACTGAGTCATGGTTTTGAACATTTTCAGCAATGGCTCAATGGCGTAACAGGAGTTCTTTTCATTTTAATAGCAATTTTCCTTTTCATCGAAAAATAAACTATTGGCAATCTTCTCTCAAGTTTTTTTGAACAATTAAACAACTTTAATAGAACAAAATGCCAATAAATGATTTATTTGTACTAACTTCGCACTAAAATCATTCCACAATCATCTGATACGTCATCTTATGACAGAAGAAGAAAGACAAAGCGGGCATGAGGACATCACCGGAAGAAGCGCGTCACAATTGGTGCGTGAACTTCTTCGGCTCATTATGGTGCTGATTTGGAGATTCATCGTCTGGCTTTTCAAGAAATTCTTGAAAGGTATATTATGGTGTATGCAGGCATTGGAAGAGGGGTGGAAGCGTCTGAAAGACTGGTGGAATGACAATAACACACAAGAAAAGGTTGCCAAAACCAAAGAGTGGCTGAAGAAAGCAGCCCAAACATTCGGCAGATGGTGTATCATTGCCAGCAAAGCGACCGTTCATGGTATTGCCGTTGGAGCCCAAGCCACATGGCGCGGAATGAAAGTAGCGGTGAAAGCCATTGCAAAAGGAATCGTCGTAGCCATCAAAGCAACTATTCAAGGCATCATCCATTTGCGCCCAACCATCAAGAAGTTGGGTCAACTCATTGTAAAGGGTTCCAAAGCGTTTGTCGCATGGTTGAAACGCTGCAAGCGAGGGATGAGACTCTCACGTATCAAGAGAAGACGTCGTTATGAAGCATTTCGCCGAAACGGAGGCATGAAAGGATGGATCATGAATACATCTCACAATGTGAGAAAAAACATCGAAATGTTCATGGAGGAAGACCAAGAAGAAGCGGCTCCCGATGCAGTGACGGAGGACGACATCATGGAAGAAGCGCTGGAAGAGGGTGCAAACGATGGCAAAAAGTCCATGAAATTCGGCAAGTCCTTCATTTCACATGCCAAAAGTTTCATGGATGTGGAATAAATAAAAAATTAAACATAAATCCAACACAAAATCGTGAAAAAGATTCTTCTCATTCTCCTGTTGTTCGTTGCCATGAGCCAACAAGGTCATGCTGTGCTCAAAGAAAAGGACCTCGGACACACGCTGCACGTTCTGCGTCTTGAACTCTACAACAAATGGACAAGACAGAAAGAACGGATGAAGCAAATGGAGGAACGGAGCAACACGCAACACGCAAGGCTTGTCGACATTACAAAACGATGTGAAACGACAAGCCTCATCCTCTATTCACAAGGACAAGATTTCACTTTCGACATGGCGTATGCATGCCAAGAGGCAACAACTTTATACTATGAGTTTCGAAAAAGCACGATTCCCTTTGACCAAATTAAGCAAAACATCGAATATGAAATCACCAATTACGACAGTCTGATCTACTCTCTGAAACAGATTCCACCAGCCATTATTGATACCGACGAGGGAACGGATTCCATCTCCGGCAACCAAGTTGAGAAAACAGTCAAGACTGACGAGAAAAGCCCCATCTCTTTGGATGCTCAAGGTATCAAGGACCGTGCCATGTGCATTGAATACGCTGAGACATTACGGGAAAACATGAGAGTTATCCTGAAAAGGTTGGAAAAAGACAATAAGTACTACACTGATTTGTATTTTCGTGTGGAAAAGTTGAACAACTTTGCCCAAAAGAAATACACGGACTTGCAGCAAAGCATTTTCCTCAATCCAGGCACCAATTACTTTCAGATATTGTCTGCCATTCCCCGCCAATGGAAGCGGATGAAAGACGACTTCAATACTAAGTACAAACCATTGGAAGAGCGTGGGCGTAATGGACAATTCAAAGAATACAGGTCTGAATGGAGAGGCGGCATCGTCTTGTTTGCCAGCATCTTCATGCTGATTTACATCCTTGGGGGTGCCATTCTCAGCAACGTAATTCTAAGATGGCTGGTTCCAAAACGTTTCCGTACAGAAAAATTCGTACAAAAACGAGGAACGCTGATCATTGCACTTGCTGTACTTCTTTTCGCCATAGCCGTAATGATTGTGCGCACACTCTTTCATCACAATCTAATGTTGATGGCCACCAGCCTCATGATTGAAATGGCATGGTTGATTGCAGCCATTTATATATCATTGATTATTCGTTTGAAAGGTGATGAAATCAAAGAAGGAGCCAAAGCATATGCACCTTTCATCCTCATGTCGATGATTGTTATCTGTTTCCGAATCATTCTGATTCCAAATACGTTAGTCAACATCATCTTTCCACCCATATTGCTGGTTTTCACCATCTGGCAAATATTCGTGTTGAAAAAGAGTTGGAAAAGCATGCCAACCAGCGATGCCATTTACTGCTCCATCTCGCTTTTCACGATGTTGGTTTCATGTATCCTATCATGGATCGGATTCACCCTCATGGCTGTTCAGATCATCATCTGGTGGACCTTCCAACTGGCAGCCATCGCTACGATCACCAGTTGCTATGACCTCATGGAGATGTATGAAGACGGACCTCTTTGCCGACGCATCAAGAGAGCATACGGAGATGCGGTCAAAGAAGATGAAATTCGTTTCAAAATGAAGAGAGGTGATTTTGTGGATCAAACTTGGGTGTATGACTTTATCAACAGAGCCTTCATCCCTGTCTGTGCTGTCTTCTCTATCATCATCTGCATTTATATGGCAGCGGCGATTTTCAACCTTCGCCAATTGTGTATCACATGGTTCTTGGAGGAGATTCATGTGGATAGGCTCTTCACCGCATCTTTCTTCAAAATCAGCATTGTAGCAGCCTTATTCTTCATCTTCAGATACATCAACTATTTGGTTCGCTCAGCATGGTTCCGTTATCGCAGAAAGAAAAAGAATAAAGAATTCAATGCCACCCTTGCCCGAAACATCATCGCTTTGCTGATATGGGGCATCTACATCATCACCGTTTTCTTGATGCTTCATGTACCAGGGACAGGAATTGCTATCGTGACAGGCGGTTTGTCAACTGGTATGGGTTTCGCATCCAAGAGCCTATTGGAAAATTTCTTCTACGGCATTTCCTTGATGTCAGGACGTGTACGTGTAGGTGATTACATCGAATGTGACGGCATGATTGGGAAAGTGGAGAGCATCACTTATCAAAGTACACAAATCACCACGCTGGACGGTAGTGTCGTCGCAATACTCAACTCCGACCTTTTCAGCAAAAACTTCAAGAACCTGACACGCAACCATCAGTATGAACGCATATCCATTCCATTTGGCGTGTCTTACGGCACCAATGTGGAAGAAGTTAGGCACATGATTATAGAAGGTATCAAGACGCTCTGCAAGAAGACCCCTGATGGCAGAGACATCGTCACGCCCAAGCATCCAATCCTCGTGGCATTCTCTGATTTTGGTTCCAGCAGTGTTGACTTACTACTCGTTGCATGGGTACTCGTTGACCAACGCATTTCGTTCACGGCACAAGCCAAAGAAAAGATTTATCAAGTGCTGAATGAAAACAACATTGAGATTCCGTTCCCACAACAAGACATTTACATCAGAAGTATTACCAAATCGGAGCAGAACGGGCTCTAAAAATAAAAAAAAGCCTCCTTTTATCAAAAAAAACATCAATTGTAGCTGATGAACGAAAAAAAAGTATTACTTTTGCCTCGAAACTGAGCAGAAGGGTTCTCCGAAAGGTGATTCGGCTGCTTGTTAAAACGTGGAAATAATCAAAAAAATATAATTTATGGAAGTAAAGAAATCCAAAAAAGCAGACCTCGAGGGCACCAAAAGCACAGGACTGCTCATTGGCTACATTGTAGCCCTTGCTGCCATGTTTGCATGCTTCGAGTACACCACTCGAACGTATGAAGAAACAGACGTTGTTTACTCAACTGTGGCTTATGTATCTGAGGAGGAAGTGGTTCCTATCACTCAGCCTATTTTTACGGCAGCACCACCTCCACCAGCAGAAACTCCAGCAGTGGCAGAAATCCTTGACATTGTGGACAACAACACAGAAATCGAGGAAGAGAAGATTGAAACCTCTGAGGACACTCATGAAGCCGTATCTGGTCCTGTTGCTCACGTGTCAGGTCCTGTGATGGCTGCTCCTAGTGCTATACAAGAAGAAGGTGACGAAACCGAAATCTTCGAAGTCGTAGAGCAGAACCCATCCTTCCCAGGCGGTGACAAAGCGCTGATAGATTGGCTTACCAAGAACTTGAAGTACCCACCAGTAGCACAGGAGAATGGCATCCAAGGCCGCGTGTTGGTTCAATTCGTCGTTAACAAGGACGGTTCCATCGTAGATCCTAAAGTGTTACGTGCAGTTGACGCATCGCTCGACAAAGAAGCCATGCGCGTGGTGCAGGCAATGCCTAAATGGACTCCTGGCAAACAGCGTGGTAAGGCTGTGCGTGTACGTTTCACACTCCCTGTAACCTTCCGTTTGCAATAATCAGATTTTTCGCCTCATCGCTTACCACGATGATGGAATAATACCTACATGCCGCACACACATCTGCTGTGCGGCATTTTTTTACAACGCACATACGGTTGATATAATATATGTACACAATAGCAGAACTAACTCAGAAAATCAACACCGCCGTAGAGGGCATTCAGTACAACGCTGAACCGAAAAATCTCTACGACCCGATTCGTTATATCCTTTCCATCGGAGGTAAACGTATTCGTCCTTTGCTCATGCTGATGGGATACAACCTCTATAAAGAAGATGTTGATGCCATCATGAACAACGCATTAGCCCTGGAGGCCTACCATAACTTCACCTTATTGCACGATGACTTGATGGACAAGAGCGACCTGAGAAGAGGTAACCCAACCGTGCACAAGAAATGGAATGAGAACACTGCCATCCTCTCGGGTGACACGATGCTCATCATGGCATACCAACTCTTCAATAAAGGTGCCAAGAATGAAGAAGCATGGACTGCGTTCATCAATGCCACATTGGGAGTAGGAGAAGGACAACAATATGACATGGACTTTGAGACACGCAATGATGTGACAGAAGCCGAATACATGGAAATGATTCGCATGAAGACCTCACTGCTTTTAGGCTATGCTCTGAAAATTGGATCATTGCTTGGTGGAGCAAACCAGGCGGACGTGGATCACCTCTACACCTTCGGCGAGAAAATGGGACTTGCATATCAACTGCAAGACGACCTGCTTGATGTATATGGTGACCCGACCAAATTCCAGAAGAAACTCGGAGGCGACATTGTTGAAAACAAGAAAACTTTCATGCTCATCAATGCCTACATGCTGGCTGACGAAACCCAGAAGGCAGAACTCGACCGATGGATCAATGCCAAGGACTTCAGTGCACAAGAAAAAATTGATGCAGTTACACATATATATAATATATTAGGCATTAACAAACTGGCACAACAAAAAATAGAAGAACTCTTCGCCGAGTCACTCAAGAGCCTCGATTTGGTGACTGTACCTGAAGAGAAAAAAACAGAACTTCGCCTTTTTGCCAACAAACTGATGGGTAGGAAATACTAAAATGATAGATACCCATGCACATATAGACGGTTCCGAATTTATCGACGACCTCGAAGACGTCATCCAGAGAGCAAAGGAGGCTGGTGTAAAAAAGATCTTTATCCCTGGCATCTGCCTAAAAGACACACCTCACTTGCTGGAGGTCTGTCATGCTCACCCCAACTACCTCTACCCTATGATCGGACTTCATCCTGAAAACATGATGGATGAAGATTACCACCAAGTCCTTGATCAATTGGAACATCTGATTGCCAGCGTTTCCTCCGTTATCGCCATTGGTGAAATCGGACTTGATTTCTATTGGGACGATTCACACAAAAAAGAACAGATAGAAGTGTTTGAGCATCAAATCCAGTGGGCAGAAAAATACGGATTGCCATTGATGATTCACGCCCGCAGTGCTCACAGGGAACTGGTAGAAACGATGGAACGGCACCGTGATAGCAACCTAAGTGGTGTGTTCCACTGTTTCACCGGCACAGAAGAAGAGGCAAAAGACTTGTTGTCTTTTCCTAATTTCATGCTTGGCATCGGAGGAGTGCTCACTTTCAAGAAATCGACCTTGAGGGAAGTGGTCAAAAATGTGATTCCGCTATCAAGAATTGTGCTTGAAACAGACTCACCTTATATGGCACCCGTTCCTAATCGGGGAAAAAGAAACGAATCTGCATATGTGAGAAATGTAGCAGAGATGCTTGCAGAGATTTACGGTACAGATTTTGACGACATTGTGTTTCAAACAACTAAAAATACGCTCAAAGTTTTCAAAAAAGTGACTTTTTTCAATAAAAATTAAAAGTTTCCGTACTTTTACAATTATTAGTAAAAAAAAAATCATTATTTTTGTACCGAATTATGGGTTGGCATTCCGTTTCAGCGGGGGAAACCACCCAAGAGCGAGGTTTTATCACCCCGCATTGCCACAAAATGGAGAAATGAAGGAGAGATGCTCGAGTGGCTGAAGAGGCACGCCTGGAAAGCGTGTATACGTCAAAAGCGTATCCGGGGTTCGAATCCCCGTCTCTCCGCAAGGGGGGGGCAGCGAAGCCTATCCCTGCAAAGCAAAGTTTCCGCAGCCCAACTTTACCAGAAACAATCAAAACAAAATTAAATAAGTTATTAATCTAAAACATTCAAGACAATGAAAAAAATTTTTGCAATCATTGCATTGATGGGTGTGTTTACATTTGGTATGACACAAACCGCTTCAGCTCAGGACGAAAGTGCAGATTCTGCAGCCACTGAGCAGGTAGATTCTGCTGCTGTTGACACTGCAGCCGCTCCAGTCGTTGACGAAGAGCCTGTTGAATCAGAGAAAGTTGAGACAGGTATGTACAAGGACCTCAAGACTAAGTTCATTGAAGGTTCTGCAGGCTTCATGGCACTCGTAGCCATCGCCCTGATTATTGGTCTCGCATTCTGTATCGAGCGTATCATCTACCTCGCACTCTCTAAGGTGAACACAGTGAAACTCGTTGAGGACATTGAGAATGCACTTCTCAACAAGAACGATCTCGAAGGTGCAAAGGCTATCGCCCGCGACACTCGCGGTCCTATCGCTTCTATCTTCTATCAAGGTCTTCTTCGTCTGAATGACGGTGCTGACTCTGTTGAGAAGTCAGTTGTCGCTTACGGTGCAGTGCAGGCTTCTAAACTCGAAAGCGGTTGCTCTTGGATCACCCTTTTCATCGGTATGGCTCCATCTCTCGGATTCTTGGGAACTGTGATCGGTATGGTGCAGGCATTCGATGACATCCAGGCTGCAGGTGACATCTCTCCAACAGTCGTTGCAGGTGGTATGAAGGTGGCCCTTTTGACAACCATCTTCGGTATCGTCGTTGCCCTTATTCTTCAGGTTTTCTACAACTACATCCTTGCTGAAATCGAAGGCATTACAGCTAAGATGGAAGACTCTACCATTTCTCTCCTTGACATCGTTGCCAAGTACAACAACAAGAAGTAATTAAGAACTTCGGAGCAAAGTTTCCGAGACCAATCTTAATCTCTTCAAATTAGTCACTAACTATTTAATTAAGGAGAAAAAAATGGATAAAGTACAAGTAATAAGCGCACAGGATAAAGTGGAGAAAATCTCCAAGATCGTGCTGTGGAGCCTTATCGGCATCTCACTCGTGGTCATGGCGCTCTTCCTGCTCGTAGGCTACAACACGCCTTATGAGGAGAATATCAAACAAGTAAATCCACAAATGACAGACCTCCTGCTCATCTGGACTTACATCCTCATCTTTGCCACTATCATCATCACTGTCGGTGCTGTGATTTATGGCTTTGTGAATGGCTCCAACAAGTCTAAGCACGAAGACAAGGGCATGGCAAGCAAGGCTGGTCTCATTGCATGGAGCACATTCGCCATAGGCATCGTGGCTGGTCTTATCGTAGGCATCGCCAACAAAGACGAACTGTTGGTTTACAACAAAAACGACCATGCCACTCCAACAGAAATCATCCTGACAGACACCTCAATGATTGCCATCCTCGTTTTGACGATTGTGACAATCGTTGTAACTGCCTACAGTATGATTACCAGTAAGAAGTAAACTTTTAACTCAGAGCAAATAATATGGGAAAGAAAAGAAAAATGCCAGGACTGAACACCAGTTCTACAGCCGACATCTCATTCATGTTGCTCATCTTCTTCCTTGTCACAACGTCAATGGACACCGACCAGGGTTTGGCACGTTCGCTGCCTAAGCCACCTGAGGATGACCAATTGAACAACACAATCAAAGTAAAGGAACGTAACATCCTGAACATTCGTATCAACAAGGACAACTACCTCCTCATCGGCGATGACTATGCAACGCTTGCTGACGTGAAGGAGAGAGCGAAAGAGTTTATCAAGAACGAGGACAACAAACCCAACCTGCCTGAACTCAAGCCTCACAAAGTAAAAGAACTGGGTAAGACTTTCATGGTGACTGAAAACCACGTCATCTCTGTTCAGACAGACCGCGGTACTGACTACGGAGTCTATTTCGCCGTGCAGGACGCTTTGGTATCGGCATACAACGAGATTCGTGACGAATTCTCCAAACAGGAATTTGACGGTTACAGATATGACCAGTTGACTGCTGACCAACAGAAGATTGTACGCGATGTCTATCCACAGAAGATATCTGAGGCAGAACCAAAGAAATATGGAGGACAACAATAATGAGCAGATTTAACAAAGGCGGAGGCAGAGAAATGCCAGAGATGAACACCTCATCTCTCCCTGACTTGATCTTCACCATCCTGTTCTTCTTCATGATGGTTACCACCATGCGTGAAGTGACGCTTCAGGTGAAGTTTGAGAAGCCAGTCGGTACTCAACTTGAGAAATTGGCTCGTAAGTCCAGTACATCCTTCATCTACATTGGTCAGCCAACCGATGCTCTGAAGGGACAATATGGTTCATCACACCGTATTCAGTTGAACGACAGGATTCTTGAAGCAGCCCAAGTTTATGACTTCGTGATGGAAGAGCGTGGTGAATTGGCTGAAGCAGACAAGCCATTCTACACTGTCTCTATCAAGGCAGACCACCACACCCCTATGGGTATCATCACCGATGTAAAGCAGGTGTTGCGTAAGGCTTATGCCCTCAAGATTATGTATTCGGCTAACAAACAGCAATAGAAACAAACATTTCCAATAAAAAAGAGCGACCCACATCACGTGAGTCGCTTTTTTTATGCAAATTCATATAAGTAACTCTTAGATTGAACACACACATTCCACCAGACTTTGCACAAAACTTGCATTTGCTGGTCAACTCTACGCTCTCCTATTAAAAATACAAACCGTTAATTTTTTTCTTCGCCCAATTTATACTATCTTTGCAAAAGAAATCAAAAAAGGCCACATCATGAAACCATATCTTGACTTACTCGACCGCATCCTGAAGGAAGGTGTGCAGAAGGGCGACCGCACAGGAACAGGCACCATTTCGGTGTTTGGCAATCAGATGCGCTTCAACTTGCAGGAGGGCTTTCCACTCTTGACAACAAAGAAGTTACACTTAAAATCTATCATCTATGAACTGCTGTGGTTCTTGCAGGGCAACACCAATGCTAAGTGGTTGCAAGACCGTGGAGTACGCATCTGGAATGAGTGGGCTGACGAAGACGGTAACCTCGGTCATATCTACGGCTATCAGTGGCGCAGTTGGCCTGACTACAACGGCGGACATATCGACCAAATCAGTGAGGTGATTGACCAAATCAAGAACAATCCCAACTCACGCCGACTGATTGTATCGGCATGGAACGTGGCAGACATTGAAAACATGAACCTGCCACCCTGCCACATCCTTTTCCAGTTCTATGTGGCTGACGGCAAACTGAGTTGCCAACTCTACCAGCGCAGTGCAGACACCTTCCTCGGTGTGCCGTTCAACATCGCATCGTATGCACTGCTGACCATGATGGTTGCGCAGGTATGTGACTTGCAACCTGGCGATTTCGTCTATACAACAGGTGACACCCATCTCTATCTCGACCACATCGAACAGGCACAGTTGCAGTTGACACGCGCCCCCCGTCCATTGCCAAAGATGAAGATTAACCCGAACGTAAAAAGCATCTTCGACTTCCAATACGAGGATTTCGAACTGACGGATTACGACCCACACCCCCACATTAAAGCAACGGTGAGCGTGTAACCAGAGCCCATGCGCTGGGCGAAATTCATCCATTGCCAAAGAAATAAAAAGATGATTTCCATCATAGTAGCTATTGCAGAGAACCGTGCCATTGGTTCGGAAAACAAACTGATTTATTGGTTGCCTAACGACCTGAAGCGGTTTAAGGCACTGACCACAGGCCACACCATCATCATGGGCAGACGCACCTTTGAGAGTCTGCCCAAGGGGGCATTGCCCAACCGCCGCAACATCGTGCTGTCACGCAAAGGGAAACCCGATGATTTCCCTGGTGCTGATCTCTATTCCACGCTGGACGAAGCCCTGGCTTCGTGTGAAGGAGAAGTATATATCATTGGTGGGGCATCGGTGTATAAACAGGCATTGCCCAAAGCCGACCGTCTCTGTCTCACCTACATCTACGACACGCCCGAAAAGGCGGATACGTTCTTCCCTGAGATTGACGACAGTGAATGGGTGGAGACCTTCAGAGAGGAGCATGAAGTGGATGAAAAACACGCATATAGGTATGCATTTGTGGATTTGGAGAGGCAGACGGGAGAGAAAGTACGATTGTCCACCATCGGCTCTACTGACATTGAGAAGATGATTGTCAATCTCAGAGGTGTACCTGTTCTATTAGACCGCGACTTGGCTCTTCTCTACCAAGTGGAGGTCAAACAGATGAACAGACAAGTAAAACGAAATTTGGAGCGTTTTCCTGAGGATTTCATGTTCCAACTGACAAGGGAGGAAAAGAACAGTTTGAAGTGCCAAAATGGCACTTCAAACACAAGGGGGGGAGACCGACGCGCATTGCCCTACGCTTTTACGCAACAAGGCATCGGCATGCTCAGCGGCTTGCTCCGCAGCAAGATTGCCATCGAGACGAACATCAAAATCATGCGTGCCTTTGTCAGCATGCAAAGATTCATCGCATCCAACGCTCAGATTTTCCAGCGTTTAGACCGCGTGGAACTGCAACAATTGGAAAGCAGACAATGGATGCAAAAAACAGACAGTAAAATAGAGGCCATACTCTGCAAGATAAAAGAAAACTCGCCCCAATTACTCCCGGAACAGATATTTCAAACTGGATGCGTGTGGGATGCATGGGCATTCGTATCTGAATTGATCAGAAGTGCAAAGAACAGAATCGTGCTGATAGACAACTTCGTGGATGATCGTGTGCTTTCACTTCTGTCCAAGCGGGCTGATGGAGTTGTGGCAGAGGTACACTCACGCTACTCCGAACCGTTCTTGACCGATCTGAAGAAGCATAATGAGCAATATTCCCCTGTCGGGTTTGTGCAACTGCCACACAAAAGCCATGACAGGTTCCTCATCATCGATGCCGATGTCTATCTGCTGGGTGCGAGTCTGAAGGATGTTGGCGCAGGTCTATGCGCTATCACAAAGATGATGGTGACACCAGAACGAATCCTCGAACTTCTGAAATAAAATGATGACGTTACCCGTTGACTTCAAGCGGACGATGACTAATCACCTCGGCAAAGAAGAGTTTGCTCAACTTGCCGAGGCACTTGCTTTGCCTGCACCCACCAGCATCCGTCTCAATCCCCAGAAAAACTCTCAACTCTCAACTTTCAACTCTCAACTCTCCCCCGTCCCTTGGTGCCCCAATGGCTATTACCTTTCCGAACGTCCTTCCTTCACGTTCGACCCGCTCTTCCATGCCGGATGCTACTACGTGCAAGAGGCATCCTCCATGTTCTTGGCATATATACTCAAACAATATGTGAACGAACCTGTTGTGGCACTCGACCTGTGTGCAGCCCCTGGCGGAAAATCCACGTTAGCATTGTCAGAGTTGCCTGAAGGTTCGATGCTCATTGCCAACGAAGTGGTACGGCAAAGAGCAAATATCTTGACGGAGAACATCATCAAATGGGGAAATCCGAATTGCATTGTCACCAATAATTATGCCGAGGATTTTGAGGCGTTGAACAATGTGTTCGACCTCATCATCTGCGATGCTCCCTGCTCTGGCGAAGGCATGTTCCGCAAAGACCCTGCCAGCATCGAGGAGTGGAGCCTTGCCAATGTAGATACCTGTTGGCGACGGCAACGTGACATTGTGCAGAACATTTGGCACACACTGAAGGAGGGTGGCATCTTCATCTACAGCACCTGCACCTACAATCCGTTGGAAGACGAAGAAAATGTGGTATGGATTGCCAAGACATTAGGAGCCGAAGTGCTCTCATGCCACCCCTTGCCAGAATGGGGATTAACCGAGACCAACACCCATTTCTTCCCACACCGAATCAAAGGAGAAGGTTTCTTTATCAGCGTATTGCGGAAGACGATAGACAATGGACAACAGACAACAGACAATGGGCGGCGCAAGAAACTGAAAGATGGGAAGAAGGGAAAAATCACTCCTAAGATACCCCAAGAACTGAAAGGATGGTTATCGGAAAACGAAGACTTCACCATCCTTGAAGAGGGAGATGCGTTTCGTGCCATTCCCACCCTACATCATGCTCTCTATGAACAAGTCCAGCGCAACCTGAAAATAGTGCATGCAGGCATCGAACTCGCCTCCGTGAAAGGAAAGAACCTGCATCCCAGCCAAAGCCTTGCCATGAGCAACTGCCTCAACAAAGAAGTCTTCCCGATTGCAGAAGTAGATGAACAGCAAGCCATCGCCTATCTCCGCACAGAAGCATTGCAACTGCCTGCCGACACACCCAAAGGATATGTGCTCATCACCTATCAGGGGCATCCTCTCGGATTTGCCAAAAACATCGGCAACAGGGCAAACAACCTCTATCCTGCGGAATGGAGAATTAGGAAGAAATGAAAAAATGAAAAATTAAATAATCTTGTTTTTTTACGTTTTTCATTTCCTCATTTTTTCATTTCCTCATTTTTTCTTACCTTTGCACACAGAAACAAAGCAAAACAACACAAATGAATTTATACGTTAGATATTTCGATCACGAATATTTGGCAAAGTCCGTGGAAGAAGCCATCGACTTTCTCCGTTCGATACCAGAAATCAAGGTGGAGAGCAATGCTGCCAGCCGCATCACCACATTCTTGAACTCATCCAACCTCTACCCTTTCCGTTTGAAGGTAAGTTATTCCAATTATGTGCTCTTCCTGAAGACAGAAGCAGAGAATCTGGAACAGTTCAAAGAAGAGGAAGCCATGCGTAAGGAACAGAAAGCAGAGCGCATCACCACCATGGCAGAGCGCAAGAAGACGATTCTTGATGCCCTCAACGAAGAAAAAGTTGGTTGGTGGGAAGCAGCCCTCACGTTCAAGCGTGTGCTCACCATCCCAGAAACAGGCAAGTGCAAATATGTGGACACACCTTTCCGTGTGCGTCTCAGAGCCCTCTGTGCGATGGATGCCTACAACCGTATCATCAACCACTTGAAGAATCGTCCAGAAGTTGACCCACGTTCTCAATTCCCATCTGCAAAGAGTGATAAGTTTGAATATCAATTCATCGGAGAGGAGAATGAGAACACCGAAGAGTCCATCAACAAATAGTATCAACACTCAAGTTCGGAAGTTTTACTTCTTTGGAGTTAAGGGAGTTAAAGGAGTTAGAGCCAAATGTTATACTGGTGTCAAAGTATCGGCTTTAACTCCTTTAACTCCCTTAACTCCCCTCCTTTAGAAAATGAAGTTCTCCTCTTCGATGGCTTCTTCCTTACGTTTGGCAGCCGCCTTCTTCTCCTCTTCCTCGGGTTTGTATTCGTTGAGGGTGGTGCCATAAGTAGTGCGGAGCACACGGAACTCTGTGCGACGGTTGAGAGCGTTGAGCACTTCTTGAGCATCCTTATCCTTGAAAGCAAGGATGTATGCCTCCGTCAGTGTATCTGTCTCGTGCACTTCCACCTTGGGATCCCCTGCAAGGAGGGTTTCAGCCAATTTCTTGGTGATGATTTTCGGGCGAGACTCACCATAACCCACCGCAGTGAGACGATCCCTTGCAACCCCGTGTTGAATGAGATAGCGGACAACAGACTCGGCACGTCGTTGCGAAAGCCGCTGGTTGTAATCATCATTGCCTCGGTAGTCGCAATGGGCAGAGAGTTCGATGGTGATGTTTGGATTCTCGTTCATCATATCCACCAATTTGTCCAACCGTCGATTCAGGCGTAAGGTCAGCACGGTCAAACTCATAGAAGATGTTGTCAATGAGCACTGGCACATTGATCGGTGGCAAGGGGAACTGTAACGTATATTCGTGACTTTCTTCGGCATCTTCCACGCGAATCTCGTTTTTCACATTCAGATAACCCTTGCAGGTGCCCAACAGCACATAATCTACACCAGGCTTGAGCACTTGTGTAAAAGAGCCGTCGCCCTTGACAGAAAGTTTCAGGTTGGTGCCGTCGTTGCCCACCATATAGACGAGGGCTTCAGGCAGTTCGTAACCATCCTTCTCATACACCCATCCCGTCACTGTCTGCAAGATTTCAGGACATTCAAACGAGAAGATGTGCTCCCAACCTTTGCCGTCGTTGCGCGAAGAACTGAAGTAACCACGGTTATGCACCCCTTCGAAAGTCATGCCGAAGTCATCGGCAGAAGAGTTGAGCGGATATTGCTGATTCTCCACAATGGTGCCTCGGATGGAATCTTCGTGGGCGATGAAGATGTCCAGACCTCCCATGCCTGGATGACCGTCGGAAGAGAAATAGAGGTCGCCATTGGGACGGAACGAAGGAAACATCTCGTCGCCCGCCGTGTTGATAGGGCGTCCAAGGTTCTCCATGCCACCAAAGCCACTCTCCAATATGCGTGTGCGCCAGATGTCCAAACCGCCTTCACCCCCCTCTGCATTGCTGACAAAGTAGAGCCACTGCCCATCAGGACTCACGGCGGGATGAGCAAAGGACGTAAGCGTGTCACGAGAAATCATGCACTTGGTCGGCTTGCTCCACGAGGCATCGCTACGTTGCGACTGCCAGATTTCAGCATAGCGCGGATAGTCGGGGTCGCTGCTGCAACGCGTGAAGTACATCGTCTTGCCGTCAGGACTCAAACATGACGCTCCTTCATCATATTCCGTATTCACCTCACCTTCTATCACATCCACAGGTTGCCACTTGCCCTGCTCATTCTTACGGGAGAAGAAGAGGTCGCCAAACTTCAAGCCCGTAATGCCTGAAATATCGTCGCCAGCAGCCTCCTTACGAGTGGAAGAAAGCACCAGTTGGTCGGCATCGTCACCCACCAACATTGGGCTGTAATCCGAACGGCGAGAATTGAACACCGCCTCCTTCTTAATCTTATACTGATTTGGCTTCGCCTTCCACTGTGGACCCAACTCACAGGAGAGCAATCCACTACGTGCCAATTCATTGCCAGGGTCAAATTCCAGATACTGATTAAAGTTTTGTGCCGCCTGCTTATACTGCCCTGCCTTCAACTGCTGACGTCCCAAGTGCAGATAAGCCGTGCTGTCTGGAATATTGTATCGGATGGCATTCGCATAAGCCGCCATCGCCTTTTGCGTGTAGCCAATGTGGCGATAGCACTCCCCCATCATGAACGCCCTCACCGCCCTTTTCGCCTTCTCTTTCGGCGCACAGCGCGAGTACGACTTCTTGTAGTTAATCGAAGCCGCATAGTATTCGCCGATGGCATAACTTTGCTCCGCCTTCTTGAAGGCAATCCCTTCGTTGGCACAAGCACACACCATCAGCACCGCTATATATATCAATATGTGGAAAATCTTCCGTTGCATATTTCTAAAAACGAAAAAAAGGCTCCATTATTGCATGGAGTCTTTGAAAGAGACAGACAGACACTATGCCGCCTCATAGAACACCTGTCCGTCCCTGTTGTGATCGCCAATATTAACTTGTTCAAGGAGGCTCATCGACCTTCGCCCAGATAGTCCTCGTCACTACCACCCAAGATGAATTTGTCCGCTTCGTCGAGATTTGTACTGATGCTCGTCACGCTACCAGGACTGGTGCAGATGATGCCTTGGTGCTGCAACTTCACCACCTCCATAAGGGGTTTCATATAGTTTTTCTTCATCGTTCAGTTCTCCTTATTTGATGACAACCTTACGTCCATTGTTCACATAGATGCCACGTGCCGTAGGCTTTCCGCTCAGTCGGCGACCGTCGAGCGTGTACCAGACACCATCACGCATCCGACTTTCCACATCTTCCGTCGCTATGATGTTCGTTGTCTCGCCCTCGTCATTTTGCTCGTCCAAGAAGTTCAACACAAAACGACGGAAAGGAGCCTCGCTCGAATCATCGATGCCGCTCAGTTGGAAGTAGGCACGGCAAGACCATATATAAGTTGCACGGGACGGCCAGTAGAGTGTGTTGCTGCTACCGAGATAGAGGATGCTGCGGTCCTCGCCACTGATGAAAAGATAGTCATACACCCCCTTGAACGTCACCTTTCCGTCTTGGCTGGTGACAGACTGTGGGGCTGATGCATCAATAGTGACAGTCGCAAATGTCGGTTCCTCTATGTCCACAGCATCTGAGGGGAAGTAGGCTTGCAGCGTCAGTTCCGACAGACACATATAATTGCCACCTGTCTGCGTCACCTCGAAACGGAAGTATTTGTACAATCCAGGATTCTGCACCGTGTAACTTTTCCCAGCAGTACGTCCACCAGGCAGGGCATCAGCAGGGGTACTTGTCACGTTGCGGCTATCGATGGTTGTCCACGCGTCGTCTTCGTTTCGTTTTGCTTGCAGCGTCCACACTATCGGGTCACCTGATGTAGCCTGGTTTCCCGTGGTCAGTGTGTAGCCCGTTACAATCGCAGGTGTATCTGAATTAAACTCGCAAAAGGATGGATTGCCTGCCGATATGTCTGTACGCCACACATGTCCTGCCCCTGTAGCCTCATCTACCAAGTTGGGATAATTTTGAGTCGAAAGGCTGCCAGTCGTTCCACTTGTGGCGGTGCATACGGGCCTCCCTGCATCGTCCTTCAGTTGAAGTTTCTTCACTATGTATGGTCGCCCAGCCTCAATACCCGTGGCATCCTTGAAGTTCAGGTAAAGTGTTGCACCATCCAGTCCCGTCACATGTCCGTCATAGACCGTCTCAGTGTCAAGTTCCTTTATGTTGAAGCCCTCCAATGGTGTACCACTCAACGTGGGCAACGAGAAGGGCAGACAGAGCGTGTTCCAATTGCCATCAGTGTAGAGTGTGCGATCATCGAGGGTAACGTTAAAAATCCTTCCGTCTCGTTTACCGAGAGCGATGCTGTTGCAATCCCGAGAGATGCCGAAGGGTGGGTAGAGCCGCAGGTATCCGCCAGAACCCGCATGGGCACGGCTTTTGTCTTTTGAAGCAGACTCATCTTTGTAGGTTGTTCCGTCTTGTCCTACAATGGAACTGCATTGATTGAACATCGTAGTCGATTGTGTCACAGACGACATATCCCATCCGGGACCAATGTAGATGCTGGAAAGGTTAGAACACCCCCAAAACATTTGACGCGTGTCCGCTACATTTTGTGTATCGAAAAAACTGAGGTCAAGCGATGTCAGGCTGGAGCAGTTCTGAAACATACCAAACATGGTTGTAACCTCACTGGTATTCAAGTTTTCACTCCCCCTTATTGTATTCAAATCATTGAATCCCATAAACCACGAATGCAAACTTGTAGGCCTCATGCTGGCAAATGAAGATTCAAATACGACGGTGGTGACAACTCCCTTGCTCAAAACTGAAGAAGACCACGTTGGTTTGCCTTCTGATGGAATTGCAGCTTTATTACTCCAAAAATCATCAATTTTCAGCACCTCACCACTCCCTTCTGGGGTGTACGTCCTTGCTGTTCCATCGCTATTCCACGGGAAAATCACATCGGCATCTCCATAAACGAAATAGAGAGTCTTGTTCTCTTTGCAGTATGCTACATGTGGGTGCTCTGCTAGCGCCCATGCCGCAACGTAGGTCATCATGCCGACGAGCAGCATCATCGTCCGCATAAGAATGGTCTTGGTTTCTTTTCTCATATAGTTGATGTTTTAGAATTTTAATGGAATAGGGAAAACAATGCGACCTTCCCTGTGGTGCATCAATCTTGCTGTTGTCGGATAGGTTAGTTTCTATTTCCGTTGCAAAGTTACGACATAGAACAAACGCTGTCAAGTCTTTGTGTCACTTTTTTTGATTTCCCCCTCATTTTTTTTACCATGACGAAGTGTCAAGGCATAAGGCTGCCATCGTATGCCAATACACACACCTGCCATGAGCGGTGCGCCACCTCCATCTTTCCCCTTGCCGCTCCGCCATCAATGGTTAACAAGGTTAACGGTTAACTGGTTAACTGGTTAATTCGACCTTCGCGTGCTCCGTCTCGTCCGGTTTTACGGTCGCATCGCTTGACGGTCTTATGGTGTAACTCTCCAGCGAAAGGACTTCAACTTGCTTTTTCTGAAACAAATTTGAATAATTAGAATAATTTTATCCATAAATTTTAATTATTATAGATTTGACTTTCGGGGTGTCTTTCGCCCCACAGATTACACAGATGGACACAGATGTTCTGTCTTGTCATGCGTTTTTCTCACACAG
>CAJOLW010000027.1 GCA_905235525.1 uncultured Bacteroidaceae bacterium
AGTTACTCATTTTCAATGAGTTGAGCAAACTTCGAAGCTATTTTTATTCCTATTTTATGTTAAATTATGCAGGTGTGCCATCACTTGCGAAACTTTAGTGAAAAAAATAAAAAAAGAGCCTGCGCAATCACTGCGGAGACTCTCCTATATTTGGTCTACAAAACCATTAATACTTATTGAAGACTAATCAAACTAACCAACTAAAAATTATTATAAAATGAACCTATTTTTGAATCTTAGATCGCAAGATGAGCCATGCCAACCATAGAAGGAAAACAAGGATGGCCAGCGCACCAATAACAATGAACACTTTACCCCAATATGGGATATAGGGAACAGGTTTGTCCACGGTCACCTTATAAGGGATGGAGTCATGTACTGTTTCGAACAGTGTGTCTGTTTGAAATCTGTCCCGATATTCGTAATGCCACCGATTCTTGTAGACTGTGTCTCCTTTCTGCTGGATATGCGTGGAATCATTTATATAGATGCTATCGCGTTGAAAGATGCTTACATAGAGGGTGTCGTGAACGACGTGTTTCACCTCAACAACCCGTTCACTGCTGCGGCATGCATACAACCCGGATATGACAGTAAGCACTATGCAAATAATAAAGATTTGCCCTTTGGAGAGTTTTATTTGTCCTGACATATTTCTTCCATGGTTTTGATAAGTGAACGAATCAGTGCCGGATAGGTGGGTGCTGTAGCATACTTGCAACCCACGTTGTCGCAGATGCGGCGGGCGAACTCATAGGGATCATCGCGATAAGGCCAGGCATCAGCATAGCCGGGCTTTTGATAAAGCCGGACATATTCCTTCAGACAGTCTGCAAGAGAATCGAAATCCTTGAAAAGCCTCTTGACGGTGTAGTAGTAACGACCGCTTTTTGTCCTGACGACAGAAAGAACCTGCTCTGGAGGAGTGAACTTCTTGTTGGGGACGTTGAAATACTCATGAGTCTGAACGAGAACTGTTTTGCCGGCCCAGTTGCTCCCTTTCGTTATTCCGAAAAGGTTATACTGCCCAACTTTACTCTTGCCCCAGCCCGTCTCGAGAGCAGCCTGTGCTGCCACAAAGAGAGGATTGATGTCCGTGGCTTCCTTGGCGGCGTTGTAGATATTACGCGCCCATTTCTTCTGTGCTGCTGTTGTTGCCATAATTGTCTGAATTTTGGTTAATATATTCTCCTTTTTCGTTGAAGTCTTTGAAGCGTTTGATGATGCTTTTGGGCACAATGCGGACGATGGCATTCACATTCTCCATGATGCTGATGGCCTCCCTCACCATCATGAAAGTGCATAGGTAAGTGCCCATCCATTGCGTGGCTCCGACCGGACTGCCTTGAACGGTGTAGTTCACCAGCTTAGGATCATCAGGGCTGCATAGCCTACTATCTTCTTCAGGAACTTACGCCAGAAGTCCTCGCTGCTGACATCCTTGTGGATGACGTGTTTGGTGATGCCCAGCAGCGTATCAACCACTACTGCCACACCAATCCACTTGGCGAATTCCCAGTCTTGGTAGAAGTAGTGGGCGATATCGGCAAAGAATGTCAATGGAACGGATATCATGGAGATGGCGGAAAAGTATTTCATATTGTTTTTTTGCAAAATTATATATTTACCCTTGTCTCATAAAGGACTTGAACTTCTCATGGATGCCGAGAGCATCTGGAGCTGTGACGGTGAGCATGAGTGACCATCCATACGATCCCAGTTCTGACGAGACGAATGGGATGATTTCCGACGTACCGACAGCTGAACGTCCTGCATACTCAAAGTCACCCTTCTCTATGTCTGCCAGAAGCTTCGCATAGATGGTGGTGAGCATCTGTAGAGTGCGATCTGAAGCAATGGCTTGCTCCAGGGCATCGTTGGTGGAACCAAGTTTCATGGCGACAGTGATCGCGATGCGTTCACCGACCTGCATGGACTGAGTTTTGTCTGAAGAAGTGGTCATCTCGCCATAGTCAACAAAAAGAAAGGATCCTGCAATGCGGTCAAGTCGTGACTTCAGATCGTCGAATGATTGTCCATAGATGTAGTTTTCAATGGCTGGAATGAGCGAGTGTTCCTGAAGCTGCTCCAGTTGCTGGAGGAGATCCTGGTATTCGGTCAGAGGACTGTCACCTTTGGTGGCGATGCGTTTAACGCCGGCAAACAGAGGAAATTTGGCAAAGTAGAGGAAAAGGTCGAGTATCATAGGATGGCGTCAATGATGTTAATGGGTAATCCGAGTTCTTCAGCAATCTTTGCGGTACCATAGTCCATGGCGTGAAGCCGGCGAACTGCATCAATGGTCTTCTTTCGGAGGATGCGAAGGTAAGTCAACACATTCATCTGCTCCACCTGCTCGACGTTCCCAAGTCCGTCAGCACTTAGGTCATAGAGGGCATCAGCCGAGTCGGTGGTGATGCGCTTGGATTTCTGTGACTGGAACTTGGTGAGGAGTGAGAATTCTGTCTTGGTGAAGAGAAAATTGCAAATTGCCTGAAAATTCATGGTGATGGCCATTAGGGTCTTTGCCGGCAATGTCAGGAACTGGTCTGCCAGACGTTGTGAACCTTCAGAACTGTAAGTACCAGGATAGTAAAGGATGGCGGCGAGAAGCGGTTGGGAATCAGGATTGTTGATGAACGTATAGGCATCAATATACTGAAGCGCAGTGAGCGAACAAGTGAGTGCCCCATGGGCTATACGGGCTGTATATCCCTTGTAATTCTGGTCGCCCACTTTTATTTCAGGCAATAGTTGGGCAAAGAAGTTGAGGTCGGCAGTGTATTTGTAATCTACTTTTTGAAGAGCTGCAGCAATGGGCAACGGGTTGCGGAAAGGATCCACACGGCGACAAGTTTCGTAGTCCTTGTCAGAAAGTCCTTCAAGAATATCTTCATGATCTGGATAGCGAATAATCAGTGGAAAACGTACTTGCTCGGCAAGAGCCAAAAGGTCCGCAAGCAGCTCCTCATCTCTGGAAAATTTGTCCAGCTTCCAATGCATCATGTCACAGATATAGCGAAGACGGAGCATGACTGGCGATATCTTGCCCTGGAAGAGCTCAAGCAGAGACTCTACCAGACACTGAAATTGTCCAGGAGAGAGATGGTACCAACTATTGGGAATCTCATAGGTGTTTCCTTGATGAATGAGCGTGATGACTGGATTCATGGCAACATGATGATTTTGTCGTCAGGATTGTTAAATGACGTAACGGTGGAGAAATCCGTCTGATTGTTGTCTGCGAGTACTGCGTCTGCAGAGATCAATAATTCATCAGACTCGCTGTCAAGTTGAGCCGCCAGTTCTATGGCATGAGCGTGTTCGTCAGCACCAGAACGGGAGGTAGTACTGGAATCAAAAAGGTTGCGAATGGAGGAAGGAAACTCCAGCACGTCAAATCGACGTAAAGCCTTGGCTATGATTTTCTTGACAAGTGCAAGGCCTAAGAGTGGAAGCAGGGAGTCTTTATTGGCATCAGTGACTTCGCCGTAATAGTATCCGATACGTTCACTCAAGCATTCACGCTGAAGAGGGATGGTTCGGAAAAAGAACAGATAAGACATGTCGATGGGGTAGAGTGCATCGAATTGCTCGGCATTTCTGATTTTACACATGCTGAGATTGACGTAGTAACGCCCCCTTCTCCATAGCGCAGCGGCTGAACTTTCATCATTCTCTTCAACAGTCTGCAGAGACAGCCATTGGATGAGCGAATCCATTGCATTGAAGTAGTTTTCCATATAGCCTCTCTTCATGGCTTCCACTTCGTACTTGTAGATGTTGGTCTCACTCTTCTTGCGAGCGACCGTGTCAAAAATCAACTGGTTGGCAAGGGTCAGGTTAGCCATGGCTGCACGCAAGCTATCCAGGGGTTCTCCTTCAGTGGCGGACACGGCAGCATAGACTTCCGTTGAGATGACAGCGATGATACGCTTGCGAGCCACGATGGCTGAAGCATTCAGGTCTGGTAAGGTAATGTTCGTCTCTGTGCCAGGTGCATACTGGATGAACGTGTTGAGATTGCCGAACAAGGTGGTTAGGATATCGGTCATGACTGTTGCTGGTTTAGTCGGTCTTTGGGTGAAACATCTTCTTGGCGTGCAGGGACTTCACGGTAGAAGCCGATGCGGTATCCCTGGTCATAGAGATGAGGGAAGTTGACCTGAAGGGCGAGATTGAGAGGTTCTGCACAAATTTCGTCTTCAGGCGTGAGGGACATAATGTAGATGAGGTAATTGTAGTAACTGTCGCTGCCGGATTTGCTGATGATGCCATCCTTGCTGACGGCACTGATTGCGGCATCCAGACCGACACTTGAAAGCAGCGCTTCTTCCGTTCGTGTGTCGTAGGAGATGAGCGCATCGATGTATTCCTTGTATTTGAGATCGACAGTCTCTATCTTCCATTCCTGAGAATGTCCCTGGGCGTCCATGAAGGAGATGGAGCTGTAAGCTTTGCCCTGATTGTCTTCTCCTGAAAGATAGTCACTGATCTTCCGAAGTTCCAATTTCAGGTACTTCACCAACGTGGACTCCTTAAATTCTGTGCCAATCTCGATGTCATTGTATGTGAGCAGCTTCTCTTTCTTTGCAAGGCGTTTTTTGTTTTCCTCACACAACAAAGTTATCTGACGGCGTTTTGCTTCGACCCAGGCATTAGGAATAATAATGTGGATCTTGGCGGCGAGCGAGTTCTTCAGGAAAGAATTGATGTAGTTGGCAGTGTGGTTACTTCCAACAATGTAGGGTCTCGCTCCTTGATGCGTTTCATTTACACCGTAGAATTCTCCGACAGACTTCTCGCGATGGTGGGATATGGCGGCGAACTTGTAAGTGTCAACCTCCTCTATGTTGAATTTGGGATATATCTTATAATTTCCCATTCCATAACCCCATCTACCCAGAGCGATGTGACGGAAATCTTTATAGTTGATGATATCTGTAGCGACATCTTGCCGTGAAGTGGCCAATCGGCAATGGCGGTTCTCGAGAGCTTCAAGTCCGGCGACAGGCAATGCACCCTTCACGACATCCTTACCTCTGGAGAAACGCCATTTCACGAAGAAATCGTGGAAGTAGTAGAAATTTTTGATACAGGTCTTGGCGAACTCCTCAACAGAAGTTTCAACCCCATTTCCCTGCCATGCATGCATCCACCCGTCAACTTCAGGGAGTTGTACATACTCACGCTTGAGTTTCCCGTCTGATAGCCCGTCTCGATAAACGGCCGGACCATGTCCATAGAGCATGTTGATCTGTTTGGAATAGAGACGTGGTAACAGGCGGTTCTGCCTGATGTCCCGAGCCACTTCATCACACAAAGCATTGTTGGCACCACGGGCGCAAACGTTAAATCCCTGGATGCCAATCCACACCTGTTCACGAAGAGGTGCAACCATTCCTCTCGTGACAAGTGCGCTTGGCGTGTCAAAGAGTTGCCTACCTTCTCCAATCTGAAAGGAGATGATGTTACCATCGGATAGATAGTATCCGGCATTGCCACATAGTTCTATGCTGTCTTCTGTCATAACCAAGATATTTTATGTAGTTTGAACCCGTCATTCGGGAAAGCCATGTATCGGATGAGAATGCGATAGCACATTCTAGGACGTCCGTCACCGTCTGTGAAGAGAAAGTAGTTCTCACCATCCACTTCAAATCGTTCCTTGGGGAGTTGGGTGCGATACTTGCAATGCTCCTTCACTACAATTCTGGCTGATGCCTGACGCCTGTTTCTGGAGTAAGGGAAAAAGGCAATCGTGAAGTGTCCTTCGGGCAGTTTGCTGATTTCTCTTGCCCATTGTAGCGCGTTGATTCCATTAAGAACGATGTTGCTGTCCATGTTGCGAA
Source organism: uncultured Bacteroidaceae bacterium (assembly GCA_905235525.1). GTDB lineage: Bacteria > Bacteroidota > Bacteroidia > Bacteroidales > Bacteroidaceae > Minthosoma. Next base: position 5,853 of record CAJOLW010000027.1, read on the forward strand.
ATTACACATTAATTTATGCCGAACAAAGGACTTTTGTTGGTTCCTTTCGTCATAAGTCCGACCTTCTGGACTTGGTGCACAGCAAAGCGATTTCTCAGCGGGGCGTGGGCATAATGAGCGTATAACAAATGCGCTTAACGCTTATACTTTTGTTGAGTCGCTGATTTCCAAAAACTTAACTTTTTTACCGCTGCAAAAAGGGGGTATTATTATATGTTTTACTCACATTTTTATGTCTTTTTCCGTGATTTTTAGGTGTGTTTTCAGCAGTTTTTAGGTGTTTTTAGGGTGTTTTTTGTGAATTATACCGAGAAATTATCTGGCAAATCGTCAGGGATGGAGGTCAGGTCATTTCTGGCAATATCGCCATACAATCCCCACAGCAGATATATCATCGCACTAGGAAGTTGAGTGGTCAATCCTGCTTGACGTTTCAGAGGTTCTTTCACCTCACTGCTCTTGTCGAGTTCTATTTTTCCGTCAGTCTTTTTCAGAGGAGAGATAAGGATGGCACTGCAAAGGTTCTTGCATTCATTTTCATCTATGCGGATTTTTGGGAGGTAACTTTTCGTTTCGTTGAACAGCAAGAGGCAAAGCTTGAACTGTTGCCAATGATAGATAGTTGACTGCCCCTCGTTAAAAAGCACAACCGAAAATCCATAACTTTCCAAGGCACGTTGCAGGGTGCGTGAATCAGTGGTTATTTGCTCAAGTTCTTCACGTTTCTTGTTGCCAGCTCGGTCGGGATAGAGATAGATGGTCTTGTTGACAGCATCGGAACCGAAGAACTGGTAGAACTGCTGGGCGAGCGACTGTTGATCATCTGGAAAATATGCCCAGAACTCTTTGATGATGTGGAGTTCCCTTCCGTAGTCTTTCTCTTGCGAGACAATGATGGACGAGAAATTGCCTGGATCATATCCGATGTACAGAGGATCCGTTTTGGAGTAGTGTTTCAGATATCGGGCAGTAAGGATAAAGTGATCTCGTAGGTTGAGACGCATGATGGCATCATAGATGTAGCTGTCTTTGAACTGGTTTCGCTCTCTGTCATAGGATGCGAAGAACTTGTTGGTCACCTCTTTATGCCTTACGGCACAGATGGCAGTGAGAAACTCATCCATGTCAAGGGTGTCAAGCTGAGTCTTGAAGAATTTTGGACCGAGAATATCCTTGTTACAGAAAGAAGAGGCACGGAGGTAGAATACCGCATTACGTCTCATGTCTCGTAGGCGTGGCCGCCATATTTTGAGTTTGTGATGGAGCCGTTCCACCTCCAATCGGATGCTTTCGAGTGCAACGGGATCTTTCAAGTCCCTTACCTTGCACTGCAGGGAATGGATACGATAGAGTGCCTGGTTGATTTCCAGAGAAACGGTGATGATTTCTGCAATCAAATCAGGATTGACGTTCTTCTCGTAGTCCTCGAACCAATCGTCTTCTCCGAGGTCAACACGGGCGGTGTCGCTTACGCCTGTCACCCCTTCATAATAAGGAGATTTCCGAATATCCGCTCCTGCTCCACGTAGAGAGGGGAAAAGTCTTGTCTTCAGTTTCTCTCCACGATTGTGCTTCATCTCCTCGATGAAGGCATGCACGGCATTGCGTCCGGCTACACTTTCAGGCTGATCACTGCTGACAAGCTGAAGATGACTGCCATTGCGAAATACAACGGAATGCTTGGCATAGGATAACGGATAGCGTGGCTGCCGGAAATGGCTGGGCAATCGAGATTCACCGACTACATAGTCCACACCATACTCCAGCATAGGGCGTGTCTTGCCACCCACAACTACAGGCCTGGAGAAGTAAGCCTGGATGTTTGGCCACACGTTAGTGAGCAGTGCAACATAGGTTTTATGGACCAGAAAGGAGAGTTCTCCTGGCATGTCATTCATTACACGGATGATCCGCGGCCCCATGATGCCTTCGGTCTTTCCTGTTGCACGTCCCCATTCGGCATAGAGCATATTGGGGTCGATGACAGTTGCGAGCAGCTGCACCGAGTTCATGTAGTATTGCTCGAAACCATCGTATGTTTGGTTTTTGTCACTCATAGATGAAAAGTTATTAGATATCTTCGATTAGTTCTGCTTCCTCGATGTCAGCATCTCGAAGGAGGCGTTTTTTCTCCACACCTTCAATGGGAAGTCCTTCAATGAGCCGCAGGTAGAATCCATCATTGCTCTTGGTTGCTATCTCCTTCATCGACTTACGTTCATAACCTAGCTGCTCTGGAGTGATGTCTGGCGAGATGAGGAAGGTCACTCCAAGGTCGCGGTCTGCCTCTGCAATCTCGGAAGCACGACGACGACATTCGGCTGCAGCGTCATAGCATGATTTGGCAGTCTTGTAGTCTCGGCGAAGGAGACAGAGCTTGGCGAGGTCTTCGTATTTGTCGGCGAAGTTTGCCTCCCATACCTTGATGGAGACATTGCAATCAACGGAGAAATAGTTGATGGCCTCATGGATGCGGGCACGGCAGGTGCGCTCCTCAATAGTCACGCCATCTTTTCCTTGTTCGGCAATGATACGGAGTCTGAGTTTTTTGGCGGCACGACCAATGTTGCGTTCAAACTCGTATATCTCAGCAGCCCATTGAATCTGCTTCAGGAAGAGTTGAATGTCACGGGGAATGCCGTCACCTTTTCCAGTGGCGAGAAAGGTGGCGATTAGTTCAGGATGGAGGGAATCTAGTCGTGAGAGGTTGTTCATGAGTGGTGCCAGTTTGATTATACCCCGAAAAGCTGGAAACGGAGGTCAAGTTCTTGTCGTTCTTCTTTTCTGGTCTCCAGCAACTCGATGGCATCAGGATCTCCACGTTCAGCTTGCTTGGCAAGTTCTGCATCGATATTGTATTCTCCCAAGGCACGACCACGGTGATAAGCCTCGTAGAGGTCATCGCCAGGCATCTCCAGCCTGAGCATCATTGCCAGTCGTTTCTCTCCCTTCAGGTTAAGAAGCCGGCAAATGCGTTCAGGTTTGTAACCAAGTGAACCGAACGTGAGGACCTGGTTGACGCATTCAATAGGCAGCGATACCTGTGAAAGAGGTGTCGCTTCGGTAGTGGTCAGTTCTGACATAGAATCAGTTGTTTAGTTTCTTCAGCATTCCAACATTTTCCCTCTCGCTCTAGTGTGACCGATTGTTCAGGAAACATCGCCATGAAGCGTCTGACAGAAGCTGCCACATACTTGGGGTCTATTTCCATTCCATATCCTATTCGGTCAGTTTGTTGGCAAGCCATGATGGTGGATCCTGAACCAGAGAACATGTCAACTACAATATCACCGCTACTGGTGGAATTGCAGATAGGATAAGCCATCAGGGCAACAGGCTTCATCGTTGGATGAATCTTGTTGGCACGTGGCTTGTCAAAGTTCCAGACAGTTGTCTGCTTGCGATCGGAATTCCAGAAGTGTGCAGCACCTGGTTTCCATCCGTATAGGCAAGGCTCGTGTTGCCACTGGTAATCTTGCCTGCCCATCACGAGCGAATCCTTCACCCAGATGCAGCATTGTGCAATCTTGAAACCAGCTTCGCGAATGGAATGCCGGAAGTTCTCTCCTTCTGAATCGGCATGGAACACATAGAATGATCCACCTGGCTTGACAATGGAAAACATGACTTCGAACACCTGTTTGAGAAAGCGTGAGAACAAGTCATTCTCCATGGAGTCGTTTTCGATTTTGAGTTTGTCTCCGCTGCCTCCTTCATAATCAACATTGTAGGGAGGGTCGGTGAGAATCATATCTGCATAACGGTTGTTCATGAGGATCATGACATCTCGTTTTGCACGGCAATCTCCGCACATCAGACGGTTGTTTCCAAGATGAAAGATGTCGCCAGGCTTGACGAACACCTCATTCTCTTGCAGTGGAATGTTAAAGTCGGCAGAATCGTCCTTCACTTCCAGCCGGTCACTTTCTGTCGCAAAGAGCGGTGAGGCATTTCCCATGGAGAAGTCGACCTTCCTTACTTCGTAGCCAAGATTGAATCTCTCCAAAGTATCCGCATCGATGTGATACTTCTGAAAAATAAGTGTGTCTGGGTTTTTCTGGGCGAACTCGGAATTGTAGGCGGCAATCTCCTCCACAGCTTCAGTCTTGTCAGAAGCTTGGATTTCCTCATAGGGAATTTCGGGGATGCTGAAGCCTGCCTTGCGAAGTGCCTGTAGTGCCTTTTTGCGTTGGTGGGCGTCAATAATCCACAACTTGCCGTCTGGATCTTTCCACACTTTGAATGAATACTTGAAACCGCGCGTGATGATGAGCATCTGGAGTTTCGATAATTTGTCAGGGTCAGACTTTTTGAAGTCTTCTTGTAGTTCGTGGAAGGAATCCAGCGGGGCAGTCGGTAGATTGCCCAAATTAAATACTTCTATAAACTTCTCCATTGTCATTTAGTTTGGGTTGCTTGTTGCTCGAGAATCATTTTGAACATCTCATCTCTTTCCCTATACCGTTGCAGGTTCAGACGATCAGATGCTCGTCGAACTTTCCGGTCAGCACGCTTGATGTAGCTCTTGTATCGCCTGATGCTGTCAAGAACATTCTTGTGGCGATTGAGGAACTCTGCAGGGTCACGTCTGAAGAGGGCGAGGAGCTCTGAAAACTCAGAACGGGATGAAAGAAGTGGATGCTTGAAGAGGAAACGACCTGTGTCGTTATATGATTGCAGCTCGTCGAATGCCTGCAAGTTCCTGACCCTCAATTCCGCCATTTGGGAAACTGCTTTTGGGGTAGGTTCCTTGTCAAGCAGTTCGTCGAGCTGCTTCATTTTACGCCATGTCAGGATGCGATCATTGTAGAGGATGGTCGCTGTCTGGACATCTGCGTTAGCAAGGTTATCCCAATCGATGTTGGGATATTCTTGCTCTTTCAGGACTGGTCGTTTTTTTTTGGATCACTTGTGCCTTCAGCTGGTGCAGAATTTAAAACAGGTTCTTCAGCTTTCGTTGAAGGCTGCTGTTTCTTCGGCTGCTGTTTCTTCGGCTGCTGTTTCTTCGGCTGCTGTTTCTTCGGCTGCTGTTTCTTCGGCTGCTGCTTCTTCGGCTGCTGCTTCTTCGGCTGCTGCTTCTTCGGCTGCTGCTTTTGTTGCTGTGCTGGCAAAATCATTTCTTTTTTTCGTCTGTTTGCAACAATTTCCTCTGCTGTCGCCACGTCGAGCAGGGCATAGAGTATTTCTTCCGCATAACGGGAAGGGTTTCTACTATACCGCCCAATGTCAGGAGATGAAGGAACTCTGACAGCCAAAAGAGTTAAGTCTTTCTCTGCAGCAGATCGAGAGGAAAGCTTATTTGACAAGCAGATTTTTTCTTTTGTTGAATACATAGTAATGAGCATTAAGAACGTGAAACTTCTACGAGAGTGTTTTGATCCAGGACACGAAGCGTGAGTGCATGTCCAACAGCAGCTGTCCACGCTGTGCCTTCTGCCAAGATGAATGTCGTGTTACCCACCACCTTCTTGGGTTTCGTTGTACCAGCACCTACAAGTGTGATGTATCGTCCCTTGTCCGATGTGGTGAGACCAGATACATCGGTGATTTCAACATTTGTGGTGGCACCATCGACAATCGAATAGTTATTGGATCCAGGAATGGTGGCAATTTCAGTTGCTGTAGGGGCTACTTCTGTTGAGTAAGTGACCGATGGATTGCCAAGGTACTTGAGTGGGAGGTCAACAGATTGACGGACGAATGTGAGTTGGGTGAAACGCCCATCAGCATCATCGTGAGTCTCTGTATTGTTGAGAATGACAGGACGTTCCAACTCACCGAGGATGAACCACTGGCTCTCTTTCACATGCTTATACAAGATGATGAATTTACCACCGGCAAACTGTTCAACAAAATTCGAAATTTGGTCGCGGTCGCCTCCTGCGACGATGACAAAGTTGTTGCTGCCCGAGGTCGTGATATCACCTTTCTCTGTCGATGACGAGAGCGTTGGGATGGTGTGTGCCTCGATGTAATGTGGAATCTCTCCAGTCTTCAAAGTCATTGGTGAGACTTCACGATTCCCATTTGGCTGCGGAAAGTCAACGGAACGATCAATCTGGTCGATGGAGACGAGGAACACCTGATAAGCGATTGCGGACCCGTGAGTGTCTCGGTCAGTTACGTCATCGATGTGTCCAATCGCCATCATGCCAGCGAGAGAAACGCCTGCGGCAATGATGTTGTCTGAAAAAGAGTGGCTAACCGCCATTACGCAGAAGATGAAGGCAAGCAGGCCAAAAAAGAAAAGAAACACTTTACGTGTGTGATGAGTTTTCATATTTCTGGTAAATTATAGAATTGTGAATAATGAGGTGAAGGTGACCTCGCACTGTCCTTGGTGACAGTGCGAGGCAGTGAGAGAGCCTATCGTCCACCAGGCACGTTAGGCTGAAGGGCTTTGTTGATGGTGCGTGTACCACCCACACGACGTTCAAGGTCGACGAACTTGCCGTCGGAACGGAGAATGACGAGGATGTAGTCGCCAACCTGTGTAGGTACCCATGCCTCGGTGAGGTTCTCGAACTTGCCACTCTTGGCAATGGTGCTTGGATAAGTGGCATCACCAATCTCGATGCAGTAAGCAACACCAGCTTTGGCATGCTCAATGTCAGTGATGGCAGTAGCTGCTGTGTTCTCGCCTGTGAGTTGCCAGAATCCATCATTGCCATCGACCTTGACTGCATCTGCTGCGATAGAGTGAACAGGAAGATTCATGAAAATCTGCTGCCATTCGTAAGCATTGGCATCCATGTCTGCCTTGCTTGAGAACTTGCGACCTGTGAATGCAGCACCACAGCCTTCCTTCCAAGTTGACCAGGCACGAATCATCTCCATCTGCTCCTCCATTTTGATGCTGAGCATCTCACCAGGGATGTATTCGATGAACTGGAGGTTGCCAGGAATATCGAAGAGCATAAGCTTCATCTGGCCGAGATAAGGCAACCACTTAACGTGGATTGTGGTGTCTGGTACCACGTTGAGATAACCTTCAGGACCCGTGAAGTCGATGTCCTTGCCATATTTTGCACGCACGTTCTTGATCCACCAGGATTGGTGCAGCTTGTTCAGATAGAGCACATGCTGGTCGAGGTCCATGTCCTCTGAAAGCGAGCTTACCACATCTGAACAGAACTCCTGCACACAGTCAAGCATGTTGGCAGAAGTGTAGCTTCGGTATGCTTCGTCATCATGTGGTTTGATGCTGAAATCATGCACGTAGCGAAGCAATGTGTAGATGATGCCAGTACCAGCGTTGAGGTAACTGCCGGCAACACCTGCTTCAGGCTTCACATAGATGCCACGCATACGGCGCTTGTTCTGCTCCACTTGTGCTGTTTCCATCTCATGGAGGATGCAGTACTCAATCATTGTCCACTTGATGGGGTCACTACCTTCCTTGTTGAGGTAGGCGACGTACATACGCTCCAGTTCCTTCATCGGACCGAATTTGAGCTTGATCATGGCATCGTCAACGTAACCCATCTCGTTTTCAATCTTCATGTCGCCCTTATAGACTTCCCCTGCCTGATAGCCTTGAGAAAGTTCACCAAAGAAGGTGTTGAAGAGCAGATCGCGGTCTTGTACACCATAGCGCACAGGGAAGAATTGCGTGAGGTCACGCTTCTTCAGCACACGTGCGATGAGGGCGTCCTGACGGAGAACGATGAACTGATCACCTACACCTGCGTTCACGACGCCTTCGTAGTTGTTGGAGAACTGACCTGTCTCCAGCAGCTTCACATCGAGAAGGTTGTTGGCGTGGAGGTAAGCGTAACGATTGGCCAGTGCCTTCGAATAGGCACGTGCCTCCTTGCGGAACTGCTTGCCTGTCTCTTCGTCTGCCTCAGACATCGCTTTCCACTGGCGTGGATTGGCTGCAATAACGTTCCAACGCTGTTTCATGTCGAACATCGGATGCTCAACACCGAAAAGGTAATGAGGCGTGTTGCCAAAGCCATTGATGCTGATGGGCGAGGTGGTGACATTCGTTGAAGGTGAATCTTCAGCAGCATGTTGTGACATCTGACGCATCTGCGCACCCATGTTGTTAATGGCTTCCACCACTGTTTCAAGCGTGACGTTTTCAGTGGTTTCTGCATTCTCTGCAGGGGTGTTCGGATTGGCAGAAACGGTCACGGCATAGAGATTGTTGAGCAGCTGCTGTGTTTCAGCATTTTGTTGTCGGGCTGCATTCTCCGCATTGAGGTCATCCTTCAGCGTGGACTGGTACTTCTTTTGGTACTCCACACAGAGCTGCTGGAACTCTTCGCTGGTGAGCGACTTTTCCTCGTACTTCTTGGTGAAACCAAGCATCTCGAGGACGGATTTCAGTTTTTGAATAAAATTCATAACTCACAAAAATTAAAGGTTGTACAAATTATGTTTAAGTTGCTGATTTTCGGAATGTCGTACTCCCATCTGATAGGCTTCCGCCACGGCATCGACAAAGGTGGATACACCATCGGCAAGACCTACGTCGATGGACTCTTGAGTAAAATAGACCTCACCTCGCATTACGGGTGCGTCGTCATCCTGTTGTGACAGTGCTTGACGCTGCGACCTGACGGTTGTCAGGAACTCATCATTCATAGGGTTGAGCACACGTTGGATGAACTCTTCAGGCTTCCCATTCTTCAGATCATCTGGCATCTTGTTCTTAAGGTCAGACTTGGTGGCACGTGCTTCAATCAGTTTGATGCCAAGCTTCTCGTAATAACCCTCAAAGTCGTGGAAACTGACCATAGTGCGATACAACCGGCAAAGTCATACTGTGTGGTGGCGAGCACCCTGTTTCCATGACAGCCAATATGATAGGCGGCGGAACAGCAGCTCTCCTCGTACAGAGTGAGGATTGGTTTGGTGCAATGCTGGAGAGTCTCACTCAGGCGGTCAAGGTACCACGCTTCTCCGCCTGGTGAGTTAATATGAAGAAAATGACATGAAATGGATGGGTTCTGTTCAGCTGCAAGCACGTCCAGTTCCAGCTGCTTGCTGGATGCCCACCAAAGGCTGTCGGCAAAGATGGGTCCCCAGATGCGATGATATGCCACTGACTCCTGTGGCAGTTCTGGTGAATCGAACTCGTCCGTGACGTTGATGCTCTTGGTGGCATCATCCTGGTAAAGTTTCGCCTTTAGGACTGCCAATGCTTTTTTTGCCTCTTGCTTGTATGTGGGAGGATCAATGAAGAAGAACTCTTTTACGGACGGCATGATTGCCTTGCCGTTCGGTTGTGGGTTCTGATGCATGGCAAAGGCAAGCATCATCAACTGGCGATATCCCTCCGATGTAATCCAGAGGGGACGCTCAGAGAAAAGAAATTGGATTAAATCGTGCATATACCTTTGAATTTTTCCCAAAGGTATATATATAATAATGTGTGTCAAATGACACTAAACAAGGGGATTACGGAGCATTCTACAACTCATATAGAGGCGTGTCCGGTTGAGATATGGTTGCAGATACACTCTCGCCGGAACATCTTCGGTACCGATCTGGTGCTGTTTCTGTGAGGAATCTTTCAGAGTCACGATGACAGAACGTGGCTGTGAAAAGAACGAAAGGGTGTCCTTGTCAGGGGTGTCAACCACGAAAACATGGTCACAAATGAAGATGATACCGCCATCTTCGTCTGAAGAAGTTGGCTCGAATGAAAAAGTGTCGGCATTGAAGACAAAAGGCTGAACGGAATGAAAAATGGGCGACACTGTGATGGTGGACAGGAATTCTCTCATAATAAAAGACAAAAAAGGGAGTTTGGTTTGTATTAAAACATGTTAAATTCTGGTATTTTTTTTGTATCTCCGCTTTTTTTGTGGAGAAATTCGGTTGACATAGCGTGCATAGTTCTTCAGCAGTGCATCCTCCGTAATGGAGGTCAGACCATACTGTTGCATGAACCTCTCGACCATCTCGAGACGTGTGATCTTCTTCTCACGAGCTTCCCGCTCGTTCTTCATCAAGGTGCGTCGAAAGTCAAGGTTGAACACTTCTCTTAGCTCCGCTTCTATCTCACTGACGGCACGGCGGGACAAGTAGTTGAAGTAGGCAGGATCTTTCCACTTGCCACCATCCATGCCAGCACGGCGTGAAGGCAGGAAGATGGTCAGATTGCCATCCTCCAGTTGTGGTGCGGCATTGGCACGTGGTCGAGACATATTCTCCCACACGGTGCAGTATACGCATGAGCCAGGAGGGAACATCACGGCACCTGTTTCCTGATGGTGGTTGAATTTTCTGCTGGCATACTCCGCCAGATAGGGTTCGACGTGAATCGTCGTGACAATTTTTGATAGCCTTTTGTTTCGTTCCATGTTTTGTTCCATTTTTTTCGACCTACAGACCTACAAACCTACAAGCGGATCTGTAAATCGTTGCAAATATACTAAAATTCAATTGATTATACAAATAAATAAAAGGAAAATCTTGGGTGTTTGGAAGATGTCTTACTGACCGACAAAACCTACAAACACCTATAAATCGTTCTCCATCCTTTCAGAATCCATTCTGCCCTCTGAAACCTACAAACCTACAAAAACCTACACATTTCCTACAAACCTACGAAACGAACCTACACGCATATAATACCATTTTATTTTGAAAATCAAATAATTATATAAATAATAGATAAAATGGAAAAATGAATTTGTAGGTTTGTAGGTTTGTAGGAAGGTTTTTTTACGAAAATTTTTTTCAAAAAGTTGCAAATCAAGGCTTATTCTGAAAATTTGGGGGGTGCGGGGGATTTTGCACTGCGAAAAGTGGTATATGCAGTATTTTGCACTATATAGCTCAATAGGATAGAGTAACGTCTGATAAGCGTTGGATCCGGGTTCGAATCCTGGTATTGAATATTCATATCACAACATATATCCGCACCAGGCTGTAGATTCAGCCTGGTGTTTTTTGGGGGGGGAACATCAATAATGCCGTGCCTGGCTGTGAAGTTCGGCACGGCACGGAATGAAAGAATTGGTGTGAGCGTGTTAATATGGAAAATTCTGATCGGCTGAAGGGACGAATGGTAGTTGGGGGTCCGTGAGCCCCTGACTTGACGGCTCTGACGGGGTCATGTCAGTGGAATCCTCACTAGTCGAATTGGGGGGGGGAGTTGAGCGTCTGAAGTCCATGTTGTAGAGATCAAGAAACTTGTCGTAGTTGAGCACTGTGGCAGAAGTCATCACCCCTTTTGTTTCAGCTTGACGCTGAACGCTGCCGGTCTGTTGGTTGTAGACCTTCTCGACCACCTCTTCCCACTCGAAGCGGTGGGAGGAAATCTGTCCAATATAAGATGGATGAGAGCGCAGGTTCTGGTCGATGGTGGATTTTGTCGTGCGCTCAGTGTTGAAAGAAGAACGGTCGTAGTAGGAGAAAATGGTGGCTGTGCGGAGGAAGAGCACGTTGGTGCCTGGTTCGAAAGCGATGGTGACCTTGTTCCCCTGGGCATTGATAAGCGTACAGCTTCTTGGCTGCTCGATGGTGAAGTCTCTTCCCTCAATGATGGTGCCTGTATCGATCATCGTATTCATGGCGGTGAAGAAGTTGGCGAGTTTGTCCGTCGTCTGGATAAGCGACATCTGGAAGTCTATCTTCTTGACGGATAGTTCGAAAAATTCCTCATAGGTGAAGGGAAGTTTCAAACTGGTGTACTGCTCGACGAGCTTCACTGTGCCCAGGAAGAACGACATGGTTTTCATGATGCGATCCATTTGTCCGGAAACGACGGCATTGCGTGTAAGTTCTTTGTATGCTTCCTTGCGGAGGCTTGGAAAATGATCCATGAAGAGGGGACGCAAAGCCAGTACTTCCAGTAAGACGTTAGACAGTCCCACGTAGTTCGGATCTTCGATTCGTTTCAGTTTCTCAAAGAGTCGCACTTCCTCTGGTGTGCGTGACTTTGTGGGGTATGGTACCTCGCAGATGATGACACGGTTCATCAGGGCGTTGTCATCTCGTTGAGGAGTGTCCTGCCCGCAGATGACTACCGGTGCGTACACCTTGTCTTCTTCAATTTCTTTGCTGCCAGCAGCTTTGCGCTTCTGCTTTCCGTCTCCATCATAGACGATGGCCTTCAGGGCTTGGAACTTATAGTCACTGATCTCATTGTTTTTGTATTCCTCCAGAACCACTGGCACATCGCGGAAGGTGCTCATGATGGTGGATAGGGCTGCATCGGTACCAGTGTTGAGGTTGAAAGCGGCAACCGATGGCGAGACAAATAGCGAACGGATGGAAATGGCTATCTGTGTTTTTCCGGAACCTGTAGGTCCCATGAAGAAGGGTGCCGTGAAGAGTCGTTCCAGACAGTGGATGTTGCTTCTGAAGGCGCACATGATAGCATAGATGATTGCCCATTTTCCATTGTCGTTCACTTTGTACACCTCGTTCATCAGGGACGCCCACTGGTCAAACGTGACCTGTTTATCCATGGGAACTTCCCGATAGACGAGTTGTGAGATAAGATCATACCTGCTCTTTTTCTTCTCGCTGCCGGCATAGATGGTTGAAAATGCCGGCAAGTAATAGTTTTTCTTTTCATGCATCACCACACCCAGCTCGTCAGCCTGGCTGAAGGTGGGTACCCCGTCGACGAAGTGGAAGATGCCATTGGCGAAGGCGAAGAACTGTTGGCTGGGCAGACGTGAAGTGCCACTGTCCTGTTGATTCCCGTAGATTTCCACTTCTGAGCAGATGACATATCGACGGCTCATGTATTCTCGTATTTTCGTCCAGTGGCTTTCTTCCCCATTCGTGAAGTTAACGGCATCAAGGTTGATGAGGATTTCTTCAATGGTGGACTTCTTCAGCAATGATTTCGACAGCACCTCGATGTATATGGGCGTATCATAGTAACGCCTGTCGATGCGCAGTACTCGCTTGTTCTGCTCGTAGTCGTCATTGTATATGTGGAGGAGAGGAGTCATGAAGAAATCGCCCACTTGAGTCACGCCGTTGCCGTTCTTGTTGCGAAACATGTAACAAAGCGGTTTGCCTCCTTTACCGAGGCGTGGGAAGAATCCGCATTCCTTCCACATCTTTTTGTACTCATCGTTTTCTTCCACATAGTCGGGCAAATCGTCTCCATAGTCGAAGTCGTCACCGATGTCCTCGCTTTGGCTGCTGATGGCAAGTTTAGATTTCCGTTTGGCAAGAAGCGGTTTGCGGATCTCGTCGAACTGACCACGGGTGATGTGCAGCAGAGAGCAGTAGTTTCCCCGATTGATCGTGATGACGGCATCGGCCACATAGATGGTCAGTTCAATGCAGCGGAGCACCAGTGGGGTATGGTCACCATCGAAGCCGGCCAGGAATCCGCCATGCAATGCAATGTAGTAATCAAGGAAAGATGGATTGGCATCACCATCAGGAACACTCATGTTGGTGATGCCCAATCGGAAGAAATCCGCCAGGGCGTGAAGGTATTCGGACTCGTTGCCTTGTCGGTCAATGTTGCACCCCTGACTATCACAGACGAAGTAACCATAAATACTCCTCAGTCTCTCGATATCGGACATCTCTGGCACCCCCGAAATGTAGAGGATGGCACTGTCACCATAACTGTCCAGGAATGCTTGAAAGTCGTGAGTGATGACAGCAGGCTTGTTCTGCTCGATGTGATCCTTGAGTACGTCAAGGCCATAGATGCCAGGTTTCATCTCAGACTCAGCAGGCAAGGCATCCACACCCCTGCGGATGTCACGCACTTTCTCTTGCATCATTGGTACACCCCGCCTGAAGCTTTTGCTCACTTCTGCTGTATAGCTCATGCGCAGCGATACATCCCCGACACAAGCGACGAGCCCTAAGATCTGGTTGATGGCTTCAGCCTCCACAATGGAATCTTTATTGCCATGGGGAATGAGGGTCTTTCGGAAATAGGATGGGAATGACATTGTATTCTCCTTCAGCCATTCGGCTGTCTTTGCGCCGGTCTTACGGGCGAACTCGTCTGGATCCATTCCCTTGGGAAGTCTGATGCACCGAACTGTGGATCCAGCCTTCAACAGAAGCTCGCAGTTCTTCAACGAGGCTTTCAGTCCTGCAGTATCTGCATCATAAACCATAACCACTGATTGAGTGAACCGTGTAATGAGTCTCACTTGCTGGTCAGTAAATGCCGTTCCACTGCCACCAATCACGTTTTCCACTCCAACTCTGTGCAACGATAGTACATCGAACTGACCCTCGACAAGATATACGAAGCCTTGTCTCCCAATGGCTTTTCGTGCCTGGTACAGGCCAAATAGGTGATCCCCTTTGGTGAAGATGGGTGTGGATCCTGTATTTACATATTTGCCAACTTTCTCTTTTGGTGTGACAATGCGTCCGGAGAAGCCAATGATACGTCCCTGCAGATTATAGAAGGGAAACATTACCCTGTCGCGGAACACGTCATATTTCTGTCCGTTTTCGGTGGTGGCCACCACGCCGACTTCTTTCAGTCTATCCACAGAATATCCCTTCTCTGTCAGAGTTCTCAACGCTGTATTGCCTTCTGGTGCATAGCCAACCCAGAATTCCGCCAGCGTTTTGTCATCCACACTATACCCACGCTGCTGAAGGAATGTCTCTGCTTGATTCAGATTCTGTTTATAAAAATCGGCAACCGCATTCATGGCCACAAGCATTGCTTCACGTTGCTGCAGGTTTTTCTTTTCCTCATCGGTCAGTTCCTTGTTAGGGAACTCCAGTCCAGCCTTATCACAACACCATTTCAACGCCTCTGCGAAGTCAAGGTTTAGATGATGCTGCACAAATGCAATCACGTCACCATGTGCCCCACACACGAAACAATGGTATGTCTGCCTCACTCCACTCACCACCATTGATGGATGGCTGTCATCATGAAATGGACAGATGCCTTTCCAATTCACTCCTGCGCGCTGCAGAGTGATGAACTCGCCTATTACATTCACGATGTTCAGCGATGATTTCACACGCTCAATGAATTCTTTTTTAATCATGATTCATTCTCATTTCGATGACTGTACGTTCTGGTCTTCAAACAAATCGAGTTGACGGCTCTCGAAAGCTTCCTGAAGAGTCACTCCGAAATACTCCGTAAGCTTCATGTATTCTTCTTTACTGACGACCTTCGTTCCGTGATAAAGTTCCCACCACCTTCGTTGACCAATCCCTGTCTCATTATAGAACTTTCGCGAAGGCTGGAAGTCTTCAATGTTCCGGAACCTCAGCTTCAACATGGACTTGACAATATTCCGTTTTGCGCTTGGACCGACACTCCATCGTTGTCGTAAGATGAATAATCGCACCGACATAACACTTCTGCCCAAGGCGTCTGACATATCTTTCAGGGACGAGATTCCGAGATGATTGCGGACAAAGTCGATGTCATCATCCGTCCACTTTTTAATAACGTGTCGTTTTTCCTGTTTCATAATTAATGAGGTATTTTATTGGTTTCACCTCCTGTCAGGCGCTCCCTCAGTCGCGTCAGTTTGCATTCTGGCTCTTCTTTTACGATTCCCAGTTGCACCATAGCATATCCATCAGTAGTGATGAGTTTAAGACACGTCCCCCACCAACATTCATTTGCATGCCTAACGTATTCCATTCCTTTTTTAGTTACTTGAAATCTAAGTCGAGTTCTGGAATGCGATCATTGAAAGGGAGCCCCTTCAGAACAGTATATCCACCATGCACAAGGCAAAGGAATGGAATTAGATTTCTTTCTTCTTTGTCGTGGCAATACGCATGGCCTTTTTTGTCATAGACTACAGGAAGTTCATCTTTTTGACGGTGACACAGACACCATACAACCTCTCCTTTTTTGCACTTGAAACTGTCAATCGTAACGGCTTGAGGCATAGCCTGCTCAAAATCTCTAATTTTCATGATCATTCTGTTCTTGTAACATCAACAGTCTTTTCTTCTCTATTATGTTTCGTTCTGTATTTACGGTCTAATTCATACCCGAGGTTAGATGTTGTAGAACGCACAACGGACAAACGTCGTACAGGAAAACGGGCAATGTCGCCAACTTCCATTTGAGCCAATGTGGATCTGACAGGAGTCTTGTCTGAATAAATTTTTTCCATTTTTTATTTACTACTTGATAATTATTTATTAACTTTCGGGTGCAAAGTTAAGAAAATCTTTACAAACAGGCAAGTAAATATTTACTATTTTATAAAAATTTTTTGACTATGGTTCATATTGGAAACAAAATCAGTCAGTTGATGAGGAAAGAAAAAATTGACTCACCAACTTTGGGACGAATGATAGGAATGAGCAAGCAAGCTGTTTACCAGAATTTGCAAAAGAGGGATTTGAACACATCGTTTCTCAGAAAAATTTCCACAGCTTTAGATGTGCCCTTGACTTATTTCGTTTCAGAAGACTCAGAACCGCTGTCACTAACAGAAAAAGAAGAACTGATAAGACTGCGCGGTCAGGTTGAGTTACTTCGTGAAATGGCAGGAGTCCCTAAAAAAGATGCCCAAGATCAACAAAATGCAAGCTAATTCCCCTATGGGGAAAAGAATTGTAAATCGGGACAGAATCGGGACAAAAAGAACAAAATATTAACATTCATTTTCGCATCGTTCTATTGATAATCAAAGGATTGTATTTAATGGAAGCGAACAAGAAAATTCAATCCCCTCCATCTCCACTACGTTCCAATGGTCGGGAATTGAACCCGACCATTTTTTACTTCTTTTGCCCCTCCATCTCCACAAAAAAAGGCGCAACTTCGGTTGTGCCTTTTTTTGTGGAGATGGGTGGATTGAACCCGACATTGTTAACAATTTGCCCCTCCATCTCCACTTACGTTGATGACAAGGATCTCATCTGCCATGTCGATCTTCCGTTTGTGCATATCGTCAAGCATTTCCTTTGTACCTGGTTTCCACACCTCTTCATCACCTGAATGTCCGAATAGGCCGACACTAATGACAATGCAGCCTTCAAGCGTCAATCGTTTCTGGGTTTCGATGAACTGCTCCTTGAAACGAGTGCTTCCGCATAGAGTGATGACCTTGTAGTTCTGTACCATATCATTCAGTCCTTAAAATCCCAGAATCCCGTGCCCGTTTCAGGGTCAAACTTCCGACCGATAGCCCCGCCAATGGTGGGACGTAGTTCTATTTCGGCTGTATAGAGAACCGTCGTGGCTTTCAGATGTCCCCCTGCCATTCCATGCAGACCATCCTGGTACCCTCCCACGATGTTATCAACATCGCGGTTCCCTCCCTTGAATGAAAACAGGGCATGGGTATGGTGGAATAGTTGACCATTATCGTCTCTTACCACATTACCATTGAGTGATACAAGTTCAAGCATACCTTCTAATCGCTCTGTCTCAAAACTTCCAGTCTCAGGGATGAACACTTGAAGTTCCGCACTCTGACAGCCACCAATACCAGAGAAAACCGCAGATGGTATTGATTCCTTTTCGCAGATTCCGAGAAGGGTGCTGATTATTTCATCCCCTCGATCCATACGGACATAGTAGTTATCGCCAATCTTTCTGTATTCCATAATCAATCGTTTATGTATCTGTAAACTGCCAATGTGGGTAGAATCACCAACAGTAACAACGTAATCTCAACTAATGTGTATGAGCTGTAAGTGTTATCTCTACTTGCTGAATCATTCCTTATCTCGTTGAAATTAAATAAATCGCTCACGCTCGACAAAACTCGAACAAGTTCGGCTCAGTTCTCGCTTAATCGCGATTTTCGCCACAAAATTACTAAAAATCGGCTTAAATCTGACATTTTGCAAGTGAATGTATGTTATTTCGGCAAGAAAATTGGTGCTCACCACTTTCTTCTGATGAAAATTGAGTAATTTTGTCCCCTGATGGAAAGAATAATGATTTTTATGACACAATTAGAAGAGCCGCTCGATCCAAAGGGACGCTTGCCAGAGCAAGAACATTTTCCACGACTACATGCGTTTCTGACGATACAAGGGCAGGAAAGTGATGTCTGCGACTAAGCGAGGGCAGAGTGATGCTTGCATAGACTCTGCCGAGCGGGACAGACTCGACCGAAGGTCAAGTCCATCGAGCGAAGGCGATATGTGGAGTTTTCACTGCTATTCATTCAATAAGGCAGCAATCTGCACCATAACAGGCGGCGAAAGTGACAAAACGCAATACTTTTGCCCGCCTTTTTGTATTTTTAATGCGTAAATCGCTCGTATTTCGCAAAATGTTTGTACCTTAGTACCCGTTATAACACTTTTAATGCGCATAATTATGTCGAACGAAGAGAAAAAGGAAAGGATGGCAAGGAACTACGCCATTAACTCGAAGAAGACTCCGAGGACAAGGAGGGCGGCATTTGCTGTTGCCCATGCCGGTGTTATCATCATCACCGACCCCAAGTTAAAGGAAAGACTAACCACCTATGTAGACTGATGGCAAAGACTCGTTTACTGCTTGACACCTGTCAAAAGCATAGCACAAAGTTCTTATGCCTCTGTCTATAGAGTCATGTAGAAGCCGAATACTTAACGTTTAATCATATTTATACTGAAATGAGAAAGGTGTTCTTTAAATTCTGGATGCTCGCCCTGCCAATGATGCTGGGCTTGGCATCGTGCTCGGACGACACGGACAATTCGAGTGTGGCCGAGCCGGAGCAGGAAGTGAACGAGTTTCTTGACGAAGAGAAAGGGCACGAGCGAATGCAGGCTCTCTACGGCGAGAACAAGAAGATTACCGACGACAACTATGACAAGTCGCTGGCCGTGAAGTGCATCAACGGCACCTTCGTGGGCAAGCGGACGGACGGGGTTGTCGCCTACAAGGGCATCCCGTTCGTGAGCCAGCAGCCCGTGGGCGAACTGCGCTGGAAGGCACCGGTGGACTATGTTGCGGACGACGGCATCTACGAGGCATATTACAATGGCAAAAGCCCTTGCCAAGTGGAATATATCTGGCAGATGGCCTCTTACTACGTTCAGGGTGAGGACTGCCTGTACCTGAACGTCTGGAAGGCAGAGGGAGCGTCTGCGGCCACAAAGCCAGTCATCGTATGGATTCACGGCGGCGCTTTCGAAGTGGGCGGGACGTCCGAGCCACGCGAGGAAGGCTGCAACTTCGTCAGGGAGAATCCCGATGTCATCCTGGTATCACTCGAGTACAGGCTTGGCGTATTCGGATTCCTCCATCTGTCGCACCTGCCAGACGGTGCTGCCTATCCCGATGCGCAGAACTTAGGACTTCTGGACCAGATGATGGGCTTGAAGTGGGTTCACGAGAATATCGCGGCCTTCGGTGGTGATCCTGACAACGTGACCATCATGGGCGAGTCGGCCGGTGCCGGCAGTGTGACCCTGCTGCCACTGATGGCAGGTTCACACCAATATTTCAATAAGGTTATCGCCGAGAGTGGTTCGCCCGTTTTTACGCGTTCTACGGAACAGGCCATCGCCTGCACGGATGAGCTGATGGCGGCGCTCGGCTGCAAGACCGTTGCCGACTTGCAGAAACTGGATGTGCAGAAATTTGTAGCCACGGCGTCAGATTTGCTCGACCTGCGTGTGTGGGCGGAAAGAGATGGAAATTTGCTGCCTCTTGACCCATACGAAGCATACGCCAACGGGGCGGCAAAGGACATCACGTTACTGCATGGCTGCAACAAGGATGAGATGGGCTATTTCATCTATGACGCCGGACTGGATGTCTGGAATCCGTGGGCTGCAGACCGCAAGGCTAAGAAACTGGCACAGTTGACGAGCGAGGAGAAAGCATTGGTGGAGGACTACTGTCAGAACGTAAAGGACGTCACCAAAGGGTATTCCAGCACCAGTCGTCTGTTTGATCAGATTACATTCATCGCGCCGCTCTTCCGTCTGTCGGAGAATCAGGCCAAGGCCGGCGGTAGAGTTTACACCTACTTCTTCACACCCGAATCCTCTTATTCATTATTGAAATGTAGTCATGCCATAGAACTTTCTACGGTGTTCAACCATCCAGAGGAGACCATCGTTACGGGCAGGATCTTTGATCAGACCTTCGCCCGCACCCTGCGTAAGATGTGGGTACAGTTCGCCAAGACCGGCAACCCGTCGCTCAGCGCATCCGACTCGCCCAACGGCAAGGCAAAGGAGTGGCCGCTCTACAATCTGGAAGACAAGCCGCTGATGATTTTTGACGAGTTCAATATCCATCCCGAAAAGGAATCTCAGAGAAATATCCTCGACTGGGAGCGCACCTACTTCTTGACTAAGTATTATTGTATTTAATAAGCTATATGATGAAAAAGATTTTGAACTGGGGGATGGCCGCTATCCTCGTTTACGGCGCAAGCGTTTTTACGGCATGTTCAAGCAATAACGACAACATCGTGCCTGAGCCGGAACAACCGAAGGACGAGTTGGCTGAACAGAAAGAGAAACTTCAGACCCAGTATGGCGAGAACAAACAGATTACCGACGGCAACTATGACAAGGCGCTGGCGGTGAAGTGTATCAACGGCACCTTTGTGGGTAAGCGGATGGACGGGGTTGTTGCCTACAAAGGCATCCCGTTCGTGGGACAGCAGCCTGTGGGCGAACTGCGCTGGAAGGCACCGGTTGACTATGTGGCGGATGAGAGCGTGTATGAGGCATATTACAATGCGAAAAGTCCCTATCAGCGAGAGGAATCCAGCGAAATGGCTTCCCTTTACATTCAGGGTGAGGACTGCTTGTACCTGAACATCTGGAAGACAGAAGGCTCGTCTGCCGCCACGAAGCCAGTGATGGTGTGGATTCACGGTGGTGCCTTCGAGATGGGCGGAACAGTTGATCCTATGTATGATGGTCAGAAGTTCATACAAGAGAACCCGGATGTTATTTTTGTTTCTATTGAATACAGGCTTGGCATTTTCGGTTTTCTCCATCTGTCGCATCTGCCCGACGGTGCTGACTATCCCGATGCACAGAACTTAGGACTTCTGGACCAGATGATGGCGCTGAAATGGATTCATGAGAATATAGCCAACTTTGGTGGCAATCCAGACAACGTTACTATCTTCGGTGAATCCGCCGGTGCTGGCAGCGTGACCCTGTTGCCGCTGATGGCAGGCTCACACCAGTACTTCAAGCGTGTCATAGCTCAAAGTGGTGGCCCAGTCTTTACGCGTTCAACTGAGGAGGCCATCGCCTGCACGGATGAACTAATGGCGGCGCTCGGCTGCAAGACCGTTGCCGACCTGCAGAAGGTTGATATTGAGAAGTTTTTGCAGGCGACAACTGCCGTCATACTGCGTGTGTGGCCAGAACGTGACGGACGCCTCCTGCCTCTGGACCCATATGAGGCTTATGTCAATGGTGCGGCAGCGGACATCGACCTGATGCATGGCTGTAACAAGGATGAGATGGGTTATTTCATTTTCGGTTTCGGAGCGGATTACTGGAACTCTTTTGCTGCTGACCGCAAGGCGAAGAAACTGGCACAGTTGACGGACGAGGAGAAGGTGCTGGTAGAGAGCTATTGCCAGGATGTGAAGGACGCTACTGTAGAATATACTGCCACCAGTCGTCTGTGCGACCAGATAGCGTTTATTGCACCGCTCATCCGTCTGTCGGAAAACCAGACTAAGGGTGGGGGAAAGTCATATACTTATTTCTTCACCCCGGAATCCTCTTCGCCGCTGTTGAGATGCGGGCATTCGGTGGAGGTTCCGGTAGTCTTCAATCATCAGGAAATGACCTTGGCGATGGGATGGTCCTTTGATGAGACCTTCGCCCGAACCCTGCGCAAGATGTGGGTGCAGTTCGCCAAGACCGGCAACCCGTCGCTCAGCGCGTCCGAGTCGCCCGACGGCAAGGCTAAGGAGTGGCCGCTCTACAATCTGGAAGACAAGCCGCTGATGATATTCGACGAGTTTAACATCCACTCTGAGAAAGAGTCTCAGAGAAAAATACTCGACTGGGAGCGCACCTATTTCCTGACCAAGTATTACTGTATATAGAAATGAACAATATGAAACAGACAAATCACATGAGTATCAAGAAGCGGATGCTATCGTTCATACAGTTTTGAGTGTTATCATCGGCATAGGCATGCTTGCCAGTTGCACAAGCAATGATGACACCCCGAGTGGCGGAGGCTCCACTTTCGGTAAGGCCGACCTGATTATCAAGAATGCGAAGATTTTTACTTCGGACCAGAACAATCCGCAGGCCACCGCATTGGTGGTGAAGGATGGCAAGTTTGTATATGTAGGCAACGAGGATGGTCTTGCTGAATATCTTCAAGGAGGAGATTCTTGTCAAATCCGACGAGTATGTATTTCAGGGTCATGTACCTCTTGTGTGTGTCATGCGACCAATGTTTTGTGGCAAGTCCATCGGCAAGCCACTCATCATACACATCCCAAAAGGTTTTGGTCACGTTTGACAGTAGATGACTGTTCATTCCATTTGTCGATGCTTGCACATAAGCCACATCGAAGCCCCACCTCGTTCTTCTTAGAGTTCCATCGGACACGACACATGACCGGACCAACAGCGTCAACCTTGTTTCTGTCGGCCTTTGGTATCTGGATGAATACCCTTGTATTGTATTTTATCTCAAACTTCGATTTCATGGCGCGAAGGTATGAAAAATGATTGGAACAAACAAGCGAGAATCCCTTGGTTTGAAGGCGTTTCAGAAGTTTAACATACTTTATTTTTAGGAAAAACCAAATCTGTGAAACTTGATTTTTTCTGTGAGATTTAGAGCAAATGACTGGTCTATTCCCTCCATCTCCACAAAAAAAGGCACAACCGAAGTTGCGCCTTTTTTTGTTTATGACCACATTTGGGGATTGGAAACGGCGGCTTGGGAGAAGAAATCTTGCATTTTTTGTTTCTCACCAGCCACGATGATGATGTCATCTTCCTGAATGACGAGGTTGGGGTCGGGGTTGGTGTAGAAGTCTTCGGAAGGGCGAACAAGCCCCATGACGATGCAGTTTCCTTTCTCTCGGATGCCTGACTTGATGATGCTCTTGCCACAGAGAGGGGAGTCGGCGGTGATGGTGAAGTTGTCCAGCACGATGTTGGTGTTTACGGCGTCCTCTTCTGTTGGTGCAAGGCTGGTCTCCAGCATTTTCTGGAAGGCTGCCACATCGGTGTCGGAGCCAGCCAGGATGATGCGGTCGCCTGGATAGAGGCAATGACTGCCACCGGGGATGTTGATGTTGATACCTCCACGGATGATGCGCACGATGTTGGCGCCTGTGATGTTGCGGATGTTGAGGTCTTTCAGGGCTTTGCCGGCAAAGGCTGAATTCGGGGGAACGACAACTTCTGCTATATTTATTTCGAGGCTGATGAGCGAGTCTTCCACTTCACGCTCCAATCCGCGTTTGGACTCGGCAAGTCGTTCACGTGCATAGAGGTTTTCGTTGAAGAGTCGGAGGAACTGGTTGATGCCGGGTGCCATGGCGATATGCAGGAAGACCAGTTTGAAGATTCTTATGGCGGGCGATGCCCATTCGTGACTCTTGCTTGATTGGTTTTGGCGTTTCTCCGTATAACTGTCGAGCATCTTCTTGGTACTTTCGCTCATGTGGTTCTCAAGGAAGGCAAGGGTGGGGTATGCCAGTTTCATGATGTATGGCGTGAGGAAGGTGGTGATGACGCTGACTGCCACAACGATGGGGTAGAGGCTGGAGTCGGTCACGTGCAGGTTCTGTCCGAGGCTGGCGATGATGAAGGCGAACTCACCTATCTGAACCAGTGAGAAACCTGTCTGCAATGCCACTCTCAGGGGCTGTCCGGAAAGGAGTGTGCCCAGACTGGCAAAGATGATCTGTCCGAAGATGACCACGAGGGTGATGATGGCGATGGGCAGCCAGTATTGCAGCAACAGGGCGGGGTCTATCATCATACCGACGGATACGAAGAAGATGGAACCAAAGATGTTCTTCATGGGCTGCACCAGGTGCTCGATGCGTTCTGCATCAATGGTCTCTGCCAGCACCGAACCCATCACGAAGGCACCCAGCGCACTGCTGAATCCTGCCTGCACTGCCAACAGCACCATGCCAAGGCAGAGTCCGATGGAGAAGATGGTGAGTGTCTCGTCATTGAGGTGCTTTTTGAATCTTTTCAGAAATGTGGGGATGAGGGTGATGCCCAATACGAACCAAAGGGCGATGTACATGACGAGTTTGCCTACTTGCCAAAGCAGTTCTTTTCCCTCAAACTCGTTCTTGACGGCAATGGAGGTGAGCAACACCATGAGCACCACGGCGAAGAGGTCTTCCACAATGAGGATGCCGAAGCATACGCCGGCGAAGCGGTGGCTGCGAAGCCCTGCCTCTTCGATGGCTTTGAAGACGATGGTGGTGGATGACATGCAGAGCATGCCGCCAAGGAAGATGGCATTCATGTTGTTCCATCCGAGCAGGTAGGCTGTTGCCATGCCGGCAACCATCATACCTACGACAATGACGCCGGCACCGATGACTGCGGTGCTTCCTACCTTGAGCAGTTTCTTGAAGGAGAATTCGAGACCGAGACTGAACAGGAGGAACAGCACACCAATTTCTCCCCAAGTCTCGGCATTCTCTTCGTTGTTGATCCACGACTCGCCCAACACGTGCGGCCCCACGAGCATACCTGCCACAATGTAACCCAGCACGACGGGCTGTTTCAGCAATTTGAACAGCAGGCTGGTGATGCCCGCCGTCAACATAATAATACAAAGGTCTTCTATCATGATTTTATATCTTTTTCTTCATTGCTATCCTTATTATCTTCCTCATCCAAATTGTCGTTCCACAGATAGTGCTGGGTCTCTTTGGCTATGACCCCTGACAGCAGCAGGAGCGAAATCAGGTTGGGCACTGCCATCAGCGCGTTCATGATGTCTGACAGGTTCCACACCAGTGCCAGACTCATGGTGGCGCCTGCAAACACCAGCAGGATATACACCATGCGGTATAAGACGATGCTGCGTCTGCCTGCCAGATATTCCATGGCTCTTTCGCCGTAGTAACTCCAACATAAGATGGTGGAGAAGGAAAATGTGACGATGCCGAAGGTCAGGATGGGGGTGCCCACGTAGGGAATCATGCCGAAGGCCTTCTTGGTCAGCATGGCGCCATCCTCCTGCGAGATTTCAGGATAGGCGATGATGCTCGACACGATGACCAGCCCTGTGATGGCGCAAATGATGACGGTGTCCCAGAATGTGCCTGTGGATGATACCAATGCCTGGCGCACGGGATTCTTCGTCTGGGCGGCTGCTGCCACAATGGGGGCGGAACCCAGACCCGACTCGTTGGAGAAGAGTCCGCGGGCAATTCCGTAGCGGGCTGCCAGCATCACTACGGTGCCTGCCGTGCCCCCTCCTGCTGCCTTGAGGGAGAATGCCTCGTTGAAAATCAGCGAGACGGCTTCGCCCAGATAAATGTGGTTGACGCATAGGATATAGAGGCACCCCAGCACATAGAGCAATGCCATCAGCGGAACCAGTGTCATGCACCATCGGGCGATGCTCTTCACGCCGCCAATCACCACAAAGCCCACGAGTGTGGCAAGCAGGAAGCCTGTAATCATCTTCGTTATGTCGGGTGACACCCATTTTTCCATCACCAATGAGAGGTTTTCACTGATGGTATTTGCCTGCACCGTGTTGCCGATGCCGAAAGAGGCTATTGCTGCAAATAAGCAGAACAACACTCCTAACCACTTCATGTTTAATCCGTTTTGCAGGGCATACATGGGACCGCCCATCATTCTGCCGTCTTGTGTCTTCTCGCGGTACTTGATGGCAAGCAGTCCCTCGCCATATTTAGTGGCGATGCCGAACACGCCTGTGAGCCAGCACCACAGCACGGCACCGGGACCGCCCAAACTGACAGCGGTTGCCACACCGATGATGTTGCCTGTGCCGATGGTTGCAGCCAAAGAGGTTGCCAAGGCACCGAACTGGCTCACGTCGCCTGTCGCGTCCTTGTCTTTCTTCACCGACAGTTTGATGGCTGTCCAAATTTTACGTTGTGGAAATTTGAGCCGGATGGTAAGGAATAGGTGGGTGCCAAGCAACAAAATAATCATGGGCCATCCCCATACGATTCCACCGATATCTTCCGTGAGTTGAAGTAGTTGTTCCAAGATTTAAAGTTTAAAGATGATGGTTGGAATGAAAGAAGGGACTGCTTCCATATGGCCACAGCCCCTTCTTATGATAGACAAGGAAAAAGTCTCCTTAATAGGTGCGATAGAGGAGCCAAGCGTCGGGGTAGGTGCCACGAAGTTGGTCGCGGGATGCAACGGCTGAAGCACGGTCGTCGAATGAAGATGCGATGACACGGTACATGCCTGTTTCGGGGTTCTGAGCCACTTGTGCGGAGTAGCCTTTGGAAACGAGGGTGTTGCGCAGGTTGTTTGCGTTGTCAACACTGCTGAAAGAACCACATACGACGTTGAATGCCTTGAGAGTGCCGCCGTTCATGACAGTGAGACGCTCCTGGCGGTCGTTCTCAGTGTTGGCTACTGTGGCAGTGGTGACTGGCGTGGTGACAACAGGAGTCACAGTGACAGGCGCTGTCTCAACTTGGTCGGTCGTGTTGGCTTGTGCCATCTCTTGTGCCTTGGCTTTCTCGTAGGCTTTCTTGTAACTGCTTTCAGATGATTTGCACGATACGAAAGCAAGGGCTGCAACAAGTGCTAATCCCATCAAAATACTTTTTCTCATAATTTTCTCTTTTTATAATTAGATGGTTGAATGATGTCGTGGATTTCCCACAAAGATAGGGCATATTTGGCACATTGCAAAGGAGATGTATGTAAAAAAAAGTTAAACATCCGAAAATGTGTTGCTTTTTGGGGATTATGTCTTATATTTGCCCCGAAAATTGAAATAATTAACATTATTTACCAACCTTTAAAAACGTATCAGACTATGACAAGAGGTGATGGTTTTGCATTGGCTACTGCTTTTGTGGGTGGTGCCATAGCGGGAGCAGCGATAGGTCTTCTTTTTGCTCCTGAAAAGGGTGAAGACCAACGTGCCAAGATAAAGGAAGCCCTTGAGAAGCGTGGCATTAAACTTGACAAGGAGACTTTCGAGAATCTTGTGGATGAAATCAAGAACATTGGCAGGAAACGGGAGTGTGTGCCTGCTGAGGATTTTGATGCTGAATAAGGTATAGGCATGGGTGCACCCAATAGAATGACAGAAGACATCCGCAGGTTGGCCTATCGTGTGGAACGGTATCTGCGCCTTGAAGCGACAGAGCGTTTGACGATGGTGACGACGCTTGTGGTTTTGGCTGCCGCGACGATGGCGTTGGCGACAAGTGCCATTTTCTTCTTGAGCACAGGGACTGTAAAGGCTTTGACTCTGTGGACGGGAAGCGAGATGCTGAGTTACTACATCGTTGCGGGTGTGCTATTGCTGATTATCTTGCTGATTTTCCTGTTGCGGAAGCCTCTGATTGAGAATCCGTTTGTGAAGATGTTCAGCGAGCAATTGCTGGATGTTCCGACCGTAACGGAGCAGATGATGGGGAAGAATGGCAAGGACGAAAACATCCGCAAGTTGGCGGAAAGTCTTGTTCGGGAGTTGGACGAATATGAAGAGGAAGGAGGTGAAGAATGAGAAAAAGTAGATACACTTCATTGGAGGATATCCGCACTGAGAAGGAACGCACAAGGAGGCAGATTGACTTTAGTGTGGATAAGTTGAAGAATGATGTTGCCGATTATTTC
This sequence comes from uncultured Bacteroidaceae bacterium, assembly GCA_905235525.1. Taxonomy (GTDB): domain Bacteria; phylum Bacteroidota; class Bacteroidia; order Bacteroidales; family Bacteroidaceae; genus Minthosoma. The sequence continues at coordinate 33,528 of CAJOLW010000027.1, forward strand.
GTGTATCATCCCGAGAACTTTTTCCTCGACTCTTCCAACAAATACATGAACTTTGTGGGGTATGCCATTTCTGCCTATAGAACTGCGACGGCCTTCCGCAATGTGTTTGGCATCTTTTCAAAGAAAAGGAAATAGCGCAAGGGTAAGTGAAAAGTAAGTGAAAAATCTGAGTTTCTCCCATCCAAAGGGGTGGTAATATAGATTTTTCACTTTTCACTCTTCACTTTTCACTTTTTTTCCGTACCTTTGCATTTGATTTCTGAAAAAGGGAAAGAAGAGAAATGAACGAGCAGTATTCGTCAGCATTGCTGGAACGTGCCGTAGATGAGTTTTCGAAATTGCCAGGTGTCGGACGTAAGACAGCGATGCGGCTGGTGTTGCATATGCTGCGTTTGGATGTCGGCAAAATTGATGCTTTCACGGATGCCGTATCGACATTGTGCCACGAAGTGCATTATTGTGAGGTGTGTCACAACATCAGCGATGACGATGTTTGCCAGATTTGTTCGAATCCGCATCGTGACGCTTCCATCATTTGTGTGGTGGAAAATGTGCAAGACGTGATGGCAATAGAGCAGACACAGCAGTATCATGGATTGTACCATGTACTTGGCGGTGTGATTTCGCCGATGGATGGTGTGGGACCGAGTCAATTGGAAATAGATAGTTTGGTGGAGCGTGTGGATAAGGGAGGAGTGGACGAGGTGATTTTTGCCTTGAGTTCGACGATGGAGGGGGATGCCACCAACTTTTACATCTTCCGGAAGTTGTCGATGTATCCCAACCTGAAATTGACGGTGCTGGCAAGAGGAATGAGCATCAATGATGAACTGCAGTACACGGATGAGGTGACGCTAGGACGTTCGTTGGTCAATCGTGTGCCATTCACGGGTAAATGAAATCCTCTTCCGATTCTTTCTGCTTGAGGGAAAGATGTCAAAGTATTTTTAAGATTATGGTAAAATATATACAGAAGTTATTAAAGGCTTTGAAGATAGAGATGGTGGTGGTGTGGCTGACCATAGTGGCTGCGGTCGTATTGGGTCAATTGGATGTGATTCCGAATGGCGTGGTGTTGCCTCATTCTCCTGAAGAATTTAAATTGAACACAATAGCAATTGTGCTGACCATTGTAGGCATTCCTGTGGCCATTCGTTTGTTTACATTGAACACGACGAAGGGATTGCGGCGTATGAACAATGAGGAAGCCTTGCGCTCTTATCATATTTGGAGTGTCGTGAGAGTCATCATCTTGTGTGTGGCGGCAGTGTTCAGTGTTGCAGTCTATTACGTTGCCACAAGTGTTAGTGGTGCATTTTGTGCCCTGGTGGCATTTTGTGTTACTTTTTACTGTTGGCCATCGGAGGAGAAGATATCTTCATATTTGGAGGGCGTGAATAAAGAATAGATGAAACTTTCGATAGTCATAGTCAATTATAATGTCCGCTTTTATCTGGAGCAGTGTTTGCTCTCGGTGGAGAAAGCGTTGACAGGTGTGTGTGGCGAGGTGTTTGTGGTTGACAATAACAGCAGCGATGACTCGATGTCGTATTTGCAGAGCAAGTTTCCGTGGGTGCGCTATATCGAGAATAAGGAGAACGTCGGTTTTTCGTGTGCGAACAATCAGGCGATACGAGAGGTGAGGGGAGAGTATGTGCTGTTGTTGAATCCTGACACATTCATTGGAGAACGTACCTTGAGGGAGTGCATCGATTTTATGGACAAGAATCCTCAGGCGGGTATGTGTGGTGTGGGAATGCTGAAAGCAGATGGCTCTTTTGCCCCAGAATCCCGTAGAGGGGTGCCGACACCGTTTGTTGCTTTTTGCAAGATGTCAGGTTTGGGTGCGCTGTTTCCGAAGAGTCGTCTGTTTGGTGGGTACTATATGCAGTATCTCAACAAGCACTCTATCAATCCTATTGAGATTGTGAGCGGTGCCTTTATGTTTATCCGCAAGGAGGCTCTGGACAAGGTGGGTTTGCTGGACGAGGCGTTCTTTATGTATGGTGAGGATATTGATTTGAGTTATCGTGTATTGAAGGCTGGTTATCAGAACTATTACATTCCAACTCAGATACTACATTATAAGGGTGAGAGTACGAAGAAGGACTCGATCAAGTATGTGAATGCCTTTCATAAGGCGATGGTGATTTTCTTTAAGAAGCACTTTGCACAGTATAGCGTCATCTACTCGGCTTTCATCACACTGACGGTGGTTATGAGGGGAACGATGTCATATCTTATGCAAAAGACTTATGCGTGGTCGCACAAGAAACCCAAGATGAAACGGCAGAAATTCTTGATTGTGAGCGATGGATGCAATTTGTCGGATATGAAGAATATAGCGGAGAAGCATCAGTTTAGGTATGACGTGTTCCATTCCAGGTTGGGTGATATGCCCAGTACCGATGTGCTGTACAGAGATTACGACTACATCGTGTTTGACACGAGCCGTTACCCGTACAGTTCCATCTTGGAGTTTTTCCGACACGATGAGCCCTATCGACATCGTCCGCTTATCGCTACTTATATTCCTTCCAACAAGACAATCATGACGATTAAGGGGGCAATCAATTAGGGCTTGGAGTTAAGGGTTGAGGGTTTAGAATTAGTTATATAAAATAGAATCAAAACAACAGACATATATGTTACGTATTGCAGTACAATCAAAAGGGCGTCTCTTTGAAGACACCATGGACTTGCTGAAAGAAACAGGCATTAAGGTGAGTTCAAGCAAACGCACCTTGCTGGTGCAGGCATCCAACTTTCCTTTGGAGGTTCTTTTCCTCCGTGATGATGACATTCCCCAGACTGTAGCAGATGGTGTGGCGGATGTCGGTATTGTGGGTGAAAATGAATTTGTGGAGCGCAATGAGAATGCTGATATCGTAAAGCGTTTGGGTTTCAGTAAGTGCCGTATCTCACTGGCGATACCCAAGGCTATTGACTATCCGGGTGTGGAGTGGTTCAATGGCAAGAAAATAGCCACTTCTTATCCTGTCATCCTCCGTAAGTTTATGGAGGAAAAAGGTGTGAAGACTGAAATCCATGTCATTCAGGGATCAGTGGAGATTGCACCGGGTATTGGCTTGGCTGATGGTATTTTCGACATTGTAAGTTCAGGCTCCACATTGGTTAGCAATAACTTGAAGGAGGTGGAAGTGGTGATGCAGAGCGAAGCGCTTCTCATCGGTAATAAGAATCTTGATGATGAAAAGAAGAACATATTGGATGATCTCCTTTTCCGTATCAACTCTGTTCTTATTGCCGAAGATAAGAAATATGTGCGTATGAATGCTCCGAAGGCTCGTCTGGCTGAGATTGTGAAAGTATTGCCGGGCTTGAAGAGTCCAACCATTATTCCTTTGGCTGACGAGGATTGGTGTTCTGTTCATGCAGTGCTCGACGAGAAGCATTTCTGGGAAATTGTGGGCCAGTTGAAGGCTTTGGGTGCTGAAGGCATTCTGGTGACACCAATTGAAAAGATGATACTCTAACTTGATGGGCCATTCGTTCCCAGTTGGTAAATGGTTGAATGGTACATGACTAAAAGGTAACTGTAAGATGAACATCATAAAATATCCCAATAGAACTGAGTGGACGTCCTTGCTCGAACGTCCACATCGTGATGCTTCCGAACTGCGCGAGACGGTGCAGACCGTACTCGACCAGATTCGGCTGTATGGCGATTCGGCAGTAAAAGCCTTTGAGGAGAAGTTCGACAAGGTTCGACTCGACTCGTTGGCTGTTTCCGAAGCGGAAATGGTTGAAGCCGAAGGATTGGTGTCTGAAGATTTGAAAGAGGCACTGAAATTGGCTCATGCCAACATCGAGAAGTTCCATGCGTCACAGAAGTTTGAGGGTGAGAAGGTGGAGACGGCTCCTGGGGTGGTGTGCTGGCAGAAGTCGGTGGCTATCGAAAAGGTGGGTCTCTACATTCCTGGCGGTACGGCACCGCTCTTCTCGACTGTGCTGATGTTGGCTACCCCTGCCAAGATTGCGGGATGTAAGGAGATTGTGCTCTGCACTCCCCCTAACCGTGAGGGCAAGGTGAATCCTGCCATTCTGATGGCTGCCAAGATTGCCGGCGTGAACAGAATCTTCAAGGCTGGTGGTGTACAGGCGATTGGGGCGATGGCATACGGAACAGAATCTGTGCCGAAGGTGAGTAAGATTTTCGGCCCTGGCAATCAGTTTGTCATGGCTGCCAAGCAACAGGTGAGTCTGCATGAGGTGGCAATAGATATGCCCGCAGGTCCTTCTGAAGTGGCTGTGGTGGCTGACGACACGGCAAATCCTGTATTTGTGGCTGCTGATTTGCTTTCTCAGGCTGAGCACGGTGTGGATTCGCAGGTGATTCTTATCACGAACTCAGAGGCATTGGCTGAAAGGGTGAACGAAGAGGTGGACAGACAATTGGCTTTGTTGCCCCGTAAAGAGATTGCAGAGAAGTCCTTGGAATATTCTAAACTCATTATTGTGAAGAATATGGACGAGGTGCTGGAAATGACCAATGAATATGCTCCTGAACACCTGATTCTTGCGATTAAGGATTATACATCCTTTGCTGATAAGGTGGTGAATGCTGGCAGCGTTTTCCTCGGCAACTACTCTTGCGAGTCGGCTGGCGATTATGCTTCTGGTACCAACCATACACTGCCTACTTCTGGCTATGCCAAGGCATATAGCGGCGTGAACCTTGATTCGTTCTGCCGTAAGATTACTTTCCAAGAGTTGACAGCGGAGGGCATTCGGACCATCGGACCTGCTGTGGAACGGATGGCTGCGGCTGAACAACTGGATGCTCACAAGAATGCAATGACAGTAAGACTTCAATCGTTATGAAACCTCTACAAGAATTGGTGCGTCCCAACATCTGGGCTCTCAAACCATACAGTTGTGCCCGCGACGAGTTCAAAGGCGTGAAAGCAGATGCTTTCCTCGATGCCAACGAGAACCCTTATCCCAATGGTGTGAATCGCTATCCAGACCCCTTGCAGGAGGAATTGAAACAAGCGATTTCTCCGATGAAGGGTGTGCCGGTTGGCAACATCTTTCTGGGCAATGGAAGTGATGAGGCGATAGATCTGCCTTATCGCATCTTCTGCCGTCCTGGTAAGGACAATGTGGTGGCAATCGACCCTACATACGGCATGTACGAAGTGTGTGCCGATGTGAATGATGTGGAATACCGCAAGGTGTCGCTTGATGAGAACTATGACCTTGATCCCGATGCTTTGCTGGCAGCGTGTGACGAGAACACGAAAATCATCTTTATCTGCTCACCTAACAACCCGACGGGCAATGCTTTCCAGCGTGAGAAGATAGAGAAAGTCATCACAAACTTTCAAGGCATCGTGATTGTGGATGAGGCTTACAGCGACTTTTCTGCTCAGAAGCCTTTCCGTTTCGACATTCAGAAGTATCCCAACCTGATTGTTCTTGCCACTTTCTCAAAAGCGTGGGGAGCAGCAGGCATCCGTCTGGGTATGGCATTTGCCAACACCGACATTATTGCTTTGTTCAATAAGGTGAAATATCCTTACAACGTGAATGTGCTCACCCAGAAGAAAGGATTGGAAATTTTGAGCAATGTGACGCTGCTGCAACGCCACATCACCATGATATTGGAGGAGCGTGTGACACTCATCAAGTCGCTGAGCCTCCTGCCCATCTGCAAGAAGGTTTACCCCACTGATGCCAACTTCATTCTGGTTCGTGTGACGGATGCGGATAGCATCTATAGGTATCTGGTGCAGAAGGGGGTTGTTGTACGCAACCGTAATCGTGTACATCTTTGTGGCGATTGTCTCCGCATCACGGTGGGCACGAGGGATGAGAATACAAAACTGCTTTCAGCACTGAGGCAATACGTATAGCCATAGAACTTTAACTCTTCAATCCTTCAATTCTTATGAAGCAAGCACTTTTCATTGACCGTGACGGCACTATCCTTGTGGAGCCAGCCGACGAACAGATTGACTCTTTTGAGAAGTTTCAGTTTGTTCCAGGTGTGATTCGTAACCTTAACTTCATCCGCACCAAACTTGACTTTGAATTTGTGATGGTGAGTAATCAGGATGGGTTAGGTTACCCTGAAGAAGACTTTTGGCCTACGCATCATCTCATGCTGAATACGTTAAAAGGGGAGGGGGTTACGTTTGATGAGATTCTTATCGATCGCTCTTTCCCTGCCGACAATCTGCCTACCCGCAAGCCGGGTACGGGCATGTTGGGCAAGTACATGACGGGAGAATATGATTTGGTTAACAGTTATGTGATTGGCGACCGTGAGACGGACAAACAACTGGCACAGAACCTTGGTTGTAAGTACCTTATTCTGGGTGACAATGTACAGTCGTGGGATGAAATTACGGAAATCCTCTTTGCTGGAGAGCGTACGGCGTCTGTACGTCGCACGACGAAAGAGACAGATATTGACATCAGCCTGAATCTTGACGGAACAGGGGAGTGTGATATCAATACGGGGCTTGGTTTCTTTGACCACATGCTTGAGCAGATAGGTAAACATGGTTCCATTGACCTGCGAATCCATGTAAAGGGTGACCTCAATGTGGATGAACACCATACCATCGAAGATACTGGTATAGCCCTTGGTGAGTGTATTGCGAAGGCTTTGGGCGACAAACGTGGCATTGAACGCTATGGCTTTGACCTCAATGGTACAGCCGACACGTATGGCTACACCCTTCCTATGGATGATTGTCTCTGTCAGGTGGCACTTGACTTTGGTGGCCGTGCATGGCTCGTGTGGGATGCAGAATTCAAGCGCGAGCGGGTAGGGGACATGCCTACCGAGATGTTCCTCCACTTTTTCAAGTCCTTCAGTGATGCTGCCCGTATGAATCTTAACATTAAGGCTGAAGGTGAGAATGAACATCACAAAATAGAAGGCATCTTCAAGGCACTGGCTCGTAGCATCAAGATGGCGGTCAAGCGCGACATCTACAAATTCCAGTTGCCCAGCAGCAAGGGGGTTCTATAAGAATGTCTATGACCATACCCGAGGGATACAAAGTGTTGTACCCAAGGATAACGATGAAAGCGTACCTCTCGGGTACGCTTTTTTTATTCCAGAAAGGAACAAAAAAAATGTATCAGAAACCTCACGGTGTCCGATACATTAATGCTATAAAAACGAATGTCTAAATGATGAGCGGAAAACGAGACTCGAACTCGCGACCCCAACCTTGGCAAGGTTGTGCTCTACCAACTGAGCTATTTCCGCAGATGTGATTCCAATTTTCGCAAACAGGAACCACTGAAAATCCCTTAATTTATTATGAACCATTATTTCTGAGAGCGGAAAACGAGACTCGAACTCGCGACCCCAACCTTGGCAAGGTTGTGCTCTACCAACTGAGCTATTTCCGCAAATGATATTGCTTTTTACATAAAGAACTCTCGCTTGGGTTCCTTCGTTTTTTGAGTGAAGAGGAGGAGACTCGAACTCCCACGGGCTGAGCCCACTACCCCCTCAAAGTAGCGCGTCTACCATTCCGCCACCTCTCCATTCTAGTGCCCACGACAAGAATCGAACTTGCACGTCTCTCAACACTCGCACCTGAAACGAGCGCGTCTACCATTCCGCCACGTGGGCATCACCTTTTTGTCAAAGAAGAGCGGAAAACGAGACTCGAACTCGCGACCCCAACCTTGGCAAGGTTGTGCTCTACCAACTGAGCTATTTCCGCATGTTCCCTTGTTTTGCGAGTGCAAAGGTACTACTTTTTCTTGAACCGACAAAACATTTCAAGAAAAAAATGTCTTGGATATGCTTTTTCTTTTCCGCATCTTGGTATACACCTATTTATATATATAATGAAAGAAAGGGGAAAAAGCGTTTCTATCTGATTCTGTCCAATGAACGAACCAGCGCTTCGTCTTTGCGTATGCCTTGAATGGCAAGGCAGTTGAAGATGATGCTTAGCACTGGAAAGATGGAGATGAATTTGAGGTGGAAGGTGGGTAGGATACACTCAGAGCCTTCTCCGCACAATGACTCAAGTTTCACTTGATAAACATAGGCAAAGAAGATGTAGGCTGCCACGTAACCCACCAAAAGGATGGTGCTGATGATGGTGAGTCTCAGTTGGCGCATACGTTTGCGGAAAAGCATGATGCTCATGCTGGACAGAAACATGACCAGAATGAGCAATATGCCTAAGCACCAAGGACCGCTGGTGGAATCCAGTGCCTTGAACTGCCCTTCGGCGCCAAACGTGAAATTGCTGAAACGTGCAACAACCGTTTCTGCCACTGTCCATTCCCCGATTGTGGAAATAAGTCCAACGAACGAAAGGATGAGTACCAATGCCAGATAAACTGTCTGTATCCGCTGAATCATATCTTAGAGATTTCTGTCGGTTTCCTTAGATGGGTTACGGAAGTAAACCTTATCCTCGAGGAACTCTTGAGTTGCGATAAGAGTGGGTTTGGGGAGACGTTCGTAATAGCGAGAAATTTGAATTTGTTCCTCGTTCTCGAACACTTCCTCGAGTGTGTCAGTGTGTGCACCAAACTCAACCAACTTTTTGCTAAGTTCATCTTTCATCTCTGCTGCAATCTGATTCGAACGCTTAGAAATAATGGCAACGCTTTCATATACATTGTTGGTGTCACGACATAAGTCCATCAAGTTGCGTGTCACAGTTGTCGTTGGTGCATTTGTTTTCTTGAAATCCATAGTTTTATATTTGTTTTGCTTATTTTAGTTTACTTTTCGTTCTTCTTTTGTTTTCACTCGGGTTGAGCAACGTTTGTAGATTTGGTCGGCCTCTTTCATGTACTTGCTGTCTGGAAATTCATTCTTGAAACCATAGTATTCGTCGATGGCTTGCTGAAAACGTTCCTCACTTTTACTCAGAACGCTTCGCTGCGCCAATTCGTATCTACTACGTAAAATCATCATGTAGAGATCTTCACGAAGTCGTGTGTAAGGGAACGATTTCAAGGCATTTTCTGCAGTAATGATGCATGCCTCATAGTTGCTGCCACCAGTTTGACAATTGCCAACATACGTTCCTAAGTTGTAATAAAGTTGAACATTTTCGAATTCCTTCTGTACGAGACGGTTCTGCAAATCATATATCATGTCGTTCACGTCTTCACGTAAGTCTGAATATGGGTGGAACTCAAGGAAGTCTTGTAGTTTCTCCAGGGCGGCATATGTAGAGGATTGGTCAAGGCGTGGGTCAGGACTTTGCATGTACGATGCCCTGCCGCTGTAGAAACGTGCTAACTCGGTATATTCTCCCTTCGTGTATGTCTTGGTATATCGATCTAAATACATGGTGGCAGTTTCGTAGTCACGCAAATTGTAAAAGCACATGCCCAGCATAAAGAGTGACTCCTCTCCACGGTCAGACCCCTTCATGACCATAATGAGTTCTTCTAATAACTGGTATGCTCTTGTGTATTGCCCCGAAAAATAATACTCCTTCGCGGCCTCATATTTGTAACCATAATCAGTCGATTTCAGCAATGAGTTGTACGAGTTGCAGGAACTTAACATCAGTACCGAAATCAACGCAATTGTAAGTGCTTTCTTCATCCTTTATGATATTTCAAGTGCAAAGTTACAAAGTTTTTCATGAAGAATCAGTAACGGAAGGGGATTATTTCACTTTTCTTTAGAAAAAAGCGACAGATTTAGGAAATATTTACGGATAGAAATCGTAATTTTGCAGTTCAAAAGGGAAAACAGATGGATTTTCAACTTATTTCGAAGTTTCAGCCGACAGGTGACCAGCCACAGGCGATAGAGCAATTGACGCAGGGGGTAAAGGATGGTGTGCCTGCACAGGTGCTGTTGGGTGTGACGGGGTCGGGCAAGACCTTTACGATGGCAAATGTCATCCAGAATGTGGGTAAACCCACCCTCATTTTCAGTCACAACAAGACGTTGGCACATCAACTTTACACGGAAATGAAGGCGTTTTTCCCTAACAATGCGGTGGAGTATTATGTCAGTTACTATGATTATTATCAGCCGGAAGCATATATCCCATCTACAGGCACTTATATAGAAAAGGATCTTGCTATTAACGAGGATCTTGATCGCCGTCGTTTGGCTGCTACGTCAGCATTGCTGTCTGGCCGGAAGGATGTCATTATCGTTTCTTCGGTTTCATGTATCTATGGCATGGGTGCTCCCACCAGTTATGCCGAGAATATTCTTACTATTCAAGTGGATCAAGAACTGCCACAAGAGGTCTTGCGCCGCAAGTTGGTTGATATGCTCTACACCAACAACGACCTTGCTTCTGCGGAAGAATTGGAACGTGGCCAGTTTCGAGTGAAAGGAGAAACTGTAGATGTGTATCTTGCTTATGATGAGAAGATTTTGCGCATTTGTTATTTCGATGATACAATTGACGATATTCAGGAATTAGATGTGCAGACACTCTATCCCATCACATCCTACAAGGAATACAAAATCTATCCTGCCAACCTTTTCATGACGACAAAAGAACAAACTCAAAAGGCTATTCATGATATAGAGGAAGACCTGCAAAAACGTATTGTTTATTATGACGAGCGTGGCGATATGGAGAAGGCGAAACAGATAGAACTTCGTGTGAACAACGATTTGGAATGGATACGTGAAACGGGGCATTGTTCTGGCATCGAAAACTACTCACGTTATTTTGATGGACGTGAGGCTGGCGAACGTCCCTATTGCCTTTTGGATTTCTTTCCAGACGATTATCTTCTTATTGTCGATGAGAGTCATCAATCCATTCCACAGGTGAAGGCCATGTGGGGAGGCGATCGTCGTAGAAAGGAAAATTTGGTGGAGTATGCTTTCCGTCTGCCTGCCGCATTAGATAACCGCCCCCTTCGTTTAGAAGAGTTTGAAGAACTGACTCCCCAAACTATTTATGTTTCAGCCACTCCTGCTGAATATGAGTTGGAACGTGCTGAAGGTGTAATCGTTGAGCAATTAATTCGTCCGACGGGATTGCTTGATCCTCCTATCGAAGTGCGTCCCAAACTCAATTTCATGGACGACCTTATTGAAGAGATACACCAACGCAATGAGGCGGGGGAGCGCACTCTCGTCATCACTTCCACAAAACGTCAAGCAGAAGAAGTGTCGAGTTTCTTTAATAGCGTAGGCATCAACGCTAACTATATCCATTCCGATGTCGATACTTTTGACCGTGTTGACATCATCAATGATTTCCGAGCAGGCACCTACGATGTGCTCATCGGCATCAACCTCCTGCGTGAAGGTCTTGATATTCCCGAAGTGTCGCTCGTTGCCATTCTTGATGCTGATTATCAAGGATTTCTGCGTGACCATCGTTCACTCGTCCAAATCATCGGACGTGCTGCCCGTAACGTGCATGGACTCGCCATCATGTATGCTGAGACCATCACCGAGACCATGCAGCAGACCATTGATGAAACCAACCGCCGTCGCAAGAAGCAAATGGCATATAATGAAGAGCATGGCATCACACCCACCCAAATTCAGAAGGCACAAATTGCCATTGCCCATCATAAGCCTGTTGATTATATCGGTACAGCCTATATAGAGGAAAATGCTTCCCTCGCTGCCGAATCAGAGGTCGATACCATTTATAACGCCATGTCACCAGACGAGTTGCGCCGTGCCATTGACCGTAATCGTAAACTGATGAAAGAGGCTGCCAAGACACTTGATTTCCTGAAGGCAGAAGAATATAAACAGGAAATTATCAGGTTGGAGGATTTACTGAACAAGTAGTTGAACCTGTTCTTCGTATGCTAAATTCGCAACCGCAGTATTGTTGGTTGTAGAAATTGTATTCACGGAGCAGTTGGTTGCGGCGGTCTTGTAGTCCACCTTTACGCCAGTTTTGAGGCCAGAAAAGGGTGTTCTTCACGCCTTGTTGGGCGATAAGACCTGCCTGATTGATTTGCTCGATACTCTTCCAGCGGGAAGAGGCGAGGGTGGTGGCGAAGTAGGTAATTCCGAGTTTTTGGGCTTGTAGAGCGGTGGCAGTAAGTCGGATGCGAAAGCACTGGAGGCAACGGGAGCCGCGTTCTGGTTCCTGTTCGAGACCTCGAATTTGCTGAAGCCAACTTTCGTGGTCGTAATCACCATCTATCCAGCGGATGCCAAGACTGTCAGCATGGCGTTTGCTTTCGTTTTTGCGGATGTCGTATTCCTTACGTGGATAGATGTTAGGGTTGAAATAGAAGATGGTAGGGCAGATGTCGTGTTGCAGCATCCACTCCACGATGGCAGAGGAGCAGGGAGCGCAACAGGCATGGAGAAGCACATTTTGAAGTCCGTCGGGGATGATGATATCGTTTCCTTTCTTCATGTTTGAGGTGACAGCCCTCTATTTGCGGAGGCTGTATTTAACGTTCATTTTCACGAAAGGCTTGACATGGTCGTGCATTGTCATGTAGGTGTGGTTGTGGCCACTCTGGCGCAGACGGCCGTAGAAGGGAACTGTTATGCCCGTTCCGAAGTTGAGAGAAATCTCTTTGCTGGCTTGTACGGTGGCGAAGAAGCCAAATCGCTCCGACACTTGACTGATTTCCATCTTTGGGGGCAAGTCATCGGTCTTGGGACGCAGGTATATTTTGTCAGTCTCTAACTCCATGCCCACAGCGCATCGAACGGCTGGCGAGGCTTGGTAGTAGAGGTAGTTGTTGGTTTCCAGACAATTGATACTCCATCTGTTGTCAAAACGGTGGGTGTAGATGATGACGGGATAGAGTGGCCACGATACCGAGGTGCCAATCAGATACATGGCACCCACCGCCAGATAGGTTTTCTGATTGCGGGTGATGCTGAAAATGCCGCCCAGCATGCCCGAAGCGTTCTCATAGCCATAGCGGGAGAAGTTTCCTGTTCCTGTAGCCATGAGTGTCAGTGGTTTGTGGAATGCGATGGTATTGTAGGAGGCCGTGAGGCTTCCACCATAGTGATGGTGTGATGTCGGCAGGTTGAAAGGCTGACTTACAATCGCTTTTGAGGCTCTCAGTTCTTTGTTGCTGAAGTTGTAGAATGGAGAGAATGAAAGTGAGTACAGTTGATTGCCTAACAGTTTCACATTAGCCCTGATTCGGGCATTCACACCGTGTTTCATGCGTCCGTCCTCCAGCCGTTCGTTGTCGCGCGACTCCCAGTGGTAGTCGGTGTTGGTGGCGCCATCCACGGTGGCACTGATGCTGAAAGTTTCCCGTGGGTCGTTGAATTGCGCGTGGAGTGCAGCAATGGTGAAGAACATGGAAAAAAGGAGTGTGATGTGTCGTTTGTGTGTCATGTTGAGCCTAAAATATATCTTTAGAAACGCTTTCTCTGTGGTTTTATTGTGTACAACCGTATGAAAAAGCGTAACTTTGTACTCAATTTCAAAAAAGAGAGATTGTTTGAGATGAATGTCATCAGATTTGTGAAGAATTGGATGCTACCGCTGGCGATGCTGGTGGGTGTGGCTGCATATTATCTATATGTGAATATTCCAGCATTGGATGGAACTCATGCAGTGGTGAACCGTCTGATTGGCTATGTGCAACCTGCACTGCTGTTCTGCATGCTGTTTGTGAGTTTCTGTCGCATGAGCATCCGAGAGTTGAGACCCAGAGGATGGATGCTGAAGATGCTGGCGGTTCAGGTTGTGAGTTATGTGGCGATGGGAGCCGTTGTTGTCATGATGCCGCAGATAGCAGGTCGGGTAGTGCTGGAGAGTGCGATGATTTGTATGATTTGCCCTACGGCGACGGCTGCTGCTGTGGTGACGACACGTCTGCATGGCAATGCCAATGTGGTGGTCAGTTACACGTGCCTCATCAATCTGGCAGTGTCGTTGGTTGTGCCAGCCATGGTGCCATTTCTGCACGAAGGGAGTGTGGCTGACATGGACTTTGAGACGGCTTTCCTGCTTATTCTCGGCAAGGTGTTCCCGCTGCTCATCATGCCGCTCGTCGTGGCTTGGTTGGTGCGTCATCTATTCCCACGGTTCCACCGTTTCATCTTGCATCAACCGAACTTGGCATTCAACCTCTGGGCGGTGTCGTTATCGTTGGCTATCGGCGTGTCGGTGAAAGCCTTGGTACATAGTGAGGAAGGGGTGTGGGAAATGTTGGGCATCGCTCTGGTGTCGTTACTCTGCTGTGTGGTGCAGTTTGTGCTGGGTCGTTTGATTGGGCGTAGGCATGGTGAACCTGTGGCTGGCACACAGGCTCTTGGACAGAAAAATACGGTGTTTGCCATCTGGATGGGCTATACGTTTATGAACCCTGTGACAGCCTTGGCAGGGGGATTTTATTCTATATGGCATAACGTGGTGAACTCGTGGCAATTGTGGCGGGAGAGGAAAAAAACGTGAGGTGAGACAGGGCTGATTAGTGAGGAAGGACGAATGTAAAAAAGAAGGCGTACCCCTCGGGTACGGCACGGTGTACCCCTCGGGTACGCCTCACCGTACCCGAGGGGTACGTTTTTTATTTTTTGCTGAAAAGGCGCTGGATGAGGTCAGAGCGCCCCATCTGGCGGAGAAGGCGGAGAATGGCTTGACGTTCGGAGGGCTTGTACCAGAAGAAGAACTGGCGTTGGGCTAACTTGTCTTTCTGTGTCTTGGCGGAGAAAACGGGCTGAAGTGTGTAGGGATGAATACCCGTGTACCATGTCTCGGTCGAGACAGTCATGGGGGTGGGGGTGAAGTCCTGTACTTGTTCGAGTTGGAAATTGAGGTCTTTGGTCAAGACCGCCAATTCTGCCATGTCCTCAGCGGTGCAGCCGGGGTGACTGCTGATGAAATAGGGGATGAGTTGCTGGCGTAGGTTCTTGCGACGGTTGATGTCGTCGAACATTCGCTTGAAGTCGTAGAAAAGACGGAAAGATGGTTTGCGCATGAGTGAGAGCACACGGTCGGAAGTGTGTTCGGGGGCTACTTTGAGACGACCACTCACATGCTTGGTGATGAGTTCTTCAGTGTATTGCCGATTGATTCTGTTGGTGCGCTCGTCGCCTGTGTCGTGAAGCAGGAGGTCGTAGCGGACTCCTGAACCAATGAAACTCTTCTTGATGCCGGGCAGGGCATCGACAGCATGATAGATGTCGAGCAGTTGGGAGTGGTCGGTGTTGAGATTTTTGCAGATGTTAGGATGGATGCAGGAGGGACGTTTGCACTGGTGGCAAAGGTCAAGGTTCTTGCCGTGCATGGCGTACATGTTGGCAGAGGGTCCGCCAAGGTCGCTGAGGTAACCTTTGAAATCGGGCAGGTGGGTGATGGCCTTGACTTCGCGGAGGATGCTCTCTTTGCTGCGCGAGGTGATGAACTTGCCTTGATGGGCGGAGATGGTGCAGAAGGCGCATCCGCCAAAACAACCTCGGTGCAGGCATACGGAGAATTTGATCATCTCGTAAGCAGGGATGCGTTTGCCTTTGTATTTCGGATGCGGCAAACGGGTGTAAGGGAGGTCAAACGAGCGGTCAAGTTCGTCTTGGGTGAGGGGCTGATAGGGTGGGTTGACCACCGCAAATCTGCCATCCACCTCCTGAATGATGCGCTGTGCGGCATATTTGTTTGACTCTTCTTCGATATGTCGGAAATTTTCGGCTTGAGCCTTCTTGTTGCGAAGACACTCTTCGTGGCTGTGCAGAAGGATGTCATCAGGACGGATACCGCCAGGGATATCCGTTTTGTTTAAGAGCGACACCGTTTGCCTTTGTGGGAAACGTGCCATCAGGTTTCTGAACATCTTCACATCAATCTCACAGTCCTGTTCCACCAACAGTTGGGCTAACGACACCATTGGTTTTTCACCCATGCCATAGATGAGAAGGTCAGCACCAGATGGATGCAGGATGGTGGGCATGAGGCGGTCTTGCCAGTAGTCGTAGTGAGTGAGACGGCGAAGGCTTGCCTCAATACCACCAATGACAACAGGTGTGTCGGGATAGAGTTCTTTCAGAATGCGTGTGTAAACGATGGTGGGATATTCGGGGCGGAGGTCGTGACGACCGTCGGGCGAATAGGCATCCTCTGAGCGGAGACGTTTGTTGGCGGTGTATTTGTTCACCATCGAATCCATGGCACCAGGGGCGATGCCGAAAAAGAGGCGTGGACGCCCGAGTTTTTTGAAATCACGGAAATCACCACGCCAGTCGGGTTGAGGGACAATAGCCACGTTCAGTCCTTCCGCCTCAAGAATACGACCGATGACCGCCGCGGCAAAGGAAGGGTGGTCAACGTAAGCATCGGCTGAAAAGAGGATGACATCAAGATGATTCCAGCCGAGGCGGTCGATTTCTTTTTTGGTAGTGGGAAGGAAGGACATGTTTTTGTTAGTGTTGCTAATTATTCCATGAATGCCAAGAATGCTTTCATGAGTGCGTTGATTTTTTTATGCTCGGTGATGGATTCGAGGGGAAAACCGAGACGGACGAAACGTTGTTGCTGGGCGATGCCTGCGCAATTCCCATTGGAGTAGGTAAGGATGGCAATGGCTTGACCCGATGGAGCCAGCACAGACGGGGATGGCACACTATAACTATGTGGGTTCATGTCACGGTAAATGTCGAAGGTGAGTCCACAACCCGATAGGGTTTTCAGTGATTTATTTGGGAGGGCTGCAACTGTAGTTCCTCCAATGGAAGGGCATCCTGCATTGGCTGCACTCATCAACACTTTGCCACCTTGGTTGTAGAACTGCTCAATCAGAGAATTCATACGGCTGTCAAACTGCCTTTGAGTACCGTAGATGAGGTCGATGATAGGGTAGGAGGATAGTGTCACTTTCCCCCTTGTGAGTGCCTTTTCGCTACATGAGGTGAAGGAGTGGTTTCCGCTGAGCATGATGGCGCGTCCGTGGATGACGGGATAGTCGAAGGTGTTGCCCATCATGAGTTTGCCTTCCAATTCGTCGCCGCTCATGCCGAGTCCGTCAGAGGCTTCGCTACCCGCCTTGGAACGGTCGAAACTGCGTTGGTATCCACAGAATCCTGTATATGCACCATAGGGTACTCCAGGGTCAGCATTGAGGTCAAAGCCACAAGTTGTGGCAGTATTGATAACTTGTGGCCCTTCGAGTCTTGTGAAGGCATTCACAATGAGGACGGTACTCTTGTTTTTGGAGGAGATGCCACATGAAAGCACTTCAGAGGGGAAACTTTCTCCACCGTCATTGAGGGCTGTGACTTTGAAGGAATAAACTTCGTCGGGGTTCAGTTCAATCGTATGGCTTGTGCCTTTTACGAGGATGCCATTGTCAAAACCTTGATGTCCACGGCGTGTATAGAGGATGTATTCCTTGGCTTTTGCCGTTGGCTCAAGTGGGTCATCCACAGGCGACCACGAAAGGGTGGCAGTGTTTCTTTGTTCATCCAGCGTGATGGCAAAATCCTCGACAGGCAAGGGCTGAATCACATAGTCGCGCTTGTAGAGGGTGGCAATGTATTTGACGATAGTTTTATAAACCGAACGAGAGAGGTCGAACTTAAAGTGTGGATCGTAGGCAAGACGCATGTCGGCAAAGTTCTGGTGGGAGAGCATCTCGAGGATGCAGGCTGGAGGCATCGGAGCACGTGCCTCGCCATAGTTGCGGTTCCAGAGTTGGCGCACTTGCCAGTTATATTTCTTCAAGTCGGTGGTGAAGTTGGTGAGGAACATGCTGATGAGGTCTCTCGACACAAATCGGTCCATGCCTGCTCCCGTCTTGCCCTCGTTGAAATCGGTCATATAGACACCTAACGAACCGACAAATGCATCATCGGTCTTTACACCAGCATCAGTGTGAAAAGCCACTGAGAGATCGAGTGGAACTTTCAGTCCATCCTCACGTTGGGGATTGTAGATGGAGCCTCCCGACAGGTGATTAATGGCTGCCGAACGGGCATTGATGTCGTTATTGTAGTCATTGTCACCAAATGGTTCGGTGTGAATCTTGTAGGGAAATCCATACCACTGCACACTGTATTTGGCGGCTTCTGCCCATCGGGGAAGTCCAGATGGGCGTACAGAAAAGTTACGTCCTTCTGGCACGATATTTCCCATACCACCTCCGAAGCGTACAGCATCGGCGGTGATGATGCCTTTGTGGTTGCTCTGGTTGGATAGTGCCACCATACCGTAATCGTGTTCACCTTCGTCAAACTCAAACGTGCCGAGATACACCCATGTCCCCCCTCCGATTTGTTGATTCACCTTAAACTTGGTGAGACCTCCCTTGTGGTGAACCGTATAGGTGGCATCATCAATAGAATTCTCATACGACTGATAGGTGACATACACAGCATACTTTCCTTCTTCTGGAATATTAGGAATCCATTGCGCCAGCCCTTCATCCTTAGCGGAAGATACAGTTGGAACATAGCGTGCTGTTCCGTCTGTGAAAGGCGAGTCGCATGCTTCGTAGATGTCTTTGATTTGTGCAAACCCCTGTCTTTCAGTGGTGCTCCATTTGGCATTCTTTTGTTTGCGGCGAAAAGACTCGATGTAAGTCCCGTTGCGGTGTGGATGGTCATTGTCGACAATGACTTCATGGGTTTGGTAGTCACGTTCGCGAGGTGTAAAGACGGTAGCACCTGCATTTTGTAGCATTGGGATGATGAAAGGCACAACAAATGTCTGTGAGAACAAATCCTCGGTGGTGCAGAAGAGGCGAGGGCGTTGCCAATACCAGTCGTTCTTCTCAGCACGGTAGTAGCGTCCGTGACTTTGCCACAGTGCGATGTGATTTCCCTCCAGTCCTTTTTCGGCAGTGTAGGGGCGGGAGATGTTCTTTACCCAAGGCTCTCCCTTGTAAGTTTCGTCCAAGAGTCGGGAGGAGTCTTTCTTTCCCTGTCTGAAGAAGTTGGGCACAAGGTCTTCGATGGGGCGCCCGTCAGTCTCCACCGTCACTTGATAGCCTTTCTGTGAGAAGGAGAGGAAAGAGCCTATTTCCCTATATATTTTCTCTACCACTTCGGGCGTGAAGTGCTGTTCTTGAAAGCCACCTCCCAGTACAATACGAATGCGCTCTTCCTTGCTGTCAATGTCGCAAGACACCACTGTTGAAGGTTTGATGTTCGCATCGTAACGGGTGTAGTTCTCTGCCCACGTTGTCAGTTGACTTTGTAGGTTTTGTGAGTTCCCGTAGCAAGGTAGTGCCAGCAATAAGATAAATAGTATTGTTCTCATTGATGATACCAAACTTAATGTCCTTTATAGTTGATTTTTTGGAATCCTACTAACTTGTCATATTTCAGACCAAACGGACGATGATACACATATACTTCGTATTCATTTTCTGTTTGGTAGAAATCTCCTTCACAAGGTCGAGTCAGCCCCACCTCTTCATCTTCTCGCTTATACATATATATGTAATTGTAGGTTCCTTGTTTTAATGGTACCGCTATTTCATACTGATGGTCGAGAAGATTATAGTCCATCTTGTACGCTTCCTCCATACGGTTGTTTGTCAGGTCGCCAAACAGATACACCTCCCCTCCTGCCAATTGAGGCATCTGTAAAGTGAAATGTGTGAAGAAATAGTCGCTTTCAGTGTCATTGGCGATGTTTTCATCATTGTGCACATAATAACGCCCGTTCTGATCTTCATCGTACAAATAATTGATTCGTTGTTTGTCAGCATAAAGTGTTGCGTGATAATAGGGATCTGCGTACTCCATGTGTTCCACCCGCATGGTTGGCACATATTCGTCCAATATTTCAAAACGACGATATTCATTACCAGCCGTGAAGATAAGGGAACGGTTATGGTTAAATATGAGTTTGTTTACCTGCATCAATGTGGGGCGTATATCCTCCACATGGTTGTCCCATCGGCGGTTTTGTCGTACGATATATTTGAAATCATTGACAGGATTGCTTATCTGGTAGCCACTGTAGTTGATTGTAAAGTTCAGTTGCTGATGGCTTTCGTAAGTGTCAAAGTCCGTGTTCGTGGTCACATCAATTTCTACACCAACATGAGGTTCGATGATGGAAAAACATGCCTGTGCGACAGGTTCATCCTCACCATCCTCATAGATGTTGACACGATAATTGCCCGATACCAATAATTGAGTGTCTGTATTAGGTAGCGTTAACGAATAATGACAGTATTTCATTTCCGTACCAATAGCAGGTTCATAGTCTTTAATGTATCCAGTTTCAAACCCTGTCATGTATTCACTCGTCAGCAAGTCACTTTGTGCCCAAGTAGCATTACAATGTGTAATGGTATAGGTGTATCGTTGATAGTTGGGTTGTAAGTCATCGAAACTGATATCTACATGATGCCCTCGGCTCAAGAGCATAACTGATGGAGCATCTCTATCTCCATCCACTTTCACCTGCAAAGTTTTAATGTGTGGTGAAAAGCAAATGTTTTCTTGAGCAAAGCCCGCCATCCCGTGGCTAACGCAATGATATATCGGATGACACTATGCATGCTCTCTAATCTCTAAACTCTCAACTATTACTTCACCTCTACGTTCACTTTCCCTTTTATGTCATTCACGTTCGCACCCACATTCAACGTGTAAGTTCCCTCCGTGAGTGTCCACCCGTGCTTCGTCTCATCATAGTAGGAGAGTTCCTCTTTCGGAATCGTAATGCGCAGAGTTTCACTTTCGCCTGGTTGGAGTAGTTTGGTCTTGGCAAAACCTTTTAGTTCTTTTGTAGGACGTTCTACGCTACCCTTGGGGGCTGTGGCATATACCTGCACAATTTCTTTGCCAGCGACCTTGCCAGTGTTAGTTACAGTGGTTTGGATAATAATGTTGTGGTTTGCTACTGTGGAAATGGGCTTATTATAGGCAAACGTTGTGTAACTTAATCCGAAGCCAAAGGGGAAGAGTGGTTTCACGTTGTTGGTGACAAAATGACGGTAGCCCACAAAGATGCCCTCCTTGTAATAGACTTGGTTATCCACACCAGGGTATGCCTCCTTGCCGAATTTCACATAGGGATAATCCTCGTATCTTGTAGCAAAGGTGACAGGCAACTTGCCACTGGGACAAACCTTGCCGCTCAACACATTCACCAATGATGTACCCGATTCGCTACCTAAATACCAACAATGGGTAAGTGCCGCCACCTGATTGAGCCAGGGCATGGCGTATGGATTGCCACCAAATGTCACCACCACAATGTTTTTTTGAATCTTAGCCAATTCCGAGATTAGTTCGTTCTGTCCATAAGAAAGGTTGTATGATTCACGATCCCCATTCTCACAGTCCTGACGTGTGTTCTTGTTCAAACCTCCGATGAAGATGATAAGGTCAGCCTCCTTTGCTTTTTCAAGTGCCTCAGCCTTGAGGAATGCTTGTTTTTCAGGGTCTATCCTGTCCACCCTGTCATAGATGGCACGTCCTGAATAGTACCCCTGCGCATGGTCGATTTTGTCACCATACATGGTTTGAAGTGCTTCGAGAGGAGAAATGTCACGTAGTGTTTTGAGTTCAGAAGAACCACCGCCTTGTGTGAGAGAACGCGTTGCATTCTCGCCTACCACGAGAATCTTCTTGTATTTGGAAGCATCCAATGGCAGGATGTTCTTATCATTCTTTAACAAGACAATACCTTCTTCTCCTATTTCACGACATACATCGTAATGGTTTTCAGAACATTGCGAACCAATTACTTTCTTCGGATTCATTGCGGTGCGGAAGATGGTGCGAAGTACTCTGCTTGCTTTTTCGTCCAGCACCGACATGGGTACAGTCCCTTCCTCAATGAGTTTTTCGAAAGGATTGGCAAGATAGTAGTTCTCATAACCAAATTCACTTTCTTTCGTCTTGCCGTCCGTGTAGGTGCCCATCTCAATATCGAGTCCACCCAATGCAGCCTCCATTGTGTTGGTAGTGCCTCCCCAGTCACTGATGAGTGCACCGTCCCAGTTCCATTCTTTTTTCAGAATGCCGTTCAAAAGTTCATCGTTGTGGCAGCAGTGTACCCCTTTCCACATATTGTATGAGCCCATAATGGTATAGACATGTGCTTTCTCCACCGCCTTTTGGAACGGACGCAGATAAATCTCGCGCATGGCACGGTCAGACACATTCACATTGACGCCGAAGCGGTTGGTTTCTTGGTCGTTCAGCACAAAGTGCTTCAGACAGCAGGCAATGCCGTTTGCCTGTGCCGCCTTGATGTAAGGTACTACTATCTCACCTGCTAAATAGGGATCTTCGCCCATATACTCAAACGCACGTCCGTTCAGTGGGGTGCGTTGGATGTTCACACCAGGACCTAACATGATGTCCTTGCCACGGAAAGCAAACTCCTCGCTCACCGCATTGCCGTATGCTGTTGACATATCTCTGTTCCATGTTGCAGCCAGACATGTCAGCGATGGGAACGCCACGATATAGTCATTTGTCCATTTGGCAGGACTCCACGTATTCCATTCCAGTTCCTCTCGTACACCATGAGGACCATCGTCCATGTTCAGTTGACGGATGCCTAATCGGGGTACGCCAGCACTGGTGAACTTGCTCTGTGCGTGTAGAAGTTGAATCTTCTCATGTGTTGTCATACGACTCAGCGCATCCTTCACTCGCTCTTCCAAAGGAGCGTTAGGGTCAAGATAGGTTTGTGCTTGTGCTGTCATTGCTGCCATTGCCATCAGCACCGCGAGGATAGTGGTTCTTTTCATTGTTATTCCTTATGATATATGGTTATTCCTTATTACATATATATGTATAGGCTGTGTCCTGCTCCCGTTTCGGAGCCTTCGGTTTGCAAAAATACGGAAAAATACCAGAACCCGTGCATACTCCCTCGCATTATTTCTCCAAAACCCGCAAAAAAACTTTGCAGTCAGCAACTTTTGACAGGAATCCCCCGCGCTGTCATGGGGCGAAGCAGGAGTCTGCATTTAGTTTGCATTGCTCAGATTCACGCTCAGGGCTTTCCCTGTGTAGTTCACAAGCGTGCCGTGTGCCTTTTCCGAAATGAATGGTTGTGCATTATTGGGTGTAACGAGCACAATGTTGAAGCGTCGTTGCTTCAGCATCCCCTCAAACTTACCCTTCCGTTCTCCGATGGTCACGGTCTTAGTGGCATCGTCATACAGGATGTTGATGGAACTGTATGCTCCCTGCTCATAGTTGTAGTTGGTGCCCTCATCCTCGTAGAGTTCAAAATGTCCGTCACGTCCTGCATAGATGTACAGGTCGATGAGTTCCGCAGGCTTCTCGTCGCTCCATTCCATGTCGGGACCGATAGGTAGAATGGCACCTTCTGGCACAAACACGGGGATGCGTTCGTAAGGAGCATCGACGAATAATTTACGATTTGATAATTTACTATTTACATCTTGGCTATCGCTACCAATGACCTTCTTGCCCGTGTAGAGGTCATACCACCCACATTCCTTTGGGAAATACACCTCCCTGTTCCGTGCTTGATAAGTGCTCACAGGACAAGCCATCAGAGCAGGACCGAACATCCATTGGTCTTTGATGTCATACACCTCGCTGTCCCCATTGAAATCCATCACCAGCGCACGCATCATTGTGTAGTCGTGCAGATGCACCCATCCTGCCATTGAGTAGAGGTATGGCATCATCCGATAGCGCAGACGGTGATACCACACAATGCTCTCATAGGCTGGATGCCCTTCGGGAGCGATGTTCCATACCTCGCGTAGTGGCCACTGACCATGTGCCCGATAGATGGGGATGAAACACCCAAATTGATTCCAACGTGTTTGCAGTTCGCGCCATTCTTTTAAGTCTTCATTCTCTTGATGTGTTTGGTCGAAGATTTGCTGGGCTCTTACGTAGCGGTTTTCCACGCAGAATCCTCCTTGATCCATTCCCCAGAAGGGAAGGCCTGAAAGTGAGTAATTCATGCCCGCTGTCATTTGAGCACGCATATCTTCCCAACGGGTACCTATGTCACCGCTCCATGTGGCTGTGGAGTAACGCTGTTCACCTGCAAAGCCGCTGCGAGTGAGCAGGAAAACCCGTGGCTCACCCTTCTTCCTTGCCGTCTGTTTCCATGTACCGCGCTGTCCGTTGTAGATGGCATCGGCATTTACGATACTGTAGGCATTGAAATACTCTGTCGAGGTGCCCAAAGCCGTCGAACCGCACAGCGCCTTGCGATACCACATCGGGGTGCAGTCTCTCACGTTTGGTTCTGAGGCATCCATCCACCATGCGTCGATGCTGCGGTTATATTTTGAATAGAGATGTTCGTCCATCTGCTGCCAGAAGAGCTTTCTCGCCCCCTCCGAATAGGCATCGTAGAACGAGCCAACATAGCCGGGACCCACCCAGTCGCGTATGTCATCCTTCACTGCCTGTCCGTACATCCATCCCTTGCTGTCCAGTTCCTTGTAGTGCTCGGTGTTGCAGTAGAACTTCGGCCACACGCTGATCATGAACCTGCCGTTCATCTGATGCACCTTGTCCAGCATTCCCTGAGGGTCGGGGAAGCGTGTCTCGTCAAACTCATGGCTGCCCCATTGGTCGTCCTTCCAATAGTTCCAGTCCTGCACGATGTTGTCAATCGGGATGTGACGCTCCCTGAATGTTGCCAGCGTGCCCGTCAGTTCGTCAGCCGTCTTGTAGCGTTCACGGCTCTGCCAGAAGCCCAGCACCCACTTCGGATATACAGGTGCCTTGCCTGTCAGTGTGCGGTAGCCGCTGATGACCTCGTCCATATTCTTGCCTGCAATCACATAGTAATCCATGTCGCGGCTCATCTCGCTCCAGATGCTCAGCCGTCCCTGTTCCTCTGCCGTGCGTGGTGCAGCCACGCGCAGTCCGCAGTAACTCACGCCCCCGTCGGGTTGCCATTCAATGCGCAGAGCCGTCTTTTCACCCTGCTTCAGGGACATCGTGAACTTATACGCATTCGGGTTCCATGCTGTGCGCCAGCGCTCCGCCACCACTTCCTTGCCGCCTATATACACCTTGATATAGCCTGCATAGTAAAGGATGAACTGGTAGTTGCTCGTCACGGGTGCCTCGATGCTACCTTCATACACCACCTTCGCACCTTCCAGACGGAAGCCCTTCGGCAGGTTCTGGATGCCTCCCTTGTCGGTCTTGCCAATCTCGGAGTGGTCGGGTAGGGCATACTCGAAATACAGCGAATCCTCCTCGCGCACCAGTTGCCTGCCGCCCCTGTCCGTATAGGTGCCCGTCAGGTGTCCCTCCTTGCCCTCCTTGTCGTAGAGACGGAACGCGCGGTTCAGTTGCAGGTAGTCCTCAGGGTTACCGAAGCGGCAGTACGAATAACTGTCCCACAGCACGCCGTAGTTCTTGTTCGACACCACAAACGGCACTGCCACCTTCGTGTTATACTGGAACAAATCCTCGTTCTTGCCCTTCATGTTCAATTCTTCCGACTGGTGCTGTCCCAACCCGTAGAAAGCCTCGTCTGCAGGGCTGTCGAAGAGCAGCCGCCAACTCAACCCCCACTGCTGTTCCTCGGTGGGTAGTCCACTGCCCAGTTCCCGTTCTGGCACATGAAATTCCTTGAATGTCTTTCCCTGCACCGCCTCCTTCAGCAGCACCTGTCCAGTCGCATCGTAGAACACGATTCTTCCGTCGCTCTTCGCCACCACGGCACGCATCTTCCTCGTCTTCACCGTCACATTTTCCGTCTCCTCCTTCACTTCGCACCAAGGCGTTTCTCCTCCTCGTTTCACCCCCCTTTCCCTCATCTCCTTCAGCACGATGAGGCTCGGTTCCTTCTCGGGAAGCACCTCTTCGCTGGTGGCACGTACACGGATGATGCCGTCATCCACCACCTGCAGACGCACCACACGTGCTTCACCCCTGTCAGGACGGATGGTCACGACATTGCCCGACTGATTCACCACTGCGGCATACCCAACGATGCCCCACACAAAACACACGATGCTCAAATAGAATTGTTTCATTTGTTTCGGTAACTTATACTTTTCACTTTTGTTTTTAACTTTTCACTTGTGGCTTAATTCGTTGCAAAGTTACGGCACAAAAATGAAACAGCCAAATAAGTTTAAGAAAATCTAAAAAATGGAGATTATTCTCTATTGGGGGCATAAATCGTGGACTTTTCTACGTTTTGCAACTCGTTTGTGGGCAAGACTTATGTTCGTTTACGGGCAAGACTTACACTCGTTTGTGGAATACACTTGCATGCGCTTGTGGGAGTCACGAACTTTCATCAATTAATTTCCTGTATAGAAAGAAATAATATGGTGTTTTTGATGATAATAAGGTTATTAATTTTGTTGCCAAATCATTTTTGATTACTTTTGCAACAGATTATTACCACTCAATCTGCTCAATCGTTCCACTGGAACTTGTCTTTTTCATTCCAGCGACGCGCATTTCTGTGTGATATTGGAAAAAAAGTGGAGAAATGTTTGGAAATATTGCAGGGAATTGCTTATCTTCGCCAACGAATAAAAGCACGAGCGACAAGAAATGCACCGATTTTCATGCTTGTGTGGAGTTCAACTTTAACATCTAACGGCGTACCAAAACCTGAATGAT
>CAJOLW010000028.1 GCA_905235525.1 uncultured Bacteroidaceae bacterium
ACAGCCTTCCCGTCAACCACTTCCCAGTTGCTGCTGCCCAGATCCCGTACCATATCGCTTGCCGACTTGTTAGACCAATCGCTGGCTGGATTATTATATCCCATGGTGGCATGGCTGTTGACAAGGGTATAGGATCGAGCCCCCACGCGTGCCCACGTATCACAATTGTCTGATCTGGTCATGATGCGGTCGGGCGCAAAGAGACTGTTCTCGATGTTCAGGACAGAGTTGTTAATGCCAACGAAGCCACCGTTAGAGTGGCAACTTGATCCTGTGAAACTGCCATCGAACTTACAGTTGCGGAACGTGATACTGGTATTGTGAACGGCATCTGCCACGAATCCACCGTTGGTGGCATCGCCATTCACACCGCTGGCGAGCGTCACAGATGTACGACAGTTCTCAATGACTACCGACCCCCGGTCGTTAACTTGTGCGATAAGACCACCTGCAAACTTCGCAGTGGTATTGATAGTGCCTGTCACACGCAGGTTCTTGATGGTGACATCGCTTACATAGCGGAAGGGAGCGATGTATTCTGAATTTGAGTTTAAGTTTATAGTCAGCGTATGGCCGTTACCTTCGAAGGTGCCGCGCCAGCGGTTACTATAGCCGACAGGGGCAGTAATACTGATGTCTGCCATAAGGCTGGCATCAACCCAGACACCCCCAGATTCCTCTGTCATGTTACGGAACGTTTCCCAGTCATTGGCGTTGCGGATGGTGATAAACTTCCACGTCATTCCTTTGGTGGCATAACTGTTGTTGTTAACGTTCACCTTACTACTGTTGTCCTTACGTGCCCACGTGTCGTTATTGTCTGTTTTGGTGCTGATGCGGTCGGGCGCGAAGAGGCAGTTAGTGATATTGACTTCACCATTGAGATCGGTATAGCCAACGATTCCACCGTTATTGTAGCAATTTGAACCTGTGAAACTGCCGTCGAACTTACAGTTCCTTAATGTAGCGGAAGCGCCATGAGCGTAAGCCACAAAGCCACCCATTGTAGCATCGCCGTTCACTGTGGAGTTGAGCGTCACCGATGAATGGCAGCTCTCAATGACTACCGACCCTCCCATGATGACTTGTGAGACAAGACCACCTGCAAGCTTCGAAGAGGTATTGATAGTGCCTGTCACATGCAGTTCCTTGATGGTGGCATTGCTTACATAGCGGAAGGGAGCGATGCATTCTGAAGTTGAGCTTAAGTTTACAGTCAGCGTATGACCGTTGCCGTCGAAGATGCCACGGAATGGTGCAGTCTCGCTATCTCCGCACATGTTACCGACCGTGATGTCGGCATCAAGGAGAGCGTTCACGTCGTACTGGTTCTTGCTATCTTCCACCGCCTTAACGAACGTGTTCCAGTCATCATTGTCGTGCAGCACCATGTACGTCCTGCCTTCGATTTCTATATCGCCTTTAGAAATATACTCCGTGGTGGCATAGCTGTTGACGAGCGTACAAGAGCCCGAACCGCCGGTACGTGCCCAAGTAGCACAATTTTGGAATTTTGTCGTGAGGTGGTTGGGCTCAAAAACACTGTTTTCAATAGTCACGGGAGAAACGGTATAGCCCACGAAGCCACCGTTGCTGTGGCAATTGGCACCTTCGAGACTGCCGTCGAACTTACAGTTGCGGATCGCGACATTGTCACCAGGATAATATGCAATTGCCATGAGACCACCGTTAGTAGCATCGCCATTCACACTGCTGTTGAGCGTCATAGACGAGCGGCAGCCCTCGAATACTACTGTCGAGTTGGTGTTTGACTTGTAGAAACCGCCAACAATGCCGGCAATAAACTTCCTGCTGCTCCGAATGGTACCAGTCGTGTGCAGGTTGCGGAAAGTGGCATTGCCTACATAGCGGAAAGGAGCGGCGTATTCATTGCTGGTATTGATGTTGAAGGTCAGCGTATGACCGTTGCCATCGAAAGTGCCGCGATAGTAGTTTTCTGTTTCCGAACCGACCATGACTGAGCCGGCATTCACGTCGGCATACAGGCGGGCATTCACGTCATACTTGCCATTGGCTGCTTTCACCCTGTCGCGGAACGCTGTCCAGTCGGCTTCCGTGCGGATGGGGAAGAAGTACGGCTCCACGTTCTCCAAATAATTGATGGGCGACTTGTCGCGCTCCACATACATCTCTATATCATAGGTGACGCAGGAACGCGTCATGTTCACCACCTTGTAGCGCTGCTGACGGTCGTCGCTGTTGAGTTCGATTTTCCTGTCATCAACCACCTTGCCGCTGCGGTTCTTCGCCGTGACGTGCAGAATCATCTTGGCACGGTCGTCCCACACGCCGTTGTAGTCGTCGGCATACTTCCACGTTACGCGGACGGTATGGGCTCGCTCGTCTTCCCACTCGGCACTGTAGTCGGCAATGCGCAGCAGGTGCAGGTTGTCCACGACGCACTTGGTGCTGCTGGCACAGTTGTTCGCCTTATCCCAGCCCCATATCTGGCTGACGGTGCGGCGCACGCGGTAGGTCAGGTTGTCTAAGGTACCGCCGTTGACCAGCATACCCTCCTTGATCGACTCGATAATGGTGCTGTCAACGAAGGTGTAGTTGGCACTCTTCGACGCCTGCGTAAACGTCTGCTGACCGATGGTCACGAAGTCTTCATCCTTGCCGGTCAGCGAGCGCTGAATCTCGAAGAAGTCGGTGATGGCAAGGTCCTCATCGCTGAGGTTGCCTACGTTCCACTTCACCTCTACCTTCGGCTTGGCGCCGCCGATCACGGAGGCGCGTAGTCCCAGTGGCGCATGAATCATGGTCAGGTCCTCCTTCGGCGACTCGACGCCCTCGATTTCATAGAACGAGGTGCCCTCTCCTTTCAGCCTGTAGTTTGCCACAATGCGGAAATCCCTATGAGGCACGGTAGCATCCAAGAGAATGACACCATTGTTCTGGGTGGTATCCATTTCTACCCTGACCAGATTGTCGTTGTAATCCGTATATTGGTACTCAATCTTGTAGATGTTATCGGAAGCCAGGAACCAGGGTACTTCTATCTTACCTTTGTTCTTGGACGACAGCATGGCGCCGGACGTGACGGGCCGCAGCGTCTGACCGGCCGAGGGCACCGTGATGTCGCTGGGGTTGGGAATCGTCAGCGTAGCATCAGAGCGGTTGTTACCATTACGTCTCACATCCCATTTGAAGGACAGTTTCTTGCCCAGCAAATGATAGGGCACATACCAGATGGCGGTGACATCGTAGGTCTCGGCATCGTCGTTGTTGCGAACCACGTCACCGCTTATCTGACTGCTTGCATTCACCTTGACACTGTTGCTCGTGTTGCCAAGCGTCACGTCGATATAGCCGCCGGCTTGGGTGGAGAAAGTAGTCCAACACTTCGTGGCAGAGCCGGAGATGTCCTCGGAGGCCTGCCAGCGGAAGAGCGTGATCTCGTCCTGGCCTTCCCACGACACTTTTAACTTACCGTCCTTAATCCAGCAGTCGGCACCCTCCTGAACATATACAGGAACATGGATCTTGATGGTGTTGGCACCGTCGAGCGACACACCGTAGTTGTACGACATATCGACGTACGTGGTGTACGAACCATCTGCCAATGCCTGTTGAGGCACCAGCCATGCAAGAATCGCCAGCAGCATCAGCCACGGCCGCCCTCGCAGAATGTTGGAAGTTTTTTTCATAATAGATTTCATAATAGATAATGATTAAAGGTCTATAATGTTGTATATATTGTTAACGTGAGTTCGACAAAGTCAAACTTAAGTACAGATTGTTTTAAGGTTTTGCAAATATATGGATTATACTCTTTCAAAATAATACCCTAAATACCTACAACATCAAATTTTGTATATTTTGAAACAGAAATTGTTAATTTTGAAAGTCCTCGCAGCGGACTTTGAACCTTTTCTTCGCTCGGGATGGCACAAAAACAATGCCAAAACTCCTTTCAGAGTCTAGCCCTCCGTATTGCGCATCCACGCCGTCACACTTAGGCCTGTGCGCTGCTTGAAGGCAAGGCTGAAGGTGCTATAACTACGGTAGCCACTTTCGCTGGCAAGTTGCTGGGCGGTGACAGGCTGACCGACAATAGCAGCCGCTTGGTAGCGGTTGATAAAGTGGTTGATACGCAAGTTATTGATATAAGTATTGTAGGTGATGCCCCGAGAGGAGAAATACTGGCTGAGATAGGAGCGATTGGTGCCAATCGCCAGAGCCAATTGATGGAGGGACAGGTCGTGCTGCAGGTAAAGTTGTGTGTCCACACAGTGCTCTGCCAAGAGTTGCTCGATTTGGACAAGGGCAATATTGACGGGGCTTGCCGACAGCGACTGTGGACGAACCTCCGACGCGTCAACCGCCTCCGAGATACCTTGTGCCTCTGCCACCGATGCAGTGCATGTTTTTTCTGATGAAATACCGTCTAACTGCGGCAGCGTTTCCACACGCCACAGCAGGAGTACGAACAGCAAGAGGTAACTGAGATGCAGAAAGTAGAACAAGATGTCGCTGTCAACTTCAACAAATGTATAGAGGAAGAACAGCAGTATGAAAAAGAACACCGCCACATGGGTCTGCCACACCTCCTTGCGTTCCAGGTCGGCATAGTTGTCGCGAAGCCACCGACCGTATTGCCTGACGGAAAATACCATATAAATAGTGAAGACCAAACAAGAGCAACAGGTGTAGGCAATGACTATCAGCATGAGTTGTTCGCTGGGATTGACCATGAACACTCCTCCGAGTGCCGCGAATGGTAACGTAGCCACAAAGACAGGCCAGACGGGACGCTTGCGGTCTTGGAGCATGGCAAGCAGCGTGCCGGCGATAGCGGTAAACTGCGTCACGTAGTCGAGTATGACAATCACTACATAGCCCGCTGAATGGAGGTAATCATCCACGGAGTGAAGATCGTGGGAATAGAGATAGAACAACAACCACCACACATGCCCCAATGCTGCCATGACAAAGAACGATGCTGCCCAGCGGCGCAACAGCAACGGTGGCGTGACGTCTGGTGCGAAGGCATTGCCCTTGCGCAACAGCAGGTAGAGGGCAGCGATGAACGGCACCACTCCCGTTACACCGTAGAGGATGAAAAACAATATTCCATCAGCAGATATGGGCTCGAAAAACATCGTCTTAAAATTAAAACCTGTCGTGATTCAAGCACAAAGTTACAGAAAATTTTGAATAAACGTGCTGATTGGGAAGAAAAAATTGGGCGATTATATATTTTTCGTCCCCATAAGGTCGGAATAAGGAACATGCACACGGTGCGCAACTATGGGAAAAATGGGGATAAAAGAGTTAAGAAGGAAGTTAGAGAAGTTATCGCTTCGCTCAGAGTTAGCGACATTTGTCATGCTGATGGTTTTCTCACTATCAGGTATCGTCGTTAACTTCGACAACTTCGAGCGAAGCGATAACTTCAGAAAATATTACTTGCTCTGCTCAATGAATACTGCCACACGATTCCAGTCGTTTTCATCGAAGAGTTCGTCGGTCACACCAAGACCCTTGTGAGTGAGGCGGTCTGGAGAAATCTTGTAAGTGTTGACAAGCATATCATAAACAGCCTTTGCACGAGCATCGGAAAGTTTCTGATTCAGTTCAGCATTACCCTCTGGTGAAGCATAGCCGTTGATGAGCACCTTGCTGGTTGGATGATTCTGCATGTACTTAGCAATCATTGCCACAGATGGCTTCTGAGAAGCATCAATAGTGCTCTTACCCAACTGGAAGATAACAACTGGTGCCAACTGAGTCTCCTTCACAATGGTCTTCTCTACTACTTTCTCAACCGGCTTCTCAACAATCTTCTCAACAGGAACTTCCTTGATCACCTCCTTTGGCTTCTTGGCAAGTTCTGCATTGAGACGTGCAATCTCAGCCTGCATAGCAGCAACATCGTAAGTCTTGAAGTGATGAGTACCATTAGAAGTCTTGAAGTGGTAAACATATTTCACGTCAATGCCCAGTTGCGCACCATCACGGTTAAAGGCAAGGTTTCCATATTTATTGCCCGGGTTCTTCAGATCCCAAAGCACATAAGGTTCCACACGGATGGTGCTGGCCTTTGCCTGTCCGAGGTTGAAGTCGAAAGCAAAACCTGTCTTGGCTGCGATGAAGTTATCTGGTTTATTAGACACTCCTGGGGTGAAAGTGTGCTCCCATCCCATACCAGCCACGAGATTGGCTTCAAAAGGACGTGGTTCACCTTTGTAATCACCGAAGACATTGCTCAAGTTTAAAACACCGTCCATGCCCAGCCACAAACCACGAAAAGCATTAAAGTTACCATTTGCATTCTGCCCCCAGCGGGTGTTATAAGCCCCATGTGAGCCAAAAAAGGCGGCCGCGTCCACTTCGAGTGCAAAAATAGGTGAGAATTCTTTTCCTACACTGATGTTAGCCGTAGGATTGAGCGGGAACATCTTGTTGAAGTCGAGCGGAGTGGTCACGCCACCACCAACACCAACATACCAGTTGTCAAAAAACTTGCTGTTTTCAATGGCTGTCTGTGCATTTGCCAAAACACTTGATGCAGCCACGGCCATCACAAAAAGAATTTTTTTCATAATCATAATGATTTAGATGTTAATAAAAAAGAAAAGAAATCACTTATCAATTAGGCTATTACTAAAAGATTCAATCATCTTTCTTGGTCAGCATATTCTTCACATTGAAGCCATACCATACCAATGCAATGAAAAACACTGACATCAGCACGATAGAGGTGGTGTCCTTCAATACTATATAGAGCCAAACACTTGCAGCGAAACCGATGAGGATGAACACAAGCGACAGCACCATAAATATCTTTTTTAGTTTCTCCATAACCTTCTCCATGAAGACTTTCTATTTGTTCAGTTTCCAAGTGCATCCATCCTTCGTGTCCTTCACTTCGAACCCGAGGGCAGCAAGGTTGTCACGAATCAGGTCGCTGGTTGCCCAATCCTTGTTCGCCTTTGCCCTGGCGCGCTGTTCGAGAAGCATGTCAACCACCTTGCCGAACGCCTCTTCGCGAGCATCGCTCATGCTACCACCGGCAGCAGCGGCTGATGCTGAAGGCTTGAGCCCGAGCAGGTCGAAAGCGAAGAGGGAGAAAGCCTCCTTGAGGGCTTCGAGTGCATCGGGGGTGATGGTGTCCTTCTTGTCCACAATGGAGTTGACAGTCTTGGCGGCTTCGAAGAGATGGGAGATGACGATGGGAGTGTTAAAGTCGTCGTAGAGAGCATCGTAGCAGTTCTGCTTCAGTGTCTCCACGAAATCGAGGTGCACACTTCCTTCGGCAGTCGGGGTGATGGACTGGAGGGCTTTCCAGGCATCGAGAAGTCGTTCGAGTCCCTTTTCGGCTGCTTGGAGGGCTTCGTTGCTGAAATCGACGGTGGAGCGGTAGTGCGCTTGCAGGATGAAGAAGCGGATGGTCATGGGTGAGTATGCCCGGTCGAGTTTCGGGTGATTGCCACTGAAGAACTCAGGCAGGGTAATGAAGTTGCCAAACGATTTGCCCATCTTTTGTCCCTCGATAGTAATCATATTGTTATGAATCCAGTAGGAGACCATCTGGTCGCCCTGACTTGCCACGGCTTGAGCGATTTCACATTCGTGATGAGGGAAGACGAGGTCCATGCCACCACCGTGGATGTCGAAATGGCTGCCGAGGTATTTGCGCCCCATGGCTGTACATTCGCAGTGCCATCCAGGGAATCCGTCGCTCCAAGGAGAGGGCCAACGCATGATGTGTTCGGGCTGTGCGGCTTTCCAAAGAGCAAAGTCGGCTTGATTCTTCTTCTCCCCCACTCCTGCAAGGTCACGACTGGCGTCTTTCACGTTCTCAAGACTTCTGCCCGAGAGGATGCCGTACTTGTGCACCTTGTTGTACTTCTCCACATCGAAGTAAATAGAGCCATTGCTCTCGTAGGCAAAGCCATTATCAAGAATCTGTTGCACCAACTGCTGCTGTTCGATGATATGTCCTGTGGCATGAGGTTCGATGCTGGGTGGGAGGCAGTTGAGGGCTGCCATTGCCTCATGGAAACGGTTGGTGTAATATTGCGCCACCTCCATGGGCTCCAATTGCTCCAAACGTGCCTTTTTGGCAATCTTGTCTTCGCCGTCGTCGGCATCGTGCTCCAAGTGTCCCACATCAGTGATATTGCGCACATAGCGCACCTTATAACCTATATGCTGAAGGAATCGGAAAACAATGTCAAAGGTGATAGCCGGACGTGCATGTCCAAGATGTGCGTCACCATATACTGTAGGTCCGCAGACATACATGCCCACGTGTGGCGCATGCAGTGGGCGGAACACCTCCTTCTTTCTGGTCAGGGTGTTATAAACATAAAGTGCCTGTTCCATTTTTCTTTTACTTATACTTACTAAAAACCGTACAAAGGTACAAAAAAATAGGCACAAAACAAAAAGATTAAGAAAAAAAGGTCATGTTTTTTGTTTTTCTTTGAAAAATAATTCCTACTTTTGTAGCGTAAACATTTTATAAGACGTAATTCAAAAATAATACCGATGCTGAAACTAACCCGTCGAATTCTCGCCATTGTGTTTTGGCTGGGAATCACACTTTTATTTCTCGACTTCACGGGAACTGTACAACCTTTCCTCGGTTGGATGGCAAAAATGCAGTTCCTGCCCAGTGTGATGGCGATGAATCTCATCACTATTGCCATTGTGGTGATTGCCACCCTCATCATGGGGCGACTCTACTGCTCCATCGTCTGTCCCCTCGGCGTCATGCAGGACTTTTTTGCATGGATTGGGCGATGGAAAGTATTCCGCAAGAACAAG
This sequence comes from uncultured Bacteroidaceae bacterium, assembly GCA_905235525.1. GTDB lineage: Bacteria > Bacteroidota > Bacteroidia > Bacteroidales > Bacteroidaceae > Minthosoma. The sequence continues at coordinate 8,800 of CAJOLW010000028.1, forward strand.
AAAGCAAAGTTCGCCAACAAGTACAGTTATTCGGAAGAGAAGAAGTGGCTGCGACTCACAGTGCTCGTCCTTTTCATCATCATGCTGTTGGCAGGATTCAATGCAGGCATGGTGCTTCTGGCACCTTACAGTGCCTATGGACGCATTGTCGCCTCACTGCTACAACCTATCTATATAGGCATCAACAATCTGCTTGCCCAATGGTCGGAAGCGCATGACAACTTCCTCTTCTATCAGGTGGAGCCGCATGAGAACCCCACCCTTCTCATCATCGTGGCTGCGGTGACAGCCATTGTGCTCTTTGTGCTTGCTTTCATGCATGGACGCACTTACTGCAACACTATCTGCCCCGTGGGCACTACGCTGGGGTATCTTGCCAAGTTCTCATGGCTGAAAATGCAGGTTCAAGAAGACAAGTGCATCAAATGCGGGCTCTGCGAGAAGAACTGCAAGGCGGCTTGCATCAAGGTGGAGAAGGGGCAACCCGTCAAATTTGACTATACACGATGCGTGGCATGTGGTGATTGTCAAGCGGTATGTGGCAAGAGTGCGCTGCATCTGGTTCCAACCAAGAAAAGAAGCAAAGCCTCCAGCCATGCTGATGCCGCATCCGACCTTTCGCGCCGCTCCTTCCTTGCCGTCACGGGCACGGCTGTTGCGGCTGCCACCCTCAAGGCACAGGAGAAAACGACAGATGGTGGACTCGCAACTATCGAAGACAAGGTCATTCCTGAACGCAAGACACCACTCACCCCTCCCGGCTCACTCTCGGCTGCCAATCTGCAACAGCATTGCACCGCTTGTCAACTCTGTATTGCCAACTGCCCCAACGGGGTGTTGCGTCCATCCACCAACATGGAGCATTTTTTGCAGCCCGAAATGCAATATGACAAAGGCTATTGCCGTCCTGAATGCACACGTTGTGCCGATGTTTGTCCGGCTGGAGCCATCCGCCCCATCTCAAAAGAAGAAAAGACGGCTATACAAATCGGTCATGCCGTGTGGGTGAAGGAGAATTGTCTGCCCATTGCCGACGAACAGAGGTGTGGCAGTTGTGCTCGCCATTGCCCTGCTCAAGCCATCCAGATGGTGCCCATTGACACAAGCATCAAGCAGAACCCCGATGACCAACAGTGGTATGATGGTGAGGGCAACAAGTTGGATTGGCGCGCCGTGAACGACCTGCTGATGATACCTGTGGTCAACAATGAGAAATGTATTGGCTGTGGCAAGTGCGAGTACCTCTGTCCTGCTCGCCCATTCAGTGCCATCTATGTAGAAGGACACGAAAAACATCGCGAGATATGAAAGACCTGAACAGAAGAGATTTCCTCAAGATAGCGGGGGCTGCCACAGCCACCGCAGCCATTGCCTCATGCGGAGGTAGTACAAACGGAGAATTGGGTGACCTTGACCCTGCCGGACACCACACTGGAGCCATTCCTACGGATAAAATGACCTATCGCACCAATCCCAATACGGGCGACAAGGTGTCAATTCTCGGCTATGGTATGATGCGTTTGCCAAACAAGCCTGCCAGTCCCACCAGCGATCCCAGCGCACCAACTCCCGAAGAGATTGACCAGGAGCAGGTGAACAAACTGGTGAAGTTCGCCCTCGACCATGGCGTGAACTATTTCGACACCAGCCCTGCCTACTGCCAAGGGCACTCGGAGGAGAGCACAGGCATTGCACTCAAGGCTTCTGGTTACGACCGTTCCAAGTTCTACATCGCCACTAAGTTGAGTAACTTTGCCCCCCAACAGCAAACCTACGAGGAGGGAGTAAAGATGTTCCAGAACTCACTCAAATACTTGCAGACCGACTACATTGATTATCTGCTGCTGCACGCTGTGGGAGGAGGAGGTTTGGAGAATCTTCACCAACGCTTCCTCGACAATGGCGTACTCGATTACCTGATGGAACAACGTGAAAAGGGGGTTATCCGCAACCTTGGATTCTCTTTTCATGGAGACGTGGAAGTGTTTGATTACCTACTCGCCAACCACGACAAATACCATTGGGACTTTGTACAGATTCAAATGAATTATGTGGATTGGAGACTTGCCAACGAGACTAACCCAAGCAATGTAGATGATTTGTATGGAGAGTTGGAGAAGCGAGGCATTCCTGCAGTCATCATGGAACCACTGCTTGGTGGACGTCTCTCGAAAATGCCCGATCACATCGTCGCCACCCTCAAGCAGCAACGTCCCGAGGATAGCGTGGCATCGTGGGCATTCCGATATGTAGGCAGCAAACCTAATGTGCTCACCGCCCTAAGTGGTATGACCTACATGGAACATTTGGAGGATAACCTGCGCACTTACAGCCCACTCACACCTCTCAACGAGCAGGAACAGAACTGGCTTGAGACAGAGATTGCAGACCTCTATGTATCCTACCCTATCATCCCTTGCAATGACTGCAAATACTGCATGCCTTGTCCCTTCGGACTTGACATTCCTGCCATTTTCGTTCACTACAACAAGTGCGTCAACAAAGGAAATGTGCCAGAAAATCAGCAAGCGGCAAACTATCAGCAAGCACGACGAGCCTTCCTTGTCGGCTACGACCGCTCTGTGCCCAAACTCCGTCAGGCAAACCACTGCATCGGGTGCAACCGCTGTTCTCCTCATTGTCCGCAGAACATTCGTATTCCGCAGGAACTACAACGCATTGATGACTTTGTGGAGAAACTGAAACAAAACACTCTATAACCCAACTCTAAAACCCAAACAAAATGATACAGCCCTTAATCCTCGGTCTCGGATTGCAAGAGATTATCGTTATTCTTGTCATCGTACTCCTCCTCTTCGGCGGAAAGAAAATCCCCGAACTCATGCGTGGTGCAGGCAAGGGTGTCCGTGCATTCAAGGACGGCATGAAAGAACCCACCATGGATGATGAAGTGAAAAATGATGGCACGACAAGCGATGAGGTAAAAGATGAAAAGTGAAAATTTGCCATTGCCTTGACTTTCTGGGACCATCTTGAAGAACTGCGTCATGTGCTACTGCGATGTATCATTGTCATAGCACTTTTCGCCATCCTCGCCTTTGTGTTCAAAGACGAGGTTTTTGCCATTATCTTCGCCCCTAAGAGCCCCGACTTCCTGCCATGTCTTTTCGGTTCATCTCCTGACATACAACTCATTAACACAGAACTGACCCGTCAGTTCATTATCCACATGATGACTAGTTTTTATGTCGGTCTAATCGTGGCAGCACCTTACATCATCTATGAACTATACCGCTTTATTTCCCCTGCCTTATACGAAAACGAGCGGCGCTATTCTACGCCTCTCGTCGTCTCTGCCTATGTGATGTTCATGGTAGGCACACTTTTCAGTTATTTCATTGTTTTCCCCATCACATTCCGCTTCCTGGGCAACTACCAAGTGGAAAAATCGGTGGAAAACCTCATCTCACTGGAAAGTTACATCGACACCCTCGTATTCCTTTCTCTCGCCATGGGACTCGTTTTCGAAATTCCCATCCTTTCATGGTTATTGGGACGACTCGGCATCCTCCACAAAGGACAGATGCAACAATATCGTCGTCATGCCATCATCATCATCTTGGTCATTGCCGCCATCATCACCCCCACTTCCGATGCTTTCACGCTCGCCATCGTATCAGTGCCCATGTACATCCTCTATGAGGTGAGCATTCTGCTCGTTCCGCGTTCACAATGCCGCTAAACCCTTAAATACCAAGTAAGGGTCGTGTGTGACAGGGCAGGTGATGTCTGCCGAGAAGTCGAAGGTGTTACCACCTGTGATAAAGACATGTAAATCAGGATATGTGGACAAGAGTTGGCGGATGTAACCCTCCATCTCGAAACGAGCACCATTGACTGCGGCTGAAAGCATGTGGGTACGGGTGTCATAGCCCAACAACACCGCTTCTTTCTCCGCTTCAATCTGCGGAAGCAATGCCGTATGCTCATGCATGGCATTGAGCCTCAACTGCACACCAGGAGAGATGGCACCACCCAACAAACAACCATCAGCAGAGAAAAGATCGTATGTAATACAAGTGCCTGCATCTATAATCAGCAAGGTATGCTCAGGATCTTGGGCAATGGCACCGATATCTGCTGCCCAACGGTCGGCGCCATAAGCGGCAGACACCCCCTTGACGGGTTTGACAGGACAAGGCACCGAAGGGGTGAGCCATAGCACGGGGACATCTAATTGTGCCAATGCTTCTTGCAGTTCCCAATCCTCACCCGCCACCGTGGAGAGGCGCACGTCCGCAATGGGGAATGTTCTCATGAGCCGAACAAAGGTTTCCTTCCACGACTCATTCCGACGCTCGAAATGTACGATGTCTGTTTCCATCACCGCTAACTTGGCAGATGTATTTCCTATGTCTATCAATAACTTCATGCCGTATGTCTTCAGACTGCATTCTTCTTTATGATTCCAAATCCTTCTCTATAAACCGCATCAGCCGTTCTACTGCGTCAGCCTCTGGAATGTTTTTCTCAATGCACTGCTTCTGTTTGTAGAGCGACACCTTGCCCACGCCGGCCCCTACATAACCATAATCGGCATCAGCCATTTCACCAGGTCCATTCACGATGCAGCCCATAATGCCGATTTTCAAGGTGGCAAAGCGTTTGTCGGTCTTGGCACGTTGACTCACAGCCGCACGAATCTTGGCAATCGTCTCTTCCAAGTTGTAGAGTGTGCGTCCGCAACCCGGGCAACTGATATATTCGGTCTTCGTGAACTTGATACGGGCGGCTTGCAAAATGGCATCTGCCAATTCCGTCAGTTTTTCCTCGGTGAAACCGCTATTTTTGATTACTAATTGATGTGCCAATTGGTCGATGAAAAGGGCACCAACGGTCATGGAAGCCTTCAACTGCAAGTCTTCCCAATTCTTCTCATGGAATTCAACCGCGACAGTGTCGTTGGCTATCGTTTCTTTCGTTTTTTCACGAAGAGCAGCACATTCCTCGATAGAATCGACTAATTTTTTCGCCACAGGAATCTCTCTTTCAGGTGCTTCCGACAAAGAAACACGAATAGTGTCACCTATGCCTTCACAGAGCAAGGCACCGATACCAACGGCACTTTTAATGCGTCCGTCTTCCCCTTCGCCTGCCTCCGTCACACCCAAATGCAGAGGAAAGGCCATTCCCTCCTTCTCCATTTGCTTCACCAACAAACGTACCGTACGTACCATCACCACCGTGTTACTGGCTTTGATGGAGATGACCACATCTTTGAACTGCTCTCGCACACAGATACGCAAAAACTCCATGCACGATTCCACCATCCCTTCTGGCGTGTCGCCATAACGGGACATGATGCGATCACTCAGGGAACCGTGATTCACACCAATGCGAATGGCTGTGTGATGTTCCTTGCAGATGTTGAGGAACGGCACGAAACGCTCATCTATCTTTTTGATTTCATCGGCATATTCAGCATCCGTATATTCCAACTTCTTGAAAGTTCTGGCAGGGTCCACATAGTTACCGGGATTGACACGAACTTTCTCGCAGATGGTGGCAGCCGTATCTGCCACAGCAGCATTGAAATGAACGTCAGCCACCAATGGCACATTATAGCCATCGGCTCGAAGTGCCTCACTGATATTACGCATATTCTGCGCCTCACGCTGCCCCTGTGTGGTGAAACGAACAATTTCGCCACCAGCATCAACGATGCGTTTCGCCTGAGCCACAGACCCCTCCGTATCCATTGTCGATGTATTTGCCATTGACTGCACACGGATAGGATAGGCACTACCTATCATCACTCCACCCACATTTACGGCGGTTGTTGTTCTTCTCTGATAACTCATAAGCATGGATAAAAGATGTGCTATATGTTCAGTTACATTTATAGGCAAACTTCACCTCTTTCAGTTCCGCGTTTGCCTTCTCAATTTTCTGACGAAGTCCATTTTTATAGGCAGCAAATTTCTCCGCCAAAGCCTCATCTGAGAGTGCCAACATCTGCACGGCAAGAATGCCCGCATTGAGTGCCCCATTGATTGCCACTGTGGCAACAGGAATGCCCGGAGGCATCTGGAGCATAGAATAAACAGCGTCGATTCCATCGAGCACACTACCCTTCACGGGGACACCGATGACAGGTAGCGTAGTGCTGGCAGCAATCACGCCAGGCAGTGCTGCAGCCATACCGGCACCAGCAATGATGACTTTGATACCACGCTCCTTCGCCCCCTTAGCGAACTCCTCGACAGCATCGGGAGTGCGATGAGCAGAAAGGGCGTTGATTTCAAATGGAATTTCCATTTCATCGAAGAACTTGGCAGCCTTCTCCATCACTGGGAGGTCTGACGTGCTGCCCATAATGATTGACACAATTGGTTTCATTTTCTATCTTATTTTACATTTAACATATTCCATCGTCAACTACATCCAACTAATCAATATAAACACCATTGTGCATAGATAACCTATGCCAAAACCCACCAGCACTTGTGCAAGACTGTGCTGCCGCAAAACAATACGGCTGGTGCCTAACACCCCCGAAATCAGGAGCAACGCACAAAACGGCCATACAGGATTATACAAGAACAAAATGCTAAAAGCATTAAGTGCTCCGACCAAACCGCCCATACCTACCATGTGTGTACTCACCTTCCACCAGGCATTGATCACAACACAAACAATTTGACATATCAGTGCCGACATCACCACGCCACGAAAAAACATCGCCATATTCATTTTCGTCATAATGACCAGACATGCGCCATAACTCAGCAATGTCACAAGATAAGGCATATGGCGATGTTCTCGATGACTCAATTCAAGATGCGTCCACTTCTTGAATAACCGAAATGTCGTAATACCCATTGTAGGAATAAAGACTGTGAAGAAAGACACCAAACAGATAACAAAAATTTTGTAACCCCATGGAAGCATCCTCATATAACTGAACAAGAACAGCGCAAAGAACACCCATAAAGGTGCGTACAGCGGCATGAAAAGTGTTGAAACCACTTTCGCAATCTTAATCAGTTTCTTATTATCCATACAATTCCGAATTCTTCCATTACTATCCACGACGGCTATTTACTGCAGGAATGCCCATGTCCATACGATACTTTGCAATCGTCCGACGAGCCAATGCCACCCCTCGCTGCTTCATCAACTCTACAATTTTGTCATCTGAATAAGGATTCATTTTATCTTCACCATTCACAATCTCCCTTAACATCTCTTGAACCTTTCTCCCGTCTATCTCTTCTCCCACCGCATTTTTGCGCGTCAACTTGAAGAAATCGGACAATGGGTAAATACGTCCATCCAACAGAGCGCATTTGGAATTGCAGACCCGAGATACCGTCGAGATATCATACCCCGATTTCTTGGCAACATCTTCCAACACAAGACGGACCTTGTCATCCTCGTCTTTCGTCAAGATAAATGTATGTTGCAACTCTATGATTGCCTTCATCGTCTCATAAAGTGTACGACGACGTTGCTTCACTGACTCTATGAACATTTGAGCAGCCTCAATCTTCTGGCGTGTATAGGCCAACCCATCTTTTTCGCTACGAGTTAACTTGGATGGATGAGACTGATATTTTTTTAATTGGTTGATATAATCACCACTCACATGAAGCCTCGGAATCTCGCCACTATTCAATTGCATCTCAATATTACCTTCTGGGTCTGTTTCCACGATGAAATCGGGAATTTGAGTCTGCACACGATCGGAAGAAGACTCGCCAAGCGCAAATCCCGGATTCACATTCAACTTCTTAATATCTTCAAACAAGGCATCTATTTGTATAGAAGAAATATTCAATTTATTTTTGAGCCTTTCCTTATTCTTATTGAGAAACAAATCATAATGATTGGCTATAATCTTCCTTTCCAAATGAAGAATCTTCTCCTTCACTTCAGAGTTGTTCTCTTTCAATTGCCTGTCTATTTGCAGCAGCAAGCACTCTTGCGTAGAACGAGCCCCAATACCAGCGGGGTCGAATGTTTGCAAAATCTGCAGAATCCTTTCCACCTCACGTTCCGACACATAAATATACTCCTTGAATGCCAATTCATCGGTCAATGTTGCCATCGACCGATCTATAAAGCCTCTACTATCCAATGACCCTATCAGATACTTCAATATCTTCTCCTCCTCTTCTGTCAAATTGTAGTTCATCATCTGTTCCTCCAGATACTCAATGAAGGAACCGCTATCTCCTAACGGCAAATCATTATGTTCCACAGAATTTCCAGAAGATACATATACAGGAAGATCATCACTACTATATGCCTCCACGCCTGAGAGTCCGTCATTCTCCACATCACCATAAAGATCCACCCCTGTATCATTCACATCCATCTGATCAGAAGAATCCTCCAGATTGTCAGCAGTCTGTTCCTCCGATGCACCTTCTTCCAATGCTGGATTATCCATCAATTCTTTCTTCACCTGCTGCTCAAATTCGGCAATAGGCATCTCCAGCAACCTGACCAACTGAAGTTGCTGTTGCGACAATCGAAGTTGCTGTTCCGTCCTTTGAGCCTGTATTTGAGTCAACCTCTGTGACATCCAAATGTTATTTTTTTGCAAAGTTAGATAAAAACAAGCATTATACAACAAAAGGAATGAAAAAAATGATTATCTTTGCACGAAAATAAAAACACATGGAAGATTTCGTCCATCTACACGTACACACCCAATATAGCATCCTTGACGGACAGGCAGCCATTCCGAAGTTAGTGGATAAGGCAATCAACAATGGAATGCGAGGCATGGCCATAACCGACCACGGCAACATGTTCGGCATCAAGGAGTTTTTCAATTATTGCAATAAGGTGAACAAGGGTAAATCCGAAGAGGAGAAATTCAAACCCATCTTCGGATGCGAAGTGTACTGTGCCCGTCGGGATCTTCATTCAAAAGAAAACAATGCCCTCGACAAGAGCGGATGGCATCTCATTCTGTTAGCCAAAAACGAAGTTGGTTACCACAATTTGGTCAAGATTGTGAGTGAAGCATGGGTGGACGGCTATTACCACCGCCCCCGCACCGACCACAAAGCCATCGAGAAGCACCACGAAGGACTGATAGCCTCATCTGCATGCTTGGCTGGCGAAATTCCACGCTACATCAAAAATGGGCAGATTGAAGAAGCCGAGAAGTCCATCCAGTGGTTCAAAAGTATCTTTGGCGATGACTTCTATATTGAGTTGATGCGCCATGAGGTGAAAGACCCCATGCAGCGCGCCAACAGAGACACCTACAAAGAACAGAAAGCGATAGAGCCCACCTTGATTGAGTTGGCACACAAATACAATGTGAAACTCATCTGCACCAACGATCGTGGATGAGGAGAATGCCGAAGCACATGACAGACTTCTCTGTCTCTCCACAGGTAAAGACTTGGATGACTCCAACCGTATGCTCTACAGCAAGCAGGAATGGTTCAAGACACGTGAAGAGATGAACGATGTTTTCAAAGACATTCCCGAGGCACTAAGCAACACGATAGAGATTCTTAACAAAGTCGAGACATACAGCATTGATCATGCCCCCATCATGCCCTTCTTCGCCATCCCCGAAGAGTTTGGCACCGAGAAGGAATGGCGTGAGAAATTCACTGACGAGGACATCTTCAACGAGTTCACCCGCGATGAAAACGGGAATGTTGTGCTGTCACAGGAAGAGGCTGAGAAAAAGATTAAGAAACTCGGTGGAATCGACAAGTTGTACCGTATCAAGTTCGAGGCAGACTACCTCAAGAAGATTACCTATGACGGTGCCAAACGACTCTACGGCGACCCAGTTCCCGACCATGTGAAGACTCTGCTGGACTTTGAGTTGCATGTAATGAAAACAATGGGCTTTCCTGGGTACTTCCTCATTGTGCAGGACTTCATCAACTCTGCTCGAAAAGAGTTAGGTGTATGGGTGGGACCCGGACGTGGCTCTGCTGCGGGAAGTGCTGTGGCATATTGTTTGGGCATCACCAAGATAGACCCTATCAAATACGACCTGCTGTTTGAACGTTTCTTGAATCCAGACCGTATTTCTTTGCCTGATATTGATACCGACTTCGATGACGACGGACGTGGCAAGGTGTTACAATGGGTAACCGAGAAATACGGAGCCGAGAAAGTGGCGCATATCATCACCTATGGCACCATGGCAACGAAACTTGCCATCAAGGACGTGGCGCGTGTACAAAAAGTGCCACTGGCAACCGTGAATGCCTTGTGTAAAGCCATTCCAGACCGACTGCCTAATGGAAAGAAGATGAATCTGGCAAACGCCATCGAATGCGTACCAGAACTGAAGGATGCTGCTACTTCACCCGACCCGCTGTTGCGTGACACCATGCGCTTTGCACAGATGTTAGAAAACAATGTGCGCAACACTGGTGTACATGCTTGTGGCACCATCATCTGCCGCGATGCCATCGACGACTGGGTTCCCGTAAGCACTGCTGATGATAAGGAAACGGGAGAGAAACTGAGATGCACACAATATGATGGGCATGTGATTGAAGAGACCGGACTTATCAAGATGGACTTTCTCGGTCTGAAAACGTTATCACAGTTAAAAGAAGCCGTAGCAAATGTCAAAGAAAGTCTGGGTATCACCATTGATGTTGACCAATTCAACATTCAAGACCCTGCCACCTACCAGCTCTACTGCGATGGAAGAACCGTAGGAACCTTTCAGTTTGAATCAGCAGGTATGCAGAAGTACCTTCGCGAATTGCAACCCAATGTCTTTGAGGATCTGATTGCCATGAACGCCCTCTATCGACCGGGACCTATGGACTATATTCCCGATTTCATCGATAGAAAACAGGGGAGAAAACCCATTGAATACGACATTCCTTGCATGGAGAAATATCTGAAGGACACTTATGGAATCACCGTTTACCAAGAGCAGGTGATGCTCCTGTCCCGACAATTGGCAGACTTCACCCGTGGTGAAAGTGATGCCCTCCGTAAGGCGATGGGTAAGAAGAAAAAGGACATCGTTGATGCGATGAAACCAAAGTTCATAGAGGGGGGTAAAAAGAACGGGCACGACCCCAAGATTCTCGATAAGATATGGAGTGACTGGGAGAAATTCGCTTCCTATGCCTTCAACAAGTCGCATGCCACCTGCTACTCGTGGGTGGCTTACCAAACCGCATTCCTCAAGGCCAACTTCCCATCTCAATTCATGGCTGCTGTCATGAGCCGTTCGCTCGACAACATCACTGAGATCCGCAAACTGATGGATGAGTGCAAATCCATGGGCATCAACACATTGGGACCAGATGTCAACGAGTCCCGCCATAAGTTCTCCGTCAACTTCGAAAGCGATATACGTTTCGGTATGGCAGCCATCAAGGGAGTGGGTGAATCTGCCGTACAAGCCATCATCGAAGAACGTGAAAAGAATGGTCCTTACACATCCTTCTTCGACTTCTTCGAACGTGTGAATCTTTCACAATGCAACAAGAAAAACATTGAAAATCTGATTCTTGCCGGTGCATTTGACTGTTTCACCGACATCAGCCGAGAAACATTTTTCGCTCCAGGACCACGCCAAGGAGAGAACTTCCTTGATGTGATGGTGCGTTATGGCAACAATTTCCAACAAGACAAGTTCCAAGCACAAACTTCCTTATTTGGGGGTATGGACGTCTCTGTCGCCCATCCGCCCATTCCCAAGAATGTGCCTGCATGGAGCAACATTGAACGACTCAACAAAGAACGCGATTTGGTGGGCATTTACCTTTCAGCACACCCACTTGACGAATACGCTATCATCCTCGACTATGTATGCAATACGAAGATGAATCAATTGGAAGAGCAGAAAGAAGAACTCTCCAAGATGGAAGAAGTCACCGTTGGCGGTATTGTCACAAACGTCCGAACCGGAGAAAGCAAAACTGGCAGTCCCTACGGGATTGTCAAGATAGAAGACTTTGTGGGCAGTGGCGAATTACCACTCTTCGGCACCGATTGGGTCACCTACCGAAACTTCTTCATGGAAGGTGCTTCCCTGTTCATCCGAATCAAGGTGGAACCTCACAGATTCCGTCCTGGCATTTTCAACATCAATGTCAAATCTGTTGAACTGATGTCAGAAGTGAAAGACAAAGTAATCAAAAAAATCACCTTTGATGTACCCCTCGACAAACTCACCTCAACGATGGTGGAAGACTTGGCAGAAATTGTGAAGGAGAACCCAGGCGAAGCAGACCTTGTCTTCAACATTCATTCCTCCGACAGCAACAAAGTGTCCCTCATGTCACGCAAAGTAAAAGTGAGGGTGGAGAAACACCTCGTTCAATATATCAAAGAACATAATGAGATTGGCATAAAAGTGAATTAAACATAGTTATTAACCCTAAAAAACAAGAATGACATGGTAATCAACGATTCTAATTACAGCGAAGTATTGGCACAGAACAAGCCTATGGTGCTTGACTTCTGGGCAACATGGTGTGGTCCTTGCCGAATGGTAGGTCCCGCCATTCAGGAATTGGCAGACAAGTACGAAGGTCAGGTCATTGTCGGGAAAGTGAACATCGAAGAAGATGCAGACGACCTTGTGGCACAGTTCGGCATCCGCAACATCCCCACCATCATCTACATGAAAAATGGTGAAATCGTGGACAAGGTCGTCGGTGCCGCCCCCAAAACTACGCTCGAAGAGAAACTCAAGGCACTTCTGTAAACCTATGGGAGCCATCGACGATGAAATCCTCCGTGGAGCAGAGGAAGATGCCAAGGAGGTTGCCTTCATCCAGAACTACATGGGCGTGGAAAATCGCGAATTGTTCTCGGAAGAAGACATCTATTATTGCCTTGATGTTCTGCTCGAATATCTTGACAAACTCAACGAAAATGCCGATGCTGACGGATTCATCGATATCGACACTGAAGAGATTGCCAAGCATATCCAGAAGAAAGCAAAAAAAGAAGGCATGGGTCCTTACGAACTCGATGCCCTCATTCTTCTGATTGACGCAGAACTGGAATACAATGAGCAACTCTTGGACGAGTGAAAAGTGAAGAGTGAAAAATCTAAGTTACCTGCCATTCGGATTGTTTATCATTGGCAAAAGTAACTTAGTTTTTTCACTCTTCACTTTTCACTTAAATGTGTCAGCAAATCTCCGCTCTTCACACTCCTCTCACAACCCTCTCCCCTTCACATTCCTCAATGGTGACTTTCACTGCATCGTCGGGGAGGAGATTTTCTATCAGTTCTGGCCATTCCATGAAACACACGTTGCCCGAATACACATAATCCTCATAGCCAAGATCCATCACCTCCTGCAAGTTCTTGATGCGATAAAAGTCAAAGTGATAGATGGGTTCACCTTTGCCATCCACATATTCATTCACGATGGCAAATGTGGGTGAGTTAATCACATCCTCCACCCCTAATTCCTCGCACACAGCCTTGATGAAGGTTGTTTTTCCTGCCCCCATTTTGCCATAGAAGGCAAACACCTTCTTGTCACCCATCGCTGCCACAAACTCCTTGGCAGCCATGGCAATCTCTTCTATTGACTTGATTCTGATTTCCATATTCATTTTCTTCTTTTACTTTGCATAATCACCAACGGCACGAGCATCTCTTCCATCGAGATGCCTCCGTGCTGGAAGGTGTTTTTATAGTAGTTGACGTAATAGTTATAGTTGTTGGGATAGGCGAAGAAATCGTCGTTCTGGGCAAAGATGTAGGTGGTGCTGATGTTGGGCGACGGCAGAAGGGCCGCCTTGGGTGCTTTCAACTCAAAGACCTGTTTGGGGTTGTAACTGAGGTTTTTGCCCAGTTTGTAACGGAGATTGGTATTGGTGTTCTTGTCGCCGATGACCTTGATGGGGTTGTTCACACGGATGGAGCCATGATCGGTGGTGATGATGATACGGGCATCAGTCTTGGCAAGTTCCTTGAAGAGTTCTCGCACAGGCGAGTTGTGGAACCACGAAGCGGTGATACTGCGGTAAGCACGTTCGTCACTGGCAAGTTCGCGTACCATGCGTGACTCTGTGCGAGCATGACTGAGCATGTCGATAAAATTAATGACCAACACATTGAGGTCGTTACCCATCAGGTTTCTGAAACGTTCCACCAATTTCTCCGACTCCGATGAGTTATTCAACTTGAAGTAGGAAAAAGTATTCTTGCGACGATAGCGGTCGAATTGAGTTTTGATGAGGGACTCTTCATTCAGATTCTTCCCTTCTTCCTCATCTTCATCCACCCAAAGGTCAGGAAACATCTCGGCAATCTGATTGGGCATCAAGCCCGAGAAGATGGCATTACGCGCATATTGGGTCGCTGTAGGGAGAATACTGAGAGATAGTTGCTCATCGAACGTGAAGTCATCTGCGAGTTCCTTTGAAATCTCACGCCACTGATCATAACGGAAATTGTCAAACACAACAAGAAAAACTTTCTCACCTTCATTGAGTAAAGGGAAGATGGTCTTTTTGAAAATGTCGGGTGACATGATAGGCCTGTCTTCACCATTCTGTACCCAACTCAGATAGTTCTTCCGAATGAACTTGGCAAATTCATTGTTGGCTTCGGCTTTCTGCATCTTAAGCATATCGGACATCTCACTACCAGTATCAGACAATTCCAGTTCCCAATACACAAGACGCTTGTACACCTCTTTCCAATCCTCAAGTGTATAGGAATCATTAATTTGCATACCAATTTTGGAAAAATTCTGCTGATAACCCGTATTCGTCACCTCCGCCTCTATCTCTCGCTTATGGAGATGTTTTTTCAGCGTCAGAAATATCTGGTTGGGATTGACAGGCTTAATCAAATAATCCGCAATCTTCGAACCAATGGCTTGGTTCATAATGTTTTCTTCTTCGCTCTTCGTTACCATCACAACAGGTGTGGTAGAACTGATTTCCTTGATACGTGACAAGGTTTCCAGACCACTCAGACCTGGCATATTTTCGTCAAGAAAGATGAGATCGAATGCGCGTTCCCGACAAAGATCGAGTGCATCTTGACCATTTGTTGCGGTAACAACCTCATAATCCTTTTTTTCAAGGAAGATGACGTATGCCTTCAGCAATTCAATTTCATCATCCACCCACAAAAGTGTTCCATTCACCATCTTATTTCCCGTTTAGGTTTTTTAGAAGATATAATTATCGTCCTCCCATTCCTCATCATCCTGTTCCTCTTCATCCACAGGTTCTGGCAGTTCGCTTGGTTCGTCAAGACTGGCGGCTTCATCTTCACTGATACGAAGTGAACCCACACGGTCAAAATGTTCATCGTAGAAGTCGAAGTAATCGGCAAAACTCAACCCTCTCATCAGTTTCTCCAAGTTTTCCTCACTTACAATAAAGCATTTGAGTCCCTGTAACTTATATGCCATATCGTCATTGTTAAGCAGTCGATGCAGATAGATATATGCCTCATCGTAGTTGAGGAAAGAACGCACTTGCATCATGTCAATGCCATCACCTTTTTCTATCGATATGTCAAAGTTGCGAACAGTAAATGCCGTGAAATTGTATCTTGCCATCTCGTAGAGGAGTTGATTCTCGTCGATGGCGTCACGCTCGTAGGCAATGACGAAGACAAAGTTGGCATTCTTCTCAAGACTGAATGTCGAGTCGTTTGCCAAAGAATCAGCCTCGTCGAAGAGTCCTCGCCGGCGTTCCCAAATGCTGCCCATCTCAAACTTCCCACCCTGAAGCAAACGTCCTTCTTTCAGTCCCTTCACATAGAGACCCGCCAACTCGCTCACACTCGACTGCGGATACTTCTCCACAATCGTCCTCAAGTCTGCCATGAAATGCTCGCGGTCACCCAGTTCCAATTTGCTCAGTGCCTCCAAGAACATGAAACGTGCCCGATTTGCTCCCTCTGGATACTCCTCCGCCATCTCCTGGCTGTTGCGGATGACGGTGTGGTAATCGTTCAACTTAAAGGCATCGTAAGTATCCTGATAGACCGAATCCTCCACTTGCTTGCCATATCTGCCCTTGTATTCGAAATTCGGGTCAGCAATCAATTTTCCATGCTCATTGTCTGGGTATTCTGCAATGAGCCGTTGCTTGTAGTCTTCCGCATCCTCACGCCGTTCCATCCTCGAATAGAGTTGGAACATGTTGTAATAGACCTCATCCATCTGTTGGAAATCGGGGAAATTGAGCAAGATGCGCTGGAACGTCCTTTCCGCCAACGGGAAGTTGTCCATCCGATCCTTATAGATGACAGCAGACCCATACAGCCCTTCCACCAATGCCGCATTCGATGCTGCCATCTGTTCCTCTGTGAAAGGAATGTCCTTCAGATAATATTCTGGTCGGTGAGGGTCATTGGCATACTCCTCAGCCTTGATGGAATCCTTCTCTGCTCTCGTCTGCTTCTTACCTTTATTGGCTTGAGAGATACTATCTTCCACTGCCGCAATGCTGTCCTGCAAGACTTCCAGACTATCCGACAATTCCTCCTCATTAAAATCGTTAAGCACAGTCCTGTTATTGCGTCGCCAATCATCAACCAACTGACGTTTTCCCCACTTTTTTTCAAATTCACTCTTACCCGCAGCCACTGCCGTTGGATTATAGAAATACCACAATGCCGTCTGCTGCGCTCCACGATTACCAGCCCCTTGCCGCGCATTAGAGGCATCAGATTGTTGACCTCGATTGGCTTGAGCATTAGCAACCTCTGCCACCTTCTTCTCCTCCTCTTTTTCCTTCTTCTTCAACTCATCAATCATTTTCTTGATCTTTTCCATACGAGTGACAGAATCAAGTCTTGCCATCATCTGAAGGCTGTCCTGCAATTCCACCGCTGAGGCATACGGTAACAATTCATCCAAAATCTTACTACGTTCATCCACCTCTTGATAATTATCATGGTCTTTGTCAAGCAGACCAAAAGCCTGCGAATAACACTGCTGGGCATCCACAAACTTTTCTCGATTCCAATATAACTGCCCCAAATGCAACAGCACCACACCCTTCTCGATGCCATTGCGCGTACTCTTCTCTACACCCTCCTTATACGCCCCAATGGCAAGAGTCGTGTCCTTTTTCGACAAATAGATGTTGCCAATGGCATAATACACTTGATCAAGATACTCTTTGTTCTTCGGATTCTTCGCCATCGTCTTCAACTTCCGAATCATCTGCTTTGACTGATTTTTCGACATGGCTTCTGTCATCTGAATACGAGCATTGAACTCCAGTTCATAAGGGGGATTCATCCGAATGACTTTCTTGAAGTACCGATATGCCTCAGGGTCATGCCCTATCCTATGATAAAGTTGTCCTAAAAGCAGATAGATTCGTGCCCTGGGCAAACGGCGATGCTCCGCTTTTAGTGCCTTTTCAATACTCAAAATGGCTTCAGGATATTGCTTCTGCTTCAATTGAATATCACCTTGTACTGAGGCTTTCAATGGTTCCAATGAGGAGGGGAAACTGTCACGCTGGGCACGCGATATTAAGTCCTCGGCATCATAGAACCACTCCATCTCAGCATAGCACCTTGCCTCCAGCAGTCGGGCACGAGCCACGAGGTTCGGTTTCGAAAAATACAAACGCTGAATATAAGCGAATGTGGACGCCGCTTCCATATACTCCCCTTTCCGAAATTGTGCCTCGCCCATCAAGAACCATGCCCGCCACAAGAACGGGTTGTATTCTTTCTGGCTCAACCAAATCCTATCCTTCGCCGTTTTCGGACGACTTTTGTTCCATTCGGGACGCTTTGTAATACTATGGAGTTTGATCGTCTTTTGGCTCTTTTCCACAGCACGATTAAAATTACTCGTCCCAATCTTCACCGTTGCCTTGTTGCCCGTCACATATAAGGGAATCAGTTCTGTGAAATTGTCCTTGTTACCCTCTTCTTGAAGTTGCAAACCCTCTTTATATGCCTCGTGTCCATTAAAATAAGTGTTATACCTTGCCTTAAAAGCCTGTACACTACGCGACATAGGCGTGTTCTTATCGGTAGAACACGCCACCAGCAGCACAAGCAATGCCGCACAACTGCACCATATGTAATTCAAACGCTTCAAGAAGAACAGAAGGGGGTGCATTTCCCCTTATATTTATAATATAACGAAAATTCACCCCCTTTATTGTACCTTAAACTCTCTACCCATAAGTTTGGTCTCCATCGTCCATTGTCCGTTGTCCATTGTCTGTTGTCACCCCCTCCTCTCCCCCACTATCATGAAAACTTCATCTTTCATGCAATCGGGTAATTCAACCGCACGCAGTTGCAGAGAGCGCACCCAGCCCGCCACTTCATCATCACGCATCGTGTAAAGAACTTCACGAAATTCCTCGATTTCATCGGTGGAGTAAGCATTACTGTCCTTACCCCGAAAACGGTCAAGTTCTTCATCATTATAGTATTCTATCTGCTTGCTCACCGCTACCAAAAGACTCTCTTTCTCACAGATCTCATGCTGGCCACAGCACTCCATGTCCTGCACCTGTTTGATATTGGGAAGAGTTGTGATTTCGCCTCTTTCCAACTGCCGTTTCAGTTTCTTCTCACGCAAGAAACTCACTACAAAAGCAACACAGCCCAAAAGAACCAATCCAATAATCAAGTAAATCATAACTCCCCTATTTCAAATCCAACAGATTTCAAGTCCTTCCAATAGCGAGGATAGGATTTCGACACCACTTGAGGATTATTGATTGAGATGCTTCCATCCCTAAATGCCACAGGAGCAAATGCCATCGCCATACGATGATCTTCATAAGTATCAATGGCGATTTCATCGACGGAAAGTGCCACATCCATTCTCACGCCATTCCACAACAATTCGCTGTTATTCCTATCTTCTAACTCAAACCCAAGTTTCGCCAACTCTTTCTTCAACGCCTCAATGCGATCCGTCTCTTTTATTTTCAGACTCTGCAAACCAGTGAAATGGAACGGAACACCCAACAGACAACAGGTCACCACAAAGGTCTGTGCCAAGTCAGGCATCTCTACAAAATCCACATCCAATCGCTCCACCCGTTTGTCGTTCTTTCGCAATACCACCTCGTCACCCCGATACTCAGTACCGACACCCAACTGCTCAAAAACTGTCGCACCACGACTGTCACCTTGCAAACTCTGAGCAAACAATCCTGGCAACAAAATCTCAGCATCAGCATCAGAACTCAAAGCCATCATCTCATACCAATAACTTGCAGCACTCCAATCACTTTCCACCATATAAGGGGTCGAATGGTAGGGTACTGGTTCTACGACAATTGTAGTGGCATTTTTCCACCCCACTTTTGCCCCATAACTTTGCATTACTGCTATAGTCATATCAATATAAGGACGACTGATGATATCATCTATTAAGTTCAGTATCAGACCATTTTGAAACATAGGACCTATCATTAGCAAGGCTGAGATATACTGAGAACTAACTCCACCAGACAATTGAACATTTCCACCCCACAAATGAGTATTGCCTACAATGTTCAGAGGTGGAAAATTTTCCTTCTCCACATACGTAATTTGTGCCCCCAAGTTTCGTAAGGCTTCCACCAAAACACCTATGGGACGGTTCTTCATACGTTCACTTCCTGTAATGACATGAGTACCCTCTGTCACTGCCAACAAGGCGGTCGAAAAGCGCATGGCGGTACCTGCTGCTCCCACATTGATCGTGTCAGGACGTTCCCTCAACCATGCCTGCATCACCCGTGTGTCATCGCAATTACTCACGTTCTCCACATCCATGCCACTACCAGCCAACGCACTGATGGCCAATGCGCGGTTGCTGATGCTTTTTGACGAGGGGAGCACAACACGCCCTCTCAAATTCTTTGGTGCTGCTATTTTTATCTGCATATATCTGATTCAAGTTTCGTAAGTACAACTTCTTTGGAGTTAAAGTAGTTAAAGCCAAATGTGATGCTGGTGTCAGAGTATCGGCTTTTAACTCCTAAACGAAGCGATAACTCCTATAACTCCTTTAACTCCCCTAAATTCAACTTGCAAAAGTTGAGTATCTGATTAAATCCGCTGCAAAGATACGAAAAACTCCCAACTCCTAACTCTTAACTCCTAACTTTTTCCTACCTTTGTCGACAAATTGACAGAAAGATAGAGACAGATATGTATATGAGAGGGAAAAATATGTATGGATGGCTTTGCTTGACAATGCTGATGATAGCCATTACATCATGTGAGAAACTGGATGTGCCAACAGGAGAAAACATTCAATCCGCCCATGTCGAGGAAGATACAACATCCGTTGCTGTTCTACCACCAGAAAGCCCCGACTCTCTTTCCACAGAAGATCTAATTGAATATGTGGAATATTATGGTTCCACTGAAGAAACAGCCTATTCAATCCACGATGTCCTGCACTTCGTACCGCAATACCTCAATTTCTACGATGCCATCGGCTATCCCGACTGCTATATAGGCGGTTTCATCGTGGGTTTCATCCCCACCAATAACATCTCCCGCACCACTTTCTCCTCTGGTGACGTTGAAACCAACATCGTCCTCGCCGATTCTATCGGTGAAACCGACTATCACAACTGCATTGCCGTCCAACTCTCCACCAGTAGTAAGAACAAAAAAGCAATCAGAGAAGCCCTCAACCTCTCCACACATCCCGAAAACATCGGTGTATATGTCATCCTTCACGGAGAAATCACCAAATACATGGGCTCCTTCGGTTTGAAGAATGTTGACGACGCCATTATCTACGCAGAATTCGCCTCCCAATCATAAACCCAAAACGCCAATAACCAATTTCGGGAAAGCATCCCAACAGTGCCTTTATCTAAACAACTGATGTAATAATTTTTCGGAATGCTCTATCTACATGTGGCTGCTATCTCGGTCACTATGCTTAGAAATTCTTCTTCACTTTGGGATTCTTCATTTTCGCCAGTGGCATAACCATATTAGTCCTTCATTTCAGTACCCCAATTTGCAGGTAACTCTGGTATTGTCCACCGCAATGTATAATGTGCTTGCCGTGATTATCCTTTGACATGTAGGCGGGCACACCAGGATGTACGTTGCCAGTGATGTTCTGCGAGGTCACCATGAAGCGTAGCGTCTCACCTGGATGGAAGAGCATACCCATGGGAGCCAGTGATACTTCTATCTCAACAATATCGCCCTTCTCAAGTTTCTCATCGCGGTCGAAACTCTGCACGGGAATGATATCGGTGCTGAGTTTCTCGTCTAAATGGCGGCGGCTGACGCGCAGACGACCGTAGGCTCCGCTGTATTTGGCCACGCCTCCGTGGTTCTCTAACAAATCGTGGGTGCGAGGAGAAGTCGAAGGAATGGTGAACTGGCGTAGCACGTTGTAGTGCTCATCGAGTTTCTGCACGATGAGAAAGAGGTCCATGTCATCCGAGCCGTCAGCCTCTACATAAAGATGAGCCTTGGGATAGCCGATGAAACTCGATTCTTCCGTTATCGGCAGATAGAATGAGACCTTGGGAGCATCGCTCTCACAGATGTAGAAAGCAGGAACATCAGCCGTAGGCACCTCTTCCTGGAGTTGGCGGGTCAGACCGTTCAGATAGTATTTCTTATATTCCGTATTAGTTGGTGGAAAGGATGTGGCAGGCTCGTCAATTTTGTTGCCACCCTTCATGTCGTGCAGACAGTAGCGCACGGTCGGGGTGTCCTGCCAACCATTGTCTATACCTTTCATAAAATAGTCGAAGAAACGCAGACGTTCCTCTACATACTTGGGCTCGTAGTAGTCCTGCCACTCCAGGTTGTCGTGGATGCGAAGCCATTTTTCTTTCGAACCCAACTGTCGCCAAGCACGGAAGGTGCCATCGGTGTGGAGCACGTTCGAATAGCTGGCCACCACCAATGCAGGTACTTCGATGCGGTCCACACGGGCGCACTTGTCATTCCACAATGGATGGTTGCGGAAGGGGTACAGATGACTCTCCTCAGCCACATCTTCGCGCTGCTGAAAACCCTCGTGGTTGGCCTGAATGAGTTCAGTGAAGGCATAGTCGGGCATACCGCCTACGAGGCACATATCGCGATAGCCGTCGGTCAGTCCCTCGGTCACCTGCATACACACCAAATGTTCTGGACGCTCGGCAGCGGTGAACCACTGTGAAAAACTCAAATAACTCGTGCCGCTCAGGGCCACCTTTCCGTTACACCATGGCTGCCGGGCAACCCATTCCACGAGGTCGGCACCATCCTGTCCCTCCTGTGTGCCAAGCATGGTGCTGTCACCCTCAGAGCGGCCAATGCCACGCGGGTCTGGGTGAACGATAGCATAGCCCTTAACGCACCAAAAATCGGGGTCGGGGCCTTCAAACTTCTGCAGCCCGCTCATGCGTTTCTGATCAAGGCCCAACAGTCCGAAAAGCGCCTTATAGCGGTCAGCATTGCCCGAGTTCTTGCCGTAAGGACTCCAGGCAACGATGGCGGGCAGTGGCTCGTCTATGTCGGCAGGCAAATACACATCCGTCAGAATTTTCACCCCATCGCGCAACGTCACCTGCTCATCCTTGATGAAGCGAATATCATGCTCCAGCGGATGGAACATCTCATCGACCACCATA
The DNA here is from genome assembly GCA_905235525.1 of uncultured Bacteroidaceae bacterium. Lineage (GTDB taxonomy): Bacteria > Bacteroidota > Bacteroidia > Bacteroidales > Bacteroidaceae > Minthosoma. Next base: position 31,345 of record CAJOLW010000028.1, read on the forward strand.
CCCTCCTGCAACAGGTGCTCACCGCCCTCCCAGTCATAGAACTTTCCTTCATACTCGCGCACGTTGCGATATTTTAGCGACTCCTTGCGAATCATCATCTCTTTTACGTTTGCCATAATCGTCTTTATTTTAAGTTATTACTTTTAATATTGCAAAGATACAACGATTTTTTCAAACCCACGTTACCCGATAAACGGCAAAAATGTCCAGATACAACGATTTTTTTCTATTTTTTGAAACCGACAAACCGTCCGTTGCTGTAATGCATCTTCGGCAGCACACCGCCACGCACATGGCCTGGGGCGAAGAGTTCGCCGATGGTCTGCATCTCCTCGTCGGTGAGGGTGATGTCGAGGGCACGCAGCGAGTCGGTGAGGTGGTCGGGATGGGTGGTACCGATAATGGCGAGCATGTCGGGGTTCTTCTGCAGCACCCAGGCGATGGCGAGGTTGCTGGTGGAGCAGCCCTTGTCGTCGGCCATCTCCTTCAACAGGCGCACGATGGCGCGGTTGGGTTCGATGTCCTCTGGCTTATACAAGAACGGCAGGATGCTTGGCGTGCGCTCGCCCGTGGCAAAGCCGTCGGTCAGCAGTCCGTGACCCAGCAAGCCGTAGGCGATGACTGGGATGCCCAGTTCACGGCAGGTGGGCAAATCCTCGACCTCCATCTGTCGGCTGAGCAGCGAATATTCCTTCTCGAAGTATTTGATGGGGCACACTGCGTTGCCACGTTTCAGTTCGTCGGCAGTGGTTTCCGTCATACCCACGTGGCGCACAAGACCCTCTTTCACCAGTTCCTGTACGGCACCGATGACCTCCTCCACGGGGTAGGCATCGTCCATGCGCGACGGCTCGTAGAGGTCGATGTAATCCAGTCCTAAGCGACTGAGACTGTACATCAGATGTGCTCTAACGTTGAACGGGTTGACATCCAGCCCATACAGCGAACCCTTAGTGGGCAGCGAGCCGAATTTCACACTGACGAAATACTTGTCGCGCGGATGCTGGCGCAAGGCGTTTCCCAGGACAATCTCGCTCTCGCCGTTCTGATAAAACTCTGCCACGTTAAACATCGTCACTCCGTGGTCAAGTGCCGCATCAACGGTGCGGATACTGCTCTCTTCATTTCTGCGGGCCATACCACTACAGCCCAGTCCGATTCTATTCATATCAACAATATTTCTAAATTACATGGTTACAGGTTTGATGCCTGTCGTATCATCGTCCGTTCCCTCAACAGGCAGGAGGAAGAGACCGACACGGAAGCAGACGTTGGGATGGTGGTTGTTGCCAGGCAGCGGGTCGCGGATGGCGGCGGGATAGAGGCTTCCAGGACAGGCCCCGCCCATGAGGTTGTAGCCACCGCTTCGCATCACGTAGTTCTGTCCGTAGCGCTCCTGTGTCCACTCCCAGTTGTTGCCCGCCAGGTCGTAAATGTTGTTGGCCTTGGCCTCTTCCCAGGCTCCGGTGTAGTTGCCGCGAGCGTTGGGCGAAAAGGCGTCATCGGAGTAGTTGCCCCACGAGGTGCTGTTCGAGGCCACCTCGTCGTAGGTCTTGCAGCCCGTATCGACGAGCCACTGCAGCGTGGTGTCCCAGTTGGCGCCCCAGAGGAAGAAGCCCTGCACGGTGGTATTGTCGCGGTAGAGGTTCTCGCAAGCCACGGTGGCATCCTGAGGTGAGAACTGTATCCAGATACTACCCGACTGGCTCGCCGTGACAGGTTTGCTGGCAGGTACACCGCCACTGCCATAACTTGCCTCGTAACGGCCTACGTAGAAGCCACCGTAGGTAGCCACGCTCTGAGCCATCGACTGATAGGCAGGCAGCGTGGTCTCGTCGCTGTAGCCGTTGAGCGAACTGCCTCCGCTGTAGAAGCTGCCGAAGTTGCGCATCTGCAGCGGGGTGTTCTTCGTAGATACCCAGACATATTCGCTGCCGTCGGGGGCAATGACTACCAGACCTGTGCGGATGGTCTGTTCGTCAATCTTGTCCGATACAGAGAACTGCGCCGGGATGTAGGCCTCGTCGCCATAGTTGTCAGTGTACTTCGTCATCGTCGTGCTGATGCCGCTGTAGTCGCCAACATTCACATTGCCGTTCACAGGAGCATTGTCGCCAGTGCCGTTATCTCCATCTGTCGTGGCACCTTCAGTGCTCCTTACTTCGTTTGTCGGTTTCGGCACAGGGTTGAGAAAATCATCGTCGTCCGACGAGCAGGAAACGATGCAGAATGCGAAGATAAGCATCAAAATAGTCTGTTTCATACCGATATTCTTTTATTGGGTTATTATTTTACTGTGATTTGTCGCAAGAATTCGTCGACCTGCTGCAGGAACTCCGCCTGCTGCTCCTCGGTGAGGAACACGTGGCCAGCACCGTGGATGGTGTGCAGACGAGCATTATTGAAAACGCTGACGGCACGCTCGGAACCAGCGATGGGCACCGTCTTATCTTGGTCACCGTGAACAATGAGCACAGAGCCGTCGTAGCCTTGCATATCCTTGTCATAATCGTGATCGTACATATCGAGGATATACTTACGGCCGATGGTGATCATGCCGTTGCGCCCGTCGGTCTCAGGCAAATTATTGAGGTCGGGATAACGCTCATGCAGGTTGGCGGGCAGGTGGAAGGCGGGATAGAGCAGCACCTGTGCGGCAATCTCCTGGGGATGGCGCGCTGCCACGATGGCTGACACTCCTCCACCCTGGCTACCCCCGACGAGCACGATGCGGCTCTGGTCGATGAAGCCCCATGTGCGGACCTCGCCAAGCATCGCCTCTAAGTCGCTCACCTCCGTCAGCACCGACATGTCCGTCGTCTTGCCCTCGCTGCGGCTGCGCTGTCCACCGCCAGCGAAGTCGAAGGTCAGCACTGCATAGCCCTGTTCAGCCCAGTGGCGTGCGTAGTTTACCCACCAGGGCCGCTGCGAGTCGCTACCCAGTTCGTGCGCCGTGATGATGAGAGGCTTCTTGCCGTCCCCATTGGGCAGATACAGCGTACCGCGTAGTATCATGCCCGACTCGTCGTTCCGGAGTTCAATGTCTTTTGTCGTTATCATATTCATTGCGTTTAACCATTGATATTCCTGATCGTAGAACTTGTTCAGTTCATTCGGAAGGTCGGTGCCGAGTTCGTCGTTGCTGACGGTTCCGCCAGCCTTCTGACGGGTATAGGCCAGCCAGCGGTACGACGGACGCAGGCCTTCCACGTCCTTCACCCGTATCTTCAGGTCCTGACCTGGTATGGCGGGGGATAACTCATCGTATTCATTGACGGAGGTCATCGCTGTAATTTTCCATTCATTGCTACGCTTCTCCACGCGGTATATCAGCCGCATGTAGGAGGTGAGCACCGCCTCCACGCCGTTCACCATCACCACGCGTGTGGTGGTCGAGGGGTATTCCACGAGTACCCTGCTGGGCGATGTCTTCGAGAAATGGATGAGCGGAGGATTGCAGCGGTTGACGTTAGCGAGCATCGTCGCCTGCTCTGTCGGATTTGCCGTCTGACTACCAGTCGCCTGTGCTTCCTTGGGAGCCTGTCCCACAAACGACGACACACCGCCCTGCTGCCACGACGTGTGTATCTGAGCATCCTCGGCATAACACTGCGCCAGTTCCGCATTGCGGTGGCTCACGCGGTAGAGCCGTTCGCTCACTATCAAGTTCTGCACGGCCTCATAGTCAGTCATTTGCTGCTGTGCGAAGCCCGACAGCGTTGTCAGACCATATAAAATAGTGGTTAGAAGAAGATTTTTCATATTCATTTCAAATGATAAAGTTGTTCAGCGTTCTTATGAGCGATGAGCTGCTTCTGCTCGTCGGTGAGTGAGGAGCGCATCAGGAAGTCGTAGAAGTCAGAGGGCTGCTCGTAGGGGTAGTCCTCGGCATAGAGGATGTGGTCGGCACCCATCAGTTCCACCATCGTGCGGAGGTTGATGTCGCTCATGATGCCGCTCGGTGTGAGGTAGATATTGCGCTTGTAATAGTAGGCAAAGTCGTGCTGTAGACCGGTCATGTCGGGAGTAAGCTGGTGGTTCATGCGGTCGATGAACATGGGAATGCCCTCGCCCCAGTGTCCGCTGATGACCTTCAGCGTGGGCAACTTGTCGAAGAGTCCAGCGAGGATGAGGCGCACGGCCTGTATGCCCACGTCATAGTGCCAACCAATGGCGGCGGACGACAGTTCGGCACCCGTCACTGCGGAATAGGCGGGCGACATGTACACCAACTGCTGCACCTGCGGATTGATGAGGGCGGGATGCAGATAGACAGGCACGTCCAATTCGGCAGCCTTCTTGAAGATGGGTAGGAACTGCGGTTCGTCGAGCCAATGACCCTTGTGCTGTCCATAGAGCAGCACACCCACGAAGCCCAGTTCTTTGACGCACCGCTCCAATTCCTTGACGGCAGCCTCAGGGTCGGCCAGCGGAAGCGTCGCCATTGCACGGAAGCGGTCGGGATGTTCTTTTATGCGCTGTGCCAACAGGTCATTTGCCTCGCAGGCTATCTTCACGGCCTCCTCGGCCGGCACATAGTCACCGATGAGCGAGGTATATGACAGTATCTGCATCCTGATGCCCTGGCTGTCCATGTGTGGGATGCGCTTCTCGGAGAGGTCGCCGAGTTGTTCCGTCAGGTTCATGCGAGAAGCGAAGAATGCCATCACCTCGCGCTGCTCGTCGGTCAGTTCGGTCTTCGGTCTCCACCTTGCATCGGCCTCCGCTATCCGTGGATTGGCGAAGTGCTCTTCGATTGTTATCAACGTCAATTCTTGTTTCATACTCCTGTCTGTCTGTGCGCTCAAAGCCGTCGCCCACAGCGTGGCGACAAGCAGCATCGCTGTTTTCGTCATTGTTCTTTATTAATTATTCCGTATGCAAAGTTACGGTGATTTTCCATTACTACCATTACCAGTATTTTGGAAATAATGTTCAAAATAAAGGTTTTTCAAGAGAATATAACTCGGGGTGGCAGATTTCTATTTCCCTTGTATCATAAAATAAGATGTTATGGCATAGAAAGATGTACAGAGAGTGACAAGACGTTTCATGCAGGACTTGTATGAGAAGCAGGAAGACGGACAATGGGCTGGCGACGGACTCCTCATAATTCGCCGTCTGGGTGAACGGTTCTCGCAGGTGTTCGGTAGCGGAGAACCATCCCTGTTGCCATACATGCTATACATTCTCAGATTCTTAACCACCGGCAAAGGTACACAATACATTTAAAACAAAAAAGGAGTCCCCTGCATTTCTGCACGAGACTCCCTTAAGAAGGCGGCGACCTACTCTCCCGCATTGCGGTGCAGTACCATCGGCGCGCCCGGGCTTAACTTCTCTGTTCGGGATGGGAAGAGGTGGAACACCGGG
>CAJOLW010000029.1 GCA_905235525.1 uncultured Bacteroidaceae bacterium
TTTTTCACCAATCGTCATCCTCGTTGCCTACAAGCCCGTTCTTCACCGCTTCCTGAATCTTGTCCATCACGGCGTTGGAGTAGGCATGCGTCATCACGAGTGCCTTGGAGCAGGTGCGCTTCTGGGGGTCTTTCTCCACAAAGGGATAGTGGCGGGCTATCTCCCACTGCTCGTCGTAGAGACGTGCATTCGTCTTGTCATCAGCCTTACGCTTCGAGTCGCCATAAGTTTTCTTGTTCTCGTCGGGCACGCTGAGCCATCCACCACTGGTGTCGGCCAGAATGTCGTAGTTCTGAACAGTATAGGTCACGCGGATGCGTCCTTCCTTGATGTCGATACGGATGACAGGAGTGATGCTGACGGCATACTTGTTGATGGTGCCAGTATGCTCCACAATGTCTTTGATGGTGGAGGAAATGATGATGCAGCCCACCTCCTTGTCGTTAAGAGTGATGGCCTGCTTGTCCTTGAAGGTGGCGGTTGCCCAGTAGTTCAGAGCCACATAGAGTTGCTGCCTCGTCTTGCCAGGAGCCTCAATCACCTGCTGATAGGTCAGCGATTCATTCTTGTCAAGTTCCAATCCATGGGCAAGATTAGCCGCTGCATCCAGCCATCGATCGCCGTAACGCTCCTTGGCATACCTCTCCAAGTCAGCCGCTTTCATGATTTGTGCCTGAGCACTTCCGACACCGCAAAAGAGGAAAAAGATGGCGGTGAGCATCCCAAATTTCACTGTTTTCATCTGATAATTGTCTTCAATCTACTCTTTGTAAGTAACTTACAGACTGCAAAGGTACAACAAATCGTTCACACCCACAAGAAAACAGCAAAATAATCGTCTCGTCAAGAGCGGAACACAATCATCAGCCGTCCGTTGTCCACCAGAGCCTGAAAACCATGCTCACATTCGGGCGTGAGAGCCACAGTCGCACCTGAGCCATATTGTTCATACAGCAACAGAGCGAGAATGCCCATGTTCATGCGGAAATTGATTTCGAGGCATGGATGGATGCTGCCATCGGAGGTCTTGAGCATGTCGATGCCTACGGGGCCGTGATAGGCTGTTTTGGAAAGATTTTCCCTATGATAGGCTATGAGCCGTTGCAACATGGCTTCGTCCACATCAATGCGCCGCAGCAGCTCCTCTTGGCTCTCCACAAAATTATAGCCATACGCCCCACTATCTCCTGCATGGAAGACGGAATAGCCCAGAAATTCTGCCGAGTGATCTGCATGGATGAAAAACTCCATCGCAAAGTCAAGCACCTTGTCTGCATAGAACCTGTCAGCCACAAAGCCACCTTGCGAAGAAAGGAAACCTCCCACCCTTGTGCGGGTGTGAGCATCATCCCAACTCCCCACCAAAACGCCTCGTCCAGACGATGACCAAGGCGACTTGAAGATGTACAAATCAGCAGCATTCCCCTTCTTCCGCATTTTCTTCTCCAAGTTCCATTCCCCATCGTCACTCCACGCCGTTGGCATCCTGTCCAAATATCTCATATTCCACCCCAACAGGTTCACATCTTTCAGAGTCCCTAATAGTTGCTTCAGGTAGAACCAGGCAAACTTCCTGCTCGACAGCCGCCTCAGCTCCGTCAGCCACTCGTCCGAAGGCAACACATCCACAGGCACCCCCATCTGTCTATACCGCTGCTTTGTGGCGAGACTCCACCCCCAAGGCCCAGCCATCGGCGTGTCTTCCCACACACGGGCCAAGTCCGCCAAATCCGCCTCCATCTGCTGGATGCGCTTCGGTGGCAGATACTGACGCACGTTGGCAGCCAATGCCATGTCGTTGGAACAGTTAAAAAGGCTTGGTAAAATCATCTGCTTCCCTTTTTCTGCTACAAAGGTACGTGTTTTTTGGAGAAAAATGAAATAAAAAGCCTACCTTTGTACTCTCAAAAACATATACGACATCAAACACAGATGAAACGACTTCTCCAACGCATCAAACACTGGCTGAGCCTCCTCTCCTTCAAGACAGGTGTCATCGTCCTCTCTCTCTGCATCCCCTTCTATGCCCTCTCTTTTGCCCAAATGGCCCTGCCCATCAGTGCCGCCGCCAAGAGCGTCCTCTGGGTCGTCCTTTTCGGACTTGCCAAGACTTTTCAATATGGCGGACTCACCATCCTCGGAGCGGAAGGGGTGAAGCGAGTAAAAAGGTTTTTCAAGAGGGAGAAAAATCCCCCCAAACAAAGTCATGACCTCACTTTTGGGGGATAAAAAGAAAGAGATTGTGAAAAATGTTGTATCTTAATTAATCACGACAGACGGACGTATGCTTGGAACTATCGTCAACACAACCACCATCATTGCAGGAGCAGTGATTGGTTCTTATCTGAAACGTGGCATCAAGCCTCAATACCAGCAAGCCTTGTTCAATGCCATGGGGTTGTGCTCTTTGGCATTAGGCTTTAATGCTTTTTGTCAGAACATGCCAAAGAGCCATTATCCTGTGCTGTTCATTGTGAGTTTGGCTTTGGGGTCACTCATCGGATTCATGCTGAGATTGGATGAACGATTTAAGAGGTTGGTGGATAGAAAGAAAAAGAAAGATGGAGTTGCCCCTCTTTCCGAAGGTCTTTCCACTGGCATTCTCCTTTATTGCATCGGCACGTTCTCGATGGTGGGTCCAGTGCTGAGTGCGTTGTATGGCGACAACACTTACTTATATACAAATGCAACGCTTGACCTCATCACTTCTGCAGTACTTGCCACCACATATGGCATCGGAATGGTATGGGCGGCTCCTGTATTGTTTTGCTGGCAGGGTATGTTTTATCTCATCGCAAAATTGTCTGCCAACACTATCACTGACGACATCCGCACAGAATTGTGCATTGTGGGTGGTGTTTTGATTGCCGCCTCAGGATTGAGCATCCTGAAAATAAAGGATTGTAAGACCATCAACATGTTACCAGCCTTTCTGGTCATCATCCTGTTTTTTGTAGCGAAGAGACTTTTCGGACTATAATGTTACACAGGTGACAGTTTATGTAACATCAACAGAAGAAGATTTGCGACAAAAGCCGTACCTTTGCAACACGAATATTTTTATCAAACCATCTACTAATATGTATAAGAAAATTCTATCTGTTGCTTTGGCATCGTCACTTCTGTTTGCAGAAAGAGCGACAGCGCAAAGCGAAATTTACCCACAGCACTTCGACCTTTCTGAAGTCACGCTGCTGGATGGTCCTATGAAGACCATGATGGAAACCAACGACGAATTGTTGTTGAAGTATGATGCTGACCGACTGATGACCCCGTTCATCCGTCAGGCAGGACTCTCAAAGAACCCCTCCTCCAAGTATAACGGATGGGAGGAGAAGCATCCCAACTTCCCCAACTGGGGCGGCGATGCAGGTTTCGACCTCAGCGGTCACGTGGGTGGTCACTATGTGAGTGCGTTGGCATTGGCATACGCAGCCACCAATGATGCCAGCATGAAAGCCCGTATGAAAGAAAAACTGGACTATTGCCTCAATATCATGAAGGACTGCCAGGATGCCTACAAGGACGACACGAAGGGGCGGTTTCATCGGTGGTCAGCCTCTCAATCACATTTGGACAGGTCTCTATGAAGGCGACATCACGCAGTTCCGCCGCTCTGGTGGCTGGGTGCCTTTCTACTGTCAGCACAAGGTGTTGGCTGGTCTTCGCGACGCCTATCTCTACACGGGCAGCCCATTGGCAAAAGAACTCTTCCGCGGACTTTCCGACTGGAGCGTGAACGTGGTGAGCAACATCTCCGACGAACAGATGCAGCAAGTACTCGGCTCTGAACATGGCGGCATGAACGAAACCTTGGTGGATGCTTACAAAATCTTTGGCGACAAGAAGTATCTGGATGGTGCCAAGAAGTACAGCCACCGTCAGATGATTGACGGCATGAAGACCTTCAACCCCACCTTCCTCGACGGCAAACATGCCAATACACAAGTGCCTAAGTACATCGGCTTTGAACGTGCATGGCAGGAAGACAAGTCGCTGACCGACTACCGCAATGCCGTGCTGAACTTCTGGAACGATGTGGCACAAAACCGCACCGTCTGCATTGGTGGTAACTCCATCAGCGAACACTTCCAGAACCACCAGAACGGACAACTCTACATCAACAACATGGAAGGGCCTGAGTCATGCAACTCCAACAACATGCTGAAACTTTCCGAAGACCTCTTCGACGATACGCACGATGCCAAGTATGCTGACTTCTACGAGGCAACGATGTGGAACCACATCATGTCCACCCAAGACCCAGAGACAGGTGGCTATGTGTATTTCACGTCACTGCGCCCCCTCTCCTACCGCATCTACTCACAGGTGAACCAAGGCATGTGGTGCTGCGTGGGTACAGGTATGGAGAACCACAGCAAGTACGGTCACTTCATCTACACTCATAGTGCCACCAACGATACGCTTTATGTGAACCTCTTCACCGCCAGCGAACTGAAATCGAAGAAGTTCGGCATCCGTCAGGAGACAAACTTCCCCTATGAGCAGAAGACTAAACTGACCATCACCAAAGGTGGCAAGTTCACCCTCGCCATTCGCAAACCTTCATGGGCAAGTGCTGACGGCAAGGCTTCCTACACCTACCAAACCAAGAAATGGAAGGCTGGCGAAGTGGTCAATGTGGCTCTGCCCATGACGCTTCGCTACGAAGAATGTCCTGACTACAAGAGTTACATCGCCTTTAAGTATGGTCCTATCCTCCTCGGTGCCCGTACAGAGACAGAGGCACAACTGCCCAACGAATATGGTGGCGAAGGACGTATGGACCACTCTCCTGGCGCACGTTCCACAGCGAAGCCCCTCTCTTCTGCCCCACTTCTCATCGGCAACCGCTCAGAGGTGTTCAGCAACATTCAGACAAAAGACCTCAGCAAACTGAGTTTCACCCTTAATACAGACAAGGGCACCCTGCCACTTGTTCCATTCTACAGCATCCAGCACTCACGCTACTCCTGCTACTTCTTCCAAGGCACCAAGGAAGACTATGCCAACTCAGACATGGGTCGCAAGGATGCTGAAGAACAAGCATTGCAGGCACGTACCCTTGACTACGTAGCCACAGGCGAACAGCAGAGTGAAGCGGGCCACGAAGTGAAGTTCTCCACAGGTTCCACCAGCGGCAGTTATCGTGGTGAAAACTACCGTGACGCCAAGAACGGTGAATTCATCCAGTATGTTGTGGAAAACACCCAAGGTCTCAAGACCGACCTCTCCCTAATGCTCCGCTTCATCACCTCCGATCGTGGACGCACTGCCGACATCTTCATCGATGACCAGAAACTGGGCGACATCACCATCCAGCCCCGCATGCAAGGTGCCGATGAACAAGGCTTCTTCAATGTCGAATACGCCATCCCAGAATCCTTGCTCCTCGACAGCAAAGGCAACGTGAAGAAGAAACTCACCTTCAAGATTGCAGCATCCCCCAACACCATGTGTCCAGGACTTTACTACGTGCGACTGATGAAGAAGTAATCGAACGGTCACAAAATAATCATAAGAATGAGCCCCGAAAGTTTGTGTACTTTCGGGGCTCATTCTTATGATTAAAATCGACATCGTCGACATCGGTTTGCCGATATCGTCGACATCGATGCACCGACGTCGACGACATCGACTTAGAGGTTGTGGAAGAGGGGCAACGCAGGTCTTGAAGGAGAGAAAGCAACGGAAAGGGAATTGGAGATAGTACTTTTTATCTGCTTCCCTTCCTCCTGTTGCACTCCCTGCACAGCATTTGGCAGTTCTCAATTATGGTGCGACCACCTTCACGCCAAGGGGTGATGTGGTCGCCCTCCATAAACTCAAAGTCGAACTCCTTGCCACAATGAGGGCAGATGTGATGTTGCTGTTCCCACACCGCCAGTTTGATATCTTCGGGGAAGGCGCGGAGGTCGAGGTAGTGCTCGTCACCCGTCAGCACATAGTGCCTCTGAATTTCGCTGTCGCGCATCAGTGCTGAGATTTGCTTCCACATATCGACAGTGTCGAGCATCTTCTCATGATAGCGGTCATAGAGCAATGCCCAATCCAAGCCTTTCATAATCTTCTTGAACTTCTTCATGTCAAAATTCGTGATAGCCCAGTTCAGCACATTCTGGAAGTATGTCCACAGATTGTTGGCGTTCGGGTCGTGCTGATGGTCAGACATATATCCTACCACCGACTGCCGCTTGCCGTTGCGTGTCTCGTGGTCAGCCATCCATTGGAGGGCTTGCTTCAAGAAGTCCTGACGGATAGGAGTGCCGTTCACCAAGTCCTTGCCCAATCGGTAGGCTCCGCAGTTCGACTTGGAGAAGTGGCGTTTGGCATCGGTGACGAAAGGCCCTGCAAAGATGGCGTTGTTGATTTCCTGTTCGTTGAGCGGTTTGCCGGCTATGTTGATGGTCTTGAACCATTCCAACTTTTCAGACGGTTCACCTTCGCACACATAGATGGTCAAGGGATAGTCGAGAATCTTCTTCTGGATGTCCTCTGGCTGGTTGAAGAAGTTCTTGAAGTCGATGGAGAACTTGCCATCCACATACTCACACAGCGAGAGCGTCCTCTGCTGCCCGTCCATCACTTCGTAGGGACATTCAGCATCGTCGCTCCGTTTCACCCAATACATCACATTGAGCGGATAGCCATGCAGCACGGTGTTGACGACCGCCTGCTGCTCCTTCTCATTGTAGATGAACTCACGCTGATAAGGCGGACGGATGTCGAGTTGTCCGTTAAAACCACGAACGCCCTGTTCGTCGTTGTTCACATAACCACAGGTGATTTCACCCACAGTCACTTCTGTTCTCTTTATTGTCATCATAAGGCTTTGGGATGTTTGTTGCGAATGAGGATTCTGTGGTATTTCTTTTGGCATAATACACCATTATACATTTTCTGTCGTGACTTGTATTCTTTGAATTTGGGCATCTTTCTCAAGGTTTCCAATTTAATACATGGTTCACAACAACTTAAAATCTCAAATTGATTTGGATTAAAATAGTATAGGAAAGTTATAGGGACCCCTATATACCCATCATAATCAAACGGAACAGCGAAGGTGTCCGACACATCTATAGCATCGTAATCTTCGTAATGAGGATACTCTTCTTCAGTATAATGGCATACCAAATCTAATTTCTCCTGACGTTTTGGTATATCCATATTAGTAAACCATGTAACTCCAGAAACCCTAATCATACCTTTCCTGTGGTCGCTTGCAGTTGCTGTATCCTCATATGGTGAGACGAAATGGCCAACAGCCCCCTTAAATCCATATCCCAGCCATATTTTGTTTGCTTTAATCAAAGGGAAAACCTCTTTATAAGGGATGGCATTTTGATTTCCTACAATTAGGAACTTCTTCTCATATTTCATGAGTTGCCCTATATATTCCCTAAACAATGAGAACGGTGGATTGGTCACCACAATATCAGCCTCTTTCAAAAGTTCTATGCACTCTTGGCTACGGAAGTCGCCATTGCCATGCAGTGACGATAGAACATTCTTGTCATCTTTTATTAGAAGTTCCACGTCTGTTAGATCGATTGCTCCATCTCCATTCACATCTGGCACTTCCGTTATCTCAACCTTGTAGGCAGTCTTTTTCTCATTGCCTTCTGCATCAAGCGAAAACAAAGACAATTGAGTGCCAGCGACAGGAGAGCCATCATAGCACGTGCAAATTAACTTCTTCAACCCCAACTGATTAAAACGCAGAGCAAAATATTTGAAGAAGTTACTTTCGTAAGGGTCATCACAGTTGCACAGCACAACCTTGTCGCGAAAGTGCGACCAATAATGTTGCAACTCTCGCTCAATGTCCGTCAACTGCGTATAAAACTCATCCTTTTTTGCTGTTTTTGCAGCATTTAGATTCTTGTTAGCCATACGCTATGCATTATGCGTATGCTTATCTTCGGAGGCAGGCAACAGGGCAGAAAAAGACATGGACGATATTCCCATCCATGCTTCAACGGCCCTAGGAAGCCTAAATACACCAGATAAGTCACGCCCATGCATAATACACAGACGTTTGCGACTTATTCTTTCGGCATATTAGTTCTTGAATTTCCTAGGTTCTTGAAGCAATTCCGAATAACAGCAAACGCTTGTTAATAAATTTAATATGTCCGTACCAGCACCTCCGCTGAGGCTCCACCCTGCCCATGCAGGCATCACGAATGACGATTTGCCAGTACTCATTTGCAAATTAAGCACATTTTCCGTTATCGACCAAACATTTTCGAGGATTTGTTTGAAAAAACATGAAATGGGAAAAAGAAAAGCGTAAACAAATCTCTCGTTTACGCTTTTGTCAAGGGAATTATCCATTCTTCTGATTCATCAGGTTCACCACCAACTTACCATCACATCCTTCTCTTCTATCCTCCCAATATTCTTCTACCCAAAATCACAATATTTCTCGTGCTATCCACGCACAGGCTTCTGCATCGGCAAGGGCATGATGGTGGTTGTCCAAACAATAGCCACAGGCTTCAGCAACTGTATGGAGTTGATGGTTCTCCAAGCAAGGAAGCACTCGCCGTGAAACACAAAGTGTGTCATAAAATTCATAGTCTGGATAATCCATCTGATAGACACGGAACACGGCTTTCAGGCAGCCTTCATCAAAAGGTTTGTTGTGGGCAACAAGGGGAAGCCCTTCAATCAGGGGTTCTATCTGTGCCCACACTTTAGGAAAGACTGGAGCATCATCGGTATCAGCACTGCAAAGACCATGCACCTGTGAGCACCAATAGTTGTAGTAGTTCGGCTCTGGTTGAATGAGTGAGTAGAACGAATCCACTATCTCGCCATCACGCACAATGACCACTCCCACTGAGCAAACGCTGCTACGCTCATTGTTTGCCGTCTCAAAGTCTATTGCTGCAAAATCCTTCATTTATTCAAGTATTTATCTCCTATCATATTCTACTTCCAATAGCCGATAAAGGTGTGTCTTGCCCTGAAAAATGTCGATTTTTATTCAACGTTTTTCAGGGCAAGACACAATTAAATAGATTGAGCGGATTTCTTTACCGCTATTCCTCATTCTTCCCTATTCTTTACGGTCAAACGTCGGGATTTCGTCACCAGGGTCTTCCATGATGAAGTTGACGGCTGGCACCCATTCACGCACGGTCTTATAGGACTGTAGAGCCTTGTTGTCAATAGAAGTACGAATACGTGTGGGATCGACGTGGAAATTCAGCACAAGGGCTTGACGAACCGCTTCTGCACGTTTTTCAGCGAGAACACGGTGATATTCTTCATCCTCATCAGGAATGATGTCAGGATGACCTACTATATTGAGATTGACCAAAGGATGAGACTGAAGGAACTTTGCCACATGCTCTACACGTTTCGTGGTGGTGGCATTCAAGTAGTAAAAACCTGAATAGAAGGGAATCTCAGTGTACATGGATTCGCCATATCGCACCGTTTCTTGATAATCACGCATTTGATCCATCAACACAGGGTCAACAAATGGCTCTTTCGGAGGTTCACGAAAACGGCGCAACTGTTGTTTACCATTCTTGAAATGATAAACAAAATTGACCATCAAATCAAGGTAGAAATCAATGCTATTTCCATCGGAGGCACCATTATACTCATTATCTGTAGCATTGGCTCGTAAATCTACAAGAATGTCCCACGGCTCATTCAGACGAATGCCCATCTGAAATCCTGCATGTCCCACAATGAAACGCCTGTTTTCCTTATTTACAGGATAGTAGGGCTTTTCAGCATTGGGCGTCACATTCCATTTCGCCAATTTTTCATCAAAACCAAAGGTCTGTATGGCACCTGCACCAAAAGCAAGCCCCCACGTGACAGGCCGGTCGGCATCATAACCAAAAAAGACGTTGGTGAGATTCACAATACCTGAAAGAGAAGCAGAAAGAAACCGAAACGAATAACGCCCATTGCCATAGACTTCCGGCATGGCGTTGACTGCTGCCTCGCTGCATCGAGACACCTGCGAGGTGATACTTCCGGAGAGTTGAACTCCGAAGGCTGGAGAGAAATTATGGCCCAAAACAGCGTCGATGGAAGGCATCTGGTGAAAGATGAAATCGGTAGCATCTGCATTCTCTGCCAGTGATTGGCTAAAACCACCTCCTACACCCATATACCAATCTCCATGCTTATGCTTTGGGGCATTGCTTGATTGAGCCGACACAACTAATGCACACATCACCAGCCCCATCGTCCAGACCACCTTAATCCATATGTTCGTTTCCTTCATTTTTTCATCCGTATTAGTAATCTATTTGCAAAAGTAACATCAAAAATCCAAATTTCAAACAAAAATCCACAATAAAATCAAAAATCTCAATAAAAATCCTTAACTTTGCCGCAGAAATGCAATATTAATGGCTCGGTAGCTCAGTTGAATAGAGCGTCAGATTCCGGTTCTGCAGGTCATGGGTTTGAGTCCCATCCGAGTCACTTCGCTAAAGGGTCCCCAAAGTGACCCTTTTTCTTTTTAGCCACACTTTTTGAGACAAAGAAAGATTGTTAACTAATAAACTAATAAAACAATAAATTGTTAAAATTGGTCTATTTGTTAACAATCGTCATTTTTTGTTAATAAGAATCAGTTTGCGCTGAAGGTCTCGAACGTGCCATCATCGAAGAAAATGCGCACTTCCACAACCTTCCTGAGAGGTTTCTGCTGTTGTTTCAACGTTTCAGCAACAATCTCTTGAACACTCAAAGCATTTGAATTTGAGCGAGTTGACACAGAATCACGACGTGATGGGGCTATAGCGGAAGAGGAGGTGGACATGGAAGCCCCTCCAGCATTTGCAGCACCTGTTCGGACTGGAGATCCAGAGGAAAATGCGAATAGAGGTAATTGACCATCTTCTGCCGAAGTGGTTTCTTCTACATTATTATTAATGGGGGCTTTCTCATCCTCATCATTGTCAGGGGTAGAGGAGTCCGTTTTTTTATACATGGGTTCTTCTCCATAGAACAACCAGGCAGGGTTGATGTCAGGAAATGCCTGGGCGATGCTCCGAAGAATGTTGAGGGTCGGTTCTGTTCTTCCACTACGAATGTGGGAGAGGGTACCAGGTGCTATGCACACCTCATTACAAAATTGGGTATTGTTGAGATGCTTTTCTTGGATGATCAACTCGATTTTTTCTTTGTCAGTCATGTTTTGATGGGTTTTATAGGGTAATTTCTATTTTTTTACAAAGGTAGGGACTATTTTCCAAATATCAAAACTTTTTCATTTCTTTTTGTAATCATAAATTTTATGTTTTGATTTTGAAAGTTTGGGGTTGCAAAACACTCAAAGGGTTTTCTTTTGTAAAAGCCGTATTTTTGTAAAAACACATCTGTAAAACACACCTTTTCTTTCACTTGATGTATTCCATGCAACTATTTGATTGAAATGCTGTTATTTTTTACCAAAACTTGCCAGAGGCGGGGAAAGGCATCAAAAACGAGGTGACAAAGAAGTGGAAAGGTGATTCATTTTTACCTTTTTAGTACAATAAAGCCATGTAAATAACTTTAACACAGACAATTAAAGGAAAATAAACTTGTGTGCATACATTGACTTTTATCTTTAGAAAACTTTTAGATTGCAAAATGTAAAAGAGTTGAAGGGTTTTATTTTGTAAATGATCCGTGCGACCGAATCTGTTTTGCCTTGTAAAAAATGTTCACAAAAGGGGTTCTTTCATTTTGTAAATCGTAGTTCTTTATGCCTTAAAGAGTGTTAATGTAAAATTTTCGTGCTTCTGTTTCCAAGAAAAAAGGCTCAAATTTGCGAGAATCGAACAGATGATTTTGACTTCATTTTCGAGTGAAAAAACGGGCTTTTTTAGCACCTTTTTAAGGGTTAAATTGCTGATATTCCGAAAAAATGGACGTGATTTTTTTGTTCGGATTTTGAGCCGAAAGAGATTTTGTTTGAGTTTTTGAGGCTAAAAAATGAATGAATAATGAGGTCAAAAAATAAAAAAAGGGTGACTTTTGCCACCCTATCAGACACTCTTAAAACCGTCTCAAAATTTTTTTAGAAGATTTTTTCAGACAAAAATTAATGGAGGATATAAAAGAAAAGTTCGTGCATGATGTCAGCATCCGTCAGGTTGCCACGATTGATACCCTTGAGACGAGCATCGGTCTCACGCAATTTGCCGATAATCCGCATCGTCTTCAGTGCTGTATAATTGCGCATGGCAGTAGTATATTCGCGCAATTGCCAGTTCAGACGTAAATCAAGTTGTGCCATCATGCCTCTTTCTGTCTTGTCTGGCGAGTAATATGCCAACATCACCTGAGCAAAGAAATTGAAGAGCATCGACACTGTTGCAACAGGCGAATTGGCTTTCGGATTTTGGTCGAAATGGAAAACGATTTTATTGACTTTCGTCATATCTTTGTTAGAAACAGCAGTTCGTAACTCTCGCAAATTGAATTCTTTAGAAATTCCAACATGCTGTTCGACGAGGTCAGGAGTGACACGAGTCTGTCCTGTTGGAAGAGCCAGAACCAGTTTGTCAAGTTCGCCCGCCATACGATTCAGATCGGCACCCACACTCTCTGCTATCATCAGACATGCACGTTCCTCGATGGAAATTTGCTTACGCCTCAAATAATCAGTAATGAATTGTGGCAGCATGCCCTCTTTCAATTTGGGGCTTTCGAACACAATTCCCACCTTCTCAACGGCTTGTATCAACTTCTTTCTGCCATCGGTCTTACCACTTTTGTAACAAATCACCAAAATTGTGGTCTCCATCGGATTTTGTGCATAAATGGCAAGTTCATCGATTTTTAACAAATTCTGCGCTTCTTTAACAATTACCACTTGATATTTTGCCATCATCGGGTAACGGCGTGCATAATTTATCACGTCGGCGACATTCGTTTCGCGTGTACAATAGATGACCGTTTGGTTGAAATCCTGCTCGTCTTTCGTCAACACATTGTCAACAATATACTCAGAGATACGGTCGATGTAGTAAGCCTCCTCTCCCATCAGGAGATAAATCGGCTTATACTCCTGCTGGCGAATCTGTGCCACAATATCGCGATGTGTAATATTTGCTTTTGCCATAACGGGACGTTCTTTTGTGCAAAGGTAATAAATTATTAGGAATTAGGAACGAGGAATCAGGAATGAAATGCTTATCTTTGCAAATCTTTTCACAAAAACAGGCACGAACGACGATGGACACCACACGGAAAATCATACATATCGACATGGATCAATTCTATGCGGCGGTGGAGCAACGGGACAACCCTAAGTTGAAGGGATTGCCCGTGGCTGTGGGACATGATGCGGAACGTGGCGTGGTGGCGACGGCGAGTTATGAGGCACGGAAGTTTGGAGTGCATTCGGCACAGAGCATACAGGTGGCGAAACGGCTGTGCAAGGAGTTGGTGATTGTGCCGCCGAGGTTCAGCGTGTACAAGGAAGTGTCGCACCAGATTCGCGACATCATGTCTGACTACACCGACATGATTGAGCCGCTGTCACTGGACGAGGCATTTCTTGACGTGACGCACAACAAGAAGGACATGGAACTGGCTGTGGACGTAGCGAAGGAAATCAAAAGCCGCATCCTGAAAGAGACAGGATTGACCGCCTCAGCAGGAGTGTCGTACTGCAAATTTTTAGCAAAAGTAGGCTCCGACTATCGTAAACCCAACGGGCTCTGCACCATCCATCCCGACCGTGCCCTCGACTTCATCGCCCGTCTGCGCATCGAGCAATTCTGGTTGGTCGGCAAAAAAACAGCGGAAAAGATGCACAAGATGGGCATCCACAACGGGGCACAACTGCGAGAATATTCCTTGCAAGGACTGACATCGGCTTTCGGCAAAGCGGGACAACTCTTCTATGACTTCGCCCGAGGTATCGACAACCGTCCTGTGGTGACTGAATGGGTACGCAAGTCGGTGGGATGCGAACGCACCTACGAGCATGACCTCGTCACCCCATCGGCCATCACCATCGAACTTTACCACATCCTTCAGGAACTACTGAAGCGGTTAGAACACACGCAGTTCCTAGGTGCCACCCTCACCTTGAAAGTGAAGTTTCACGACTTCACACAAATCACCCGTTCCATCACCTCCACAGAGACCCTGACGACAAAAGAGCAAATCCTTCCCCTCTCCAAGCAACTGATGCAGAAAGTCGATTTTGCCGACCGCCCTATCCGTCTGCTCGGACTCTCGGTAGGCAACCCTGCCAGCGACGAGACTGACGACGATGGGGCTCCCCACCGTCAAGAATGGGTGAACCTGTACCTACCATTTGAGGACGTGGAATGGTGAGCACACGAAACATTATCCAGCCCCATGTACACACATGGTTTTGAGCGGTTTGCAAAGTTCAAAAGACCCCCCCTGTGCATGCGATTTTCTCCTAACAGTTGTAAATATTTACTCCTGAAGCACATGAAAGTGATTTCTCAGTCAACGGCGACGAACCGTTCAGCACAACCCGACATCCGTTCCATCCGCATAATCGCAAGCGTTATTTTTCTCACACGGATTTACAGATATTCTTCACAAAAATCAAGCCACAAGCGAGAGGAGGGAACGGAGCCTATTCTATAGGACAAACATCCTCATTAACTCCATTCAACCACTCTGATGCTCACCTCATACAGCAGATAGAGCGGTAAGGTAACGAGCACCAATGTCATGATGTCGGGCGGCGTGATGACGGCAGCCACGAACATGATAAGGATAAAAGCGTGCTTGCGGTATTGGGTGAGCATGCTGGAAGAGATAATGCCCAGTTTACCAAGGAAAAAGGCAACAACAGGCAGTTGAAACACCACCCCCATAATCAGGGTGAGCGAGATGAAGGTGGTGATGTAGGAGTCCAACGTGATAGTGCTGTGTACTTTATCCGCTACACTGTAAGTACCAAGGAATCGGAACGAGATAGGGAAAAGCACAAAGTAACTCATCAGCACACCTGCAATGAACAAGACATAGATGGTGAGCACTACCTGCACCGAATACTTCCGCTCATTTTCATACAATGCAGGAGAGATGAAACGAAACAACTCATACAGGATGTAAGGCGAAGCGCCCAACAGTCCCAGATAGAAAGCAGTGGTGATGTGAGTCATGAACTGGCTCGACAAGTCGGTGGCTATCAGATCTACGTGAAACTCCTCAAAGTGAAAGTCAATACCGATTGTCTGCATTGCTTGCTCCAAAAGGCGATAGGTGATAAAGTTCCAGTCACTGGGAGCCAGCAGCAATTGCCACGTCGTTTCTTTACAGCACAATATCACTATCGCGAGACTGCTTGTCACGATGATTATGCGTATAAGCATTTTGCGGAGCATTTCCAAGTGTCCGCCAAATGTTAACCACTCGTCATTCTGTGACTGCTTCATTGATTTCTTTCTTCACGTCTTTGATGGGATCTGAAATTTCTTTCTTCACGTCCTTAATCGGCTCTGACACATCTTTCACCCCTTCCTTAAAACTACGCACTCCCTGCCCCATTCCTTTCATCAGTTCAGGAAGTTTCTTACCGCCAAAAAGGAGTAAGGCTATGCCCGCGATGAGCATTAGTTCTGTTGTTCCTATAAACAATGGTTGTATCATACTTCGTTTACGACTAATGTTATTTCCAATGTCTGGAAGTTAATTTCCCAATTACCTTTCGGATGGCTTTCCCAACCGTATTTCTTGGCTTTTTCATCCCACCAAGCCTGAAACTTTGTACCTGTTTCGCCCATGTCCTTGACGAGTTTCTCATACAGTTCAGTATTGTCGGCTGTAACGATTTTTGCCAACTCCGCCAATCCATTCTTACGTTCAAAGAGTGCTTGTATTTCAGCACATTCTTCAGGGGTTACTCGCCCCACATTTTTTTTCATCTCCATTGATTGTAATTATTAAAAGGATCCAAATAATCAATTTTCCTGATGTCAAGGCTATTAGCCAATTTCATGCCATTCCTTTTCAACTGCGACTGCAATTCACGAGAAGCATTCCGCTCCAGATGAGCCATCACACATTGCTGATGCGATGGCGTGTTGACTTCCAAAGTGGTTTTCTGATTCATCCACACACAACGTCTGCATTGATAGGCATCACAATGGCGGCAAATGGGGGCATGGTCAAGCCTGAGCAGTTGCTGATTTTTGATATTCAAGCCTACATCTAAACCACCCACATCATCCATCGGTTTCTCATAATAAAATGCCGGGCATAGATAAAACTTTCCATTGGGAGCCAGCGTGACGGTCGAGTCACCTGCGCCACAATTGTTCATCTGCGACAATAACAGCCTATCGGTCAGAAGATTCAACTGCACGTTCCTTTCTTGTCCATATAAATCCACAAGACACTCTTTCAATTCTTCCAACAATGCTTTGTAATCATCAATATCCCCATCTTTGAACTCCTCCACATCCGTCATGACGATGTTCAAACGATTTACCTTTTTCAGCAACGCATGAACAGAAGACATTGCGCCTCGCAACTTTTCCCTTGTCGTGCGAATAATATAGGAAACACCGCTTTTCACTTCCACATCTTCACCATTCCATTCAGTTAGCACCACCACATCGGCATCCTCATCTTGACCTTGCGGTTTTATCTTCGTATGGTCTATCGATTCTATCACCTCATTGTATTCCTGCGGTAACTCATCATCCGGATAGACAAACTGAATGTTCAGGTTCTCTTTCATCCCCCACACTATGCCACGTTTCAACACATCAAGGTCTATCAAGCGACGGACTTTCGAAGGATTCTCATAGTGACAATACGAAACGCTCATATCGTCAAGCAATATAATCAGGTACTGCAACATCATCGTATCAGCAAACGGGGTTCTTTACTTTTTCTTTCTGTTTCTCAAACTCTTCCCGTCTCCCCTCCAATTCCAACTTGCGGAAGAGTTTGTTCCAATAATAGTTATTGGCACGTACACGAGCCTTATGCATCTTGCAGATGGCGGTGGAACGCTGATAGAGCGTGTGCGTGTCGGCTGCATCGTAGTTCTCACCCTGGCACCATGCACAGCCACTCGCCACTTCACAATTAACACATTCCTCTGCACTTTGAGTAGTTCGGTCAAGCGTCAAGAACGGGCGGAGTTTGTTTGAATCAATACCATCCTTCACATTCCCAATAATCCATGCAGGTTTGTTCCTCAAGGAATACTGAGCAAAGCGTGTGCAAGGATAGAAGTTGCCTGCGGCATCAATCGCCAACATCATACCGGCACCGCACCAATTCCGGTTATCCGTGTCAGGATTAAGCGGTTTTCCAATATGCTCCATGAAGAAAGAGCAGAAGTGTTCCTGATACAATTCATGATCAATAATCACATCTGCCAAGTCCACCAATTGTTGTTCAAATACAACATCATCACCATCTTTCCACACATCCTCAAACACACAATTGATAGCAACATCCTTTATACCCAACTCATATAAATGCAAAACACTCTCGCAAATATATGGTATATCATCAGAACTGATAGTCACTTTAGTGTTACCACCCGGAAACTGGCTGAGCCACAAAGGAATATTCCTCACTACATCTTGATAAGAACCACGTCCACTCTTTTTGTATATACGATTTAAGTCATGTTTCTTCTCCGTTCCGTCAATCGTGATGCCTATGCTAAGATGCGTCCTGTTCTTTTCTATAAAATGTTGTATCCGAGGCTCATGGTAGTTGATACCATTAGTGGAGAACGAAAAACGATAAGAATTGAACCAGGGATGTTGAAGCCGATACATCTCCGTTTTAATATAATCGCAAATTCTATCAATCAGTTCTATCTCCAAGAAGGGCTCACCGCCAATAAAGTCCCAAACAACTGACGGTTGGTTGTAATCTTTTTGTGACAAGACATAATCGATCGCCTGTCTGGCAACATCCCATGACATACGCTCCTTGCTGTTCTTCCCAACAAGATAACAATACTTGCATGCCAATTGGCAGTCCTTGGTTACTATAAAAGTAATGTTCTTGGCAACACCATTCTCCCACAGAGGAATGTCTTGACGGATTTTATTATCCATAACGATACGACTGTCCATAACATCCCCCTCGGCAAGAGTACAAACAACCTGAGTAGCAACTCGAATCACATCCTCCTGTACAAGTTCTTGTGCACAATAAACGACAAGTTATATCACAGCCACTCGAACAACCTCCACTACAATTGCTGGAACACTCTGCCGTGCATGATGACTTACATCCTCCCGTACAACTGGCTGAACATTCTCCCGTACATCCGCTGGAACAAGTTCCCGTACACCCACTATAGCATCCTCCTGTACATGTCGATGAACAAGTTCCGCTACAACTACCTTCGCACGAATTGCCGCAACCGGAAGCACAAGAACTCATGCAACCTCCTGTACAGGAATTGTAACACGTTTCAGAGCAATTACCAGAGCATGCTGCTGTACAATCTGAACAAGAAGAATTAACAATCATTCTTTCATTCCATGAATAGAGAAACACATCCCCGACGACAAAACATATATAACCCCAATAATTTGCCACCTTTCCACACACAACGACTGTATCGCCTTCCTTCAATACAGAATTCGTCTTAATTTGAGCTACTATACTTTCACCGTCATCATCGCCATCGGTCAAAGTAACATTTACAACGTAAGAATAATCCCAACCGTCTGGATTAGGACCATCAAATTCAACACAAGAATCAACGATACCTTTAACATAAAATCGGGCTGATGATGCCTCTCCATCATTTAGCGTTTTTGCGTATGCAATCACTTCTGCCACACTAAAAGGATGAGAGACGGAACCATCACCTCTATCGGCTTGTGGTGAATCGCCTCCTTCATGCGGTGAATTGCCTCCTTCATGCGGTGAATTGCCTCCTTCATGTGGTGAATTTTCATCACCTCTCCCATCATCCCCACTGCCATCATCACCATCGTCCTTACTACATGAAGTGAAAAATGTTGGTCCAAATGCAACAAGACCAATAAATGGAAGGACACGTTTTCCCGCCTTCTTGAAGAACTCACGCCGTGACTGAAGTTCTTCACTGTTCATCTTTTTCTCCATAATAATAACAGTTTGAGATTAAAAAAGATTAAGCCTATAAGTCTCCAGATTCGGCTGCGGTTAAAGATTCATGTTAAGCCCATAGATACAAAAAACGTGAGACCTGCACCAGTTGCTCGTCCCACTCTTCGAGGCGCCTAGGAATTGCCCAACAATCAAGAACGAGCAACCTAGACCTCACGCCGATATATTATATAGGCACACTCTATGCGACACAGTCATTGTCATACAATCAAGCGACCTCCAGCCGGAAGTGCACTTTCTTATATAAATAATGTGTACAAAGAGGGCTGTCATATAACATACCCATGAGCATCTATCGTTGCATTGTCCTTTGATTGTCTCGTTAAGTTTCCTAGGCTTTCCGAAGAGTCAAGAACAAAGCGCGTGATAAACGCTTTTTCCATATATGGTATCCCCACGGCACTGGTCCGCCACAGCGAAGGAGCCTTTCCCGCCACTCTGAAGGTGGCTTCGGCATGAAGATGTGGCAAAGATATATACTTTCTGAAAAATTTCCAAAAAAAATCCTAAAAAAATGGAAAAGAAACAGGAAAAAGCAAACTGATAAAAGGAGGAATGTCTATTTTGAGAAAAAATCGTACCTTTGCAGGAAGGGATGTAATGATGATGCAGCCGTTGAACCTGCCGCCATTTGAGGCAAACATCAAGAAGATGGACGGAATGGTGAAGATACTCGATGTGCTTCGCCGCAAGTTTGTGGCACTCACGCCAGAGGAGTGGGTGCGGCAGCATTTTGTGCATTTCCTGACGGAACGGAAGGACTACCCTGCCACGCTGATGGCAAATGAGGTGGCGGTGTCGCTGAACGGCATGAGCAGAAGGTGCGACACGGTGGTGTATCGGCAGGAGGGGTTGAAGCCACTGATGATTATCGAATATAAACGCCCCGATGTGGAAATCACACAAAAGGTGTTTAATCAGATTTGCAGGTATAATATGGTGTTGGAAGTCGAGTGGCTGGTGGTGAGCAATGGGTTAAAGCACTATTGCTGTCATGTGGACATCAAAAACGGTGGGTATGCCTTTCTGGAAGACATACCCACGTATGAGAAATTATTGAAAAATGAAGAGTGAAAAATCTTAGTGACTTTCCATCAGAATGGTTGGCAACTTAGATTTTTCACTCTTTATTTCATTTATTCGTCCTCTTTCTTCGTGCGGCGAGTGCGGCGCTTTGGCTTCTCCTCGGCTGGTGCATCGGGCTTAACGCCTGCCAGTTCTGGGTCGATAAGAATGCGTCCACAATATTCGCAGACGATAACCTTCTTACGCATACGGACATCCAATTGACGCTGTGGCGGAATCTTGGCGAAGCAACCACCACAGGCATCACGCTGCACATATACAATGCCAAGACCATTTCGGCTGTTCTTTCTGATACGCTTGAAACTCTGCAACAGGCGTGGTTCGATGAGTGTTTCGAGGTTCTTTGCCTTTTCACGAAGTTTCTCCTCATCAGCCTTCGTTTCTGCAACGATTTCGTCGAGTTCATTCTTCTTCACTTCAAGATCCTGCACGTCCATCCAGTTCTTCCTTGCTCTTAACAAGGGCTTCTTCCCTGCCCTTTTCCAATGTCTGAGCCTCACGGATACGTTTGTTACAAAGTTCAATCTCAAGTGTCTGGAACTCAATTTCCTTGTTGAGCAGGTCGTATTCGCGGTTGTTGCGCACATTGTCCATCTGCTCTTTGTAAGTGGCAAGTTGTGAATTTGCCAAATCAATCTTACCTTTGTATTCGTTTATTTTTGCACGAAGATCTGCTATTTCAGTCTCAGTCTTACTGATTCGAGTTTTCAATCCCTCAATAGTGTCTTCCAAATCTTCGACCTCAAGGGGAAGTTCACCACGTAAGGTACGAATACGGTCAATCTCTGTCAAGATTGTCTGCAACTGGAAAAGGTTTTTGAGCCTTTCTTCCACAGGCATCTCAGCAGGGTTCTCTTTCTTTTTTGCCATTACCTTTATTTAATAATTATAGATACTTTATCGGATTAATATTTGTTTCTGCCTTGCAGACATGAAGTGATGGAGCGAACCTGGTAATGATGTCACGCAACACCTCGATGGTGTATTGCTCACTCTCGTAATGTCCAACCTCCAACAACAAGATATCTTTTTCATAGCCAAAGAAACGGTGGTAACCAATCTCGCCGGTAATAAACACGTCTGCACCCTTCTCTATCGCTTGAGGAATAAGAGAGGCACCAGCACCACCTGCAAGTGCAACACGCTTGATGGTCTTGGGATTAGCACAGTTGACACGTAAAGATTTCAAACGAAAGGCTTCTTTCACCTGTTCCATGAATTCTCTCTTTGACACAGAAGAAGGCAAAGACGCAATGATGCCATCACCAGCCATGAGCGTCTTACCGCCACTAACATAACTATCCTTCTCTGAAAGCAGTTCCACATTCTGCAGACCCAGTTTCTCTGCAATCTTAAAGTTCACACCACCATAAGCAACATCCAGATTCGTATGAGCGGCATAGACTGCAATGTCGTTCTTGATGGCCTTCAAAATGGCACGCTCCACATGTGTCTTTCCTGTGAAAGCCTTCACAGGATGGAACATGAGCGGATGATGACTTACAATGAGGTTGCAGCCACGTAGGACAGCCTCGTTCACTACTTCTTCAGTGACGTCCAAAGACAATAAAACCCCTGTAGCCTCTGCATCCTCTGCTAGTCCAATCTGCAATCCCGCATTATCGTAGCCGTCTTGCAGGGCCAGAGGAGCGAACTCTTCAAGGGCACCTAAGATATCCTTTATTTTCATAATGTCTGAAATGTGGGGTTTGGCACATTTCGAGTGCAAAGGTAGTGAAAAATTGGGAATTAAGCACATGAAAAGAAATTTAAATACTCAAAAAAAATGTTAAATATCCACATTCTTTCTCCTTTTTGTATTGAAATTTCAATAAAAACATATTACCTTTGCAGTGTATTACTTACGTAGTACACCAATAAACAAAGATTCTATACATACAAAAGTTACCTCACCAACGTCGGGCGGACAACCCTATCGGTTTTAACTCCTTATAACTCCTTTTACTCCGAAGAAATAAAACATACGAAACTTGAATAAATAATAGAACTATGTTACAGATTCAAAACATCACCTATGGCTACAATGCCATGCACAACGTACTGGAAAACTTCTCTCTCCAGTATGACGAACCCGGCATCTACGGGTTGTTAGGTAAGAACGGAACAGGTAAGAGCACCCTACTCTACCTCATCATGGGACTCTTGCGACCCAAACAGGGAGAAATCACATTCAACGGTGCGAACACCCAAGAGCGTTTGCCGGAGGCATTGCAGGAGATGTTCATCGTGCCCGAAGAATACAACCTTCCTTCCATCCCGCTACCCAATTACCTGAAGGTGCTCCGTTCCTTCTACCCTAACTTCGACGAGCAACTGATGGTGAAACTCCTCGAAATGTTTGACATGCTAAATGTGAATGGTGCCACCACTGACGAGAACGGCATTCCACGTATCAACCTCGGTGCCCTCTCTATGGGTCAGAAGAAGAAGGTGTATATGTGCATTGCCCTCGCTGCACGAACCAAACTTCTGTTGATGGACGAGCCCACCAACGGGCTTGACATTCCCAGCAAGAGCCAGTTCCGCAAAGTGGTGGCTCAGGGCATGAGAGACGATCAGATTGCCATCATTTCCACCCATCAGGTGCGAGATGTGGAAACGCTGCTCGACCATGTGACCATCATCGAACAGAATGCAGTGTTGCTCAACGAGAGGATGAACATGGAGGAACCTGTCAATCTGGAAGAACTTTTCATTGATGCGCTGAACAGATATGGAATAGCAAATGAAAAGTAAAAAATCAAAGTTTCCATTCATCACACAACAAATTGACTCATTATGAATTTCAATAAAGAAAGATTTGCAAACTTCGCAAAATATGACCTTACCATCAACAAGGCATTCTATCGTAACATGGCACTCATCACCATTGCTGGAGCCATCGGAATTGCCCTAATCGCTTTCATGGCACGTTACAGCATCTATACCAACATGCAGTACGACTCTATGAGCGACATATACAGAGACATCGATCCCTATTCCTTCGAAGGTTACAACTGGGTGTATTTTACAGCCTTATACGAAATCGGCTTCTTATTCATCATCATGCAGATTTTTGCTGGATGCTGGGCACATAACCTGCGCAACAAGCAGGGACGCATCATCGAACTCACCTTGCCAGCCACCAATCTGGAGAAGTTCACGTGGCATGCCCTGCTCATGATTGTGGGCGGCTTCATTGCCTGCGTTGTATCCCTGCTCATAGCCGATGGACTCAATGCCTTGCTCACCCTCATCACCTATGGGGCTGAAGACGGCATCGCATCACTCTCAGCAGCCATCGGTGATATCTGCACCGTAAGAGGCTTCATCGAGAATGTCATCCTGCGTTCAACTCCCTTTAGCGGAAACCTTGACGATAATCCTCCTGTGGTGAGGGCTTATCAAGCGATGACCTTCATGATTATATGTGGTTCCATCTGTCAGGTCTTCGTCTATTTCTTAGGCAATGCTCTGAAATATAAGTACAACATCATCCTCACCTACATTTGCCTTCAAGTGATTAGCACCGTCCTGAGCATTCTGTTCTTCATCGGCACTGCCACCCTATCCAACATACCAACACTCATGGAACTGACTGACGACACGACAGAAACGGATGCACTGAACGGCATGACCCTATTGAGTTCTACCCTTGGAGGCATCTTCCTGATTCTTGCCATCGTATTCATTTGGTGGAGTTATAATCGCTACACAAAAGCACAAATTACCAGTTCTTTTAATAAATAATGTGAAAATTATGCGATTCAAAGATAATAAAGCCATATATTTGCAAATCGCAGACCTTATCTGCGAGGAAATCTTGCAGCAAAAACTGCTGGAAGACGAGCGCATCCCGAGTGTCAGGGAATACGCCGCTATCGTAGAGGTAAACGCCAACACCTGTGCCCGTGCCTACGACTGGCTACAAGGACAAGGCATCATCTACACAAAACGTGGACTGGGTTACTTCGTCTGCGCAGGGGCAAAAGATGCTATCCGCCAGATGAAACGTCAGGAGTTCATGACCGAAACCCTGCCAGAAGTGGCACGTCAAATGGTGAATCTCGGCATTACCATGGAAGAACTGACGGAGGGCATTATCAAGTATCAATTGAAAAAATGACAAAACAGAATAGACAATGAACATCAAGCATCTCTTTTTAGCATTGAGTTTGGGAATGACACTGGTCTATACCAGTTCTTGTAACTTCAGCGGTGAAGATATCAGACGCATAACCCGAAAGGCTGCGGGCAAGGACGACTTCCGCGATAGCGAAAAATGGGGCAAGGTCGTTACGAACACTATCAACCTCGCTGATTTCACCCACATTGACCTCAAGGGCACAGCCAACATAAAATTCAAACAAGGCGAAGAATTTTCGGTGGAGGCACACGGCAACGAGAAAGCCATTGCCCAATACGACATCAGCGTGGCGGACGGAACCCTGACTATCAATCACAAGAAAGACACCCCTTTGAACGTGCCCAGCATCAAACTCACCATCACCGCCCCCAACCTTGAGAGCATCAAGGTTTCAGGTGCTGGTGACATCGAACTGAAAGATGAAGCAGAATTCTCCGGCGACCTCACCATCAACGTCAGTGGTGCTGGAGATTTGGACATCGAACGGGTGAAGTGTAAGCAACTTGACATCAACATCAGCGGTGCTGGCGATGTCACTGCCGAGAAAATCAAATGCAATAAAGCCAACATCAGCATCAGCGATGCAGGTGACTTAAAGACTGACCTGAAAGCCAACGACATCAACGTGGAAATCAGTGGCGCAGGCGATGCCGACCTCGATGTGAAATGTAAGAATCTCACGGTCATCGCCGGTGGCACAGGCGAGATTGAGTTGAAGGGTGAATGTGCCCACCTGACCAAAAAGTCGGGTGGTATGGCGAGCATCGACTCACGCAAGTTAGCCATCCACGAGAACATTGTGATTCAGTAGCAATATGATGATTCAACTAAAAGGACTCCACAAGACGTACAAGGGCGCAAAGCCACTTCCACCGAATACCAGGAGTCGAAGACCAACCTCCAGAAAGCCGAGAGCACAGCCCTCCAATCTCGCTACACCTTCCTCTTCCGCCAAAAGATATTAGAGTTCTATAAAGGACGTCCCTTGGAAAATGATTGATAATCGTTTTCCAAGGGATGGGGGATGGTAGTAGTTTTCTGCAAGGCAAGGAACAATATCATGAAGCCATAGTTATGAATTTATTTGCCCATATCAATATTTTCGTATATTTTTGTATCAAAAAATGGAAAGATGTGATAAAAAAAGCATACCTTTGTACATTATTATTTAGTTGATAGTATTCTAACTCAACAAAAAAACTATGAAAAAGAATTTTTTGACCATGATGGTGCTCTGTTTGGCAATGACTATGCAGGCACAAGAAAAGGAGACTGTAAACGCGTATTTCACCCCTGAAGAGATGCCAGACATGATGGTGTTCTTGCCTGGTCCACCTGACAGCACGTCGGTGGCTTTCATGAACGATGTGGCTCGCTACTATTGGGGCAAAGAGATGCGCAAAGACCCAAAACGTGCTGCTGAAGCCACCCGTGATGCCGTGTATGGTTTGGAGACCATCATCACCGAGTTTGAGGAGGCTTTCGGAATGAAAATCAGCAAGGAGGAGACACCTGAGATTTACAAGGTGCTATTGGAAGGTACAGCCACCTGCGACAGCATCTGCACAATACCGAAGGCCACCTACATGCGCCGCCGCCCCTTCATGGTGTTTAACGAACCCACCCTCTACCCAGAAGACGAACCTATACTGCGCAAGAACGGCTCTTATCCTTCGGGACACACCTTGTTAGGTTGGAGTGCAGCACTGCTGATGATGGAGATTAACCCAGAACGTGCCACTGAGATTCTGGCTCGTGGTTATCGCTATGGTGAGAACCGTCTGGTGGTAGGCGCCCACTGGCAGAGCGACACCGATGCGGCCCGTTTGGCTGCTTCGGCTGCCTATGCCCGTCTGCACACCAGTGAACGTTTCCTGGAACAGATGAAGAAAGCCCGCGAGGAGTACAAGACACTGAAGGGTAATCCCTCTGAAATTCCGTCTGTCAAAGCAGCACCCGTGAACAGATCGGAAGGACCTGCCTACACCTTGCAAGGCACACCTGCCACAGCCACAACACGGGGCATCATCATCCGTCAGGGGTCAAAGACCTTGCAGCGATAGCAGCACAACTGAGCAAAGTGATGGTGAATGCATTGAGCATATTCGCATAAGTGACCAGATTTTCGCCATCGCACAGAGGAATCCATCTCAAAATAGTAAAAAAGCGTCATCTTTTTTCACCGATGACGTTTTTTTATGTATATTTGCATTCGATTCACATCTCACATTTGACTTCTAACATTTTACATAAATAACAACATGACTACTAACGTAAAACTCTATTCCTTCAATTACAGTGAGGCGAAGACCTATTTATGGGCTATTATTTTCGTTGCAGCCAACATGGTGCTGCCTCAGTTGTTCCACCTCATTCCGCAGGGCGGCATCATGTTTGCCCCACTCTCGTTCGTCATTCTGGTCGGAGCCTACAAATTAGGCTGGAAAACAGGACTCTTGGCGGCCTTGGCATCGCCAGTGGTCAACCACTTCGTGTGGGGCATGCCAGCATGGGGCGTGGTGCCTGTCATGGCACTGAAATTGGCCATCCTTGCTTTGGCGGCTGGTCTGACAGCACAGTATTTCAAGCGGGTGAACTTACTTCTGCTCATCGGTGTGGTGCTGGTGGCTGAACTCGTAGGCGGACTTAGTGAATGGGCACTGACAGGTGGCATCACAGCCACTGTTGCCGACTTCACCATCGGCTGGCCCGGATTGCTGTTGCAAGTGTTTGGCACATGGGGAGTTTTGCAATTGTTAAAGAAATGACTTCTAAAGGTTCTATTCGACATGAAAGTACTTTTAATCAACGGAAGCCCCCGTAAACAGGGCAACACCTTCACCGCATTGAGTGAGGTGGCAAAAACTTTGGAGAAGAACGGCATTGAAGCCGAAATCGTACAGATGGGCATGAAGCCTGTGCGCAGTTGCATCGCCTGTGGACAATGCAGGGTGAAGGGAGGAAACAAGTGTGTGTTCGACGACGACGTGTGCAATCGCATCTCAGAGAAGATGGCAACGGCAGACGCCTTGGTGGTGGGTTCACCGGTATATTATGGACAGCCCAATGGGGCGGTGCTGTCGCTGATGCAGCGCATGTTCTTCTCGGCAGGAGCCTACTTTGTACAGAAGCCAGCAGCCGCTGTGGCGGTGTGCCGCCGTGGTGGTGCCTCGGCTGCCTATCAGACAATGAACATGCCGTTTGAGATGATGAACATGCCTGTGGTGACTTCACAGTATTGGAACATCGCTTATGGACGTGAAGAAGGACAGGCTGCACAAGACGTAGAGGGCATGCAGACCATGCGCACCCTTGCCGAGAACATGGCTTGGTTGCTGAAGAAGATTCATGCCGATGGGCAGTCTGACCTTCCCACCCATGAACCTTGGACACCGATGAACTTCATCCGATAGAAGTATATTCCAAAGACGGCTCGTTACCTCAGCAAAAACGACGAAGAACAACTTTTTTCCGCAACAACTGCATTTTTTCTTGAAAAGTGTTGGTGGTTTCGAGAAATGTGCGTACTTTTGCAGCGAAATTAAAAAAAAGACATGAAATCATTGTTTAACGCATATTACTATTTTTACTTTTACTTTAGCAACGAGTAAGAGCGGGTAGTTATGTGTTGAATCAATCATGCGACAGATACATAGAGAATAACAATATAGCCCCGCTCTGATGAGTGGGGCTTTTACATTATATAATTATGAGAAGAATTGCGATACAGGGAGAGATTGGCAGTTACCACGATGTGGCGAGTCATTGCTACTTCGAAAATGAGGACATCGAGTTGATTTGCTGCGACACGTTCGAGCAGGTATTTGACGAGATGAAGCAGGACTCGAACGTGATTGGCATGGTGGCGATTGAGAACACGATTGCAGGGTCGCTGCTTCACAACTACGAACTGATGCGCGAAAGCGGCATGCAGATTGTGGGTGAGCATAAACTCCGCATCTCACACAGCATCATGTGTCTGCCCGAAGACAACTGGGAGGACATCACGGAAGTGAACTCACACCCTGTGGCATTGATGCAGTGCCGCGACTATCTGAAGCGGCATCCGCAACTGAAGATTGTGGAGACGGACGACACGGCTGGCTCAGCCAAGAACATCAGCGAGAACGAACTGAGGGGCCATGCCGCCATCTGCTCGAAGTTTGCCGCCCCTCTCTACGGAATGAAGATTCTGGAAGAGGGCATTGAAACGAACAAGCACAACTTCACCCGCTTCCTGGTGCTCGCCGACCCTTGGCTGGCAGAAGAACTGAGCAAGCCGAGCCAATCGAACAAATCAAGCATCGTGTTCAGCCTGCCTCACAGCGAAGGCTCCCTCTCACAAGTGCTGAGCATCTTCTCGTTCTACAAAATTAACCTGACTAAGATTCAGTCGCTGCCCATCATCGGAAGGGAGTGGGAGTATATGTTCTACATCGATGTGATGTACGACGACTACACACGATACCGTCAAAGCATCGACGCGGTGCGGCCGCTGACCAAACAACTGAAAGTGTTGGGAGAATATAAGGAAGGAAAAAGCACAATAAAACAATGATACAACCAGCAGACAGACTCTCGCTTGTGAGCGAGTATTACTTTTCGAGAAAATTAAAGGAGGTGGCAAAACTGAATGCCGAGGGCAAGGACATCATCTCGCTTGCCATCGGGTCGCCCGACATGCCGCCCAGTGCGGAAACTATCAACGTGCTCTGTGAGTACGCCCATCGTCCCGATGCTCACGGCTATCAGCCTACGGTGGGTATCCCCGAACTGAGAAGGGCGATGGCAGGGTTCTACAGGCGTTGGTATGGCGTGGAACTCGACCCAGCCTCTGAAATTCAGCCTCTCATCGGCAGCAAGGAGGGCATCCTCCACGTGACATTGGCCCTGTGCAACCCTGGCGACAAGGTGCTGGTGCCCAATCCCGGCTACCCCACCTACACATCGCTGAGCAAGATTCTCGGTCAGGAGATTGTGAACTACGACCTCTTGGAGAGCAACGGATGGCAGCCTGACTTCGAACAGTTGGAAGCGATGGACCTGACAGGGGTGAAACTCATGTGGACAAACTACCCCAACATGCCGACTGGCGGACGTGCCACCCGCGCACTCTATGAGAAGATTGTGGCATTCGCCCAGAAGCACGACATCGTGGTGGTGAACGACAACCCCTACTCTTTCATTCTGAACCGCGACGAGCACCTGAGCATCCTGCAAGTGCCGGGAGCCAAAGAGTGCTGCATCGAGTTCAACTCCATGTCGAAGAGCCACAACATGCCTGGCTGGCGTGTGGGCATGCTCGCCACGAACAGCACCTTCGTGCAGTGGATTCTGAAGATCAAGAGCAACATCGACTCCGGCACTTTCCGTCCCCTGCAACTGGCTGCCGCACAGGCTTACGAGAACACGGAGGCTTGGCATACACACGCCAACATCGAGACGTATGCCACCCGCCGCAAGATTGCCGAGGACATCATGACCACCCTCGGCTGCACGTTCGACCCGAAGCAGCAGGGCATGTTCCTCTGGGGACGCATCCCAGACTCCTATGCCGACGTGGAAGACCTGACGGAGAAGGTGTTACACGAAGCCCGCGTGTTCATCACCCCCGGCTTCATCTTCGGCTCGAACGGCAAGCGATACATCCGCATCTCACTCTGTGCCAAGGATGAGAAAATGGAAGAGGCACTGCAGCGCATCAAAAAAGTATTCAAGAACTAAAACAACAATACACAAATGGAACTCGAATTAGAACCACTGAATTTGCCAAGCGACAACGAACGTCCGTTCGTGATTGCAGGCCCATGCTCCGCCGAAACAGAGGAGCAAGTGATGGAAACGGCACGTGAACTTGCCATGAAAGGCTGTCACAACTTCCGCGCTGGTATCTGGAAACCACGCACCAAGCCTGGAGGCTTTGAGGGACACGGCGAGAAGGCTCTGCCTTGGATGAAGCAGGTGAAGGAAGAAACCCACATGCTCATCTCCACCGAGGTGGCAACGCCCGAACATGTGGAGCAGGCCCTGAAATACGACATGGACATTCTCTGGGTCGGCGCACGCACCACTGCCAACCCCTTTGCCGTGCAGGCACTGGCCGATGCACTGAAGGGTGTGGACATTCCCGTGTTTGTGAAGAACCCTGTCAACCCTGACATCGAGTTGTGGATTGGTGCTTTGGAACGCATCAACCAGGCTGGCGTGAAGCGCATGGGTGCCATCCACCGCGGTTTCTCTTCTTATGAGCAGAAGATTTACCGCAACGCACCGATGTGGCAGATTCCCATCGAACTGCACCGCCGCATACCGAACCTGCCCATCATCTGCGACCCCTCACACATCGGCGGACGCCGCGAACTGATTGCTCCACTCTGCCAACAGGCGATGGACCTCGGTTTCGACGGACTGATTGTGGAGGCTCACTGCGACCCCGACAAGGCATGGAGCGATGCCAAGCAGCAGGTGACACCCGAAGTGCTCGACTACATCCTCTCTCTGCTCGTCATCCGTGACGAACACACCACTACCGAGGGATTGGTAAGCCTGCGTAAGCAGATTGACGAACTGGACAACCAAATCATGGACATCCTCGCGAAACGCATGCGTGTATGCCGCGAAATTGGCCACTACAAGAAGGAGCACAACATGACCGTGCTGCAAGCCACTCGCTACAACGAGATTCTCTCAAAACGCGGTGTGCAAGGCTCACTCTGCGGCATGGGACCTGAATTTATTGCCAAGGTGTTTGAAAGCATCCATGAGGAAAGTGTACGCCAACAGATAGAAATCATCAACAAATGAAGATACTGATATTAGGAGCAGGCAAGATGGGGTCGTTCTTTACCGACCTGCTGTCGTTCGACCACGAGGTGGCTGTCTATGACATTGACCCCAAGCGACTGAGATTCATGTACAACACCCAGCGGTTCACGTCGCTGGAGGAGATTGATGCCTTCGAGCCAGAACTGGTCATCAATGCCGTGAGCCTCAAATACACGCTCAAGGTGTTCGACGAGGTCATTCCACATCTGCCCAAATCGTGCATCCTCAGCGACATCTCATCGGTGAAAACTGGCTTCAAGGAGTTCTACGAAAAGACAGGCTTCCACTACGTGAGCACACACCCGATGTTCGGCCCCACCTTTGCCAACCTCGGCAAACTGAGTGACGAGAACGCCATCATCATCAACGAGGGCGACTACATGGGACGTTGCTTCTTCAAGGATCTCTACTCTCGCCTTGGTCTCAACATCTTTGAATACACCTTCGAGGAGCACGACCAGACGGTGGCTTACTCCCTCTCCATCCCCTTCATCTCCACGTTTGCCTTCGCTGCCGTGATGAAGCATCAGGACGCACCAGGCACGACCTTCAAGCGTCACATGAAGATTGCCAAGGGAGTGCTCTCCGAGGATGACACCCTGCTGCGAGAAATCCTCTTCAATCCCTACACCAAGGGACAGGTGGAGCAGATTCGCAAAGAGATGAAGGAAATCATCGAAATCATCGACACCCGCGACGAGGAGCACATGCAGCAGTATCTGACGAAGATACGAGGAAACATCAAGTAGTATTCCTCCACGTCCATTTTTACTGATCAAGAAAAGCGTACCCCTCGACTACGATGTGGCGTACCCGAGGGGTACGGCATGTCGTAGTCGAGGGGTACGCTTTTCTTAAGGTGTCACTCCCTAACAATTGGACTTGCCCGACTTAAACTCGCCGTTCAAGTGTTCCAGCAGATGCGGATTGAGGTCAAGCGCCTTGCGCATATCGTCGAGTGCACCAGTCTTGTCACCTCGCTGCATACGAAGCGTACCACGAAGTTGATAGATTTCGGCATCTTCCGTATGGAGAGCATCAATGAGGGTGTTAAGATCTTTTTCGGCTTCCTCATACTGCTGCATTTGACAGAGGATGAGGGCACGCTGCTTGTATGCATCAGCATTGGAGGGATTAGCCGCTATGGCTTGAGTCGTTTGAGCAATGATTTCAAAAGGAGACATGGGGGTATTTACAATTTGACAATTTACAATTTACTATTTACAATTCTACTATTGATTATTTAAGGAGACTTCCATTCCTTGTATGACCAGTAACTCCTCCTCTACCATATAACGGATGGCTTCGTCAAGAACAAAGGTCTGAACAGGCAATGCTTTCAGATCTGTCAGTTGATGTCCTTTCCCATCTTGAAGAAAAGAAGTGATGGTTTGGACTGCCTTCTTAACATCTTCATCGTGGGAAACAGGCGTTTTCTTCTTTGCCAGACACACGTCGCACTGTCCACAATCATGACGGCTCTTTTCACCGAAATACTGAAGGAGCATGCGACTGCGACAAGTGTCGGTGGAAGTGACATAGTGGGCAATCTCATCGATGCGCTGCTGAAAGTCAGCCTTGCGGTCTTCATAAACCATCGGTGGAAGGCTGATGTATTCAGTGTCAACACGAGCAACAGCGTAACCGACCGTTGGTGTCTTACGATGAGGGATGAAGTCGATGATGCGGTGATGATGCAAGTCTTTCAGTATCCGATAGACACGTTCGGCAGAAATGCCAGTCAGATGAGACAGCAAAGTCTCTTCTATATAAACGAAATTGGCAAAGACACCCGAATAAGTACGCAAAATCGTTTGGATGAGCACGTCAGCATCCCCCTCTGTTTCAGCAATACGATAAAGTTCCTCCTTCCGAAGAATGAAATGCAA
This sequence comes from uncultured Bacteroidaceae bacterium, assembly GCA_905235525.1. GTDB lineage: Bacteria > Bacteroidota > Bacteroidia > Bacteroidales > Bacteroidaceae > Minthosoma. The sequence continues at coordinate 33,046 of CAJOLW010000029.1, forward strand.
CGCCGACTTGAAGTCCTGCTCCTCTTGATATTCAAGATAACCCGCATTGTTGAGAAGATGAAGGGCTGCGTTGGTTTGTACAGGAAACTGATGAAACCGTCGGCAGAAAGTTTCCATCGGGAAATAGAACGTGCGTCCTAAAGCCTCTCCCACACCCACTTGCAGGAAGTAAGCCACATTCTCGTAGGTCTGCTTCACATAGTCGAGGTCGGGGTAAGTCTCTGGCACTCGTCGATTAAGGGTCTTGAGGTCTTGATGGTTGTAGAGCAGCACAGCGTAGGAAGTCTTTCCGTCACGCCCTGCACGTCCAGCCTCCTGAAAGTATGCTTCAAGCGAATCGGGCATGTTGAAGTGGATGACCAACCGTACATCAGGCTTGTCAATGCCCATGCCAAACGCATTCGTCGCCACCATCACACGCACTCGGTTCTTGGTCCAATTGACTTGCCGATAATCCTTCTCCGCATCGGTCAAACCGGCATGATAGTTGCTGGCTGTGATGCCATTCTCTTCCAAAAAGCGAGCCACCTCAACTGTTTGCTGACGAGTGCGCGTATAGACAATGGCACTGCCATTGGGCACCCCCTGCAAGATGTGCAGCACCTCTCCAGCCCTGTCCTCCGTTTCACGCACTACATAAATAAGGTTCTTACGCTCGAAACTCATGGAGAAGGCATTTTTCTCCCTGAATCCGAGCCGTTCCTGTATGTCGTCCACCACTTTGGGTGTGGCTGTTGCTGTCAAAGCCAAGACAGGCACATTCCCATTGGGCAAGAGATTTCGAATCTTTGCAATTTGCAGATACGAAGGACGGAAATCGTAGCCCCACTGTGAGATGCAATGCGCCTCATCAACCACAATCATGCTCACTTGACGCATACGCGCCAGTTTTGCCAAAAATATTTCAGTGGAGAGGCGTTCTGGAGACACATACAGCAGTTTGTATGCCCCCAAGACTGCATTGTCGAGCACTCTGACGATGTCTTCTCTCATCATGCCCGAATAGACTGCCTCCGCCTTGATGCCACGATTCTTCAACTGCTGCACCTGGTCTTTCATTAAAGAAATGAGAGGTGTGACCACAATGCACACCCCATCACGCATCAGAGCCGGCACCTGAAAGCAGATGCTCTTGCCACCACCCGTTGGCATCAGTCCCAACGTGTCACGCCCATTGAGAACACTCTCAATGATATCACTCTGGATGCCACGAAAAGAGTCATAGCCCCAGTATTCCTTCAGTATGTCGAGAGGCTTCAATTCTTCAATCCTTCAATTCTTCAATCTTTCAACGCTTCTTCATGCGTTCTGATATCCTCAATCTGAAGTTGCACTTCGCCATGCTTGCGAGTGTTCTCCTCCACACTATACACAATATCGAACGCCTGTTTTGTCTTGATGTAACGCGCTTGCGAACTCTGTCCGAAGGCAATGCCATTCATCACATTGTTCGACTTGCTATCCACCAACTCCAACTTGATATGCTCCTGCTGACGCCCCACCACCTTACTGGTGCCATAGTCAAACACGTTCTTCGTGCAGAATATCGGTTTGGGATTCTCTGGACCATAAGGGCGCATACGTTTCAGGTCATTGAAGAATTTTGGAGTGATGTCCTTGAAGTTGATGACAGCATGAATATCAAGATTCGGGTTCGTCTGTTCTGGGTCTATGTTCTCATGCACATACGCCTCAAAACGCCGACTGAATTCAGCCACGTTCTCCACCTTCATCGACAAACCTGCCGCATACGTATGACCGCCAAAGTTGTCAAGCAAATCCTCACAACTTTGGATGGCTTTATAAACATCAAAACCACTCACACTACGCGCACTGCCTGTCACGATGTCGCCATCGAGCGTGAGCACCACAGCAGGACGGAAAAACTCTTCGGTGAGACGTGAAGCCACAATGCCAATGACCCCCTTGTGCCAGTCGGCATTGTAAATCACGATGGCGCTCTTGTCTTCCATCTGGGGCAAGTGCGCCACCACCTGACTCGCCTCCTCCGTCATGCGCTTGTCCAGTTCCTTGCGCTCCTCATTATAATGATTAATGGTCTGCGCCATCTTCAACGCCTTGTCATAATCACGCTCCACCAACAAATCCACAGACTCCTTCCCGTTCTGGATACGTCCACTCGCATTGATGCGCGGACCAATCTTAAAGATGATGTCGCTCATGGTCAGATCCTTACCCGTCAGTCCACACACCTCCAGCACAGCCTTCACACCCACACTGGCATTGTTGTTCAACTGCTTCAACCCGTGATAAGCCAAGATGCGGTTCTCGCCCATGATAGGCACGATGTCACTCGCAATGCTGATGGCACAGAGGTCGAGCAACGGAATCAACCGACTGAACGGGATGCCGTTGCTGATGGCAAAAGCCTGCATGAACTTGAAGCCCACGCCACAACCAGACAAATCAAGATAAGGATAGGTATTGTCCACCCGCTTGGCATTCAATATCGCCACAGCAGGAGGCAACACCTCGTCGGGCACATGATGGTCACAAATGATGAAGTCGATGCCCTTATCTTTGGCATACTGAATCTCATCAATCGCCTTGATGCCACAATCCAACACAATCACCAGTTTCACACCCTGGCTTGCCGCATAATCCACTCCCTTCATCGAAACGCCATACCCCTCCTCACTACGGTCGGGTATGTAACATTCCACATTGGAGTAGAACTGCGTGATACACCTATAAACCAAAGCCACAGCCGTACAGCCATCCACATCGTAGTCACCATATATCATGATGCGCTCACGCTGCCCCATCGCCTCGTTCAATCGCTCCACCGCCCGGTCCATATCCTTCATCAGATAAGGGTCGTGCAGATCCAGCAATTGCGGATGGAAATATTTCTTTGCCTGTTCAGCCGTGCGTATGCCACGCGCCACAAGCATTTGCGCAATGGCAGGGTTCACTCTGACTTCTTCAGCCAGCCCCTCGGCACATGCCTCGTTTTCGGTTGTAGGTGGTTCGTAATTCCATCTAAAATTCATTTTATGTTGTCATTTTTTATCGTCTAATCTCGCATCAACACCACCAGTCAACGCTCCTCCCCACCACTTTTTCAGCCCTCCTCTTCACCACATTCTCACTCTCCTCTCTCTTCATTTCCCTATTCTTTCATTCGCTCATTTTTTCGCCCCGCATTCTTTCATTTTCTTCTCATCAGCACCTTCTCCCGCAATTTACGATGTAAAATTAAGAATAAAAAATGACATACACACCATTTTCGTCCAAAGTTTTTTGTTTTTTATGCCTTTTTACTCATTCAGATTGATATAAATCAAGAAAAATCAAAAAAAACTCGTTTTTTCATTTTTTTTCTTGACAGTGACGAAAAAACCCTCTATCTTTGCAACGTGTTTTTCATAGTATTAGATTTAAGGTTAACAAAGGTTCGGGTTGCAGCGGCAACCCATTTTTTTTGCCCTTAAGTCAAATGCTACCTTAAACACTCATATATCCCTGTTCAAACACCCACGGATAGACAAACCTTGATTCCCTATTTGCAAAGGCAACGATGATGAATCGTCCATCGAGTGATTTCACCACACCTTTGCCAAAAGATTTGTGAGTGACGGTGTCGCCCACTTGAAGATGTGTCCATGCAGCAGACCCTCCCCTCACCCTCCCTACAGGGAGGAAGTGGTTACTTTGTTCTTTTGTTTCCGCATCCGTCACAACATCATTTCCCTCTTTGCCTGAGATACTACCCCCTCCCTGCAGGGAGGGTGAGGGGAGGGTCTGAAGGGTCTGAAGACTCTTCCTCTCTATCGCCGTATCCCATCCACCAATCACAGTTCCCTTGTGCGTGTCGATGCCAGTGTAGTCAAGACTGCTGTCCTCGTATCGTTTGAACTTATACACCGCATCGTTCATCAGTTCGCTGTTGAACACATTCAGGCTCACCAGCAGTTCAAAGTCCTTGATGCTCAAGCCTGTCACCTTGCGGAACAAGTCTGGTTCCAGATTCACAATCACATCTTTCAGCGAATACTCGCGGAAGTCGGTCAAGTACATGAACACGGGGATGCGCGTGGCAAACTTGATGAGTTTCTGCTGAATCTCCTTGCGCTTGCTCTTATACTCCTTCTCAGCCTCCGTCAGTTCCTTTTTCTGCTTCGGCGTGAGGTTTTCACCCTGTTCACGTTTCGTTTTCTTCACCTGCTCACTCTTGTTGATGATGGTCTCGATGTCCTGATTCAGCGAACGGAAGCCCTCGATGTTCATCAGCGCCTTCATCGCCTCGGGCGAGTTCATCAGGCGTCCCAGCGTGGCATTGTCCACGTTGACCAACACCGCACTCTCCCATCGCCTTGCCAACAGCGTGGCTGTGGTGCCGCTCATCGCCATATCGAGGATGCCAGCCGCATCGATCTCCTTCATCGAACTGCCGTCATACGCCAGCACAGGCAGGAATCGGATGAACTCCTCCACCTTCTTCTCTGGGTTCGGCTCGTGCAGATTCAGTTGGCAACTGTACTCCTCCACTTGCCGCAAGGCACGATTAGGCGCAAAGTCAAACACATAGCAGTAAGGTTTCAAGATGACCTCGTTGCCCCATTCGTCACGAGTCGTCCAAGGCGACTGCACACGGAACGCCGCCTGAAAGTAGGTCTCTGGCGAACGGGCGTTGCGCAGCATCAGGATGCCCGTCCAGGGTCTCACCGTCACACCCGTGGAGAGTTTGCCGCACGACAGGGTGATGGTCTTCGTCTCCTGCGGGTCGCCCTGCACATTCATCGCCCCATACACAGGCACCACCGCTTCGGCACCCATGCCCGCCTCACTGCCAGCCGCCACCACCACTTCATAGTCGTGGTAGAAGCGGTTGATAGGCTTTGCCATCAGTCGCTCCATCGCCTTGCAAGCCGCCACTGAGGGCAGGAACCAGTAGGTGTGTTGCAGATAGCCGTGCAGACGCACGTCGCTGAACGGCATGGGCGGGCGTTCCGTGCCCTGCTTCAGTTCCGTGATGATGTTCTCCTTATAAGACCCCCTGATGAGGTCGAGCCACTTCTGCACGTGCTCCTCATGCACAAAGCCTCTCTCGTCGGCACGGAAGAACTCGTTCAGGTCGAACTCGTCAAACTCTCCCTGGTCAGCCACCTCCTTGATGCTGTCGGGCAGTTGATAGGTCATCATCACCATCTTGGGCAAGGCTTGATAAGGGTTCGGCTTCCCCTTCGTCTCAGGGTTCCTGTCCCACGCCTCCTTCGCGCTCTGTTCGTCCGAGTAAGTCCAGTTGTAGATTTGCTCCTCGATGAACTCGCCTGTGCTGATGGCACGGAACGGAGTGCCCGACAGATAGAGGTAGGCATGCGTGGTCAGCGGCATCAGCCCCTCGTCGTAGAGTTCGCGGCTGTCCAGTTCCTTGCGGTCAGCAGCATCCTCCGCCATCAGTTCACCCACCTCGACGGCACGAGCCAACTGCTCCACGTCCTGCTTGCTGTAGAAGTCCTTGGCATGCTTGCCCCATGCCCCATAGTGGTACTCGTCCAGCACGATGCAGTCCCACTCCACCTCCTGAATCCATTCGTTCGTCGCCTTGATGCCGCCAGCGGCATTGCGTCCCAGCACATCCTGGAAGGAAGCAAAGCACACAAAAGGCTCTCGTTCGTTCACCCGATTGAACTGTGCGTTCTCCTGTTTCTCGCAAAACTGCCAGCCCTCAAAGTCACGGTGCGTCAGCAAGTCTTCCTTCCAAGCCGTCTTCACCGCAGGCTTGAACGTGAGCACTAAGAGCCGTTTCCACCTCATGCGCAGTGCCAACTGATAGGTGGTGAACCAAAACGCATCTTGGCATTCCACAGGAAGTGCGGCACCAACTGAGGCAAGCCAGCCTTTCCCGTCCGTCCTGCTGCCAGTTCCTCCCGATAGAACGCCTCAAAATATTCTGCCGTCTTCTTCACAGCCGCCCGTTGTTCGGGGCGCATGTCGAACACCTCCGTTCGCTCCAGCATCGTCTCGCTTCCTGCCTTCACCGCCTTGATGGCACGCTCCACATCCCTCACCGAGCAGCGGAACCATTCCCCTTCTGGATTGGAAAAGCCAGCCCCACGCAGCACCCGATGCACCGCATGGTCGTCAAACGAGGTGCCATCCGCCTTCATGGCAGAGCGCACCAACACAATCCTGTACTTCAGATGAGCAGTCCTGCACTGCTCCACCACCCGTTCCTCAGCGGTTCGCACGGTGTAACCCACCTTCAGCATCCCGCGATGCGAAGGCACCTCAGGCAGTTCGTAAGCATAGATGGAAGGTTGCCCCTCCACTCTGGCTTGTAGTAGTTCTGTAGTTGCCATAAGCAGTTTTGTTTATGGCACGAACTCTGAAAAAAAGGGGAAAACTTTTAGAGCACGGCAGCGCAGACCTTACGTATATTCAGCAAACGAGGTAATGTTGGCTTCTGTTTCGCAAAGGCCATATTGTAACGGTTCTGCATATTGATGAGCAGTTCGGGCGAGATGCCCAACGCCGCTTCCACCATCAAGGCAAAATCAGTTGAGACAGGACGTTTCCCATTCAGAATCTCATTCAGTTGCGTGTAAGGAACTCCCAACAATTCAGCAAATCTCTTCTGTGAGATGCCTCTGCTTTCAATTTCTTCTTTCAGCACATCACCCGGATGTGTCGGTAGTCTCTTGATCGTTTCCATTGTAGTGCTCCTTTCTATTGATAGTGATTCGTAATATCTGTTACGGTGCAGATGCTGATCAACGTCTCTTCGCCTTCAACTCTAATCTTAAACTCCAACCTATAGTGATAATCTATGCGGATAGAGTAATAGCCATTGTCGAGTGCTTCGAAGTTCAACGAATTAAAGACAAACAAGTCCTCCATGCGTGTGGCTGCCATCAACGTATCTATTCGTTTCTGATATTTTTGTACCACCGGCTTCTGAAATCTGTACTTTTTGTTCTTACAGACACCAGACTCGTAGAGTTCTCGTAAATAGTCCTTCTCGTATTCTATGACCATTGCACTTCATTTTGAGTGCAAAATTACAAAAACTTTTTATATTCACAAAAAAAGTGAACTTTTTTAAGATTTTTCCCTTTTTTCAAAGAACGCGCCGAGCCACTTGAAGGCTCTATTTCCTTTCTATTCTATTTTCTTCATCACTCCTCTTCCACAGCCTTAAAACACGTGAGACTCTCACCTATGGTACACGTCTGAGTCACACCTATGACAGGGGTGTGAGTCACACCGATTTTGAGGCTGTGGAACAGGCTATTTTCCGAGTCTCTCGCAACCCCGTTTCCGCCTACTCCATCGGGCGAATCATACTCTCGATAAAAGCCACCTCTTCATCGGTCAACCCATACTTCTTGTAAAGCATCTCATCTGTCCACGGATGGGAGAAGTCTTGGAGGGGGAC
>CAJOLW010000030.1 GCA_905235525.1 uncultured Bacteroidaceae bacterium
GTGACATACTTAATCACCTCTATAGTGGATGGAGTATCGTCATATAGAGCAACAGACAGCAAAATCAGGACGTATGACTATTTGTTGCGGATTTTAGGTTTTCATTTTCTTTCTATTTTAAAATAGGTTTAGTAAAATCACGGCAAAGATAAAAATAATCTGCGAGATAAAACACCACCCAAAGAGAAAAAACACAAAAAGACCCTACAAAAACAAAAAACAGATTAGTTTCCATCAAAGAGAGACGAGAACTGATGGCATGTAAATCACTCTGCCCAATTCTCCCTGTCAAGATTACGATAACCTATTGCTTCGGCAATATGATGGTTTTGGACTTGCCCTGCGCCTTCAAGGTCTGCAATGGTGCGAGATACCTTTAGAATACGATCGTAGGCACGGGCGGAGAGATTGAATTTCTTCATGGCAGTGCGAAGAAGGGTAAGAGCCGCCTCATCAAGTTGTACATATTTCTGGAGCAGAGAGGTGGTCATTTGGGCATTGCAATACACTCCTTTCACTCCTTTGTAACGTTCCATCTGAATCTGCCGCGCTTTGAGCACCCGTTCGCGGATGGCAGAGGAGGGTTCTCCCTTGGGGGCTTTGGAAATGTCTTCGAAAGGGACACTCTCAACTTCCACCTGCAAATCAATACGATCCATGAGAGGACCTGATATTTTGTTCATGTATCGTTGAATCTGGGCTGGGGTGCAGACACATTTTCTGGTGGGATGATGATGATAACCACAAGGACATGGGTTCATGGAAGCCACAAGCATAAAGGAACATGGGAGGGTGAGGTTATAACGGGCACGGGAAACGGTGATGATCCGGTCTTCGAGGGGTTGGCGAAGGGTTTCGAGGACAGCACGATTGAACTCGGGGAGTTCGTCGAGGAAGAGCACACCATTATGTGCGAGGCATATTTCACCTGGCATGAAGTTGTTGCCACCACCAACAAGCGCCACATCGGACACGGTGTGGTGTGGAGCACGGAAAGGACGCTGACTGATGAGAGAGTCCTCCTTCTTCAATTTCCCTGCAATAGAGTGTATCTGTGTAGTTTCGAGGCTTTCGCTAAGGGTGAGGGGTGGAAGGATGGAGGGGAGGCGTTTTGCCATCATGGACTTGCCACAGCCAGGACTACCGACAAGAATGATGTTGTGCCCTCCTGCCGCAGCCACCTCAAAGGCACGTTTGACATTTTCCTGCCCTTTCACCTCATCGAAATCGAAGTCGAATGTGAAGAGTTGGGAGTAAAATTCTTCACGAGTGTTTACGATGGTGGGGGTGAGAGAAGTGATGCCACTGAAAAAGCCAACGATTTCGTTCAGATGCTTTACACCATACACTTTTAGGTTATTCACAACCGCAGCTTCACGCGCATTCTCTTCAGGCACAAACAGGGCTTCGTAACCCAGTTCCCGCGCCTTGATAGAGATGGGCAACATTCCCTTGACAGGTAGCACTTCGCCACCCAATCCCAACTCACCCACAAACATGAAACGGTCGGACTTTTCTATGCTCAAGAATTCATAGGAACAAAGCACACCTATTGCTACTGGAAGGTCAAAGCCTGACCCCTCTTTACGCATGTCAGCAGGGGCGAGATTGACAACAACCGACTTGAAGGGAACCTTATAGCCATTTACACGTAAGGCTGACTGTACACGTTCTTGACTTTCTTTAACAGCGTTGTCGGGCAAACCTACGATGGTGAATTTGGCAGCCTGCCCTGCATCGAAGTTATCGACCTCAACGATGACAGGTTGAGCATCTAACCCCTGAAGGGCAGCACTATGGATCTTGGCAAGCATATGTAAGGAAAAGAAGAACTAATTTTTCAGGTCGAGGGTACAAATGCCTCGGGCATTGATGTAGCCCCAATCGTCGCCACGACGGACAAGGGCAAGTCCTTCGCTCATGTCGTAGGCTTCGTCAAACTGGCAGGACTGAACTTCGTTGCCTTCCTTGTCGATGTATCCGTATTTGCCTGTGGATTTGTCCCACACACGGGCAATGCCCTGATGGAAGTCGAAGCAGGGCTGCTGGTCGTAGCGCTCATCGATGTCATTGTAGCCGACTTCGTAGCGGTAGGGGATGACGAGGGTGCCTGTCTTGTCAATATAACCGAACTTGTTTTCTGAGTTGCATACCCATGCGAGGCCTTCGCTGAAGGTGGGGATGAGGTCTTCCTCTTCTGCCCCTTCCTCATCGAGGGTGAAGATGTGCCAAGGTCCTGTCAGGACAAATTTTCCGTCTTTGCCAATGAACCCTTTCTTGTCGCCTTCTTCTGCCCAACAGAGTCCTTCGCTGAAACGCCCTGCCAGTTCAAATCGGAATGGGATGGCTTCTTTGCCTTTCTTGTCGAGAAAACCATAGCGCCACAGGAAGTCGTCTTCGTTGGTAGAGAGGTCTTTACCCAACAGGGTGAGTCCTTCGTGGAAGTCGTCGGCACGACCTTCGCAGGTGAAGATGCCACGCCCTGTCTTGTCGATGAAGGTGGTGTGGACGGATGCATCGTCGTACTTGTACTGGGGGGAGAGACCTTCGCTGAAGTGGCTGGCGACAGAACTTTCGGCGAGGATATATTCATAGGTGGCAGGGATGACAACCTGTCCCTTGGTGTCAAGGTAGCCGACTTTGGCTGGTTGTCCCCAGTCAGTCTCGCCGCTGGCTGTTTGTTCGAACTGAACGAAGGGTATGAGTCCTTCTTCAAAACCACAGAATCCTTCATTGCCATAGGGGTAAGGGGCGATGGTGTTTCCCTCGCGGTCGATGATGATGTTCTCGTCTTCAGTGGTGGTGGCGACAGTAACGCCATCGTGGAAATCATAGTGGATATACTGGTACTGGCAGGGGATGACGAGGATGCCTGTCTGGTCGATGCAACCGTAGAGGTCTGTTTCTTTGTCGCGCACGATGGCAAGTCCTTCGTGGAAACTGCTGACTCCGCTATATTGAGGAAGTACGGCTGCCAGTGCTTTGAGTGTCTCTTCGGTCACTTCTGGCTGTTCTTGTACTGAAGAAGTGTCTGTTGCATTTTTGCTTCCTGAATTGCAAGATGTGGCAAGCACAGTTGTGAGCAGAAGTGCCGATGCGGCACCGATTGCCTTTAAGATGTTCTTTTTGTTCATGAGGTTAGGGTTGAGAGAAAAGATGTTTTTTGATTACTTCGTTCAGTTCGTTTGCATCATCACCGCTTTCTATCACCCGATGTTTTTTGTCAGTGAGGATGTAGAAGGGGACGGCGTCGATACCAAGGGTCTTGATGGCTTTGGACTCGAAGCCCAATCCGTCGCAGTAGTGCTGAAGATTGGCAACTGTGGAGTCAGGACGGATGATTTCTTCCCAACGGTATCGTTCCACATCGAGAGAAATCGCTGCCACACGCAGTTTTCCGCTCTCACGACTTTCTGACACAGCATTTTTGACTCTCCACAGGAAGTCAGTGCCATTGGGCATCCATGTCGCCCATAATATGATGAGGTTGTAGTCTTTAGTTGTCTGCCAGAGTTTCTCCTTTTTACGGTCTTTTCGGGTCAGACTCACGTCTGGCAGGGTCTGCCCAACTTGACGGTGTTGGGCATTGGCAAGTTTACTCTCGATGTCGAGCAGATAGTGGTTGTGAGGATGTTTGGGACGTAGCACCTTCAGCAAGTCTTTGAGTTCGGTAGGACTCACTTCTTCGTTTTGGGCAAAATATTGAGTAAAGAGATAAACAGCAACAGGGGAGAGAGGATTGTCCTTGATGTAGGTACGTGCCGTGTTAGTAGTCATCGAAGAGTTCATCGTGTAGGTCTCCTCGCGGAACTTGTTCATCAGTTTGTTTTCCTCGTTGCCATTCACCACATAGTTTTTCAGGTCGTTAGCAGTGGCTTCATACTCAAGATCTTCGTTAGGTCCTGCAAAAATAACCTGTTCCACTCCATTGGGGAATACAAGGATGTAGGAGGTCACCTCGTCGGTTTCACCCTTATAGCGGAATCTGCCTTCCTGTACCTTGATGGTGTCAAGGCGAGCAAGGTCTCCATTCTGGTTGTAGATGTAAAGTTCCCCAGCCTGCATGTCGCGAAAGGTTCCTTTAAGGCGGAAGGCATTGCCACCCGGCCCACAAGAGACGAGAAGCAACAGCAGGAAGATGTAGAGTGTGTGCTTCATTCTTTATTGTAGTCTGAGAATTCTGCATCATTGGCAGCCCGTTTTGCCAGTGAAGGGTCAAGGGCAATGGCTTTAGCGATGTTGTCTTTCACCTCTGACTTGTCTTCCATGCGGGCTGCAAGGATGGCACGCAGGTAGTAGGTCATGCCATCAGGGTTCTTGATGTTGCCCAATATCTTGAGAGCATCTGCATAGTCTTGGGACAGGATGTGGGAGAGGGCAGCACTGTTGTTGGCTGAATTGGCGAACTTGGCTGATGCCTGACTGTATTTGCCCTGTGCCACATAAAGGTGCCCAAGTGCTTCATCGAAGTTGTTGGCGTTTACACCCTTGGAGATGAAGAGTTCAGCATCCTGGAACTGTCCGTTCTGAATGGCAAGCATACCCAGGTTGACATTAGGCTCAGCGGCATTGGCATTGATTCCTAATGCTTGACGCAAATAGGATTGTGCCGTCTCGTTGTCACCCTTTTTCATTGCCAACTCGCCAAGGTTGTTGTAAGCACGGTAATCGTTGGGGAAGAGTGAAACCACCTTCTTCAGGATGGACTCTTTTTGTACATCGCTGGTTGAAAGGATGTTGGCTGCATAGATGAGTTCCTCAACGCTCAACTTGGATGCATCGGCATCCACCAACTGCATGATGGCATCGTCACTGCGACCAATCACATCGTAGTTGATGACCATGCGGGCGCGGCGCAACTCGGGCAACACAGCATCGGCCAATTCCTTATATACTACAGCCACATTACGAATTTCACGCTCACGCTGTTCTGGGTCTTGGTACATGGAAAGGACTCGAAGAATGATTTCCTTGTCTTGCAGGTTCGACTGCGAGACAAGTGTCTGAAATCCTTCCCAGTCTTCTGCCGTATATTTTGTATCGACATTGGTGGCAAGTTGATTCTGCTTCAACTGCTGGTTCACATATCCTTCCGACACTTCGCCACGACGTTCTGCCAAACGCTCATTGACAGCATAAGCACCATCAGGCGAAGCATAGGCACTCACCTCGATGTTGTTGAGCACCAGGCTCTGCTCGTCGCTCTTGATATTCTTGAGGGTGGTGATGAAATCCTGCACAGTCTTGCTATTCAGTTCGCTGCCACGCAGGTTAGCCTGTCCGATGAGGAACTTGACGGCTGCCTCCTGTTTCTGGCTGATGACACGCTGGAAGTTGTCAGGAGCCACACCGAAGTTGGCGGTCTTAGCAGTCTTGGTGATGAGGGCTGGTGTACACTGTGTACCGTAGCCAATCTTCACGGTCGGCATCTTCACGGTCTTCTTGCCCACCTTGGCATTGAACTGCATCATCAGGTCGCTCTTCTCCATGCCATCGACAAAGGGCACAGAGAAACGCATGGTGGCATGACCGCCATTCTTATAGGAAATGATAGCATTGTTCGCCTCCACCTTCTCACCCTGCAAAATATAGGGGTCACCGGCCGATGCACCGCCATCCCACTTCAGCACAGGGGTACACTCCACCACGGCCTTCTTGTTCATCAATTTGGCTGGCACATTGATGCTGATGGTAGCAGGCACCTCACCAGCCATATACTCCAACGGAGTAGGCGACACGGCAAAGTTGTCCGACACAAATGCTTTCTGCTTACTGCAACCTGTCAGCAGTAACACACTTGCTGCCGACATCCAAAGAATCTTTTTCATATACTAATACCTTTTTATGTTTTCTATCACTATTTACAAATTGCTCGTCATCATTTTTCTGCTTAATCTCCGAACAGGATACCACACCGAGAGGAATCCTACGGCTATCACCGTGACAAAGATGAGCACCATGTCCATCCACCGCACACTTACAGGATAGGCATCGATGATGTAACTGCCCTCACTGTTGCCAAAACGAATCAAACCAAACTCCTGTTGCAACCAACAGAGCGTCAAACCCACTATGATACCAATCACTGCTCCCAACAGACAAATCATCCGTCCTTCAAACATGAAGATGCTCCTGATTTGACCCTCGTTTGCACCAAGGTTACGCAACGTGAGAGCATCTTGTTTCTTATCAATAATCAGCATCGACAATGAGCCTATGATGTTAAAACACGCTATCATCAGAATGAATGTCAAGAAGATGTAAGAAATCAATTTTTCAATCTGCATAATCTTGAACGTGTCCTCCTGCTGCTCATAGCGGTCCTTCACCACATAGTCCTCCCCCAACATCTGCTGCATCCGGGCCTTCACTTTGCCGATGTCAGCCCCCCTCCTCAATTTCATCTCCACTGCCGACACTTCGCCTTGTCGCTCAAACAACCGACGAGCAAAGGCGATATTCGTAATCACATATTGCGAGTCATACTTGTTCTGCTTCACCATGAAACCCACCTTCGGCGAGTACAGTTCCTCCTGATTCAGACTTTCCCGTGGGTCGTTCAAGTCAATACGCTCTCCCTTGCGAGGTGCATACACTTGTATAGGATCACTGAAATCGGCAGGCACCCCCAACTGCATCAGCAGGTTCGCCCCTAAAATGCCGTAGTCAATCACGTCAGCATGTAACTCAAACACACCCTCCCCTATCAGGATATTGTCAATGCCCGTCAATTCCTCAAAGTTATCCTCCACCCCCTTCACAGTTGCCATCACTTGGCGGTTGTTAATCATCAGCAGCGCCTGATCTTCCAGCGTCTCGGTCAACACCTCCACATCAGCATCCTTTCTCAATGCTGCCAGCCCCTTTGCATCAGCAGCCATAAACTTGCCCACAGCCGGCACCACCTTCAACTGAGGATCCATTGCTGTGAAGAGTCCTGCCACCATGTCCTGAAAGCCGTTGAACACCGACAAAATACACACCAATGCTGCCGTCGCAATCGCCACACCACATACCGACACCCCAGAAATAAGGTTGATGGCACTGTGCGACTTTTTCGACAACAGGTAACGCTTGGCTATGTAGAACGATACATTCATCCTTTGTTCAGCAGTTCATCAATGTGCTCTACATAGTCCAGCGAGTCGTCCAGGAAAAACTTCAGTTCTGGAATGATGCGCAACTGATGCCGCTCCAGTTTGCCCAACTCATAGCGCACCTCCGACGCATGGTCGTTGATGTTCTGCAACACCTCTTGCGCCCTCTCCGAAGGGAAGATGCTCAAGTACGCCTTTGCCACACTCAGGTCAGGACTTATTCTCACTACACTCACACTCACCAGCAGATTCCTCGTCTGCCTCGTCTGCGCCTGAAAGATGTTGCTCAAATCCTTCTGAATCAAGCGCGCAATTTTATTTTGTCTTGTTGTTTCCACCTTTTTATTTACTATTTAATCATTTACAATGTACTATTTTTTCAATTTGGAGATTTAACTATTCACAAATTGGACAATTATAAAAATGACAAAAACCATTGTACATTGTCAAATTGTACATTATTTCACTTTCCTAATGATTGTCAGTCCATCCCTCAGTGGCAGAATCACCTTCTCCACTCGTTCATCGGCAGCCACATGGTCATTAAAAAAACGAATCCCCTCCGTCTGAGCATCGTACGCCTCATCGTCCACCACATGACCATCCCACAGCGTGTTGTCTGCCAAGATGTAACCACCTTTCTTCAGATGCTCCATCACTATCTCGTAGTAATCTACATACCTGCGTTTATCACCATCGATGAATGCCATGTCAAACGTCAATCCCAACTGTGGCACCACCACCAACGCATCCCCTATGTGCATCGTGATGCGGTCACCATACGGCGAGTTCTGAAACCACGGCAACGTGAAGTCCTCCTGTTCGTCATTGATTTCCACCGTATGTAGGTGCGCCCCCTCTTCGAGTCCCTCCGCCATGCACAGTGCCGAATAGCCACTATATGTACCAATCTCCAACACCAATTTCGGACGAATCATCCCCACCAGCATCTTCAGCAACCGTCCTTGCAAGTGTCCACTCGCCATCCGTCCATATAGCAGATGCAACTGCGTCGCCCTCCACAATCGATGCAGGTAATCCCCTTCCTTATCAATGTGCTGAAGGATGTACTCATCTATCCTATCAGTCTCAGTCATGCCCTCTTCAGTGCCTCGATTGCCAACCGATAACTGTCCAACCCGAATCCACAAATCACTCCTACACACGCAACGCTAATCATCGATTTGTGTCGGAACTCCTCACGCTGATGCACATTTGAAATATGCACCTCCACCACAGGAGCCTTCACACCACGGATAGCATCCTGCAAGGCAATACTCGTGTGCGTGTAAGCACCAGCATTCAGCACGATGCCGTCCCATGTGAAGCCCACTTCATGAATCTTGTCAATCAGCACTCCTTCCACATTCGACTGAAAGTATGCCAATTCCACTTCAGGGAAACCTTTCTTCAGTTCTTCAAAGTAATCCTCGAAACCACGGCTTCCATAGATGCCTGGTTCCCGCTTGCCCAGCAAGTTCAAGTTAGGCCCATTCAGAATCAGAATCTTCATTGTTTTATAGGTATAAATGATTTCGCCACAAAGATACATCTTTTTTTTCATTCTTACGACAACTATGACAACAAACTTCATCTTTTCAATCCTTTAATTCTTCCATTCTTCTAAAAATTCGTACCTTTGTAGTCGCATTCTACAATAAACGACGAAACACATGAAGAAGTTATTAGGACTGGTGCTGATTGTCGGTGTGGCAATTCTGATGACGCAGATGCTGCCTGACAAGAAGGCTCATAAGGACGCCATGATGAAGGCTGTCAAAGAGTATGTGGATATGAAAGCCGCAGAAAAGGGCTTGGGCAACAATGTTTTTACCAACCTTGGTAAAGGGGCTGTTGAAACTGCTGCAGGTCTTGCCATTGACATGAAGGTGAAACTGGATAACTACTACCTTTTCAACACCACACACGTGCGAATGAAAGGGGAGAACAAGACCCTTTCCGTGGGTGTGTTGGGCATGGTCTTCACTTTCGACAAAGATATGCTCTGTGAAGCACTGGAAAAGGGTGACAAAACCGAGTCAGACGACAAGTGATTGCAACTGCTCTAAGGGCTTTCAGTCATTCAGATTCGGGAAAAATTTTCACCACAAAACAGAAGCGCCTGAAAACAAAGAAACTCGCACGGTTGATGGCTGTGCGAGTTTCTTGCTTATATACCAATCGTATATTCGATATTCGACATTCCACATTTGACATTTAATATCAAAAAAAGAAGCCCCTGCGCTTCCAACTTGGGCACCGAACTTCGGAATCAACCTGCGATGCGCTTGGGGAAGGTTGGGGCTATGCTTTTTTGTCTAATGTGGCGGCAAAGTTAGCGTTTTTGTTTTATTTAGTTGTATGTTTGACGGAAAATGTTTAATTTTGTAGCGGATTTTAACATTAAAATGACTTTTTATGCGTTTCACAGAACTTGCATACCCCATTTTTGAACAATCTATCGAAGATTATCATGCACATGACCATATTGACCAACCTGTCAAGAATCCATATCAGGTTGGGGGCATTGAGCATGACTTGTATATGAAGAACTGGATTGACACGGTACAATGGCATCTGGAGGACATCATCCGTGACCCCGAGATTGATCCCGTAGCGGCATTGGCACTGAAACGACGCATTGACAAGAGCAATCAGGACAGAACGGACTTGGTGGAGCGGATTGACTCGTGGTTCTGGACAAAGTATAAGGATGTGGTGGTGAA
Source organism: uncultured Bacteroidaceae bacterium (assembly GCA_905235525.1). GTDB lineage: Bacteria > Bacteroidota > Bacteroidia > Bacteroidales > Bacteroidaceae > Minthosoma. The sequence continues at coordinate 9,824 of CAJOLW010000030.1, forward strand.
GACTGATGCGACCATCAATACGGAAAGCCCTGCATGGGCGGTGGACAGGCTGTCAATTCTGGCATTGAAGATTTATCACATGAAGGAGCAGGTGGAGCGTGAGGATGCTTCGGCTGAACACGTGGCTACATGCCAGAAGAAACTGGACGTGTTGATAGAACAGCGAAAAGATCTCTCGACAGCGATTGATGAACTCATAGAGGACATCGAGGCAGGGAGAAAGTACATGAAGGTGTACAAGCAGATGAAAATGTATAACGACGAGAGCACGAACCCTGTGCTGTATAACAAAAAGTGAAAAGTGAAAAATTTAAGTTACCTTTGCTAATGAATCGAGATGCCCACACCCCGCATGGCTGGTAACTTAAATTTTTCACTTTTCACTCTTCATTCTGAGAAAGCATGAGAATCGGTTTCGACGCCAAGCGTCTATTCAACAACTTCACAGGATTGGGAAACCATAGCCGTACGACGATTGACATCCTGACGGCTGAGTTTCCCGACAATGAGTATTGGCTCTACACGCCGAAGGTGAGACTGAACGGGGTGACACTGCCATATGTGGGGAAGAAAGGGTGCCGAACCATCACCCCAAAAGGAGTGATGAGGGGCAGTGCATGGCGCACCTACGGACTGGTGAACGAGATGAAGAAGGACGGCATCGAGGTGTTTCACGGACTGAGCAACGAGATGCCTGTAGGACTTTTTCATTCGGGCATCGCTTCGGTGGTAACCATCCACGATGTGGCGTTCAGGACGTTTCCCGACATGTACCACTGGCATGACCGCAAGATTTACGACATGAAGTGGCAGTATGCCTGCAATCATGCCGACCGAATCATCTGCATCAGCGAGTGTACGAAACGGGATGTGCAGGAGTTTTACAATGTGCCGGAGCGGAAGGTGGAGGTGGTGTATCAGCCAGTGAACCCTATCTACTACCAACCGATGACGGAGCGTGATGACCTGCCGCCTTACATGCTCTATGTGGGAAGTGTCAATTCGAGGAAGAACCTGCTGGGAGTGGTGAAGGCGATGAGTTTGATGCCAAAGGATCTGCGGATACCCCTCATGGTGGTAGGTGGCGGAGGCAGTTACAAACGGAAGGTACAGCAATTCATTGCCGAGAATGGTTTGGAGCAGTTGGTGATGTGGCCAGACATGATGGATACCGAAGGACTGAGACGACTCTACACCCATGCGCAACTAATGGTCTATCCTTCGTTCTACGAAGGCTTTGGCCTTCCTGTGGTGGAGGCTATGCTGTGTGGATGCCCAGTGGTGACGAGCAATGTGAGCAGTCTGCCAGAAGCAGGAGGGCCATGGGCACAACAGGCTGACCCGAACAGTGCGGAGGACATCTGCGACAAGATGATGAAGTTGCTGACGGACACGGAACTGAGGCAACAAACCATCGAGGGCGGCAGGGCGTATGCAATGGAGACCTTTGACCCTCGCAAACTGGCAAGGCAGTTGATGGGAGTATATGAGCAGGTGAGGAGTTGAAGACCCCTCCGACTCCCCTGTTTAGGGGAGAGAAGTTAGGGTTAAGTTAACGTTAAGACTAAAGTTAAGAAATATATGGCTAAGACGGTTTATTTGGGCATGATTGGTGACATCATGCATCCAGGACTTATCAATATCATCAATGAGGGCGCGAAGTATGGCGACCTGATGATTGGTTTGTTCACCGACAGAGCGATTGCGACACATAAACGCATTCCGCATCTGACGTATGAGCAGCGGAAAACGGTGGTGGAGAACATCAAGGGCGTGAGTCAGGTGGTGCCACAGGATGAGTGGAGTTATGTAGAGAATCTGAAGAAGTACAAGCCTGATTACATCATCCACGGCGATGACTGGAAAGTGGGGGCGGACAGTGAGATTAGAGAGCAGGTGTTTGAGGTGATGAAACAATGGGGCGGACAGGTCATCGAGATTCCATACACACAAGGCATCAACTCTTCGGCTTTGGCTGAAGAGATTAAGAGCATCGGCACCACACCCGAAGTGCGCATGAAGTCGCTGAGAAGGCTAATTGCCGCCAAGCCTATCGTAAGAATCTTAGAGGCACACGACGGACTGAGCGGCCTCATCATCGAAAACCTGCAGTTTGAGCAAGGAGGCGTGATGGAGTCGTTTGACGGCATGTGGTCAAGTTCACTCACCGATTCCACTTCGAAGGGTAAGCCCGACATCGAGGCGGTGGATTTGACGACCCGCATGCAGGACTTGACAAACATTCTGGAATGCACCACAAAGCCCATCATCTACGACGGTGACACAGGTGGCAAACTGGAGCACTTCGTCTTCACGGTGAGGACACTGGAGCGCAACGGCATCTCGGCTGTCATCATCGAGGACAAGATTGGATTGAAGAAGAACTCGCTCTTCGGGACGGATGCTATCCAGACACAAGACACCATCGAAAACTTCTGCAACAAAATCAAGGCAGGAAAGAATGCGCAGGTGACCAAGGACTTCATGATCATCGCCCGTGTGGAAAGCCTCATCGCCGGAAAACCTGTGGCTGATGCCTTGGAGCGTGCTTTTGCATACGTGGAGGCAGGTGCCGACGGTGTGATGATTCACAGCAAGGAGAAGACGGGCGAGGACATCAAGGAGTTCTGCACAGCGTTCAGAAAGGTGCATACACAGGTGCCTATCGTGATTGTGCCGACCACCTACGACCAGTTCCGCACAGAAGACTTTGAGCAGTGGGGCGTGAACATCGTGATTTATGCCAACCACATGCTCCGTGCTGCCTACCCTGCCATGATGAAAGTGGCACGCAGCATCTTGGAGCACCATCGGGCGCAGGAGGCAAGAGACCTTTGCATGCCGATTAAGGAGATACTTGAATTGATTCCCGGAACGAAATAAACAGCCCACCCACTGGGCGACTTTTTCCCAAAATGGTAAATGAGAGATGATTAGACCCCAATACTTTGTTGAGTCGCTGGCAAAAGCCGGCATTAACTTCTATGCAGGAGTGCCTGACTCGCTGCTGAAAAATATCTGTGCCTATCTGACCGACAACTCCCCGAAAGAGAAGAACATCATTGCTGCCAACGAGGGTGCTGCTGTCGGATTGGCGGCAGGACACTATCTGGCTTCGGGACAGATTCCGGTGGTGTATATGCAGAACTCTGGCTTGGGCAATACGGTGAACCCGCTCATGTCGCTGACGGATGAGGATGTGTATAACATCCCCGTGCTCCTGTTGGTGGGATGGCGCGGAGAACCTGGCAAGCACGACGAACCGCAGCACGTGAAGCAAGGCAAGGTAACTATCCCGCTGCTGGATGCCATGGGCATCAAGAATGTGGTGATGGCTACAGAAGAGGCAAATTTGGCACAGCAACTGAAAGAGGCTATCGCCTACATGCAAGAGACAAAGCGCGCCTTTGCCTTCGTCATCCAGAAAGGCACCTTCGACGAATATAAGTTACAATCAGGCACAGCATCGGGACTGACGATGAGCCGTGAGGAAGCGATTCAAGCCGTGGCAGGAAGCATCGAGAAAGAAGCCGTGATTGTTTCAACCACAGGCATGATTTCAAGGGAACTCTTCGAATATCGTGCCAACAACGGCATGGGACACGACCGTGACTTCCTGACCGTCGGCTCCATGGGGCATGCCTCGCAAATTGCGTTGGGCATCGCATTGGAACAGCCCGAACGACCCATCTATTGCTTTGATGGTGACGGAGCGACCATCATGCACATGGGCTCACTCGGCATTGTAGGCGATATACAACCCAAGAACTACACCCATGTGGTGTTCAACAATGGTGCCCACGACTCTGTGGGCGGTCAGCCTACGGTGGGACTGCACATCGACCTGCCAGCCGTGGCAAAGGCTTGTGGCTACAAATCGGTGGTGTCGGTGGATAACATAGACTCGCTGAAGAATACCCTACAAGCGAAAGGTGAAAGCCCACGACTCATCGAGGTGAAGGTGAAGAAAGGAGCAAGGAAAGACCTTGGAAGACCTACTACCACACCGATAGAGAACAAGGAAGCGCTGATGAAGTTCCTTGCAGATGTTTGATGTTAAATGCTAAATGTCATACAGAAAGTGGAAAGTGAAAAACGCCCAGCGCATGGGCTGACGGCAGTCATCATGGCAGCAGGCTTGGGCACCCGTTTCGGTAAGATGACGGAGACGGTGCCTAAGGGCTTTGTAGAGTGTGGCGGCATGTCGATGGTGGAACGCAGCATCCAAACGCTGATTGCCTGTGGCATCGAGCGCATCATCATCGGCACAGGCTATCTGAAAGAGAAGTATGAGGCATTGGCGAAAGTCTATCCGCAGATTGAGTGTGTGTTCTCCCCTCGCTATGCCGAGACGAACAGCATGTACACCCTGTGGAACTGCCGTGAAGTGATTGGTGATGACGATTTCCTTCTGTTGGAAAGCGACCTTGTGTTTGAGAAGAAAGCCATCACGTCGCTGCTTGAATGCCCAGAACCAGACATCATGCTCATCACTCCCGTAACAAAGTTTCAAGACCAGTACTATGTGGAATATGGAGAAGGAAACCGGTTGACCCGTTGTTCCACAGTGGAAACGGAACTGGATGCCAAGGGCGAACTGGTGGGTATCCACAAACTCTCCAACAAGTTCTACCGCGCCATGTGTGCTGACTATGCCAAGAAGGTGGAGGAGAAGCCGAAACTGGGCTATGAGTATGAGTTGCTCACCATGTCGCAAGAGGTGATGAAAGTGTATGTGTTGCGAGTGGAAGGCTTGAAGTGGTACGAGATTGACGATGTGGACGACCTCAACTATGCAGAGGAACACGTCCTGCCATACCTATAATTAAGATAATCCATACAATAATATATAATGTATATGGAAAAGACAGAAAATCGCCCAGCACGTGGGCTGATTAAGAGAAACGTGTTGCTGAACCCTGGTCCGGCAACAACAACCGATACAGTGAAGTATGCACAAGTGGTGCCCGATATCTGCCCTCGTGAGAAAGAGTTTGCAGGCATGATGAAGCAGTTGCGCACCGACTTGCTGAAAGTGGCACATGCACCTGAAGAGAAGTACACCTCGGTGCTCTTCTGTGGTTCTGGCACCATCAACATTGACATCTGTCTGAACTCGCTGTTGCCCGCCGGAAAGAAAGTGCTGGTGGTGAACAACGGTGCCTACAGCACCCGTGCGGTAGAAGTGTGTGAGTATTATGGACTTCCCCACATTGACTTGAAGTCATCAGTGTATGAGCGTCCCAATCTGGATGATGTGAAGAAGGCACTGGATGAAAACCCTGACATCTATATCGTTTATACCACCCACCACGAGACGGGCACAGGCATCCTCAACCCCATCCGTGAGATAGGTGCCTTGGCACATGAGCATGGTGCCATCTTCGTGACAGACACGACCTCGTCGCTCGGCATGATACCTTTTGACATGGAGAAGGACAATGTGGATTTTTGTATGGCTTCGGCACAGAAGGGCTTGATGGCGATGACAGGACTTTCGTTCATTGTCGGCAACACGGAAGAGATTCGCAAGTCGAAGGACTATCCCAAGCGTTCCTACTACTGCAACCTCTACATGCAGTACGACTTCTTCGAGCGCACGGGGGAGATGCACTTCACCCCTCCTGTGCAGACTATCTATGCCACGATGCAGGCTCTCAAGGAATACTTTGCCGAAGGCGAAGAGGCGAAGTTTGCTCGCCATCGACGTGTGTTCGATGCTATCCACAGAGGTATCGAACGTCTCGGACTGAAAGATGTCATCAAACACGAATGGCAGTCAGGACTCGTCGTGTCGGTGCTCTATCCCGACAGTCCCAACTGGGACTTCGAGAAGGTGCATGACTACTGCTACGAACGTGGCTTTACCATTTACCCTGGCAAAATCAGCACCACCAACACCTTTCGTCTCTGTGCACTTGGCACCATTGACGAACAAGACATCAACGACTTCTTCGTGGTGCTGGAAGAGGCATTAAGAAAGTACAATATCTTATAATTTAAAGAAACGTACCCGAGAGGTACACTTTTTATTCTTATGGCATCCTATGACATCCGTCCCTTGCAACTGCGCATCTTGGAAATTCTGTTGGTGATTGACAAGGTGTGCAAGGCTCATGGATTGCACTATTATCTGGCAGCAGGCACCATGCTGGGAGCCGTGCGTCACAAGGGCTTCATTCCATGGGATGATGATGTTGATATAGCCATGCCTCGCAAGGATTATGACCTGTTGATGCAGCATGGTAAGGAGTGGCTGCCCGAACCCTATGAGGCACTCTGTGCTGAGCAAAATCCAGAATATCCAAGTGATTTCGCTAAAGTGATAGATAGTAGCACAACGCTCATAGAACGTGCCCATCATTCCTATGTCGGAGGCATTTACGTGGATGTCTTCCCTATTGATGGAATGACTTCCAACACATTGATGCAGCACATTCATTTTGCTCGCTACTCTTTCTACAAAAAGATTATCTATTTACTATGCCGTGACCCATATAAACATGGCCATGGTCCCTCTTGTTGGCTGCCTCTTTTATGTCGGAAGTTATTTACTTTGAAAGGGGTGCTACACAGATTGCTGGAGTTGCAGAAGAAATATGCTGACCGTGCGCAGGAGTTGGTGGTGGATCATGACTTTGGGATGAGGGGCATTATGCCTCCTTCTGTGTACGGAAATCCCCAAGAAGTGAACTTTGAAGGTCATGTACTTTGTGGTGTGGAACAGGCTGATCTGTATCTCAAAAAACTTTATGGTGACTATATGACCATTCCACCAGGCGATAAACAACGTCAACATAATTTCTACTATTTGGACTATAACCTTCCCTATAAGGAATATCAAGACACTCGAGACTTTCTGTAAAAATGGATGCTCCTATTGTTACCATCGTTACTGTTGCCTACAATGCCCTCGAAGCATTGCAAAAGACCGCAAAGAGTGTGGAAAGTCAAACGTTCCACCACTTTGAGTATATCATTGTAGATGGAGGTTCATCTGATGGAACCCCTTTGTGGTTGAAAACGCATCAAAGCCAACTTCTCACTTGGGTATCAGAACCTGATAAGGGTATCTATGATGCTATGAACAAGGGAGTGCGAATGGCGCATGGAGAGTGGGTTCTTTTCATGAATGCAGGAGATTGCTTCGCTTCGGAGGACGTGTTGGAGAGAGTCTTTCACACTCTTCCTGCAACTGATGTCATCTATGGAGATGTGGTCAAGGACGGAGTGGTCAAAAAAGCCTCATCACCTCACAATGCACACCGTATGTTCTTTTGCCACCAAAGTTGCTTTGTGCGAAAAAGTTGCTTATCAGAATATCCTTTTGACATCAACCATAAAATGTCTGCTGACTTTAAACTCATCAAACAATTGTGGTATGCCCACAAATCTTTCCTGCAATTGGATTTTCCCATAGCCGACACAAAGGGAATCTCCAATACTCGACGTTCGGATGGCATCATGGACAATATTCATGTCATACAGGAGGTGGACAAAATAACAGAACAAATAAAGTTTATTCCTCGCCTATTTTTCACTTACATCATTTGCCGCATCAGGGGAAAGTGATGAATCGAACATCCCTTCTGCTTCAGAATACACATGATGTTCATACACTTTCGCCAGATAGTAAAATTTGCCACTCGCCGAAAATGCAGCCTTGATGAAACCCGCACGCCCTTCAAGACATGCCCCTTCAAAGAAATAATACTTGATGAAACGCCACAATGGGGAAAATATCATCTGCATCAACGAGGCGTTTGTCTGTCCCCGCTTCACTAAATCATTTTCCGTGTAGTCATTCATCTTCTGAATCTGCCCCTTCACCGTCACTCCTGCATGCACCAATGCATATTTAGAATCCTTTGGCATCTGCCCTATCGTGCCGTCAATCACAGGCACGGAGTGAATCGTCGGTGGCCATGTTGCTTTCTTCTGACGCATGAAACGAAGTTGGGAGTCAGGATAAGAAGCCTTGATCCATTTGCCCAGAAACATGTTCTTGCGATGTATATAGAGTGCATCGTGTTCAGGCTTTTCTATATACTTATATAAATAATCTTTCAGTTCAGGAGTGACAAACTCATCGGCATCCACTACCAGCACCCACTCATGAGTAGCCGAATGGATGGCAAAATCGCGTGCCGGCTCACAGATGTTGTAGTTACCCTTCGGGAACGTCACCACCTTGCAACCAGCCGACTGCGCAATCGACACCGTGTCGTCAGTGCTCTCCATGTCGCAGAGCACCACCTCATCGAAGTCCTTTACAGTCTGAAGCACTTGCCGCAAATACTTCTGTGCATTATATGTATTGATAACTACTGAAATCGGCATTGATTGTCTTTCTTCTGGTTGCCATTGGGTTTACGATGCCACAAAGGTAGGGCTTTTCGGGGAGGTTGCCAAATTATTTTTTCATTTTTCAAACATTGGTGGGGTTAACGTAGGGATTCCATTCATCGTTTTAGGGATTTTCCTACACATTTCTTTCACAAGATGCTCTACCTTTGCTGCACTTTTCGAATCCTCGAAAAGGATTTAGCCCAATCAGGCTAAAGTTTCATTTCAATAAACATTTCAATTTTATGAACACATCAATGACAAATCGCAATGGGCACTCCGAAATGGATGCTGGAGGAAGATGCAACACGCATTAGCGTTGTAGTCACCTCCTATTTGTGATGCGATTTGCCATTGCCGCTTTGCCCTCGTGGCAGAGAAGGCGGTTCGCGATGTGTTCTTTGACATTCTGTTACCATTCTAACTTTGTTTTTGGAACTGACGCGGCTTTCTTCCCATCTGAGAAGGATTGCCACCTACTGATTCATGTCTTTTTTCAAAACCTGCAAGCGTACTCCCATGCGCCTGCACATGCATTAATAAATTCCTAAAAACAGATGATTGAAATGAAACTACTTATTAAAATTGAAAATCTCAAGAATGGTCAAGAGACCACCATCATGGTACCAGCCCATGCCTGCGTAGAAACCCTGTGCCCCAAAATCAAGGTGGCACTCCAACTCCCTTATGTTGACCATGCCTGTCACCGATTCGTGGCACGCGGTATCACTTATGTGGTCAGCGAACACATGATTTCTGAACAGGAAATCATGTGGGAGAATGACCGCAATCCTGGACGCTACCGATGCAGCGAGAAGATTTCTATCGAACGAATCTTCACCACACTGGGCTCCAGCATCAAATACTACCAGGACACCTGGTATGCTGGGGCGTACGATATCCGCTGCACCCTGCTGAAACGAGTGGCTTGACAAAAAGATGTCAAACCACAACCAAACTAACGAAGATTGGAGAAGAACGTGGGTGAATCGTCCAATTCAATCACCTCCAAATCCTTTATTTCCTTACCATCAACGACGAAACGCACCAATGTCCGAACCGGCTGCCAGCCCGATCTTCCAGCCGCTCCAGGATTGATGTGCAGAAGATGAAGTTGCAAATCATTCTCCACTTTCAGCAGATGGGAGTGTCCCGATATGAAGAGTTGAGGAGGAGTGGCATAGATTTGGCGGCGAATACTGGCATCATACCTGCCAGGATAGCCACCAATGTGCTTCATGAGCACATCCACCTCCTCACACTTCCATCTGTACACCTCAGGAAAACGCAATCGCATATCGCAGTTGTCAATGTTGCCATACACAGCACGAAGAGGAGCGATTGCCTCCAACTTATCAGCCACTTCCATTGACCCGATGTCACCCGCATGCCATATCTCGTCACACTCCTTCAAGTACTTCTCGTAACGTTCATCCCAATACCCATGTGTGTCAGACAACAAACCTATCCTTTTCATTTTTTTTATTTTTTATTTTCTATTTTTTTCTTTCTTCTTATCACAGCACGTACGCAAATCCCTACCACCTTATCCACTAACAATCAAACTCTTGCAGAAGGTTTAAATCCACATCCCTATATCTCTTATAGGAAATCCCCTACCCTTTG
>CAJOLW010000031.1 GCA_905235525.1 uncultured Bacteroidaceae bacterium
CGCAAGGAGCACTGGTTTCCTGCAGCAGAGTCAAGTGACGCCCGAACGGGTGGAGGCGGTGAAGAAACTCGCCGTCATTGCTGAAGAACGCGGACAGAGTATCGCCCAGATGGCTCTGGCTTGGGTGCTGGCAGACGAAAGAGTGACGAGTTGCATCATCGGCACCTCATCAGTCAGACAACTCGAAAGCAACCTCGCCACGCTGGAAGGCCTCACTTTCAGCGAGGAAGAGACAAAACGTATCAACAATATCATATCCGACCCACAACTTTGGTTCTAATGATGAAGAAAGTAATCATAAGCATCCTTCCGCTCCTGATGCTCTTCGGATGCAGCGACGACGCTACCAGCACCTTCTCCAACCGTGAACACGTGTATTGCGCCTTTGATGTGTTACGGTCAGACGTACTCTTCAATGTGATGGGGAATTACGGGCAATTCGCCAGTGTACGCAAACGAGTGGTGGATGGCAAGACCCAGATAGAACTCATCAGCAATTCAGGACTGAAAGGCTACTACCCTCTTGACCAATTGAGCAACAACTTCGGACTTGGGCTGGGTGGACTCATCGTGGGCACCAACAACTTTGGCGAAACCCTCTGCTATGACCTTTCCTGTCCCATCTGCGACCGGGCAGACAGACGATTGACCTTCACAAATGGCGGCTACGCCAAATGTGGCAAGTGTGGTGTGACCTTCGACTTAAACAACAACGGAGCCATCTATCAGGTGCCCGAAAATGCAGATTTACCAACCCGTCGCGGACTCTACCGCTACCGCATCAACTATAACGGACAAATTGTCAATGCCTATAATTAAAAGGAACTGAAGAATTGGAAAAAACTTCATCGCTGAAAGACAAGACGGCTCGCGGTTTCTTTTGGGGAGCCCTGAACAACGGAGCCATGCAGGTACTGAACGCTGTGTTCGGCATCGTGTTGGCACGTAAACTCGACCAAGACGACTATGGTCTCATCGGCATGCTCACCATCTTCACCCTCATTGCCAACTCTTTGCAAGACAGCGGTTTTGTGACAGCGCTGACCAACAAGAAGGATGCCACCCGTCACGACTACAGCGCTGTTTTCTGGTTCAACATCGGTGTGAGCCTATGCCTCTACATCCTCCTCTTCTTTTGTGCACCGCTCATTGCTTGGTTTTTCAACGAACCTATCTTGACAAACTTGTCACGATACTACTTCTTCGGCTTTTTCATCGCCTCGTTCAGCATCGTTCCACGCGCCATTCTCTTCCGTCAAATCAGGCAAAAAGAACTTGCCATCATGGGACTCTGTTCCCTTCTTGTATCGGGCATCGTAGGCATCGCCATGGCATACAACGGCATGGCATACTGGGGACTCGCCACCCAAACCATCGTGTTCAACCTGATGGTCAGCATCCTCAGTTGGGTGTTTGCAGTTAAAGCCCCCCTCTCGTCCCCCCAAGGGGGGAGGAACCATGCGGGGTGTCTGTCATCAGAAATCTCGCCATTGAAAACCTCGCCGGATGGCATCCTCCCCCCTTGGGGGGACAAGAGGGGGGCTCTAACCTTCTTCGCTCCTATCCGCGAGATGTTTCCATTCTCATGCAAGATGCTCATCACCAACATCTTTATCAGTGTGAACAACAACATCTTCTCCGTTGTGCTCGGCAAACTCTACAACAAATACGAAGTGGGCACTTACAACCAAGCCAACAAGTGGAACACCATGGGTGCATCGACTATCACGGGTATGGTGCAAGGCGTGGCACAACCCGCTTTTGTCGAAGTGGGCGATGACATCGAACGCCTCCGTCGAGTTTTCTCCAAGATGCTACGTTTCACATGCTTCGTCTCCTTCCCCATCATGTTCGGATTGGCGCTGGTGGCACCAGAGTTTATCGTGACACTGATTAAAGAGAAGTGGCTCTCCTCCGCCCATCTCATGCAATATCTCTGCATCGGTGGTGCCTTCCTCCCCATTGCCACGCTTTACTACAACCTCATCATCTCGCGCGGAAAGTCCGATGTCTATATGTGGAACATCATTGCTCAAGGTTGTGCCATTCTCGGCTCCATCCTCATGGTTCATGCCTCAGGCATCAGAAACTTAGATTTTTCACTCTTCACTCTTCACTTTTCACTCCAGAACCTTGACCTGATGGTCATTGCCTACGCCTGCATCGTCATCCTTTGGATTGGCATCTGGCACATCTTCCTCTATCAAGAAATCCGCTATCCCTTCCTTTCGGCACTCAAAGACATCCTCCCCTTCCTCCTGATTGCTGCCACTGCCATCGGGGTGACCTACTTCGCAACCCTCGGAATAGAAAACCGAATCCTCCTGCTCATCTGCCGCATCCCGATGGTTGCAGTCCTCTACCTCGGCATGCTCAAACTTTTCGGTGCACAGATTCTGCGTGAATGCTGGGGGTATCTGCTAAAGAAGAAATAAAAACAGCCATAACCTTATATCTATATGAAAAAGATTCTGTTCCTGACACTCTTCCTATGTTGTCACCTCTTCGCTAATGCACAGTCCAACAAAAACATCATCCTTGGTGGTGAATTGAGCAACTCCGCTGCCACCTCCGTGGCAGATATTGACGAAGTCATGCCCCGTATGAAGGCATTAGGATTGAACACCGTACTGGTGCCAGCCTATTGGGAACTGATGGAACCCACCGAAGGACAATTTGACTTCACCCTTATTGACCGTACCATCAGTGCTGCCCGACAACAACAACTGAAAGTCGTGTTCTTGTGGTTTGGAGTCTGGAAAAATAGCATGTCATGCTATGCACCAGCATGGTTCAAGCAAGACACCCAACGGTTCCCACGAGCACAGACCGCGACAGGCAAACCGCTGGAGATAGCCTCTTGCTTCAGCGACAACGTGCTGCAAGCCGACCTTAAAGCCTTCTCTGCCTTGATGCAACACATTAAGGAAAAAGATCCGCAACGCGAGGTGGTCATCATGATACAAATAGAAAATGAAATTGGCATGCTCGAATCGGCACGTGACCACTCCCCGCTGGCTGAGAAAGCCTATCAAAAGGAGCAATGGGCAAAGCAATATGGCACAGACGACTATGCCGACGAGAAATTCATGGCACTCAGTTACGCCCGCTATGTGGAACATCTGGCACAAGCCGCCCGTCGTATCCACAACATGCCACTCTATGTCAATGCCGCCATGAACAGTCGTGGACGACGCCCTGGTGAATACCCGTCGGCTGGTCCACTCGCACATCTCATCGATTTCTGGCACAAAGGGGCACCCAGCATAGATTTGTTGGCACCCGACATCTATGACACAGGTTTCAAGTCGTGGGCTTCCCAATACGCCATGCCCCAGCGTCCACAAGATGGGGGAAGAGTGAAAAACCGCCTGTTCATTCCCGAAAGCCGATGCTGCGTCAACAGCGGTGTACGTGCGCTCTATGCTTTCGGAGAACATCAGGCATTAGGATTTAGTCCCTTTGCCATTGACCAAGCAGATGCCAAAGACACTGAATCGGTGACAAAAGCCTATGGGCTGCTGAACCAACTCACCCATTGTCCTTTATTCAACCAAGGTATGACATGGGGACTCCTCTTCGACCAAGATGACCGTGAGCGCATCATCACCGATGACAACGTGGTGATGACTTGCCGCCACTATTTCACCTTACCGTGGGATGCCCGTGCCACCGATGGCAGCACATGGCCTGAAGGAGGAGCCGTCTTAATTCGATTGGGCAAGTTCGATTATCTGCTGGCAGGCAGTGGAGTGGTCATCGACTTCAAGACCCCATCCGAAAAACAACAGGAAGAGCAGAAGCAATTGGGAGAGGACGGGTTTGCAGAAGCAGGTAATGCCACAAAAACCTCAACCCTCTCCTCTTTCAAAGGCAAGCGGCTGGGACTCCTTTCTGTCGATGAAGTAGCCATCGGGAACGATGGCAATCTGAATTACCTGCGCCGTCACAATGGTGACCAAAGCCATCAAGGACGACATGCCCGCATCGGTGTAGACGAATGGAAAATCCTACATATCCAACTCTACCAATACTGACAAACAACAAGAGAGGTCCCGAAAAAGACCTCTCTTGATCTATCATCTTCAACAGAACCTTAGATAGACTTGCGGTTAGAACTTCACCTTTCGTTCAGATGCTGTAAAGGAACAGAAACGAGCGGTGCCTTCCGTGATGTAAAGCACAGCCATGTTGTCATCGTCAGCCTTGTACATTGACTTCAAACTCTCGTTACGATTCAAGAATTCCTCCTTCACCGCCAATGTCTCATCATTGACCAGAGTTCCGCTGATACGTACCCATTCACTGCCCGATGGCTTCAATGCACAGATTTCAAATTTGCCATTCGCTGCCATCTGCTTATACACATCCTTCACCTTCCCCGTCATGATATAGAGACGTCCATCAATAATTTCAGACACGCCAAAAGGACGGACATGGGGTTGGTCACCATCAACGGTGGCAATGAAGAATGCATTACATTCTTTCAAAAACGCTTGTACTTCTTCCATATTCTTCTGTTTTGTTTCTTCACTAATGGTGTCTGTTGCTTCAACAGACGTTTCAGGATTCTCTACTGCCTCTGCGGGCTTGTTGTTGGTGCATGCCACCATCGTCAACAACATTGTTGCTACAAAAAAAATCTTTTTCATTGCTATTAATTAATTTTGTTCTTATTTCATTGGAGTTAAAGAAGTGGAGCAACTTGCAAAACTTAAGTTATTTGATGGTGACTGCCACCGACTTCAGGTCGGCAGGGTTGCTGGAAGGACCCACCATCACATTAAATGTTCCTGCACTCACATTCATGGTGTTAGTGTTCGTGTTCCACCATTCAAAACTGGTGCGTGGGAGCGGAATCTCTGCCTGCACGGTCTTGCCTGCTGGTACTGTCACTCGCTTGTAAGCACGGAGCGTGGCACGTGGACCATCGGTATCACCCACTTTGTTGAGATACACCTGCACCAGTTCCTCTGTCTCGTGCTTGCCCGTATTGGTAAGGCTCACACTCACCACATTGTTCTTGTAGGCAGGAGCACCATATTGAACCGAAGTGTAACTCAGTCCATAGCCAAAATACCACAAGGGGGCTTCCTTCATGTAGCGATAGGTGCGACCCTTCATTTCGTAACTTTCATAATCGGGTAATTGATCTGTGCTGCGATAGAACGTAATGGGCAATCTGCCTGTAGGATTGCAGTCGCCATAAAGCACGTCAGCCAATGCTTCACCACCCGCTTCACCGCCATACCATGCCTGAACGATGGCATCACAAGTAGTGGTTTCTGGAACCAATGCCATTGCGCTGCCCGAACAATTGACAAACACGACCTTCTTGCCAGCGTCGTGCAACATTTTCAACATATTGCGTTGAATCTGCGGCAACTCGATGCTGGTGCGGTCGCCACCACGGAAACCAGACAGCGTCACACGCATTTCTTCGCCTTCCAGACGAGGTGAAATGCCGCCCACAAACACCACAACATCCGCATCCTTCACACAGTCAAGGACATCTTTGTCTGTGGTGTTGGTGGCATCTTCCGTCTTCACTTGCAGGGCATCGTCGTGCCCATAGTCCCGTGCGGGACCTTCATTGCCTCTACGACGTGACTGGCGACCCATATTCTCCACGAGGTCACAAGCCTTCATGCTGCCCACCACATTGCCTTTCTGCTTGATGCCCTCAAGGATAGTGACCGTATGACGAGGGAAACCATTGTAGTTGCCCCACATCATCACAGAGTCGTTGGCATTGGGACCTATGACTGCCACCTTTGCCGTCTTGGACAAAGGCAGTATGTTCTGCTTATTCTGAAGCAACACGATACTCTTACGTGCAGCATCGAGGGCTATCTGATGGTGCTCTTCATTGGCAATGACTTCAGGACCAATCTTCTTCCAAGGAACAAGGTCTTCACTGTCGAAATCGCCCAACTCGAAACGTGCCTTCAACAGCCGGAGCAGACTCTCGTCAATCTTCTCTTCGGTAATCTTCCCTTGAGCCACCGCATCCGTCAAACTTCGGTAGGTGCCACCACATTCCACATCCGTACCCGCAATGACTGCCGTCGCAATGGCTGATTCCTTGGAGTCGGACGTGCCATGATTAGAAGGATTGAAAAAGTCGTTAATCGCCCAGCAGTCACTGGTGACCAGCCCCTTGAAGCCCCACTCCTTACGCAGGATGTCATTGAGCAGACGGGAGTTGCCACAACAAGGTTCACCATCGAAACGGTGATAAGCACACATCACCTCCTGCACATCACCCTCCTGCACCAATGCCTTGAAGGCTGGCATATAAGTTTCCCACAAATCACGCTCGGGGAGCAGTTCGAGATTGAAACTGTGGCGATTATATTCAGGGCCGCTATGCACCGCAAAGTGCTTGGCACATGCCAGCAACTTCCGATACTGTCCCTTACTGCCATATTCAATGCCTTCGTTGCCTTGTGCCCCCTGCAATCCACGCACCACGGCAAGTCCCATCTTTGTAGTGAGATAAGGGTCTTCACCGTATGTTTCCTGACCACGTCCCCAACGGGGGTCACGGAAAATGTTAATGTTGGGTGTCCAAAATGACAGGCACTGATACTGTCTGATTCGTCCGCTCTGTCGAGCAATGTTATTCTTGGCACGTGCCTCATCGCTGGCAGCCAAGAATGCCCGTTCCACCAACGCATCATCCCAAGTGGCTGCCAAGCCCATCGTGATGGGATAGACCGTAGCCGTACCATTTCTTCCGATACCATGCAAAGCCTCGTTCCACCAATTGAAGGCAGGAATGCCCAGTCGTTCGATGGCAGGAGACGTATGCTCCATCAGTTGTGCCTTCTCTTGCAAAGAAAGGCTTCCTAACAGGTCTTTGGCTCTCGCTTCAGCGGAGAGATTCGGGTCTTTGTAAGGTTGGGCAAACATGCTGAGTGTTAGTGCACAACAGCAAATCAAAGCCAATAAGTTTTTCTTCATATTCTGAAAGGTATTGAGTTTGTGCCTACAAATATACAACCTTTTCCTGAATGCTCACACATTGTAGAAGAAAAAAAACGAAAAATGCCACGAAAAGGATTCTTTCGTCACCGAATAAGACACATTATCCATTTTCGATAAGCAACCAATGCTTCACTCCCTCTTCACATACACCAGCATACCCATTCTAATATTCAGGCGAGGGAAATTGCCTCGCCTTTTTTAAGGTTCCCCACATGTTTTGATAACACTTTCACCAAAAAATTTTGCAAATGTTTGGATAATAATTCAAAAAGTGCTTTATTTGCACTTACAATAGTCAATATAAGTATTTAACCTCTAAAAAACATTTCATAAAAACCAGATAGTACAAAAAAGAATCGGGTTGCGCTGCACGGGTGTAGCCAATCCAACAGGGAACAATCGCTTTAGTTATTAACAAAGAGAGGGTGTGTTGTCCCCGTTCGTACTTAATTAGATAAAAACATGAGCTTTCTGCTCTTGTTCTCTCGACTTCGAATACCGGCAAATATTCAACGTGAGAGCAAGCGGTTCGGAAGGTTCACGTCCCAAGGGGCGTGAACTGTTCTTGCTTGTTTACGTTGTAGGTCACTTGCCGGTAACCAAGAAGTCGAGAATAAGCACTGAATGGTTAACGCCTTTTCTTATTCTCTTTTCGACGATATGTCTAAAAAGAGAATATCTACAAAAAATCATATGATGAATAAATATTATTTTATGGCCACATTGATGGTTATATTTTTGAGCCTTGGTTTCATTTCCTGCAGTAATGATGATGGCGACAACAATGGCGGTGGCGGAAGTGGAGCCTCGCTTGACGGTGGTCAAAACCTTCGAACTCCTGCCTATGAGAGTGTCAGTGCTCTATACGAAGTGCGGTCTTTCGGGTGCGAAATCAAGTCCATCGAACTGACTGCAAGCGGTGATTACATCGTTCAGATGAATGACTATTATCCAAGTTATGTTTCTCCGCGCGCAAAAATAATGGCTAAAATATCTGCACGAACAACAAGAAGTGCCATCCCTGGAATTATTTATGGGAAATACACAAAAGTCGGCGACAATCAGTTCTTGCTCGAAGGCTGGGGCACTGTCTCTGTCAATGGCACTGAGGACAATGCACTTTCCATCACGTACACTCTTCAAGGCAGTACGGTTCCATGCGTTGTGCCTGTAGCCAAACATGAGCAGTATCCAGACGAAGACCTGACCAACAAAATCTGCCGCTCTTGGAAAATTTCCAGTTTCCGGTATGTGGTCAATCTGGATGCAAAACAGATTCATAACAAAGAATACCCCTCCACACAGGAAGGCTTTCAGCAGTTCTACCGAGACTTGAAAGACTTAGGGAACAAGTATGCCAACTACTTTGACGATGAAGATGATGATGAGTATAAGGAATATAAGGTATATAAGGTATCTGATGAAGACTATGATGAAGACTTGTTCGAAGAAGCAGAGGTGCCAGAATACGTCGTCTTCACCAAGGCAGGTTCTTACATGGTTTATTACAACGAAGAAAGGCTCGGAATTTCAACATGGGCTTGGAAAGACATCAGCAAAGGAATGTTGCGCTATTCGTGGAACTATGAAACGATGGAAAACGGTTCGTGGGCTGGCACTGTGAACGTCGCTTTTCGCAATGATCAACTTGCTATCACCGAGCCGATTGAAGCAGAAGAGGATTTTGAGGAATTTATAACTTGGTATCTGGACGAGAAGAAATAGAGTATGAAGAAATATTTGTTAACTCCCCTTTTGCTTCTGCTCTCTATGGTAGCGGTGGCGCAAGAGGTGGAAGATAAAACCCAGTATGAGAAAGTCTGGGGAGGCAGAAGGTTCTTGAATTTAGGCTACGGATGGGGAACGCTCAACGATGTTGACTTTAATGAAAAATATAATAGTCAGATGGCTTTTGCCCTCTCCGCAGGTAGAGTTTTCTATGTGCATAAAAAGCCTGTTGCCAACATGATAAAGTTCGGCATTGACGCAAGTATTGATGTCAGTTATGCCAAGTTCAAAGAAAAAGATCGGGGAATATATGATTCCGATCTCTTTTATGAAAAGAGCGATAAAGACAAAAACGACTATACGTCCGCCGGACATCATTCGGTTGACATAGGTCTTGCTGTGGGACCATCCATCACCATCAATCCAGTAGGCAGACTCAAGGTCAGAACCTTCTTCCATGTTGTGCCGTCTGGCTCTCTCATCATTGCCGATGGCGATGCTCACGGCAGTTACAAGACAGCCTTCACCTATGGAGGAGAAGTCGTTTGGAGCCGTATCGGTATTGGTGTAGAAGGATACACGGGAACGGCAAAGTACAAGAGCGTTACAGATGAGGAAGCGGACGACCCTCCTTCCTATTCTAGTGTAGGGTACATCTCTAATGAAAAGACGAAATTCCGCACCAGTGGTGCCCGCCTTTATCTTGCCATCAGATGGTAAAGTATGAAACATCATAAGACAATTCAATTTTCGTATGTTTTATTTCTTTGGAGTTAAAGTAGTTGAGCACCTGCGAAAGTTGAGTCAATATAAGTATTTAACCTCTAAAAAACATTTCATAAGAACCAGATAGTACAAAAAAGAATCGGGTTGCGCTGCACGGGTGTGGTCAACCCAACAGGGAACAATCGCTTTAGTAATTAACAAAGAGAGGGTGTGTTGTCCCCGTTCGTACTTAATTTTATAAAAACATGAGCATTCTGCTCTTGTTCTCTCGACTTCGAATACTGGCAAATATTCAACGTGAGAGCAAGCGGTTCGGAAGGTTCATATCCTGAGGGGTGTGAACTGTTCTTGCTTGTTTACGTTGTAGGTAACTTGCCCGTAACCAAGAAGTTGAGAATAAGCACCGAATGGTTAACGCCTTTTCTTATTCTCTTTTCGACGATATGTCTAAAAAGAGAATATCTACAAAAAATCATATGATGAATAAATATTATTTTATGACCACATTGATGGTTATATTTTTGAGTCTTGGTTTCATTTCTTGCAGTAATGATGATGACGAGGAAAAAGCACCTGCCACTCTTACAGGTCTTTGGCAAATGACTAATGTCAAAGGTTCTTATATCGACGAAGACACAGGGAAGAAGGTGTCTTTTAACGCAAATGTTACAGAAAATGATATGGAGGCTTTTGAAGATTTGGATGTTGCCGATTTCGTACGTTATGAATTCTTGGAAAATAATGTATTCAAAGGGTACGAATATAAAGGTAGAGAATGGATACAATATGCCGAAACAATTTATACTCTCAATGGCAAAAAACTGACTATGGGTCAGGGTAAAAATGCCGACAACCTCGAGATTGTTAGTCTCACACAAGACAGATTGGTTCTAAAAGATCTTGATGAAGAAGACCTTGAATTAGAGGTCACCATGAAAAGGATAAAATAGGGACTTTTGACGTAAGAATATACTTTTATACGGACGCCCGTAGGCTCATGGAGTCTGCGGGCGTCCGTTCGTAAAGATGTATTCTCCAAAACAATTAGTTGAAAAGTGAGCAGTTGTGCTCACGCACATTTGTATCTCGGGCAAGCAGCCGGCTCCCTCACTCCCTCTTCACATACACCAGCATGTTCCCCCTTCGGCTTCACCGTCTCAGCCTCATCACGTCCCTTCGTGCCCAAAGCAATCTGAAAGTGCCCAGCCCATCAATCTTCACCGAATGCCCATTTTGCAGATACAGGTTCATTTCATTCACTACCGCTCCGATGGCACCCTCAATGGTTCCACGGCTCAAACCGCTATGACTCACCAACCGCTCCATAAAGAAGTCGTGCGGAATTTGGCTACAGAAGGTCACCTTCGGATAGACCTTCCTTTTGCCCGTACCATTCATGTCGGGCATCGGACAAAAGAGGCTGTGGAGAACAGAGGGAAGAGGAGACGGAATACGGACGTATGAGAATGTGAAACACATGAAAAAGAGAATGCAGGCATTACGGGCTTTCATCTACCAGCATCGTGCAACCATGCCTTCTTTAGAAATGAGAGAATCGCAAAACGCAAGCATTTCCCCTTTCCTCAGCCCTTCCTCGCCCTTTTTCACAAAAAACAACACGAAAATGTTTTGTTTTTCATTTATTTGGTGTACCTTTGCGAATAAATGTAAACATAAAAAACAATAAAACCTAACATTTTATGGCTCAAGCACCAGAATTTAAGTACGCTCCGATGTTCCAGATGGGACAGGACAAAACGGAATACCGACTGCTGACGAGGGAGGGGGTCTCCGTCAGTGAGTTCGAAGGAAAAGAAATAGTGAAAGTGTCGAAGGAGGCACTCACATTGCTGGCTCAGCAGGCGTTCCACGACGTGGAGTTCATGCTGCGCCGTGAGCACAACCTGCAAGTGGCAAAGATTCTTTGCGACCCCGAGGCCACGGAGAATGACAAGTATGTGGCTCTGCAGTTCCTGCGCAATGCGGAGACGGCAGCCAAGGGCATTCTTCCTTTCTGCCAAGACACGGGTACTGCTATCATCCACGGCGAGAAGGGTCAGCAAGTATGGACTGGTTTTGAGGATGAAGAGGCACTTTCTCGCGGTGTCTATAACACCTTCACCGAGGACAACCTGCGTTATTCGCAGAATGCGCCCCTGAACATGTACGACGAGGTGAACACGAAGTGCAACCTCCCTGCCCAGATTGACATTGAGGCTACCGAAGGTGCTGAGTATCGCTTCGTGATGGTGGCAAAGGGTGGCGGCTCTGCCAACAAGACTTACTTCTACCCCATGACGAAGGCAACCATCCAGAACGAGGGCACTCTGCTCCCCTTCCTCGTGGAGAAGATGAAGAGCCTCGGCACAGCGGCTTGTCCTCCTTATCACATTGCTTTCGTGATTGGTGGCACATCGGCTGAAAAGAATCTGTTGACCGTGAAACTTGCCTCTATCAAATACTACGATTCTCTGCCCACGACAGGCGACGAGACAGGCCGTGCCTTCCGCGATGTTGATTTGGAAGAGAAACTCCTGAAGGAAGCCTACAAGATTGGTCTGGGTGCACAGTTTGGCGGCAAGTATCTGGCACACGACATCCGCGTGATTCGTCTGCCTCGTCATGGTGCTTCTTGCCCCATCGGCATGGGTGTTTCCTGCTCTGCTGACCGCAACATCAAGGCAAAGATTAACAAGGACGGTGTGTGGCTCGAAGTGATGGACAGCAACCCATCAGAACTGATTCCTGAGGAGTATCGTCGTCCAGGCGAGGGAGGAAAAGGCATCGAGATTGACCTGAACAAGGGCATTGACGCAGTACGTGCCGAACTGAGCAAGTATCCCGTATCCACCCGTGTCAACCTGAAGGGCACCATCATCGTGGCGCGCGACATCGCTCACGCCAAACTGAAGGCTCGTCTGGATGCTGGCGAGGGCATGCCACAATACTTCAAGGACTACCCTGTGCTCTATGCTGGTCCTGCCAAGACACCTGAGGGTTATCCTTGCGGTTCGATGGGGCCAACCACAGCCAACCGCATGGATCCCTATGTGGACGAGTTCCAAGACAATGGCGCATCACTCGTGATGATAGCCAAGGGCAACCGCAGCGACGTGGTGACCGAAGCCTGCAAGAAGCATGGCGGCTTCTACCTTGGCACCATCGGTGGCGTGGCAGCCGTACTCTCGCAGTCGAGCATCAAGAGCATCGAATGTGTGGAATATCCAGAACTGGGCATGGAAGCCATCTGGAAGATTGAAGTGGAAGACTTCCCTGCCTTCATCCTCGTCGATGACAAGGGCAACGACTTCTTCAAGCAGTTGAAACCCTGCACGGGATGTACTATTTTGTAATATGCAATATTGTAAATGAGACAGCGTTGGTTTGAACCCAATCTACAGAAACTGCTGATGGAGGCGGGCAATGAAGGCCTACGCATAAGTCATATCGTTCGCAACATCTGCAACATGGAGCCACAACTCTTTGGCGAACAGCACCCCTACGAAGAGGCATGGAAAGAGATTTACCAGTTCCTCCGAGGGGAAAGCAAGAAAGTCGATTCGCCCTACCGCTATGTGACAGGCAAGCGAGGACACTTCTTCTTCGACCGCACCAAAGTGGCGGAGGACTCGCAGATGACACTGGAATTTTAACAACTTAAACAACCATCATATGGAAGACGTAAAAAAGTATCTGGAAGACGCTGAGGAGAAGATGGAGTTTGCAGCCATGCACCTCGAAGAAGCCCTTAGCCGCATCCGTGCAGGACGTGCCAATGTGCACATCCTCGACGAAGTTCGTGTTGACTCTTACGGAAGCATGGTGCCACTGAGTAATGTGGCATCGCTCAACACACCCGATGCTCGCAGCATCACCATCAAGCCTTGGGAGAAGTCAATGCTCAAAGTGATTGAGAAAGCCATCATCGACTCGTCAGTCGGCATCATGCCTGAAAACAACGGTGAACTCATCCGTCTTGGCATCCCCGCCCTGACAGAGGAACGCCGTAAGGACTTGACCAAGCAGTGTTCGAAAGAGGCTGAGACTGCCAAGGTGAGTGTGCGCAATACCCGCCGCGATGCTATCGAAAAACTGAAGAAGTCCATCAAGACTGGCACTCCCGAAGACATGGAGAAGGACTATGAGGACAAGGTGCAGAAGGCACACGACAAGTACATCAAGCAGATTGATAGCATGCTCGAAGCCAAGAACAAAGAAATCATGACAGTGTGATGCACGGACTCGTCATCAGAAACACAGGGTATAGTTATACCGTCAAATCGGATGCGGGAGAGGTCTTTGAATGCAAAGTCAAAGGCAACTTCCGCATTCGTGGCATCCGCACCACCAACCCTGTGGCGATTGGCGATGGGGTGACCTTCACGCCCCAAGAGGTGGAAGGTGACATCGAGCAGGCCAAACAAGGCCTCATTACGGAACTGGATGACCGCAAGAACTACATCATCCGCAAATCGACCAACCTCTCCAAACAGTCGCACATCATCGCCGCCAACGTGGATATGTGTTTCCTCATCGTCACCATCCAGCAACCCGAAACACCCCTTCAGTTCATCGACCGCTTCTTGGCATCGGCAGAGGCTTACAGTGTACCCGTCACCCTCATCTTCAATAAGATTGACCTGATTGACGAAGAGTGGAAAGATTACCTCGACGGCGTCATCAACCTCTATGAGACAATCGGCTATCCCTGCCGCCGCATCTCTGCCAAGACGGGCGAAGGTGTGGAGGCACTACGTGCAGAACTGCAAGGAAAAATCACTCTCCTTTCTGGCAACAGCGGTGTGGGCAAATCCACCCTCATCAACACCCTCTTCCCCCACCTTAACCTGCGCACCAACGACATCAGCGATGCATACAACACCGGCAAGCATACCACTACCTTCTCTGAGATGTATGAAACATCCCCCCTCCAGTCCCCCAAAGGGGGGATGAACCATTCGGCTGGAAACTCCTCCCCTTTGGGGGAGGTTGGGAGGGGGCTGGGCTACATCATCGACACCCCTGGCATCAAAGGCTTCGGCACCTTCGACATGAAGAAAGAGGAGGTTGGTCACTATTTCAAGGAGATTTTCCGTTTCTCTGCCGACTGCCGTTTTAATAACTGCACCCATACCCACGAACCCCACTGTGCTGTGCGTGAAGCCGTTGAGCGTCACGACATCGCCGAAAGCCGCTACAATTCTTATCTATCCATGCTCGAAGATGAAAATGAAGCCAGATACCGCCCTGCGTATTAGCACTATTCTCCTTCCCCTGTGGTTGATGGTTTTCCCGTCAACAGCCCAAACGGTGTCATACGAGCAGTTCATCGAGCAAGGGCTTGCCGCCGCAAAGGAGCAGCATTACGATGAAGCCATCACCCTGTTCCGTCAAGCGCTCAAACTTTCTCCCGACGACATCCGTAATGCACTCACCTATGCCAACATTGCCCATATACAGGAATTTCAGGGTGAGCAGATGAAAGCGCTGAACAGTTATGAGATGGCACTTGGCATCGCCCCCGAGAACATCCCTATCCTAAAGGCACAAACCAATCTATACTTCTCGCTGGGCAACCTCAACAAAGCCCTCCTCGGTTACACCAAAATTCTCGACATCACCCCCCACGACACCACAGCACTTCTGAACCGTGCCTATATTCACCAGCAACAACGCGAATACCTCAGTGCACAACACGACTACGAACTCCTGCTTACTCTCGCCCCCAATAACTATGCCGCTCAACTCGGGGTCGCTATCCTCTTCCAGAAAGCCAACAAGCCCAAAGAAGCCATTAGGCGCCTCACCCTTCTCATTGACCAATACCCCGAACGAGCCGAACTCTACTCCGTCCGTGCCGAAATCGAAACAGAAGCCCATCAACCTGAACTTGCCTTGATGGATCTTGACAAAGCCATCAATCTCGAACCCGAAAACAAGAACATCATCCTCACACGTGCTTACCTCCATCTGCATGAAGGTCACAAAAACCTTGCGCAGAAGGATTTCCTCCGAGCCATCGAACTCGGCATCCCTCGAGGACAACTCAAGGAGGAACTGAAACAATGCAAATAGCAAAACATCACCAACGGACAACAAACAAGTTGAGTCTGCAAAACTTTAATAACACTAATATTCATTACCTATCTATTCCTGTATGAAGCAACTAATTGTAACAGCCCTTGCAATGCTGACACTTGGCACAAACACACTCACGGCACAAGTGAAATTGCAAACCAACAACATTGACGAAGTACTCAAAGCCATGACATTGGAAGAGAAAGCCATGCTCGTGGTGGGTGGCAACCGTCAGATTGAGTCATCAAACAACAATGGCATGATTGGTGGACACGCTCAACGTGTGCCTGGAGCCGCAGGCATGACACAGGCGATTCCACGCCTCGGCATCCCTTCTTCCGTCCTTACTGACGGTCCTGCCGGAGTCAGAATAAGTCCACGACGTGACAATGACACTAACACCTATTTCTGTACAGGGTTTCCCGTAGGGACTGCCCTCGCATGCACATGGAACACGGAACTCGTTGAGGAAGTGGGCAGGTGCATCGGCAATGAGGTGCTCGAATATGGCTGTGACGTGTTGCTTGCACCAGGTATGAACATTCACCGCTCACCCCTCTGTGGCCGCAACTTCGAGTACTATTCTGAAGACCCCATTGTGACGGGAAAGATTGCCGCTGCCTACGTGAGAGGTGTACAAAGCCAAGGCGTGGGCACTTCAGTCAAGCATTTTGCAGGCAACTCACAGGAGACCAACCGTATGGGAGTGGATGAGGTCATGTCGCAACGCGCCCTCCGTGAAATCTACCTCAAAGGCTTTGAAATAGCCGTACGTGAGGCGGCTCCATGGACCATCATGTCTTCCTACAACCGTCTGAACGGACCTTTCACCCAAGAGAATGGTGAACTGCTCACCACCATCCTGCGCGATGAATGGGGATTCGATGGCATTGTGATGACTGACTGGACAGGTTTGCGCAACACTGCCGCACAGATTCAGGCAGGCAACGATTTGATGGAGCCTGGTGCAGAATCACAAATCAAGGATATCATCGACAAAGTAAAGAGTGGTGCCTTAGCAGAGAAAGACCTTGATGTCTGTGTGAAACGCATCCTCCAATTCGTCAAGACACCTGCCTTCCGAACTTACAAATACTCCAACAAACCTGATTTGGCAGCACATGCAGCCGTCACCCGCAGCAGTGCGACGGAGGGTATGGTGCTGCTCAAGAACGAAGATGGAGCACTCCCCATGAAAAATGTCAAGACTGTGTCTGTCTTTGGTGTCACTTCCTACGATTTCATCGCAGGTGGCAGTGGATCTGGTGATGTAAATAAAGCACACACCATTGACCTTATGCAAGGTCTCACTGAAGCAGGGCTACAGGTGAACACCAAACTGGCAAATCTTTACAAGAGTTACCAAACCTACCAGCAGAGCATCACCGCGGCAGGTCCTGCCCGTGGTGGCTGGTTCTTAGGCAAGGCTGTGCTTCCCGAAATGGCTGTAAGCCGCACCATCGTGGACGTTCAGGCACAAGAATCCGACCTCGCCATCATCACACTCGGACGACAGGCAGGTGAAGGTTCTGACCGCAAGGAAGAGGGTGACTTCACTCTCACCGATGTGGAACAGCAACTCATTGCAGATGTATGCAACGCCTTCCATCTGGCTAAGAAACCTGTGGTGGTGGTGCTCAATATGGGCAATGTGCTCGAAACGGCATCATGGAAGGGAAAACCCGATGCCATCCTTTTGGCTTGGCAGCCAGGACAAGAGGGAGGTTACTCTGTGGCTGACGTGCTGACTGGCAAGGCCAATCCTTCTGGTAAACTCACCATGACATGGCCCAACACCCTTCTCGACCTTCCATCCAGTGCCAATTTCCCCAACGTACGCCCCGTCAATAACAACATGCGGATGCGTGGTGGCAACAACAAGGTTGAGTTCCAGGACTACACCAAACACATGGAAGGCATCAATGTGGGGTATCGCTACTTCACCACTGCCGACAAGTCCGTCTCCTACCCCTTCGGATTCGGGCTCAGTTACACGACCTTCTCTTACAGCAAGCCTGTGGTGAAAGCGACAAAAGATGGTCTCACCGCCTCCATCACAGTGACCAACACGGGTAATGTGGCAGGCAAGGAAGTGGTGCAACTCTACGTCAGTGCACCTGCTGGAGGGCTTGACAAACCAGCACGTGAATTGAAAGCGTTTGCCAAAACCAAAGAACTGCAACCCAAGCAGAGCCAGACACTCACCATGACCCTCTCTCTCTACGACCTCGCTTCCTACAATGAAGCCACTCAGAGTTGGGAATCCGCTCCTGGCAAATACACCATCGGCTTTGGTGCCAACGTGGAGGACATCCGTGCCACAGCCCCCTACAGCCTCTCTAAGCAGTATTCGGTGAAGTGCCACGATGTGATGAAACCCAGCATGGAACTATCAACCGCACACTAAAAAAGCAAATCGCAGAAAAAAAAGCCCCATTTGTTTTGTACTTTCCCACATTTATACTACCTTTGCAGTGTATTTCTGCTTCTGCAACAAAAATACACTGCTTCAGTAGCTCAGTTGGTTAGAGCACATGACTGTTAATCATGGGGTCGTTGGTTCAAGCCCATCCTGAAGCGCAAATAAGAAGGGGTTCTGTCATATTGTACAGAACCCCTTCTTATTATATTCAAGTTCGCATGTTTTATTTTGGAGTTCCCAAACTATCCCTTCTTCCAAAAGCCACGAGTGAAGAGTATCATAATGGGGAAAATCTCAAGACGTCCGATGAGCATCAGAAAGGAGCAGACCATCTTAGCCACAGGTGAAAGAATCGCCCATGAATGGACTGGACCATAGTAACCCATACCAGGACCCA
Organism: uncultured Bacteroidaceae bacterium; assembly: GCA_905235525.1. Classification (GTDB taxonomy): domain Bacteria; phylum Bacteroidota; class Bacteroidia; order Bacteroidales; family Bacteroidaceae; genus Minthosoma. The sequence continues at coordinate 18,342 of CAJOLW010000031.1, forward strand.
CATTGCTGATGCTCGACATGGCAATGCCGAATGCCTCATAATAGTCAAAATTGGGATGCACGTCATTAGGATCCACACCACTCAGTGCCAAAACGAAAGCACCTAAGAAAAGGGAACAGACAAAGAGGGCAACAAACCCCAAAAGAGTTTTTACCACACTGGTCGGGACAATGTTCCCATTCATCCTGACAGGCGTGACAGCACGAGGATGGAGAATGTGGGTGAACTCATTCTTCAGCACCCGGTAAATGATGCTGAGACGCACACACTTGAATCCACCACTGGTGCTACCCGAACAGGCTCCAGCAAACATGACAAATAGAAGAACGGGCATCAGTTGAACTGGCCACAAGGTGTAATCGACCGTGGCAAGTCCCGTCGTAGTTTGCAGGGAGATGACTGTGAAAAGACTCTGACGAATAGCGGGTTCCACGCCAACAGAGGCTGAATCGTTAAATACAAGTGCCAAAGTACAAATGAGCGAGGCACCCACCACAATGATAAGGTAGGCTTTCAGTTCGGCATCACCGAAGAAACGCTTCACCTTTCCCTTGAGAATTGTATAATATATTAATGTATAATTCATGCCTGATACAAGCATGAAGAAGATGAGCACATATTCAATGGCTGGAGAGTGATAGAGGTCACCCAACAAGGCCGAGTGAGTGCCATAACCACCCGTGGCAGTGGTGCATAGAGAATAGTTGATGGCATCAAACGTAGGCATGCCACAAATCATGAGCGACAGGATGCACAAAAGGGTCAGCATCACATACACGCCACCAATCCACTTCGCTGCCATCGAAATACGAGGATGTACTTTGTTGTGGAGAGGTCCTGTCGATTCAGCAGCGAAGAGTTTCACTTCACCTACCCCAAAAGCAGGCAGAATGGCAATGGTGAAGAACACAATACCGATACCGCCAATCCATTGGGTGAGACTTCGCCAGAAAAGCAAGCCCTTGGGCATGGCATCCAAATTGTCAATGACGGTGGCACCCGTACTGGTGAATCCCGACATCGTCTCGAAAAAAGCACCCGCCACATCAGGCACATGTCCATCAAACAGAAAAGGGATCATGCCAATGAGGGTGAAGAGCACCCACACCAGAGACACGACAATATAACCATCTTTCCTCCCCATATTCTTGCCTGCCCGACGTCCCAACACCACACCTGCAATACCTAAAAGCAAGGCAATGGCGATGGCTGGTGAAAAAGCCTTAACACCTTCACCATAAATCCAGCAGACCACCTGACACAGCATCATCAACCCCGCCTCAATGAAGAGGAGGAACCCCATGATTTTTGCTATCAGTTTCCAGTTGACCATCTCTTACTTGAAGAACTTGTCCAGTTTCTTGAGCGTGTTGCCAATACAAACCACCACCACCTTGTCATCGGCTTGCAATTGCGTGCCACCGCCTACCAGCATCGACTTGCCGTCACGCGACATACCACCGATGTTGACACCAGATGGAAAATGCAAGTCCATCACCTTCCGTTTCGTCACCTGCGAACCTGCCTTCACCACAAACTCAGCCACATCCGCATTACCAATGGCAAGCATCTTCACATTGTCCACATCCCCCTTCAACAACATTCTGTAGATATGACTGGCAGCAATAATTTTCTTATTAATGATGGTACCTATATCAAGGTCATCCGCCATGTCGAAATAATCCAAGTTCTCCACCTGAGCAATGGTCTTGCGGATGCCCCTTCTTCTGGCTGCCACACATGCCAAGATGTTCTGTTGGTCATTGTCCGTCAGTGCAATCAGCGCTTCCATGTTGCCGTAGCCCTCATCATTCAGCAAATCCACATCATAACCCTCACCTTCCAAAATCATCGTCTTGGGCGACACTAACGACTGCAACACTTCTGTCCGTGCCCTGTCAGGCTCTATCAACTTGATGCCATCATGGATGGAAGCCAACTTCCAACTGGCACGCACCGACAATTTTCCGCCACCAATCAGAAGACTGTTCTTCACTGCGGGATAGTCATCTTTACCTGTCAAGTGCCGAATTTCTCCGAGGTTTTCCTTCGTGGTCATGAAAAACACCAAGTCACGCGGCAGAATCTTCTCGTCACCATGTGGACTGATGGTTTCGCCGTCACGCTTAATCGCCACCACATGGAAGTTATGCCCATGTGCTATACCAATCTCCTTCAGCGTATGACCCACCAACTGATTATCTTTATTGCTGATTTCCTTCTCCCCTATCGGGTTGGCATCGTGCATCTTCACGCTCAATAACAGCAATTCACCATTGTTGAACTCCCACATCTGCCTCACCCAACTGTACCGTGCACTCGCCTTGATATCTCCTGCAGCCAGCAGTTCTGGATATATCAGCGACTCAATGCCCATCTTCTTGAAGAGTTCCAGGTTCTCGGGCTTCATGTACTCATAGTTATCCACCCTTGCCACCGTCTGCTTCGCACCCAACTGCTTTGCCAGCATAGCACAGGTCAAGTTCTCGCTCTCGTTGGGAGTCACAGCGATAAACAAATCCGCCCGTTGTACCTCTGCATCCTTCAGTCCTTCAATGGAAGACGGTTGCCTGACCAGCGTCATGATGTCCAGTTCGCTGCCCAGACGGAAAAGTTTATTTTCATCGGCATCAATCAGCACCACATCCTGCCGGTCATTCGACAGCATGCGAGCCAAATGAGTGCCCACGGCACCTGCGCCAGCAATCACGATTTTCATACCAATACCTCCGATATGCTTTGTGCATCCATTCCGCAAATCTGTCGCAACTCAGCCACTGTGCCGTGCATCACAAACTTGTCGGGAATACCAATGCGTTTTACTTCCACCTCATAGCCATTGTCAGCAAAGAACTCCAGCACCGCACTGCCAAGTCCACCCGAAATCACCCCATCTTCCACTGTCACCACTTTCTTGAAATTCCGCCCCACCTCATGCAGCAAGTCTTTATCCAAAGGCTTCAAGAACCTCATATCATATTGAGCGATATGCAAAGGAGCATCTGGATGGTCATTCAATGACCGCAACTCAGCAATGGCAATCGCCTTCGAAGCCTCCATGCCGATAGGACCAAGACTCAGCACCGCAATATCTTTTCCGTCTTTCAGTTTCCGTCCCTTCCCTACAGGTATCTCCGTCAATTCACACTGCCAGTCCACCGTATTGCCTCTGCCACGAGGATAGCGGATGACAAACACACCCTTGTCGGGCAACTGCGCCGTGTACATCAGGCGTCGCAATTCAAGTTCGTCATACGGCGAGGCGATGGTTAGATTCGGAATCGGACGCAAGAAAGCCAAGTCAAACGCACCATGATGGGTTGAGCCATCCTCTCCCACCAATCCAGCACGGTCCAGGCACAACACCATGTTTAGCCGCATCGTCGCCGCATCATGGATGATGTTATCGTAGGCCCGCTGCATGAACGACGAGTAGATGTTGCAGAACGGTAGCAACCCATCCTTCGCCATACCACCCGAGAATGTCACCGCATGCCCTTCAGCAATGCCCACGTCAAACACACGCTCAGGCATCGCATTCATCATGATATTCATCGAACAGCCCGTTGGCATGGCAGGCGTCACACCTACAATCTTCGGATTCTGCTGCGCCAATTCTAACAATGTCTTACCAAACACCTCCTGGAACTTGGGCGGATGCGGTTTGCCGTCATCATTCTTGATGCGCTCCCCCGTGTCGGGGTCGAACTTGCCCGGAGCATGCCAGATCGTGGCATCCTCTTCGGCTGGTGCATAGCCATAACCTTTCGTCGTATGGATATAGAGCAGTTTCGGGCCCTTCATGTCCTTAATGACCTGCAGGATTCTCACCAGTTCCACCACATCATTTCCCTCGGCAGGACCAAAATATCGGATGTCCATCCCTTCAAAGATATTCTTCTGGCGCGACAGTACTGACTTCAGACTATTGCTGAAACGGATAAGCCCTCTGCGGCGCTTCTCGTTCAGAATACCCCAACCAAAGAGTTTCTGCGACACCTTATACCTTATGTTATTATAGGTCGTGTTCGTTGTCAACTGCAAGAGGTATTTTCTCATGCCCCCCACACTCCTATCTATCGACATGTTGTTGTCGTTTAGTACAATCAGCATATCATTAGGCGTGCTCGCTGTATTGTTGATTCCTTCAAATGCCAAACCACCACTCATCGCTCCATCACCAATCACTGCCACCACCTTTCTGTCCTCACCTTTCATCTTCGCAGCAACAGCCATACCCAATGCCGCCGAGATAGAATTGCTGGCATGTCCGCAGCAGAAGGTATCATACTCACTCTCGTCTGGATGCGGGAAGGGTTTTAACCCATTCAACTTTCGGTTCGTGCAGAACTGGTCTCGCCTTCCCGTCAATATTTTATGTCCATAAGCCTGATGCCCCACATCCCACACAATACGGTCGTATGGTGTGTTAAAAACGTAATGCAACGCCACCGTCAACTCCACCACACCAAGACTCGATGCCAAATGTCCAGGGTTCATCGACAACTCTTCAATAATATCACGCCTCAATTCATCACACACCGCTGGCAACTCTTCCACCTTCAACTTTCGCAGGTCAACAGGATAATCAATCTTCTTTAAATACTTATATTCGTTGCTATCTCCCATAATTCAATGTTAAAAGCGGGACAAAGGTACGACTAAGTGAGTAAAAAAACAAAAATCTCCACCTATTTTTGTATTTTTTGTTCATTATGTACCTAATATTGTCCTATAAGGCGGTTTTTTGTTAAAAGATGTTGGTGGAAATATAAAAAGGACATATCTTTGCAGCGTCATTATTAAGAGGGGATTCCGAAAACCTCAGAATGACGTCGTTAAAAGAGTAGGAAAAATTAATTGAAAAAATGAGAAAAAGTATGAAAAAGATTATCCTTACAGCTCTCGTAGCAGTTGCATCTCTCGCAGCAAACGCACAGATTTGGGTCGGCGGTGAAGTTGGTTTTAGCGCTGACAAGACTAAAGAAAACGGTGAAAAGCTCCAGAACAGTGCTTCTTTCCGTCTTCTTCCTGAGATTGGATACACTATCAATGACCAGTTCGACATCGCTCTGTTGATTGGTTTGGATCATGGCAATGCTCGCAATATTAATAAAGGGCTAGAGACAAACTACAACAGTTTTATTCTGAACCCATACGCACGTTACAAGTTTGCAAAGGCTGGTGATTTTACATTCTTTGTTGATGGTGGTTTCGCTTACAAATATACTCACTGGAGTGAGGAGCCAGACAACCAAAACGAGTGGGTAATCGCTATCAAGCCAGGTATCTCTTACAGCCTTAGCGAAAAGGTAAGCCTCGTAGCACATGTGGGTGACCTCGGCTATAGCTTCGCTAAGCAAGGTGACATTAAGTACAACAAGTTCGGTGTTGGTGTTGATGGCAACGCTCTCACATTTGGTGCTTACGTAAGTTTCTAATCGAATCGTCAACTGATACGATATAACGAGGTCGGCAGAGTCATCTGCTGACCTTTTTTGTGCTTTTTTTTGAAAAAAGACCTTCCCCACTCCTTTATCCCAAAAATAATCAGTAACTTTGCAATTCAATCAACCAAAGTTTCAAGAAGATGGGACTGTATATCAACAAAGGAAACGCAGGATTTTCCACAGCCCGCAATAGTGAGTATGTGGATAAGTCGGGGCTGATAGCCGTGGTAAACAGCACGTTGGACACCGAGAGGAAGTTCAGTTGCGTGACTCGCTGTCGCCGTTTCGGCAAGTCGATGGCCGCCAAGATGCTTAGTGCATACTATGACCATTCGTGCGACTCGCGCAGTCTGTTCGCCGATTTGCAGATAGCCCAAGACCCTTCGTTCGAACGGCATCTGAACAAATACCCCATCATCTACCTCGACTTGACGGATTTCGTCACCCGCTACAAGGACGAGAGCATTGTCACCCACATCGAGGCTGCGCTGAAGGCCGATGTGCTCGAAGCCTACCCGCAAGTGGCCGTGCGCGACACTGATGACCTGATGAACTGCCTTGTGCGCATCGCGATTGCCACAGGCGAGAAGTTCATCTTCATCATCGACGAATGGGATGCCATCTGCCGAGAGTTCAAGCCTGGCACGTCGGCCATGGACGACTACGTGAACTGGCTGCGGCGCATGTTCAAGGGCGTAAGTGCCAACGATGCCTTCGCCGGTGTATATATGACGGGCATCCTGCCCATCAAGAAGTACAAGACAGAGTCGGCCCTGAACAACTTTGTGGAGTATTCGATGGTGGATCCCTTCAACATGGCGAAATTTTTCGGGTTCACAGATGAGGAAGTAAGAGCCTTAACCAAGAAGCACAACATGGACGAAGACGAACTGGTGAAGTGGTACGATGGCTACCAGATAGGTGATGAGCCTTCGATGTTCAACCCCAACTCGGTGATGATGGCTCTGCGCAGCCGCCGTTGCCGCAGTTACTGGACCTGCACGGGTGCCTACGACGCTGTGACCAACTATATCCAGATGAACTATGAGGGACTGAAGGACGACATCATCAAGATGCTGGGAGGCGGACGCTGCAAGGTTGATCCGACCACCTTCCTGAACGATATGTCCATCATCCGCAGCAAGGATGACGTGTTCACGGTGCTCATCCACTTGGGCTACCTCGCTTACAACTGGCGCAAGGACGAGTGCTACATCCCCAACCGAGAGGTGGCGGGCGAAATGGTGAACGCCGTGAAGTCCAACAACTGGACCCAAGTAGTGGATGCGCTCCAGCGGTCGGAAGACCTTTTGCAAGCCACACTCGATGGCGATGAAGAGGCTGTGGCACAAGGTGTGGACGCTGCCCACGACGAGCACACCAGCATTCTCAGTTACAACAACGAGAACTCGCTGGCCTGTGTGCTCAGCATCGCCTACTATTATGCCCGCAACGACTACGTGATGCACCGCGAGTTGCCTACAGGCAAGGGCTTTGCCGACATTGTGCTCATTCCGCGCAAAAACATCGATTCGCCCGCCATCGTGCTGGAACTGAAGTGCAACAAGGATGCCGACAGCGCCATCGACCAAATCAAGCGCAAGAACTATCCCGCCAAGGTGAAGGAGTATGCCGACAACCTCATGCTGGTGGGCATCAACTACGACAGGCAGACAAAGCAGCACACCTGTCACATCGAAAGAATCAATGAAAAATAACTAATATGGAACAGAAGACCTACAAAAGAACAACTGTGACGGCAGCACTACCATACGCCAACGGCCCTGTCCACATAGGGCACTTGGCAGGCGTGTATGTGCCAGCCGACATCTATGCGAGATACCTGCGCCTGAAGGGACGCAAGGTGCTCTTTGTGTGTGGAAGCGATGAGCATGGTGTGCCCGTAACCATCCGGGCGAAGAAGGAGGGATGCACCGTGCAGGACGTGGTGGACCGCTATCACGGCATCATCAAGAAGTCTTTTGCCGACTTCGGCATCAGTTTCGACATCTACAGCCGCACCACCAGCAAAACCCATCATCAGTTTGCCGCTGACTTCTTCAAGAAACTCTACGACGAGGGCAAGTTTGTGGAAATCACGTCTGAGCAGTTCTACGACGAGGAGACCAAGCAGTTTCTCACCGACCGCAACATCAAGGGCGAATGCCCACGATGCCACGCCGAAGGGGCCTACGGCGACCAGTGCGAGAAGTGTGGTGCCACCCTTTCGCCCGAAGAACTCATCAACCCCGTCAATGCCATCAACGGCAATCCTTTGGTGAAGAAGGCAACCAAACACTGGTATCTGCCTCTCGACCAGTATCAGGGATGGCTGGAGGACTGGATTCTGAAAGGACACCCCGAGTGGCGCAGCAACGTGTATGGGCAGTGCAAGAGTTGGCTCGACGGAGGACTGAAACCTCGTGCCGTGACTCGCGACCTCGATTGGGGTATTCCCGTGCCTGTGGAAGGTGCCGAAGGAAAGGTTCTCTATGTGTGGTTCGATGCCCCCATCGGCTACATCAGCAACACGAAGGAACTCTGCGAGAAAGAGCCTAAGAAGTGGGGCACCTGGCAGACATGGTGGCAGGAC
>CAJOLW010000032.1 GCA_905235525.1 uncultured Bacteroidaceae bacterium
TTGTGGTTTGGTCACTACAAAGTTACTAAAAATATCGCTAATGTACTAATAATTAAACAATTATTTTTAATAAATTTTCATCGAACTCACGTTAATTTAGTCAACTTTCGCAAGTGCTCAACTTCTTTGGAGCTAAAGTAGTTAAAGCCCAATGTGATGCTGGTGTCAGACTATCGGCTTTTAACTCCTGAGCGGAGCGATAACTCCTTATAACTCCTTTAACTCCAAAGAAATAAAACATACGAAACTTGAATAATTAATGTTTAATTTAATGTCCAACTTTTCGGGGTCACATCAAAATAGGCACATCCTCTTTTTTTGTTGGGGGATGGAGGGAACCGATAAGAAATAATGTCAAATTTTTTGTTGGTGTATGTGAATTTGTTGATACTGCGCCAGCATTTCCGCACATCTTTCTCCATCCACACCTGCACTCACAATACCGCCTGCATAGCCGGCACCCTCTCCACAGGGGAACAGTCCTTGCAGGCGGATGTGCTGCAACGTCTCACGGTCGCGGAGAATGCGTACAGGAGCGGAGGTGCGTGTCTCCACGCCAATCATCACAGCCTCGTTCGTCAGGAAACCGTGGCATGCCTTGCCAAAGTTCTTGAAACCCTGCTGTAAGCGTTTCGACACAAAGTCGGGCATCCAAAAGTGCATCGGAGTGCTGATGAGTCCGGGAGTGTAAGATGATTTGGGCAAGTCGTAACTCCCCTTGCCATTCACGAAATGCGCCATCCGCTGAGCAGGAGCCGTCTGTTGGCGATTGCCCTGCATCCATGCGGTGTATTCGAGCCGTTCTTGAAACTCCATCATCGCCAACGCACCTCCCTTCACCTCCACATTCGGCACTGGGGGCAACTCCAGAAGCGAACGCTCGTTCATGTCCTCCACATGCGTCTCCACCACCATGCCAGAATTGCTCCACGGACTGTTGCGCTGCGAATTGCTCATGCCGTTCACCACCAATTGGTTCGGTCCACTCGCCGCTGGCACAACCGTTCCACCCGGACACATGCAGAAGGAATAGACTCCGCGTCCATCCACCTGAGTGACAAACGAATACTCGGCAGCAGGCAGATACTCACCCCTGCCCTCTCGACGGTGATATTGAATCTGGTCAATGAGTTCAGACGGGTGTTCCAGGCGTACACCCACTGCTATGTCTTTTGCCTCAATCTCGATGCCTTGTGCGTAGAGGTAGCGATAGACATCCCTTGCACTGTGTCCTGTCGCCAGAATGACAGGCCCCAAGAAAGTCTTGTCGCCACAACGAATGCCTTCCACCTTGTTCCCTTTGAGCAGAATGGCATCCATCTTGGTCTCGAAATGTACCTCGCCCCCACAACGGATGATGGTGTTACGCATCGCCTCGATGATGTTCGGCAATTTGTCCGTACCCAAATGGGGATGGGCGTCTGCCAAGATGTTGGTGCTGGCTCCATGCTGGCAAAACACATTGAGAATCTTCTCCACATTGCCACGTTTCTTGCTTCGCGTGTATAACTTTCCATCGGAGAAAGCCCCTGCCCCACCCTCGCCGAAGGAATAGTTCGACTCGGGATCTACCTGCTGGGTGCGGGAAATCTGTGCGATGTCTTTCCGACGCTCGTGTACACTCTTGCCACGTTCCACCACAACGGGTCTGATGCCCAATTCTATCAGTCTCAACGCCGCGAACAAACCACCGGGTCCTGCACCCACCACCACAGCCTGCGGACGACCTTCCACATTCGGATAATCAACACGTTCAAAAGCATCATCTTCAGGCAGTTCGTTTACATATACCCGCACTTTCAGATTCACATAGATGGTTCTTTGCCGTGCATCAATACTCCTTTTCAACACCCTCACAGCTACCACCTCATGAACTGACAAACCTTTTTCTTCTTGTAAAAACTGTTTGATGCCTTCCTCACTTGCTGCCTGTTGGGGCAGAACTCTTATTTGATATTCCTCTGTCATAGTTTTTTTTATTTTATGTACAAAGGTAAGGATTTTTTTTTTAACTTTGCAAAAATATTAGTAGCAACATGGATAACTATATTGTTTCGGCACGGAAGTACCGCCCCATGACCTTCGACTCGGTGGTTGGTCAAGGGGCTTTGACGGTGACGCTGAAGAATGCCATCCAGAGCGGGCGGTTGGCACATGCTTACCTGTTCTGTGGACCACGTGGTGTGGGAAAGACCACTTGTGCACGTATCTTTGCAAAGACCATCAACTGTCTCAATCCCCAATCTAACGGCGAGGCTTGTGGCGAGTGTGAGTCGTGCAAGGCGTTCAACGAGCAGCGATCGTACAACATCCACGAACTGGATGCTGCGTCGAACAACTCGGTGGAAGACATTCGCCAGTTGATTGAGCAAGTGAGGATTCCGCCCCAGATTGGCAAGTATAAGGTGTTCATCATCGATGAGGTTCACATGCTCTCACAGGCTGCCTTCAATGCGTTCCTAAAGACACTGGAGGAACCTCCTCATCACGCCATCTTCATTCTCGCCACCACTGAGAAGCACAAGATTCTGCCCACCATCATGAGCCGTTGTCAGATTTATGACTTCAAGCGCATGGGTGTGAACGACATTGTGGGACATCTGAAGAATGTGGCAGAGAAAGAAGGCATCACGGTGGAAGACGCGGCTCTGAACATCATCGCTCAAAAGGCTGATGGCGGTATGCGCGACGCACTGAGCATCTTCGACCAGGTGGCATCGTTCTGCGGTGGCAACATCACGTATCAACGTACCATCGAGAACCTGAACGTGCTCGATTATGACTACTATTTCCGCTTGACAGACTTTTTCCTTGAAGGCAAGATTACGGAGTGCATGCTCACACTGAATGAGATTCTCTCTAAGGGCTTCGAGGGACAATATTTCATTACTGGTCTTTCAAGCCACTTCCGCAACCTGTTGGTGAGTCAAGATGCCCAAATGGTCGGACTCATTGAAGCAAGTGAGGAAGTGCGCAACCGATATAAGGAGCAGGCAAAGAAATGTAAGCCGCAGTTCTTGTTCCGTGCCATGAAACTGGCAAACGACTGCGACCTCAACTACAAGCAGAGCCAGAACAAGCGGCTGCTGGTGGAAATTACCCTCATCGAGATGGCTCAACTCTCCTCCGATGACGGGGAGGCTTCCGGGCTTTGCCCTACGAAGATTCTGAAACCCATATTTAGCAAACTGAGAGGTAACAACGCCTCTCCTGCTCCAGCAGCGAGTGAAACAAGGAAGACGTCACCCGCTGCCACTGTTCCTACTGCCACAATCGCTCCCACCGAAAGGATGCAAACACCCCCTACACTCGCTCAGCAAGTGCAGCACCTCTCGTCACCCAAGCAACCGGGAACCATCCGCATGAAGGGATTCTCCATCCGACGACCCGCCGCAACTGAAAATGTGCCAGCGGAAGAACAAGCGGTGAAAGAACCTGAACCAACTTTCGAAGACCGACCCGTTGACAACGTCAATCTGACCATTGAATGGCGCAAGTTTGCCCATAGCCTTCCTCACGAAGATGTGGCGCTGTCACATCAACTGGACAACATGGAGCCGATACTGCAAGAGGACGGCTTCACATTTCTGATTATTGCCGACAACCCCGTGCTGCAACAGGAACTGGCTAAACGGCAGCCAGCCATCGAGGCTTATCTGAGAAAAGCCTTGCAAAACAAACGGCTGTGCATGACCACCCGACTGCGTGAGGTAACGGACAAACGGAAGGTCTTCACTCGCGCGGAGATTCTCAACCAGATGCTCCAGCAGAGCGAGGCACTGCGAAAACTGAAAGAAGAATTTGAACTGGAATTGACATAAACATGGGAAAAGGTAAACTGGCGAAATTTGCCGAGATGGCGGAAAACCCGCTCGTAGTGGAGTGTCCCTTCTGGCAACTGGAGAAGAAAGGTTTTCCATTACAAGGACTTTGGTGCCGCAATTTCTTCAAAAACGGCAATCCTATTGTTCTCGAACTGGGTTGTGGACGAGGTGAATACACCATTGGCCTGGCTCGTCGATTCCCTGACAAGAACTTCATCGGAGTTGATATCAAGGGAGCACGAATGTGGCACGGCGCCAAGACCGCACTGGAGGAAGGCATGAAGAACGTCGCCTTCCTGCGAACCAACATCGAGTGCATCGACGGCTTCTTTGCCCCCAACGAGGTGGCTGAACTATGGCTCACCTTCTCCGACCCACAGATGAAGAAAGCCACCAAGCGGCTCACCTCCACCTTCTTCATGGAGCGTTATAGGAAGTTCCTCATCGATGGCGGCCTCATCAACGTGAAGACCGACTCAAACTTCCTCGCCACATATACCCAATATATGGTGGAGAAGAACGGTCTGCCCATGACGCAATGCACCTTCGACCTATATGCAGAGAAGGACGTAGATTCATCCCTCACCGACATCCGCACCTACTACGAAGGCATGTGGCTGGAACGTGGCATTCCCATCAAATACCTTCAGTTCCGTCTGCCTCAAAACGGCACACTCGAAGAGCCTGACATTGAGATTCCCGTGGATGGCTACCGTTCCTACAACCATGAAGTAGTCAGCACCAGAAAGACAGGCAAATAAAATTCCCATTATTCTAATTCCATAGAGCAAGCATATGACAGAAGAACAATATATTTCTGAAATAAATTTACTAGAACAAACGGGCAAGGCAAAAGAGCACAGCTATCGTTTGGCACTGCAGCAACTACTCAACACGAAGTTGCCAAACATGATTATCATCAACGATGGAGCAAGGATAGAATGCGGTGCGCCCGATTTTCAGGTAATTGAAAAGGCAAACAGGCTTCCTATTTTCTATGTGGAGACAAAGCAAATAGGTGACAACGATCTGAAAGGAATGAAGCAGAACAAGAAACAATTCGATCGATACAAAAAATCGTTGAGTCTCATTGTTTTTACTGATTATCTTCAGTTCTACATCTATAAAGACGGGGAACTCTCCGATGTCGTGGTGCTCGCAGAACAGACTGAAGATGGAATTGTATTAAAAAAGGAAAATGTAGCACGATTTGAGTCCATTGTAAGCACTTTATCAACAAGCACTCCTACACCCATACGCTCTGCGGCTATGTTAGCAGAACGCATGGCCGCTAAAGCACGACTGCTGGAACACGTCATCTACCAATCGATTGAACAAGCCTTTAGACAAAGGAAGAATGGAAATCATGATGATGAAGAAGACGAAGATTTTGAACAATATGAAGATTTGGTGGACCTTTATGAGGCTTTTAAAAGTGTGCTGATTGACAGTCTTGATACTAACGTCTTTGCCGATTTGTATGCCCAAACTGTCACATACGGTCTATTTGCAGCAAGACTCCAAGACAATGGAGAATATAAAGAGTTCTCTCGTATGTCTGCAGGCTTATTCATACCGAAAACTTACCCACTGCTCAAACAAATTTTTCAATCATTGGCATCTTCTTACGTGGATGATAGTTTCGCTTGGATTATTGACGATCTTGTATCCTTGTTCCGTAACACAGACGTAAGAAAACTCCTCGAAAGTTATTACAACAACACTCGCAGGAACGACCCGATGATTCGCTTCTATGAAGACTTTCTACAAGCTTATGATCCAAAGAAAAAGGATATTTGTGGTGTCTATTACACTCCAGAACAAGTGGTTGACTTCATTGTAAATAGTGTGGATGAAATTCTACAAAATGATTTTGAGCTTCCACTGGGCTTGGGAGACTATAGCAAAATTAACCATCAAATCGTGGATATCGATCCCAATACACCCGATGGCTACGCCCGAAAAACGAGAGTCTTCCACAAGGTACAGATTCTTGATCCCGCTGCTGGTACAGGAACATTCTTAGCAGAAATTGTGAAAGTCATCTACAGCAAATTTCAAAATCAACCCGCTCTTTGGCAAGAATATGTAGAGAACGAGTTATTTCCACGATTGAACGGTTTTGAGTTTATGATGGCTCCTTACTCCATCGCCCACATTAAACTGGACTTATTACTTTCAGAGACAGGATTCAAGCATTCCGGGAACAAACGGTTGAACATATATTTGGCAGATTCGCTGAAAGCACCAAACGACAACCCTATCAATACAAATTTTGCGTATAAGCTATCACGAGAAATCAAAAAAGCAGACCGTATTAAACGTAACAAACCTATCATGGTCATGGTGGGCAATCCACCCTACAACGGTGAAAGCATCAATAAGGATAAATGGATCATGGAAAAGCTGGAACAATACAAAAGAGAACCAGGGCATTCCTACAATATAGAGGACACCAAATGGGTGAACGACGACTATGTGAAGTTTATCAGACTTGCCCAAAACTATATCGAACGTGGTGGTACTGGCATTGTGGCATTCATCAATCCACATGGATACCTGGACAATCCCACCTTCCGTGGTATGCGCTACGAACTGCTTAAAGCATTTGATGAGATCCGCATCATCAATCTGCACGGCAACACGAAGAAAAAGGAAGTATGCCCTGACGGTAGCAAAGACGAGAATGTCTTCAACATCCAGCAGGGCGTGTGCATCAACATCTTTATCAAAACGGGGAAGCAACCAAAAGATGAGCTGGGAAAGGTGTACTATGCAGACGTATGGGGTAAGAAACGACAAAAGTTAGACTTTCTAAAAGACTCTTCCATCAAAGACCTACAATTCATAGAAGTCACGCCCAAAGCACCACGCTACTATTTTATCCCTATGGATGACAGCAAGGAAGAAGAGTTTTTCAGTGGAATCAACCTGGCTACGATGTTCAACGTGGGAGGTGTAGGAATGTGCACTAAACGTGATCGCCTAGCATACCACTACACGAAAAAGGCCCTCAAACAGGTGTTGCACGACTTCAATGACCTGAACGAAGTAGAAGTGAAGAAGAAATACGACATCAGAAAAGAAAGCCGAGACCAGAAAGTCGCTTTCGCACAAAAAAACATCAAAACAACAGGAGTGAAAGACGAATATATCCACGCTGCAATCTACCGTCCATTCGACAAACGGTACACTTATTTCACAAACAAATCCAAAGGGTTCATCGCCTATCCTGTTTTTGAAACTATGCACCACTTTGTCGACACTGAGAACTTGGGCCTCATCATTGGCCAACAAGGACAAGTGGTTGGCAACATGCCGTGGAATCTTGCATTCATCACAGACAGTATCACAGACCTCAACGTCTTCTATCGGGGTGGCGGATACGTCTATCCACTATTTGTAACAGAGCAAGTAGGCAATCAAATGCAGGTAAGAGTCAATATCAAACCAGACATCCTACAAACGATTGAGGCTCACTTGGAAGAGCCCATTGAGCCACACGAACTGCTCTACTATATTTACGCAATCCTCCATTCCAATCGCTACAGGATGTCTTATAAACCGTATTTAGATTACAATTTCCCACATATTCCTCTTCCTCAGAAAGAAACGTATCATCAACTTGCAATCCTTGGCAAACAGCTAACCGACTTGCATCTAATGCGTCTATCTTCAGCATGGACTGTAGAAACTACATACAACGGGAAAGGCGACAGCAAGGTAGAAACATTCTCTTTTGAGAAAAAAACAACACAAGAAGGGAATGGAAGAGTAAGAATCAACTTAACACAATACTTCGATAATATTCCAGAAGAAGCCTACAACTTTCATGTGGGAGGTTACCAACCTTTGCAAAAGTGGCTAAAGGACCGAAAAGGTGAAGTGCTCAGTTTTGAAAGCATCCGCCATTACGAAGAGATGGTTTATGCCATCACAGAAACTTTACACCTCATGAAACAAATTGACGATATCAATCAATAAATAGCAATTATGACTATATATCCAAAACTCATACACGATGCCCTCGCCACCGTCCGTTATCCGGGCAACGGCAAGAGCATCATGGAGAATGAAATGCTGGAAGATGACCTCCGCATTGATGGCATGAAGGTCTCTTTCTCGCTGATTTTTGAGAAAGAGACAGACCCTTTCAAGAAATCGGTAGTAAAGGCGGCTGAGGCAGCCATCAGGACGTTTGTGCATCCCGATGTGGAAGTAATCGTCGGCACCAAGTCGAAGACTGCCCTGCCCCCAGAGCCAGATAAACTTCTGCCTGGCGTGAAGAACATCATCGCCGTCAGTTCAGGCAAGGGCGGTGTGGGCAAATCAACAGTCACTGCGAACCTCGCCATCGGCTTAGCCAGACTGGGGTATCGTGTGGGATTGTTGGATACAGACATCTTCGGCCCTTCCATGCCCAAGATGTTTGGTGTGGAGGAAGAACGTCCCTATGCTGTGCAGGTGGAGGGAAGAGACCTCATCGTACCTATTGAAAAGTATGGCGTGAAACTGCTTTCCATCGGCTTTTTCGTCAACCCTAACGAAGCGACGCTATGGCGTGGCGGCATGGCATCGAATGCCCTCAAACAACTCATCTCTGATGTTCAATGGGGGGATCTCGATTACTTCATCCTCGACACACCTCCTGGTACCAGCGACATCCACCTAACACTGTTGCAGACATTAGGCATCACGGGAGCCATCATCGTATCGACCCCTCAACAAGTGGCATTGGCAGATGCGAGAAAGGGCATCAGCATGTACATGAACGAGAAGGTCAATGTGCCCATCCTCGGACTGGTCGAGAATATGGCGTGGTTCACTCCTGCCGAATTGCCTGAAAACAAATACTACATCTTCGGCAAAGAAGGCGGGAAGCAATTAGCAGAAGAATTGAATGTGCCGCTCCTGGCCCAGATTCCACTCATCCAATCGGTCTGTGAAACAGGTGACAAGGGTGAGCCAGCCGTGCTCAATCCAGCCTCGCCCGAGGGCATTGCCTTCATGAGCCTTGCTGCCAATGACACAAGTAGATAAACGCAACCTGGAAATGGCACCCACACAACGAGTGGGCATTGAAAAATAAAGGTATGTTATCTCTGCTCCATCCCCTCCCCCTTGAAGCAGAAGGCATTCCATCCCCTCCACAATTCACCTACCCCTTCTGCTATCGTCCTCACCCCCTTTGTCAACTGGCGGCAAAGGAGGTGATTGTTCATTGCTACAACACTCCTGAGATGTACCCCCACGAGGGGAAGATGTTTGGGGTGCTGGTGGTGGAGCATGAGGGGAAACGCTACTACCTCCGTGCATTCTCCGGCATTTACAATGGTTCTTATCATCACGAGGGTTTTGCGCCTCCCGTCTGCGATTTGCAGCAGGGGTATTTCCGAGAAGAGGAACAGCGGATTGTGGACTTGACCCACCAAATCAATGACTGTAGCAACGAGGCAGAGAAAGTGGAACTGAAAGCCTTGCGGAAAGAGAAGTCGCAAGCCCTACAGCAATGGACTTTCCGACAATTCCGTATGCTGAATGCGAACAAGGAAGTAGCAGACCTGCTTGACATCTTCAAGGATGCCAAGTCACCTTTCAGCGAGGAAGATTACATCGATTACAAAGAAGGACGGCTGACTGAAAAACCCAAACCAAACTACGGCATACCCCCTGCCGGATCTGGCGAATGCTGTGCGCCTAAACTTCTGCAATATGCCTACCAACATGGTTTGAGACCGATTTGTATGGAAGAGTTTTGGGTGGGACCTTCCCAAGGGAATGACATGCGCATCGAGGGACACTTCTACCCTGCCTGCCAACACAAATGCTTCCCCATCCTTTCGTTCATGCTGCAAGGACTGAATGTGGAGGAAAATCCACTTTTTGCCCGTGGACAAGCACTGTTGAAGCAGGTATGCATCGTCCACGAAGACGACAGCATGCTGGTGGTTTACAAACCTTCGGGACTACTTTCCGTACCCAGCCGCAACCACGGCGAGGTGTCACTCGCGGAACATCTTTGCACCATCAATCCTGAAATCCGCCTTGTTCATCGACTTGACCAAGACACGTCTGGACTACTTCTTGCAGGCAAAGACCTTGAAACCTGCAGAAAACTCCAACAGCAATTTGTTCGTCACGAGGTGAAGAAGAAATACGTGGCAATTCTTGAAACTCCGCTTCGTCCTGAGCAGCCACACGAAGGCATCATCTCCCTGCCTCTCTCTCGCAATCCTTTTGACTCTCCTCGCCAAGTGGTCAACCCACGTTACGGAAAGCCTGCCATCACACATTATATATATAAAGGGGATAGACGCATTGAACTCTATCCCCAAACAGGTCGCACTCATCAACTGCGCATCCACTGTGCTCACCCCGAAGGGCTTGGACACCCCATCAAAGGTGACATTCTCTACGGAACGGCTGCCGACCGCCTCTATCTGCATGCCGAAAGCATCACCTTTCAGCACCCCACTACAGGTGAATGGATGACATTCAAAAAAAAGGAGTTTTAGGCATCAGCCTTCACTCCTTTTTCATTTTCTTGCTGTTATTCCATTCTTGTCATTCCTTGTTCCCTATCTTCTTTCTGTCATAATACTCCGCTGTAGCCGTGAAGAACACGTCACCGCTGGAATTGATTGCAGTTTCCATACTGTCCTGAATGACACCAATGATGAAGCCGACAGCAACAGCCTGCATGGCAACATCATTGCCGATGCCCAAAAATAAGCAAGCCATCGGAACGAGCAATAGAGAACCTCCTGCCACACCTGAAGTACCGCAAGCACCCAATGTGGCAATGATGCAGAGGAAGAGCGCCGACATGAAGGACACCTCAACGCCCATGGTGTTAGCCACAGCCAAGGTCATCACGGTGATGGTCACAGCAGCACCGTCCATGTTGATGGTGGCTCCCAGCGGGATGCTCACAGAATAGAAGTCCTCGTCCAGTTTTAGCCGCTTGCACAAGGTCATGTTGATGGGAATGTTTGCGGCTGAAGAGCGTGTGAAGAATGCATTAAATCCACTTTCCTTCAAGCACATGAAGAGCAACGGATAAGGGTTCTTTCTGGTAACAAAAAACGAGATGAGTGGATTGAAGATAAGCGTATTAGCAAACATGCATCCCACCAGCAACAACACAAGGTGTCCATAGGTGGAAAATACGTTAAGTCCGCCTTCTGACACAGCCGAGAAGACCAAACCCATGATACCCAAAGGAGCAAATTGGATGACCCATTTCACGATCTGCGAGATGACCTTTGCAAAATCGCTCACCACGTCGATGGTTTGCTTGCTGGCACATGCCTTCAATGCAATACCCACCAGAATAGCCCAAAACAAAATGCCAATGTAGTTGGCTGATGAAATGGACATCAGCGGGTTGGTCACCATATTGGTCAGCAGGTTAGTAAACACATCATTCAGCGCACTTGGCGCATTACCCTCCACCATATCATTCAGTTGAAGCGTGACAGGAAAGAGGAAACTGCCAACCACTGCGCACAATGCTGCGATGAATGTACTAAGTATATAGCAGAAAATAAGCACACGGAAACGGGGACCCAATCCTCCACCAGCCTTGGCTATGCTTGCTGCCACCAATACCGCCACCAACACGGGGGCGATGGCTTTCAGCGCACTCACAAAGATCTGCCCGAGAATGGAGAAGCCTGTCCATTCAGGCACGACCACTCCAAGAACGGCACCAATCACCAGACCTATTAAGATACGGAGCACAAGGCTCATTTGGGTCCAACGTTGAAACAATTGCATAAATGGTCAGTATTCAATGGTATTAATAAAGTTTTATACGATAAATCAGACTGAGTTCAATACGGTCGGTGTTATAGTCCTTCAAACCGCATGCTTTCTTATAGTCCACCTTCTTCCCCACATAAGCCAGGGATATTTTGGCATCCTGCGAAAGGTCTGGAATCCATTGTACAGCAGCCTGATAGGTGTAAAATGAGGAATTGGCTATCCAGTTAGTCCCTCATTAGGAGCAAGCCGCATGGCAATTCCTCATTCCTAACTAATTACAATCCCAAGTCTTTCTTGATGGCATTCACCTTAGCAGCAGCCTCAGCAGTAGCAGCAGGATAGCACTTCGGGCACTCCATCTCGCCCTTCACCTCCACGTAGAACTTTATCTTAGGTTCGGTGCCTGATGGGCGCACAGAAATCTTGGTACCATCGGCGGTGAACCACTGGAGCACGTTGCTGGTGGCAGGCATGTCAAGAGCGGTCTCCTTGCCATCACACACCTGCTTCAGGATCTTGTAGTCCTTTACGCACACCACAGGGCTGCCGCCCAGCGATGCAGGAGGATTCTTGCGGAAGTCTTCCATCATCTGCTTGATTTCGTCCGCGCCACTCTTACCCGGCTTCGTCACCGAAATGGCGTTCTGATAAGCAAAGCCATAGTCGAGATAAATCTTCATCAGCAAGTCGTAGAGCGTCATGCCGTTGTCCTTTGCCCATGCAGCAATCTCGCAGAGCAAACAGATAGAGGCAGGACTGTCCTTGTCGCGCACCTTGTCGAATGGCAAGTAACCGAATGATTCCTCACCACCGCCAATGTATTTCTTCACGCCTTCGGAAAGTTTGATTTCACGGGCAATCCACTTGAAGCCAGTATAAACGTCACGAATCTCCACGTTGTTGCGCTTGGCAATCTCAGCGATGGTTTCCGTCGTCACGATGGTCTTCACCATGAACTCGTTGCCTTTCAACTGACCGAGTTTCTTCTTGTTCTCTATAATATAATAAGAGAGCATCAGCGCAGTCTGGTTACCATTCAGGATGCACCACTCGCCCTTCGGGTCGCGGCACACCACCGCCAGACGGTCTGCATCGGGGTCAGAAGCCAGCACGAGGTCAGCATTGAGTTTGTCGCCCAACTTCATGCCCAGCGTCATCGCCTCAGAGTTCTCTGGGTTAGGAGAAACCACGGTTGGGAAGTTGCCGTCGATGACCATCTGCTCCTTCACCACGTTGATGTTCTGGAAGCCCCAAGTGCGCAGGGCAGCAGGGATAATCACACGACCCGTTCCATGCAGTGGAGAATAAACGATACAGAGATCCTTCTGACGGTTAATCACTTCCTGGTCCACCAAAGCCTCATGCACAGCGTTCAGATAGTCAATGTCCATCTCACCGCCGATGATTTGGATGAGGTCGTTGTTGGGAGTGAACTTCACTTGGTCAATCGTCACCTTGTTCACCTCGTCAATGATGCCAGTATCGTGTGGAGCCAGCACCTGAGCACCATCGTCCCAATATGCCTTGTAGCCGTTATATTCACGTGGGTTATGGCTGGCGGTGATGTTCACACCTGCCTGAGCACCCAACTGACGGATGGCGAAAGAAATCTCAGGAGTAGGACGGAGACTCTCGAAAAGATAAGCCTTGATGCCGTTGGCAGAGAAAATGTCAGCCACCGTCTCAGCAAACAAACGAGAATTATTGCGGCAGTCATGACCCACCACCACACTAAGATCCGTCTTGCCAGGGAATGCCTTCAGGATATAGTTGGCAAAGCCCTGAGTGGCCATACCCACGATATACTTGTTCATGCGGTTCGTGCCCGCCCCCATGATACCGCGCAAACCGCCCGTACCAAACTCCAGATTCTGATAAAACGCATCGATGAGAGCCGTCTTGTCCTCCGCATCGAGCATCGCCTTCACTTCTGCCTGTGTCTCGGCATCGAAAGCCGGCGAGAGCCACTTCTGTGCCTCAGCCGTACACTGCTTAATCAGTTCGTTGTCCATAATATTGATTGTTTAGTTTTTAATTTATTGTTATATCAGAAGAATCCCACGATGTGGGTTGGTTGCAAAGATAACACAAAAATCCGAAAGCAGAATCATGTTTCCAGACTTTTTTTCATTTTTCCCAAATTCCTCACAAGAACAAAGCGGTCTTGAATCAATAATTCAGGAAGTCTTCTGCCTTGGCTATTGTATCGAGTTTGCCCACATCGAGCAGTTGAAGTTGAGAGTCGAAAGAACCATAAATAAACACCTTGTCGCAAATGGAGAGGTAGAAGTCGATGATGGAAAACTTGCCTTGCCAAGCATCCATGAGCGGAAGCAGGGAAGGAAAAAATACCTGGATGCCTGAGAATGCGTACTTTTTTAGGTGACAATTGGCTGTTGACAATTGACAGGTGCCTTCCAATGCCTTGATTTCGGGAAAGGGGGACTTCACCTCGCCAGTAGCAATGTTGGTCCAACCGACAAGGCGGTCGGTACCGTCAAACAGAAGGTAACGCTGTGTCTTACGGTCTGACACGAGGAGGGTTGTCGCTGTGGCATTGTTATAGAGGGAGAGGAGGTCGGCATTGGAGAGAATATCTACGTTGTGAACGAGGATGGGATCAGCGTTGGGAAAGAGGCGGGCTGCCTTTTTCAGTCCCCCACCCGTTTCGAGGAGCATGTCGGTTTCGTCGCTGAACTGGATGTCGATGCCAAAATGGTCGTTGGCTTCCACGAAGTCGATAATTTGCTTGGCAAAGTGATGCACGTTGATAACGACATGGTCAACACCGATGGCTTTCAGTTTCTCGATGAGGATTTGCACGAGAGGCTTACCATGAATGGGCACCATTGCCTTGGGCATGGTGTCGGTTAAGGGTTTGAGACGAGTGCCAAGACCGGCAGCGAAGATGAGTGCGTTCATTTCAAATCTTGTGTGATGTTTTGTTCGCGATGGCAGATGTGGACTTCCACACCGAACTTCTGATGGATGTGTTCTGCCACGTGTTGGGCTGAATAGACGGAACGATGACGACCGCCTGTGCAACCAAAGGATATTTGCAGGTTGGTGAAGCCGCGTTCGATGAAACGTGCTACATGGAAATCGACGATTTTGTAAACGCTATCGAGGAAGGTGAGGATTTCGCCGTCGGCTTCGAGGAAGTCGATGACGGGTTGGTCGAGTCCTGTGAGGGGTTTGAATTCGTCGTAACGCCCCGGGTTGTGGGTGCTGCGGCAATCGAAAACATAACCACCTCCGTTGCCCGATTCATCGGCTGGGACACCTTCCTTGAAGGAGAAAGAGAAAATGCGGACAAGAAGGTTTGGTTTCCTTTGTGCTTTGGACTTCTCCCCTGTGACGGGAAGAGAGTCATGCTGAATGTAAGTCTTGTCGTTTTGCAGATAGGCTGCCACTTTTTCTTTCTTGGCAAGTTCTTCTGCCCTCCCCTTTTCGTCTTCTTCGTTTTGGACGATGAGCATTTGTGCAATTCCCTTGAGATAGGGATAGGAGTCGCAGGTGCCCATGGTGAGTTCTTGCTGCAAATTGCGGATGGCGAGTGGAATGCTGTTGGTGAAGTATTCCTTTTTTTCCCACAAACCTCGGTAACCATAGGCTCCCAACACCTGAAGGATGCGGAAGAGGACGAAGAGGTGGAGTTGGGACAGGAAGTCTGCCTTTGCCAATGGTTTGTACGACTGCAAGGCATCGAGGTATTCGTCAATCAGTTGGTCACGCACCTCGTCGGAGAACTTGGCAGATGACTGCCAAAGAAAGGATGCCACATCGTAGTAGATGGGACCTTTACGGCCACCTTGGAAGTCGATGAAGTATGGTTTGCCATCTTTGAGCATGACATTGCGTGACTGAAAGTCGCGATAGAGGAAGGTGTCCTCGTGGTCAGCCAAGAGGTCATCAGCCAAGCGTTCGAAGTCCTGTTGCAGTTTGAACTCATTGAACTCCACACCTTTCAGTTTGAGGAAGCAGTACTTGAAGTAGTTGAGGTCGAACATGATGCTCGTCCTGTCCATTTCCTGCTGTGGGAAACAATGAGAGAAGAACTCATTTGCCGTTTGGCTGACAATAGGCAAGAATTGGAAATGAGGCAACTCATGGATGGTTGCTATCAGGGCATCAAGAGCAACCTTGTCGAATGTGCCGTCTTCCTGACGATGATGTGCCATCTGTGCATAGAGAGAGAGGTCGCCACAGTCTTCTTGCAGATATACCATGTGGTCATTTGACACAGCCAATACAGCCGGAACTGGCAGGTTACCCTGTTTGAAACGCTGTGACAAATCAATGAACGCTTCGTTTTCTTCCGGATTGGTACCGATGACTGCAATGAGTGTCTTGTCATCGCCCTGCACGCGGAAATATCGGCGATTGCTGCCTGCACCTGCCAAGGGAAGAATATTTTGAGGCTCTTGCCCTGTCAACTGTTGATATAAATCGGATATCACTTGCATAGATTAGTCTTTTCTTTTCCAAATGCTCATCACTTTCCCATGCACTGCGATGATGTTGAAGGTGCTCACCACCACCAGCAGCACCACACCTACACAGAGTGCTGGCAAGATGCCGGGCACTTCGAGGTCGGGGAAGAAATTCTGGAACATCTCCAAATAGATACTTCTGACCACCAGCATGATGGCGACAGCAAGCACCAGCACCAGCAAGTTCAACCCCACCGTGAGTGCCTGATAGGGAAACGACACTTTGGCGGGAGAATAGCCAATGAGCAATAGGTTTTCGAGTTTCGTGCTGTTCTTCTGCACCAGGAGGAAGACGCTCAACATCAGGATGTAGATGGAGAGGATGCTGATGACAATGCCCACTGCCATGACAATGCTGACGATGATGCGCAGGATGTAAGTGGTCTTGGACGCGTCGAGTTTATCCTCGTCGGTCTCATAATCGTGGTCTTGCAAATAACTTGTGATGCGCTCGTCTGTCGGGTTGTTCACCTCCATAATGAGACGAGTCGGTTCCTTGGTCACCTCACTGCTGGCATATTGCTGATTGGCCCAACGCATGAATTTTTCGGGAACGAGAATGGTGTTCAAGCGTGAAGAAAAACCTACAATTCTGCCATCAAAATCATCGTTGTGCCCATTGCCAGCAATCTGCACCTTCAGTTTCATGGCACTCAGGATGCCTTCGCTCAGTTTCGGTAAGCCCTTACCTTGTGCATAACCGAAATTGTAGAGGTCGAGGTAATTCTTGGGCAGGATAATTGGTATCTCACCGCTGCCCTCCCGATAGTTCCATGCATCGCTTTCCACATCGACAAATTCGTCGGGAACGCTTTCGAAGAACATCTCGGTGGAGAAGTTGACAAAACCTTCCACATCGAACTTGGCACGCACATTGAAAGAACTGGGCGTGAAAGCACCAATGTGTTCCACAAAATTTTCCGCCTCCAAATCTTCCACATCTGCCTCACTGAACGTGTTTTGTGCACCTGTCAGTCCCGACAAGGCTCCTATCTTCTTGTTCACAATCAGATAATCAGCCTTCATAAAACTGTCTTCATTGTCGAGTGCCTGATAGTCATTATAGAACTGCACACCCAGCAGGATGATGACCACGCCCACAAGGTTGGCGAAGAAAAAGCCGACAAACTGCGGGATGCTGATGTGCTGTCTCAAAAGTTTCCAAACTAAATTCATTGATAATCGATAGTTGATTGTTGATCATTGAAAATTGCCATACAAAAGGAATGTGTTAGAGGTGGAACACCTGCTCGTAGGGCAACTCGATATGTTTGCCGATACTGGTGGCGATGATGCCGGCTCCCTGACGTTGGGCTTCGGCGGTCATGATGCGCCCCATCATTTCTGAGTTGGTGTCATCGAGGTGGCTGATAGGCTCATCAACAAAGAGGAAATCAAAAGGTTGGCACAATGCGCGAATGAGGGCGACTCGTTGCTGCTGCCCGAAGGACATCCTGCCCACTTTGGCATCCAGTTTTTCGGTGATGCCCAACATCTCAAACCACTCCTTGATCTTTTTCTTCTTCTGAAAGCCTGTCAGTTTGTTCTTAATCTCCACATTCTCCCATGCGGTCAGTTCGGGAAACAAGCGGAGTTCTTGCCACAAAAGGGCGAAATGCTTCTTGCGAATCGTCGTCCACTTCGCCACATTGTAATGGCTGATGTCTTCTCCATCGAAAAGTATCTGTCCTTGAAAATCATGACGATAGCCATAGATGTAACTGCACAGGGAGGATTTTCCCGTACCCGAATTAGCCTCAACCAGATAGAGCCGCCCCTTCTCAAACATCACGTCTTGCAACCAAATGTCGCTCACCATGTCTGTACGACCCTGAAACACATTGGGCAGTGTATGAATTAATTGTATCTTATCCATCAAAGTAATTGTTTCAAGAAATTCTCATTCTTATTCTTCATATCTATCACCAAAGTCATCTCATTCACAGAAGAAGACTTCATGATGATAGCGTTGATTGAACCCAATCCCTTCTTCATCCACGCATCATCTTGATGGGAAGAATCAAGAATTTTGTCTAATTCAAATGCAGCCATATTCACAAAGATAAACATCTGGCTATCTTTTATATACTTCTCATAAGGTTTTAGGGGTGAACTTTCTGCCTTTTTACTTTGATTAAACGCCTTGGCTGTACCCAAACACAAATCATCTCCATTCACGCCCCAATTAAAGACCTTACCATCTATATTCATCACATACTGATTGTTGCCTTTGTCTGTCATCTCGATGCCATAGTCTTTATGACTCATCTTCCAATCAGCCACATCAGACAGGAATTTTGAATTATTCAATTTGGCAAAAGCCACAAAATCCATCTCGGCTTTATCAAAACGGGACATAGGAACTTCCAATGACACATCACCATCTACAGCCTTCAGCATCTGCTCTATGTCCACAGCACGTTCAAAAGCAAAAAGGAAACTCTTTAAAAACATATTTTCTTTTACTTCCTTGAGTAACCACTCACCTTTCACATGAGCACCCATCCACACCAACATCTCATTGGACACCTTATCCAAATATTGCCCTTCAATGACATCAAAATTGCTATTAGCCTCATCCAACAACTGTTGCACCTTTGAGGTCTTGGCATACACTTGGACTTTCATTTGTGCTTCACCCTTGTCAAAATTTAGACTCAACATCGTTTCAATGTCTTTATAGTATTTTGCAATTTGGGGGAAGATTTCTGAAACATCTTTCACTTCGTTGGCTGGAAGAGTCGCCAAATTGGCATAGATGACAACATCCTGCTCGTCATTTGACATCCTTTCAAATCCTTCCGTACCCACGAAACCGTCCTTTTCTGGAAGATTCATAAGTTGTTGAGCAACATTGTTCTTTTTTCCCCCACCCTGGGTGGAAGCCATTAGCAAGAAGGTCGTTTCGTCATAAGTGTAATTGAAATCCGTCAACAAGGTACCACTATTTACACCATTTTTCTCTTTAGGTTTAGATGCCAGCCCTTGCTTGTTTAATAGCAAAAGGAAATCTTTCATCGCATCCTCGTTGTCCATCTTCATCGTTATACCATAAGTCTCCGTATCTACCATAAATGCGTAGATGGGCATGCTCAAATCAATCCCCATTTTCATGGGGTCATCAATGTATTCTTTGACTTGTTTCATGTCTTTACCTGATACAACAGCCTGAAGACCTACTTCCAACGTCTTCATTGCTGACGACTTCTGAAACTCGCTCTTCTCAGCGATGGCTCTTACATCCAACTTCATGACCACCATTGCATTGGATGGAATAACTTTCTGATAGTCTGTTTTATTGCATGAACACAAGGAAAGAACAATCAGTAGAACAGATGAGATAATTGCTATTTTCTTCATAAAAAGACTGGATTAGATTATGATTAAATATCATTTATTGATTCGCCAAATTCATCAGATGTACACCTACCAATGCTGCCGTTTCTGTACGCAATCGACTCTTGCCGAGACTAACACTCTGAAAACCTCGCGAGAGTGCTAACTTCACTTCATCAATAGAGAAGTCACCCTCTGGACCCACTAACACCAAGACATCCTTTCCTTTCATGATGGCATCCTTCAATACCACCTTTTCATCCAGATTTTCCTCTTCATAGCAATGACAAATAAATTTCTGCATCTTTTCCCCATTCTTCTCGCGTTCTTCTATCTCTTGCAGAAAAATCTTAAAGTCTGTCATCTCGTTCAACACGGGTTTCCATGCTTTGTGGCTTTGCTTCATAGCAGAAACAAGAATCTTCTCCATACGCTCTGTCTTGATAGCCGTCCGCTCTGACCAACGACACTTGAGGAATGTCAGTTCGTCAAATCCAATCTCTGTGGCTTTTTCCACAAACCATTCAGTTCTGTCCAAATTTTTTGTGGGAGCCATCGCCAAATGCAGATGCGGCAACCACTGACGCTCTTGAGGGAACTTTTCCTCTATGCGATAGAGACAGCGCTTCTTTGTGGCTTCTGTCACGACAGCACGATAGAATGTGCCACTGCCATCCATTAAAACCATTTCGTCACCCATCTGCATTCGCAACACACGCACAGCATGTTGTGCCTCCTCGTCGGGCAATTCATTCATGCTGAGTGCATCGGGAACATAGAAATAACGAACTTCTTTCATCTTCCTTATTTTGTCGTAACACGAGCATATGCTGGCAAATCAATTGAGGCAAAGTCTTTATCGAGGTATTTGAAGTAACCTGTTATGCCTATCATCGCTGCATTGTCGGTCGTATAGGAAAATTTCGGAATGAAGATTTTCCAGTGATAGCGTTTGGCATGGTCACGGAAAGCATTGCGCAACCCGTTGTTGGCACTCACGCCACCTGCCACTGCCACCTGCTTGATGCCTGTATCTTTCACCGCCTTGCGGAGTTTCTTCATCAAAATGTCCACAATGGTTTTCTCCAGCGATGCAGCCAAGTCTTCCTTATGGTGCTCAATGAAATCGGGGTCGTCTTTCACCCAATCTCTCAGATGATAGAGGAACGAGGTCTTCAAACCCGAGAAACTGTAGTCATAACCAGCAATATCAGGCTTCGAGAACTCAAACGCTTCGGGGTTGCCCTGACGTGCCAACTTGTCGATGATGGGACCGCCTGGATAACCCAAACCCATTACCTTTGAACACTTGTCAATCGCCTCACCTGCCGCATCGTCGATGGTCTGACCCAATATTTCCATATCCTTATACGAATTGACTTTCACTATCTGACTGTTGCCACCGCTGACAAGTAAACACAGATACGGAAATGTGGGTTGGTCGTGGTCGTCTTCGCTCTCACGGATGAAATGTGCCAACACATGACCCTGCAAGTGGTTCACGTCAATCATCGGAATGCCAAGACTCCGCGCAAACCCCTTGGCGAAACTCACACCCACCAGTAGGCTTCCCATCAAACCGGGACCTCTTGTGAAAGCCACCGCATTCAAGTCCTCTTTCGTGATGCCCGCCCGTTTGATGGCTGCATCCACCACTGGGACAATGTTTTGCTGATGCGCTCTCGATGCCAATTCAGGCACCACACCGCCATATTCTTCGTGTACGGCTTGAGAAGCGGTCACATTGCTCAACAAAATACCATCGCGAAGCACTGCCGCACTGGTGTCGTCACACGAACTTTCTATTGCAAGTATATACATAATTCAGAATTAGGAGTTAGGAATGAGGATGGGAAGTTAATACGTCAGTATTTCCAGTCCTTCTTCGGTCATCAGATAGGTGTGTTCCCACTGTGCCGAGTCACTGTAGTCGTCAGTCACAACAGTCCATTCATCCTCACTATCCACAAACACTTGCCAATCACCGGCATTGATCATCGGTTCGATAGTGAACACCATACCAGGCACCAGCAACATGCCCGTTCCCTTTTTGCCCCAATGTTCCATGTCGGGCTCTTCGTGGAAGGCATTGCCTACACCATGACCGCACAGGTCACGTACCACCGTATAGCCGTTCTTGTGTGCATGCTTGGTGATGGCTGCAGCTTGGTCGCCCACAAACGTGTAAGGCTTGCAAGCCTCTGCACCAATCTCCATGCACTCTTTCGCCACCTTCACCAAACGTTCACGCTCTGGTGTGGTTCTACCGATGATGAACATACGGCTGGCATCGGCAAAGTAACCGTCCACAATGGTGGTACAGTCCACATTGATGATGTCACCCTCTTCCAGCACTTCCTCCTCAGAAGGAATGCCGTGACACACCACCTCATTGATGCTGGTGCAGCAACTCTTCGGAAAACCCTCATAGTTGAGCGGTGCAGGAATGCCCCCGTGCTTCGTGGTGAAGTCATACACCAATTGGTCTATCTCAAGGGTGGTCATGCCCTCATGAATCTTCTCTTCCACAAGGTCGAGTACTCCTGTATTGAGCACTCCCGCCTTACGTATGCCCTCTATCTGTTCAGGAGTCTTGATCAAATCGCGTGTTGGTACCAAATGCCCTTTGTTCTGGAAGAACAGAATCTTCTTGTCCATCTCTGTGAGAGGCTGTCCGCTCTTCACATGCCAATTTCTCGGATGTTTCTTTATCAGTCCCATTTTCTTCACTTAATTTGACGCAAAGGTACGGATTATTTGCGAGTTGATGATTTACGATTTATGATTTATTGCCCAATTTAATAATAATTTGCGATTTTTCCCGCTGTATCAACATGAAAAAATTACTAAATCAGCAAATAAATAGTAAATTATAAATCATCAACTCGTAAATAATCATTATCTTTGCAGCCAGAATTACCAAAACATATTTACCAATGAAAACAACGAAATTTGCAATTGTAGCACTGCTCACTTTCATGTCATTGGCTTGCACAAGTGAAAAAAAACCAGTTGGTGCAGAACGGGTAGTCGAGGACGTTGACCCACAAACAGGCATCATCTCTTTGCGTAACTATATCTTGAGTGACACCATCAACATCAACAATAAATTGTATAACTATGCTTGTACTTTTGAACCTGTTGACACGATGCCGATACTCACCAACCCGCAAGGACTCGAATATCACGAAAGTCGTGTCAACATTGAAATCAAGCATGAAGGCAACAATGTTTTCAGCAAGACCTTTTACAAAAGTAACTTTCACGACTACGTGCCATCAGACTTCCTAAAAACGTCTACCGTTGTAGGTGTCAATTACAACTACATGAAACGTGACACCGACCGATCTGCCTTCTATTTCATCATCACGGTAGGAGATCCTGACGAGACGTCGGATAATATGGCATACCCCCTGGAACTGAAGGTGGCAACCGACGGTTCTTACTCTATCAAGAAAGCCGAAAACCTCGAGACGGAACCGCTCCATCCTGGGCTTAACGTTGACCCCAGCGAGGATGCCGTATAAGGTTTGCCTTTATCTCAACACCAATGACGTAATTTTCATGGCTTCATTAAGCACGGCTGCTCCCGTGAAGTGCTTCACTTCGGCTGGAGCATCCTCTCCTTTCTCTTCGGGGTTACCCGTTTCTGTATCGAGTGCCGCATGGTGTCCACGCGTATAGACTTCCTCATCAAGGGCGAACTGAACATTGTACAAGTTCCTGCCTGCCGCCTCAACTTTTGTAACAATAGACTTCGTGACATTAAACACGATAGAACGACCTGAAGAGTGCATGTGAGACATATAAGTATATATGTCCTCCAATTCGGGATTGGCCTTTCCTATGTATGAACTGATTTCAGATGCAAGCGTGACAGCAACACCCTCTTTGTCGTCATCGCCCAATGCTTTAAAATGAGCAGTCAAAACTTCTTTTATTGCGGTATTTTCTTCGGCACTCAATTCCTTGTTGTCCAATTCTGCCATCAGTTTTCGTACTTCAGCCACATACTTACCTTGTGAGAACTGGCTGAGGTAATGGTCATACGCCTCACGTGTATTCACATCACATGCTGCCAGGTATGATAAAGAATCCAACACTTGATTGGCATCTTTAAGGTAAAAGCCATCTGGATGAACATCCATGAAATGTTGCACAGTCTCCAATGACAAAGTTCCTTCTATTGCTTGCCAATCGGTCTTTTCTGTAAAGAAACGATCATGCAGATCCTTCAACTGTGAATAATGATAGGCATCGGAATTGTAGGTGTCGAAATAGTCATCAAGCGCTACACCAAGAGAATCTAACTGATGTTGATTTTCATAACGCATGATACTATCATATGCCGCCCGTTCATCCTCATCTGTGCCACCTTGGAAAAAGAGATACCATGCCGCCCAACCTGCAAGAGCCACTATGAGCATGGATATGAGGACAATAGTTAACACTGCACGCTTCTTCCCTGAAGGAGTGGTATTCGGCTGACCAGCAACAGAGGCTGTGGATGGCTGTGCTGTTGGATTACTAATTGGATATCCACACTGTGGACATGAAGCGGCTGAATCACTTATTTCGTGACCGCACTCTGGGCATTTGATTAATGACATTTTTATTAAATTTTATTGCAACACGATTGTCGTATCTACGATTACGGCATCAGTCACATTTGTTTGATAATCTATAATTGAATCAGACATGAAATCTTCCTCCATTGCAGAATCTTGTAATACCGTATCCTCAGGCTCTGCTTCATAGATAGGCGCAATGGGCTCTTCTTCAACAGCAACAGCATCCTGTATGGTATCGCCAGTCCCTTCAAAGGCATGCATGACGGGACGCGCATTCTTGTCAAACAAGACGGCACCAACAACAGCAACCACCGACAACACCAAAAATAGAGTTGTGGAATGTTTCACAACCGCACTATTCGAAGGATAATGCAATGAGACATAAAAATAAACACATGAAAATACTAGCCAAACAATACTTACCCATGTAAAACCAAAAAGCAAGCACTTGACAAGAACACAAATAAATACGCTGACTGCTACGACCAATCCCAAGTCGCTATAGGAATTTCTGCGTCGCATTGAAGTTATAAATAGACTATTTGTTATTTTTTCTCGCGCAAAATTAGATATTATTGACGGAATAACCATCATGATAAATGGAAAAACACTACCTTTGCACCCGAATTTGAGTAAATCATGATGAAAAGGCATATTACATATTACACATATTTGTTTTTAGGGATATTGCTCTACCTATCCATCAATGCATGTGACACAGACAAAGGTCAGCATGAAATCAGTTTCTACGAAGTGGAGAAAATGGAAAAAATGACCCGTCGAGTCAGAAGAGAATGAGGCTGAACTCAAACCATTACATCTCGAAAACAGAGAAATGGAGGTGAAAGTGAAAATGCAATTTCTGAAAACGGATAATGACAACAAAAAGAAAGTATGCAAACTTATCAATGACCAACTGATGGAGGTGCTGCTGAAACAATCAAGTGAACAGAACACCGATGATGCTGTGTCACAATATATAGAGGAAGTAAAGAAGGATTTCCAGAGTGATGAGGTGGCGAGTGTCTATCACGATTATTTAGATGGAATTGCCGAATATGGTATGAAGAATGTCATTAACTACCGCCTGCTTGAAGATTTCTTCACGGGAGGGGCACATCCATGCAAACAAACCACAATCCTGCGGTTTAACACTCAAACTGGCGAATTCATCACACTTGACGCAGTGTTTCCCACTATCAACCATCCCCAATTACAAAACCTTCTGTTGGCAAAACTGATGAAAGATTTGAATGTGCATTCAGTCCATGAACTTCACAAGATGGGCGTTTTGGAGATGACAGATATGTTCATCAGCAATAATTTCGCCCTACGAGACGACAGCATTGAGTTCTATTACAATGAATATGACATTGCGCCTTACGCTTTTGGCGCTCACACTATCTGCGTTAGTTATGACGATGTAAAGGATATCATCAGCACTACATGGGAAAACCATAAGTGAGTTTGAGCGTGTCCATCACGAAGAAGGAACGCACTTGCGAAATGTAAGGAAAATCCCCCAATTTGTCAAGAATGAACTGCTGGTACTTCTGCATACTACTCACACAGACTTTCAGAAGATAATCACCATCACCCGAGATGTTATAACACTCTGTCACCTCATTCCAGGTGCCAACCGTCTCACAAAAACTGTTGGCTATCTGCTTGTTGATCTGCTTCATCGAGATATTGCAGAAGACCATGAAGCCACGTTCCATCTTGTTGGCATCAAGCACTGCTACATACCCTTTGATGTAGCCCATACGTTCCAAGCGGCGTTGGCGTTCATAGGTGGGTGTAACAGACAAATGAATCTTTTGCGCCAATTCTTTAGTAGTCAATCGGCTGTTGTCTTGTAAGATGCGAAGAATCTGAAGGTCTGTCGCATCAAGTTCATGAGTGTATGTTTCCATATTTCTTCAGTTCTGTATAAAGTCGTTGAATCGGTAATCCCATCACATTAAAGTAAGAACCTTCGATACGTGTTACCGCCACATATCCAATCCATTCTTGAATGCCATAAGCACCAGCCTTGTCGTAAGGCTGGAAGGTATCCACATAATAGGCAATCTCCTCCTCTGTCAATTCTGCAAAATACACTTGCGAAGTGGAGGCAAACTGCACAGTCCTTTCCTTTGTGACAATTGACACACCTGTAATCACTTCGTGGGCGTGACCAGAGAGTTCTCTTAGCATCCGAATCGCCTCATCACGATCCTTCGGTTTTCCCAACACCTTACCGTTGTCATAGACAATCGTGTCGGCTGTAATAATCATCTCGTCATCAGCCATCGTATATTTGTATGCTTCTGCCTTCTTTCCAGAGATAAATATCGGAATATCCTCCCCTTTCAACGAAGAAGGAGGATAACTCTCATCAATACCACTGAGGGTCCTCACCTCAAAGTCTATTCCTAATCCACCCAACAGTTCCTTACGACGAGGCGAATTGCTGGCAAGAATCACCCGATAGCCTTCTACCAACCGAAGGCTGTGCTGTTGTGCATCCATTTGTCTTGCGCTTTCAGAATTTGTTCCAGAATATCGCGAGCGCACCCTTGTCCCCCGACCTTATGGGAGATATAAGTACACACCGCTTTTATCTCAGGTGCAGCATCGGCAGGACAACAGGGCAGCCCACACTGTTGAAGCACTTCATAGTCAGGGATATCGTCGCCAACATAGGCAATTTCCTCATCACTGAGATTGTACTTCTTTTTCAGTTTATGATAGACACTGATTTTCACTGCCGCACCAAGAATGACGTCTTTCAAGCCCAAACTCTCATAACGAATTCGAACAGCCTCAGTTCTGCCACCTGTGATGATGGCGAGGATGAGCCCACACTTCATGGCATGCTGCATCGCATATCCATCCTTGATGTTCACCGTACGCATAGGGTCGCCGTTGGGATGTTGCGGTATCGTCTCGCAGGAAAGAACCCCATCCACATCAAAGAAAACGGCGCGTATCTTCTTCAAATCGTAGTTAATCATAAACTTCAATCTTTCAATGCCTCTTCATGGATGCTCTTGCTGAATAATTCATATAGTCTCTGCAAATCGGGGGCACCCGCCAAAAGTTGTATCTGTTTGTTCATTACGTTTTCGTCCCAACGCATGGCAGGTCCCGTCTGTGCTTCTTGCGGCGACATTGAATAGAGTTTGGCGGCAGTTTCATCAATAAGGGGAAGCATCACACTGAAGGGAAGGTTGCCATGCTGTTTCAGCAAGTTTGCTCCCAAAGAAAAACAATGGTTGGCAAAATTGCAACAGAACACTGCCGACAGATGCAGGTATTTACGGTTTTCGCTGTCCAATTCATACACCGTGTCCGAAATAGTCAAAGCGAGTTTCTTCAATACTTGAGAGTCCGCTTCCGTCACCGCTTCGACAAAGCAAGGAATCACACTGAAATCCACTTCCTTGTTCTTCGAAAAGGTCTGCATTGGATAGAAAACACCCCTACGGATGAATGGCAGCACATCCATCGGAAGACTACCTGCCGTATGAACGAACAACTTGCCCGATAGCCTTTCATGCAGTAAATCCGCTACAGATGAAAGCACAGAATCTTTCAATGCAACTATATATATATCAGCACCATCTACAACTTTATACAAAGTATCTGTATAAGAACACTTCAGCACTGTTGCCAAAGTCTTTGCTGATACTTCCGTGCGACTATACACCTGCAATATTTCATGTCCTGCACGAAACAGTGCTTTACCCAAATTGGTAGCAAGATTGCCAGCCCCTATCAAAACTATTTTCATAAGTAATTTTATGCCATGTTAACCCTAAACTCTAACTCCATTCATTACTCTTCAGGGAAAGGTCCCACATGCACATTCTCCCATTTCAGTTTTTCCTCATCCTGAAGTTTACGCTCGATGGCAGGATAGCCGATTCCGATGACACATTCAGCCGTCAGATTCTCTGGATACCGGAGCAAGAAACGGAGCACGTTGTCCGATGGTTCACCATTCTCCATGAATCGGTTGCGCACCTGACACCAACAGGAACCAAGTCCGAGGTCGGCTGCCTGATATTGCATGGTGACAGCAGCGATGGAAGCATCCTCACACCAAGCATCGGTCACATCACGGTCGCCCAACACGACAACCGCCACCTTCGCTCCGGCAATAAACTGACTGCCCATGGGGCGGCACAACGAAATTTTCTCCAACAAGTTCTTGTCGTCAACCACCACAAAGTGCCATGCCCGTGTACCCTTACTGGTGGGGGCCATCAATGCTGCACGAAGAATCGTCTGCAAATCTTCAGCCTTTATTTCATCTTCCGTGAATTTACGGCAACTACGGCGCTTCTGCACCAGATCCTTAAAATATTCCATTATTTTTATCAATTTGTAAGTGAAAATTTGTGTAAAGTTATAAAACTTTCATCATTCGAGAAGAATTTTCGATAGATATTTCTTATCTTTGCAAAGAAATTTAAGAAATAAATGAACATTTTATACCACAGATAAGTAAAAAAACAAACTTTTTTACTAAGCAAATTAACATTGCAAGAAAATATGACTAAGAAAGGTATGCCCAAATGGATAGGGGGTGCATTATGCTGTATTGTGGCAGTGATAGCAGTAAGTGCATGGTGGGTTTACAACTGCGGTTTCCAACTCAAGGAAACCACTTATTTGTATATCGACACAGACGACAATGTTGACTCCATCAGCCAGAAGATTGAATGTCAGGCGGCTCCTGAAAGCATGAGAGTGTTCCATCTGTTCGCAGGACTGTTAAACCTGAAAGACCGCATCCACACAGGACGCTATGAAGTGAGTCCACAGCACACGATGCTCAACCTTATCCGCAACATACGCAACCACAATGAAAAGCCCATCATGTTGGTGGTTCCCTCCACCCGAACGATGGATGCAATGGCAGGGAAATTGGCAAACCAACTGATGATTGACTCTATCAGCATTAAGCAATATCTAAAGGATGAGGGAAACATCAAGGCACTGGGTTACACAAAGGAGACACTGCCGGGTCTGTTCATTCCCAACACCTACGAGGTATATTGGGACATAAGCATTCCCAAACTGATGGAACGTATGCAGAAGGAGAATGCAGCATTCTGGAATGAGAAGCGCGTGGACAAATTGAAGGAAGTGAGCCAATATGCAGGCGAGGAGATGACGAAGGAGAAGGTCACCACGCTGGCTTCCATCGTGGACAGCGAAACCGCCAACAACGGTGAGAAACCCACCATTGCGGCTCTTTACATGAACCGAATGCGAAAATCTATGGCATTGCAAAGCGACCCAACAGTCATTTATGCTATAGGTGATTTCTCCATCCGCAGAGTGTTGCACGAACATTTGAAGGTGGAATCCCCATACAACACCTACCGCAATTTGGGGTTGCCACCAGGACCGATCCGTGTGCCAAGCATCGCCGGAATTGATGCAGTGCTCAATCATGACAAGAACAGTTATATCTACATGTGTGCCAAAGAAGACTTTTCGGGCACTCACAACTTTGCCGTCAGTTATAGGGAACATCTGGACAATGCGTCTAAATACACAAAGGCACTCAATGCGAGAGGCATTCTTCGATAATTCGCATCAATCAGAGACAAAAAAACATCTTTGCGTCATGAATCATATTCATCTCAAAGGCACATTATTCACTTGTTTCATAACTATCGCTCTGACAGTTTCAGCACAACGAACCGAGACGGTGTTGCACAACGGTTGGAAATTCTCTCGTGGAGAAGGACTTGACACCATTGCCCCATCGAAGCCTGAATATAACGATAAGAAATGGCAAACAGTATCGGTGCCACACGACTGGGCAATTAGTGGTCCATTCGACAAGGACATTGACAAGCAAGTGGTTGCCATCGAACAGAATGGTGAGAGGGAAGCCACCGAAAAAACAGGACGTTCTGGTTCTCTCCCTTGGATTGGAGAAGGTTGGTATCGAACTACGTTCACGGTGGATAAGAACTGTCAACATGCAGTCCTCAACTTCGATGGAGCAATGTCTGAACCTGTGGTATATGTGAATGGTCAGTTGGTCGGTGAATGGAAATATGGCTACACTCCTTTCAACATAGATATCACTGATGTGGTGAATAGGGACGAGACACCCAACACGTTAGCCGTTCATTTGAAGAATGAGGAAGAAAGCAGCCGTTGGTATCCAGGTGCAGGATTATATCGTCCCGTTACTCTCATCACGACAGGAGAGTGTCATCTGGAGGAATGGGGCATTAATGTAGAGACGAAAGAGTGGAACCAGGCTGATAACAGTGCGACAATACATCTCTCGGCAGTTATCGACGGGTATCTCAATAATGCCGTTGTACGCTTCTCCACCCAAGGGCACTCGATTTTTGTGGAACCTGTTTCACTGAGCGGAAAAAGGTACAGAATCCATCAAGAAAGGAATATGACTGAGATGAAGAACGTTTCTGCTGACACTCATGGCTATGCTTATGTCAACACAGAACTGACCATAGACGATGTTCATTGTTGGTCGCCAGAAAGCCCTCAACTCTATGAACTCACTGTCAGCATCATTGCTGACGAAGGCAAAGGAGAGGTGCTTGACGAAAAAAACGTGAAGTACGGCATCCGCACAATAGAAGTAAATGAAGATGGCGGTTTCATGCTGAATGGAGAGTCGCGCAAGTTCAAAGGTGTTTGCCTTCACCACGACCTCGGCATGTTGGGAGTTGCTGTCAACAAGGCTGCGCTGATTCGTCAGGTGGAACTATTGAAAAGCATGGGATGTGACGCCATCCGCACAGCACACAACACCCCCAGCCAAATGCAGATGGAGGTGTATGACTCCCTCGGCATGATGGTGATGGCAGAAAGTTTCGACATGTGGAAATATCCCAAGTGCAAGAATGGTTATGCACGTTTCTATGACAATTGGTGGAAGCGTGACCTCATCAACCTTGTCAATGCTAATAGGCTTCACCCCTCCATCGTCATGTGGTCTATCGGCAACGAGGTTCCTGAACAGGGCTCGAAGGAGGGCAACCGCATGGCACGTGAAATGCAGAACCTCATGCACAGTCTTGATTCCACCCGTCCCGTTACTTCAGGAATGGACCGCATCGATAACGCCCTTTCCTCTGGTTTTTCGCAAGTGTTAGATATCCCTGGCATCAACTATCGCACACATCGCTATCAAGCTGCTTACGAAAAACTACGTCAAGGCTATGTGCTCGGCAGTGAGACGGCATCCACCATCTCTTCACGTGGGGTGTATAAGTTCCCTGTTGGACGCTTTGACGGTAAAGTTTACAATGATGGTCAGTGCTCCAGCTACGATATGGAGGCATGCTGGTGGTCAAACATTCCCGAAGATGATTGGATTTTGCAAGATGATAAGCCATGGGTGATTGGCGAGTTCGTATGGACAGGTTTCGACTATTTGG
This sequence comes from uncultured Bacteroidaceae bacterium, assembly GCA_905235525.1. GTDB lineage: Bacteria > Bacteroidota > Bacteroidia > Bacteroidales > Bacteroidaceae > Minthosoma. The sequence continues at coordinate 31,416 of CAJOLW010000032.1, forward strand.
GCGAGCCCACCCCATACGATGAATATTGGCCCAGCCGTTCCAGTTACTTTGGCATCTTCGACTTAGCGGGACTGCCCAAAGACCGATACTACCTCTATCGTTCTCGCTGGAATGAAAAAGAAGAGACCATCCATCTGCTTCCCCATTGGACTTGGCCTGGCAGAGAGGGCGAAATCACTCCCGTCTATTGTTACACCAACTACCCCACAGCCGAACTCTTTGTCAATGGCAAATCACAAGGCAAAATTTCCAAGAGCCCGAACGTACACAATGTTTCGGGCAAAGATGGACGCATCACCGACATCACCGACCCTGCCATCGACCGCTACCGTCTGCGCTGGAACAACATCAAGTATGAACCTGGTGAAATCAAAGTGGTAGTGTATGACGAAAACGGCAAGGCAGTAGGTACAGAGACCGTCAAAACGGTTGGTGCTCCCGCTTCCATACAACTGACAGGAGACCTCGGTGCCGACATCAAACCCCTCAAGGCTGATGGCGAAGACATGACTTTCATTACGGTCAGTATTCTCGATAAACAAGGTAATCTTGTTCCCGATGCCGAGCATCAGCTCAACGTCAAAGTCAGTGGTGCAGCCCACTTCAAGGGCATCTGCAATGGTGATGCCACCAGCCTCGAACTCTTCACCAAGCCCACCATGAAGGCCTTCCACGGTCAACTCGTCATCGGCATCCAAAGCAACGGCAAGAAGGGCGTTGCCAATATAGAGGTGAGTGGCAAAGGGTTAAGAACAGCCACAACCACTATTCAGGCAGAATAAGTTTCACTCATAAACGAAGATATTATGAATTACGGTTTTGTAAAAGTCGCATCTGCCATTCCATCGTTGAAGGTTGCAGATTGCTCGTACAACATCCAACAGATTGAGAGTCTCATCATTCAGGCTGAGGGAAAAGGTGTTGAAATCATCGCATTTCCAGAACTGTGCATCAGCGGATACACTTGTCAAGACCTTTTTGGACAGCAGTTGCTCCTCGAGAAATGCGAGGAGAGCCTCTTCAAGTTGCTCGACTTCACACGTTCGCTACAAATTATCGCCATCGTTGGTATGCCCGTCATGGTGAGTGGACTGCTCACAAACTGTGCAGTGGTTGTACAGGGTGGCAAAATACTCGGTGTGGTGCCCAAAACCTTCCTACCCAACTACAATGAATTCTACGAACAGCGGTGGTTTGCCCCATCAACTGCTGCCGGTGCCAGACAGGTTCATATCTGTGCACAAACAGTCCCCTATGGTTGTAATCTGCTTTTCCATACTCAAAAGACCTGCTTTGCCATCGAAATATGCGAAGACCTTTGGGCACCTATACCTCCAAGCAGCAAATTAGCATTAAAGGGAGCAGAAATCATTTTTAACCTGAGTGCTTCTAACGAACTCATTGGCAAGCATCAGTATCTGCTGTCGCTCATCAGCCAGCAGAGTGCACGTTGCGTTGCAGGCTACGTTTACAGTTCCTGCGGCTTTGGTGAGAGCACTCAAGATGTGGTTTTCGGTGGTAATGCACTCATCTACGAAAACGGTGCACTCATTGCACGCAGCAATCGTTTCAGTCTTGAAGAACAAATGGTCATTTCGGAAATAGATACCGAACGGCTGCTCACCGAACGCCGCCATAACACCACTTTCGGCGAGAATGTTCGCCTCTGTTCCCAACTCGCAACAGCAAACTCACAACTCACCACGGTTGACATACAATGCCAGACAGTGAACCCCGCATACGACTTCGAGTTGACCCGCTGGATCAATCCGCATCCTTTCGTTCCTGGCGGCGATGCCCTCAACGAACGTTGTGAAGAAATTTTCTCCATCCAAACATCAGCCCTCGCCAAACGCATCATCCACACTGGTGCCCGCAGCATTGTGCTCGGCATTAGCGGTGGACTTGACTCCACCCTCGCCCTTCTCGTCTGTGTCAAGACCATGGACCTACTCCAGCGTCCACGCAAGGAAGTCATAGGCATCACCATGCCAGGCTTTGGCACTACAGACCGCACCTACCACAATGCCATGGCACTAATGAAATCGCTTGACATTACCATTAAGGAAATCAGTATAAAGGAAGCCTGCATCCGCCACTTCCTTGACATTGGTCACGACCTCAACAATCACGATGTCACCTACGAGAACAGCCAGGCACGTGAACGCACCCAAATCCTCATGGACGTAGCGAACCAATGCAACGGATTCGTTGTCGGCACTGGCGACCTCAGCGAACTTGCTCTCGGATGGTGTACCTACAACGCTGACCACATGTCCATGTATGGTGTCAACACTTCTATCCCCAAGACTCTCGTCAAGTATCTTGTCAAATGGGTGGCACTCACCAATATGGACGAAGCATCAAAAGCAACACTACTTGACATTATTGAGACACCCATTTCGCCAGAACTCATTCCTGCCAACGCTGACGGCACCATCCAACAGAAGACCGAGGATCTCGTGGGACCTTACGAACTCCACGACTTCTTCCTTTACCATTTCCTTCGTCTCGGGTTCCGTCCCGCCAAGATTCTCTATCTGGCAGAGCAGGCCTTCATTAAGCAAACCTACGCCGAAGACACAGAACTTGGCATGGAAGTCGGCTCGTATGATGAAGAGACCATCAAGAAATGGCTCAAGACCTTCTGTCGCAGATTCTTTAGCCAGCAATTCAAACGCAGTTGTCTGCCTGATGGTCCCAAGGTTGGTTCTGTCAGTCTTTCACCCCGTGGCGACTGGCGCATGCCGAGCGATGCCAGCAGCAGTGACTGGCTTGCCGACCTTGAAAATTAATGGTAAATGATTAAATGGTAAATATAAGATGCCAACAGTTGACGACAAGAAAGTGATATTCTCGATGGTCGGAGTGAGCAAGACCATCCAGCAGAACCAGAAGCAAGTGCTCAAGAACATTTACCTCTCCTTCTTCTATGGAGCCAAAATCGGCATCATAGGTCTGAACGGTGCAGGTAAATCCACCTTGATGAAGATTATTGCCGGCATTGACCAGCAATATCAAGGTCAAGTGGTTTGGAGTCCTGGTTACACCGTCGGCTACCTGCCGCAGGAGCCCCAACTCAACGAAGAAAAAACTGTGAAGGAGAACGTAATGGAAGGAGTGCAGCATGTGTATGATGCTCTGGTCGAATATGACAGAATCAATGCGGACTTCGGTTTACCCGAAGTCTATGAAGACCCCGACAAGATGGAGAAACTCATGACCCGTCAGGCCGAACTGCAGGACATCATCGATGTCACCGACGCATGGAACATGGACTCCAAACTCGAACGTGCAATGGATGCCCTCCGCTGTCCTCCTGCCGACTGGAGTGTAAAGAACCTCTCCGGGGGTGAACGTCGTCGTGTCGCCCTCTGCCGTCTTCTTCTTCAGAAGCCTGATGTACTCTTGCTCGACGAACCTACCAACCACCTTGATGCCGAGAGCATTGATTGGTTGGAACAGCACCTTCAGCAATATGAAGGAACCGTGATTGCAGTCACTCATGACCGCTACTTCCTTGATGATGTATCGGAATGGATTCTCGAACTCGACCGTGGCGAAGGCATCCCATGGAAAGGAAACTACTCCTCATGGCTGGAACAGAAGAGCAAACGCATGGAACAGGAGGAGAAGACAGCCTCCAAACGCAGAAAGACCCTCGAACGAGAGTTGGAATGGGTGCGCATGGCTCCCAAAGCACGTCAAGCCAAAGGTAAGGCACGTTTGAACTCCTACGACAAGATGCTGAACGAGGAGCAGAAACAGAAAGAAGAGAAGTTGGAAATATTCATCCCCAATGGGCCCCGACTTGGCAACAAGGTGATTGAGGCTCAGCATGTGGCAAAAGCCTACGGCGAGAAGACGTTATTCACCGACCTCAACTTCAACCTACCCCCAAATGGTATCGTTGGAGTGATTGGTCCTAACGGAGCGGGCAAGACCACCCTTTTCCGCCTCATCATGGGCATGGAGAAGGCTGACAGCGGCACCTTCGAGGTGGGTGAAACCGTGAAACTCTCCTATGTGGATCAGCAACACAAAGACATTGACCCAGAAAAGACCGTCTTTCAAGTGGTGAGCGGCGGTAATGAGACCATCCGCATGGGTGGCAGAGACATCAATGTGCGTGCCTATCTCTCACGTTTCAACTTCAGCGGAGCCGACCAAGAGAAGAAGTGCGGTGTACTTTCTGGCGGTGAACGCAATCGCCTGCACCTCGCCATCGCTTTGAAACAGGAAGGTAACGTGCTTCTGCTCGACGAGCCGACCAACGACATCGACGTGAACACGCTCCGTGCCCTTGAAGAAGGTCTTGAAGCCTTTGCTGGATGTGCGGTTATCATTAGCCACGACCGCTGGTTCCTCGACCGTATCTGCACCCACATCCTTGCTTTTGAAGACAACGGACAACAGACAACGGACAACGGACAGGAGGCTGGCCGCAACATTTTCTATTTCGAAGGTTCCTACACTGACTACGAAGCCAACAAAGCCAAGCGGCTCGGCCTGGAAGAGCCCAAACGTATCCGTTATAGGAAATTGCTGGACGAATAGGGAACTGACATACGTACCTCTTGGTACAAATAAATGTACCCCTCGGGTACAAACAGGCGTAGCCCTCGGGTACGGCATTCCGTACCCGAGGGCTACATTTTTATAAGGAGTCATCAAAAAATCAGTTCATGATAGCAAAGTAATCCACGATACCAACGAGTTTGCCATGGTCTGTGACGAGAAGGGCATGAATCTTGTGGTTGCGGAACATCTGCTGGATGGTGGTCAGTTTGGTTTCAGGCGAGATGGTCTTTGGAGTGCGGGTCATGGCTTCGCTGACAGGCAGATTGATGAAGTTCTCTCGTGCCCCTTCCACTGCACGACGGATATCACCGTCGGTAATGATGCCAAGAATCTCGTCACCATCCATCACAACACCCAATCCAAGTTTACCGCTACTAATGATGATAAGGGCATCAGAGAGGCGCATGGTGGGCGGCACAATCGGAAAGTTTTCCGTGTACATCACATCCTTCACCTTGACAAGGAGTTTACGCCCGAGTGAGCCACCTGGATGGAACTGAGCAAAATCCTTTGCCTTAAATTTACGCACCTCCATCAACGCACATGCGAGTGCATCACCCATTGCCATGGCGGCAGTAGTGCTGGAAGTCGGAGCAAGGTTTAGAGGACATGCTTCACGCTCCACACTGCACAGAATGTGATAGGTTGAATGCTGTGCCAACAAAGAATCTGTTTCGCCTGTCATTGACACGATGGGAATGTGGCGGTCTTCGAGCGAGGCTATGATGCGCAACAACTCATCGGTATTGCCTGAGTTACTGATCATGAAAAGTACATCGTCATTCATAATCATGCCGAGGTCACCATGCAGAGCGTCAAGGGCATTGAGATAGATGGCTGGCGTACCCGTAGAAGCAAGGGTAGCAGCAATCTTGGCACCCACATGTCCAGATTTACCCACTCCTGTCACGACCACATGTCCCGTGCAGTGATGAATGAGGTCAACCACCTGTTCGAAGTTGTTGTCTAATTGTGGAATGAGGTCAAGCAAGGCTTGTGCCTCATCGCGCAAACAACGTTCTGCATATATTTTCGAATTCATAGATTCATCTGTTAGTATCATTAGTTTTGGGGGAAAGTCCTAATCCAGAATACTTGCTATCACACGATCAAGGTCGTTCAAATAGAGCATGTTAGGACCATCAGAGAGAGCATTGTCTGGATCGGGATGCACCTCGAAGAAGTATCCGTTGGCGCCGAAGGCTTTGGCGGCAAGTGCCATGGCTGGCACGAACTCGCGATTACCTCCTGTTTTACCTCCTGCTGATCCTGGCCGTTGCACGGAATGGGTACAGTCCATAATGACTGTATTAGTAAAGCGGTGCATGTCTGCAATGTTGCGGAAATCAACAGCAAGGTTATTATAACCATAAATATTACCACGTTCGGTCAACCACACGTTGTCATTGCCGCTTTCACGCACTTTCTGCACAGGAAACTCCATATCCATGCCAGAAAGAAACTGTGCCTTTTTGATATTGACGATGCGACCCGTACGTGCCGCTGCTACAAGGAGATCTGTTTGTCTGCAAAGAAATGCTGGTATTTGCAACACATCCACCACTTCGCCAACAGGTTGTGCCTGATAACTCTCGTGGATGTCGGTAAGAATGCGGAGTCCGTATTTCTCCTTAATATCGGCAAGCATCTGTATGCCTTTCCCAAGCCCTGGACCACGATAAGAATGAATGGAAGTACGGTTTGCCTTGTCAAAGGAAGATTTGAAAATGATGTCAAGGTCGTACTTTTCGTTAAGTCGCACCAATTCCTGAGCGACCTCTTCGAGACATTCCATCGATTCAATGACGCATGGACCTGCTATAATGGTGGGAGTCATGTTAATCGAGAATTGATAATTAAGAGTTGATAATTAGAAGGAAGAGTATTAAAAGGGGTAGTCTCCGTTCTCGGAAGGTGTAGCAGCAGGTGGAGTGTCTGGTTGAGAAGGGGCTGAATGTGGGGCTGCGGATTGTCCGACAGGCTTCGGAGATAATAACTCCATGTTGTCCACCATAATTTCGACAGTTTTGCGACTGATGCCCTGACGGTCTGTCCAATCACGTGACTGAATCTTTCCTTCCACATAAAGTTTGTCGCCTTTGTGTACATACTTCTCGACTGTTTCACCCATCTTTCGCCAGAAGATACAGGTATGCCATTCTGTGCGATCAGGCACCTGAGTGCCATTCTGAAGCGTGTAGCCACGTTCGGTGGTGGCAAGACGCACTTGAGCCACACACACACCTTGGTCAAGATATTTCACCTGTGGGTCTGCACCCACATTACCTATAAGCATTACTTTATTCATGGTTGTGAGATTTTGAATTTTCGAGATGATAAGATACCGTGGTAACATAATGACATGTTAACGACATCATCACATCCTTACCATTTTATTCAGTAAATAATGATCAAGGATGGTCATGGCTGCCATCGCCTCCACCACGGGCACTGCGCGTGGGAGTACACAAGGGTCATGTCGTCCCTTCACTTCGAGAGTGATTTCATCACCATCCTTATTCACTGTGGACTGTGGGCGCAACTGAGTGGCAACAGGCTTGAAGAGGACACGGAAGTAGATGTCCTGTCCGTTGGAGATGCCACCTTGAATGCCGCCCGAATGGTTGGTGCAGGTGCTGATGCATCCTCCATCGTTGATGAAAAGGTCATTCTGTTCTGAACCTCTCTGCCCCACTCCACTAAATCCTTCGCCATATTCGAACCCCTTCACAGCATTGATGCCCAACATGGCAGCACCGAGGTCGGCATGCAGTTTGGAGAAGGCAGGTTCGCCCAAGCCGACAGGACATCCTTGAATAACACAAGTGATAATGCCGCCGATGGTGTCACCATCAGCCTTCACGCTGAGGATGAGTCGTTCCATTTGTTGTGCGACCTCTGGGTCAGGACAACGGACTGGATTCCGTTCTATTTCAGAGAAATCGTATTTCGGTCAATACTGATGTTACCGACCTGTGAAGTGTAGGCTGTAACACTAATGCCCAACTGACGAAGTGCCAATTTTGCCAAGGCACCTCCCACACAACGAGAGATGGTCTCGCGTGCAGAGGAGCGTCCACCACCCCGATGGTCACGCAAACCGTATTTTTGTGTGTATGTGTAGTCGGCATGAGATGGGCGATATACTTCGCGCACATTCTCATAGTCGCCTGAACGCTGGTTGCTGTTGCGCACGAGGAATCCAATGGGACACCCCGTGGTTTTCCCTTCGAACACACCCGAAAGGATTTCCACACGGTCCCCCTCCTGCCTTCCTGTAGTAATGCTGCTCTGTCCTGGGCGACGGCGATCCAGTTCTGCCTGAATGAAATCAATGTCAACGGCTATGCCAGCCGGCATTCCGTCCACCACTCCACCGATACCAGCACCATGACTTTCGCCGAACGTGGTCAGTGTGAATATATGTCCAAATGTATTCCTCATCAGCAACATCCTCCACATCCACCGCCATTGCAGCCACCACAGCCACCTTCGCAGCCGCCGCCACAGCCAGCACATTCGCTGGTGGCATTGAGTATCTCCGAGATTTCCTCATTGGTAGCAGGACGAGACTCTATCACATGACCCTTGAAATGGAGGTCTTGCCCCGCACGTGGATGGTTCAAGTCTATTGTCACGGCATTTTTCTTGATCTCGATGATAGTGGCATTGAAACGGCTGCCGTCCTCGCCCATCATGGGTACAACAGCGCCTTCGTGAATATAATTGAGATCCATCTTCCCATCAACCATGAAAACGGTATCGGGAACATCAAACATCAGTTCGTCGTTGAACTCGCCATAAGCATCGGCACAAGGAATGATGAAATCAAACTCATCGCCACGCACAAGGTTGCGTACATTCTCTTCAAATTTCTCAAGCACCAAACCCAATCCGCTGATGAACTGGAAAGGATGGCGGCGGTTTGCCACCTCTACAGGTTCTTCATCTTCTTCGCCGTCCTCGATGGTGTAGAGTCTATATGCGAGTGTGATGTATTTGTTATCTATCTCCATAAAAATGAATTTGAAATATAATTTATACGTTTTGAGATTGCAAAGGTAACACAAATCATGTGAAGAACAAAATAATTCTCAATTTTATTTATTACCTTTGCAACGAAAAATGAAAAGAGAACTTATGAAATACAGATTCGTCATCACACTTGCGGCACTGCTCCTATTGGGTGCATGCCGTCAATTCTCCGTTCCGAAAACAGAAGAAGGGCAGGATTCTACAGCCAAATCTGAACAACCTGCAACACGTGAACTGAACATCATCAAGAAGCACATCAGCATCCCTTTCGACTTTAGTTACATCACCAACCTCGGCAGCGTGGACATCATCTACACGCAAGGGAATTACAGCATTGACGCAGAAGGAGACAGTGCGCTGCTGAATTATCTCGTCACAGAGTTTGACAGCAACGTGCTCACCGTCAATGTGCAAACCGACAACAGCACCGAATTCAACAAATTTGGAGGCATCAGCAACATCAAACTGTATGTTTCCGCACCCGAACTGAAGTGTGTCAGCATTTGCGGAAACGGGGGGTTCGAAAGCCAAGCCACATGGCGGACTGAAAACCTGCAGTTGGGGGTGCTCAGCACTGGAAAGATGAGTTTAGGGAGAGTGGAATGCACCACATTCGATTTGCAATCGAATGACATCGGTGACATTACCCTCACCGACCTCCATGCTGATGATGCCACCATCTACTCACGCAGTTCTGCCAATATCAATGCGAATATTGACGTGAAGAACCTCGTGGTCATTAATGAGGGCAAACAAAAGATGAAACTCACAGGAAAGGCTCAGCATGTAGTGATAAAAAATCCCAATGACTTGAACCTCGTCAATGAACTGACCAATTTCTGAAAAGATAAGAAGTTCGATGAACTGTTCCTCATAACATTATACAAGAAAGCCGCTTGTCCAAATTGACAAGCGGCTTTCTTTTGATATTGGGGGGTATAAACCTCATTTCTTCAGTTTTGCGATATTCTCCGTCAAAGCAGCAATTTTGGTTTCAGCATCGCTCTGCTTCTTACGTTCAAGTTCCACCACCTGAGCAGGTGCATTGGCAACGAAACGCTCATTGCTGAGTTTCTTCTGCACACCCACGAGGAAGCCCTGCAGGTGCTTCAACTCAGCCTCCATTTTGGCAATTTCGGCTTCAGCATCGATAAGGTTGCCCAACTGCACCGCATATTCCGTCGTACCAATCAGGAAGGTGGAGGTGCCGTCGCTCTTTGCCTGCACATACTGAATGTCTGTCAACGAAGCCATCTTCTTGATGATTGGTCCCAATGCTGGACACTTCGTCACATTACGGTCATCTGTTCCGCTGATGACCACTTCCAATGTAAGTGGTTCGCGTGGCGAGATGTTCTTGCTTTGGCGCACAGCACGCACACCCGAAATCACCTGTTTTGCTTCCTCATACTGAGCAATGAGACGAGCATCTTCCTCACTCGGAGCATCAAGAACGAGCGGGTCTATCATGACACTCTCACCTTCCTTGCGCTCAGCAATGTGCTGATACAGTTCTTCGGTGATGAACGGCATAAAAGGGTGAATCATCTTCATCAACTGCTCGAAGAATTTGAGCGTTGCCTTGTAAGTCTCTGCATCGATAGGTGCCTGATAGGCAGGCTTGATCATCTCCAGATACCAACCCGAGAATTCATCAGTGAAAAGTTTGAAGACAGCCATGAGGGCTTCGTTCAGGCGATAGCGTGAATAGAGGTTGTTGATGTCCACCAACGCCGTCTTGATAACTGCTTCCATCCATGCAATCGTTTTCTTGTTCTCGGCCGGCTGTTCAAGATTATCCTTAACCTCCCATCCCTGCACCAGACGGAATGCATTCCAAATCTTGTTGCAGAAGGCGGCACCCTGCAGACAGAGTTGCTCGTCGAAGAGGATGTCATTGCCAGCAGGAGCAGAAAGGAGCATCCCCATTCTCACACCGTCAGCACCATACTTATCGATAAGCCCCAGTGGGTCAGGTGAGTTGCCCAGCGATTTCGACATCTTGCGTCCCAGTTTGTCACGCACAATACCCGTGAAATAAACGCTGTGGAAAGGCACATCCTTCATATATTCCTCACCAGCAATAATCATACGTGCCACCCAGAAGAAGATGATATCAGGACCCGTAACAAGTACACTCGTCGGATAGTAGTAACTGATCTCCTCATTGCCAGGATTGTTGATGCCATCAAAGAGAGAGATGGGCCAAAGCCATGAAGAGAACCATGTGTCGAGTGCATCCTCGTCATGACGCAACTGGTCGATGGTGATGTTCTCATAGCCAGGAATTTTCTTGGCTTCCTCCAGTGCCTCTTCAGCAGTCAGAGCCACCACAAACTTCTCTTCTTCTTCCTCCGCCGTAGGCAGGAAATAGGCTGGAATGCGGTGTCCCCACCAGAGTTGGCGGCTGATGCACCAGTCTTGAATATTCTCCATCCAGTTGCGGTAGGTGTTCACGTACTTGGTCGGATAGAACTTAATCTTTCCTTCCAGCACAGGTGGCAGGGCGATGTCGGCAAAGTGCTTCATCGAGAGGAACCACTGCTTGCACAGACGTGGCTCCACTGCGGTGTCCTGATTGCGCTCCGAATAACCCACCTTATTGTCATAGTCCTCAATCTTCTCCATCAAGCCAGCAGCCTGCAAGTCGATGGCAATCTGCTTGCGCACCTCCATACGGTCTTGACCCACATAAAGCCCAGCCTCTTCCGAGATGGTGCCATCTGGGTTGAAGATGTCTATGGTTTCCAAATTATGCGCCTTACCCAGAGCGTAGTCGTTCACGTCATGGGCAGGAGTCACCTTCAGACAGCCCGTACCGAACTCAATATCCACATAGCGGTCCTCAATCACAGGGATGACACGATTCACCAATGGCACAATCACCTTGTGGCCTCTCAACCACTGGTTCTTCGGGTCTTTCGGATTGACACACATGGCGGTGTCACCCATGATGGTTTCTGGTCGTGTTGTTGCCACTACAGCATAGTAGCGACCCTGGTCGTCCTGATGCAACACTTCGCCCTCCTCGCCAGTAGGTATCACTGGATTCACATCGGCATCAGCCACATAATATTTCAGGTGGAACAAATGACTCTTCTCGTCGCGGTAAATCACCTCCTCGGTCGAAAGCACCGTCTGCGCTTTAGGATCCCAGTTCACCATGCGAAGACCACGATAAATCAGACCTTTCTTGTAGAGATCAACAAACACCTTCAGCACACTCTCACTGCGCTTCTCGTCCATCGTGAATGCCGTTCTGTCCCAGTCACACGAAGCACCCAGACGGCGCAACTGCTTCAAGATGATGCCACCATGTTCATCAGTCCATGCCCATGCATGCTTCAGGAACTCCTCACGGGTCAGATCACGCTTCTTGATACCCTGTTCAGCCAAACGGTTCACCACCTTTGCCTCTGTAGCAATAGATGCATGGTCTGTACCAGGCACCCAGCAGGCATTCTTGCCGTCAATACGCGCTTTACGGATAAGAATGTCCTGAATCGTGTTGTTCAGCATGTGACCCATGTGCAACACACCCGTCACATTTGGTGGCGGAATCACAATTGTATATGGTTCACGTCCATCAGGTTTACTCGCAAAGAGTTTGTGGTCCAGCCAATACTGATACCACTTTCCCTCCACTTCAGAAGGGTTATAATTTTTTGCTAATTCCATTGGCTTCAAAATTTTGTTTGCAAAGGTACGATTAAGTGACAGAATAACCAAATTTTATTTGAGTTTTCCCAACACAAGTACCTTCAGCGGAGCCAACAATACACCTATTCGGGTATTGCAAGGTCACACTTCTTCCACCCATTTGCTTAACTTCTCCTTGATGACCGTCCAGAAAGACCCTCTTTTTGACTGAAAATCGCCTTCATTCTCCTCATCATCTGACACATTCTCCCCATCCTCTTCGTCCGACAGTGCTTCACCTTCCATGTTCTCCAGTGTCACACTATCCACAGGCAGTTCTTCCTCATTCTTCTTCTCCAGCACAGCAGGTGGAGCCACCGCATAGTATTTTTCACGCAAACTTTGCAACAGACGCTTCTCGTCCGACATTTCCTCATTCTCTGAGGAGGAATCCACTTGATCAAAACCTGTAGCCACAATCGCCACCTTGATTTCGTCTTCCAGTTCATCATCCTGATAATGTCCCCAAAGCACCTCGACATTTTCGTCAAAATCCTCCATGAAGGCATTGATTTCACGCAGTTCCGCCATCTTTGCAGGATTCTTCTTGCCACTATATACTATATATAATAGTCGTTTCGTCTTCTGCTTGTCCATGTTGGCAATCAGCGGCGAGTTCACTGCTTCCGACATCGCCTTCAGTATGCGCTGTTCACCACTCGCCTTTGCCACCGAGACAACGGCAGCCCCGCCATCTTTCATCACCGTGTTCACATCGTTGAAGTCTCGGTTCACCTTGCCCCTCACCGTGATAATCTCAGCAATCGTCTTCGTGGCAATGGTCAGCACCTCATCCGCCTTCTGCATCCCCTCGTCCCAATCCATCTCCACATAACGTTCATCCTCCAGCAACCTCTCATTGTTAATCACAATCAGCGAATCCACACACTTCCTCATCGCCTCCAATCCTTTCAGGGCTATGTTGATACGCTTGGGGCGCTCCATCAAGAACGGCAACGTCACTACACCCACCGTCAGGATGCCCATTTCTTTCGCCACACGAGCAATCACAGGGGCTGCTCCCGTCCCCGTTCCGCCACCCAGACCTGCCGTGACAAACACCATTTTGGTGCCACCCTCCAACATCGCCTTGATGTCCTCTATACTCTCCTCCGCCTTTTTACGCCCCACTTCAGGATCGCCTCCAGCACCCAATCCATCACCCAACTGAATCTTGTTGGGCACCTTGTTAGGCACCAGTACCTGACTGTCCGTATTGACCACGACGAAGGAGACGTTCTTCACGCCCACTTCCCACATGTGCTGCACAGCATTACCGCCGCCGCCACCAACGCCAATCACTTTGATAATTCTCTCCGACTTGTCCTCAATGGGAAAGTTGAAAGGAGGCAACTCTTCCTCCTTAGGTGAGCCAATCTGCCCACCCGTACAGGACACACGCTGCTCCTGCACTCTGCCAGCATTCTCTTCCATTCAATTCGCTGAATTTAATTAAGTTAAACGATTCATTCCACCAACCCTCTCAAGTTGGCATCTCACTTTATCATATATTCTCGGCCACAAAGTTACAAAAGATGAAAGACGAAAACAAATTTCCCTCCCACTTTTTTTTACAAACTTAAAAAAAAATGTATTTCTCTATATAATTTTACAAATGTACTGCTTTTTCAACAAAGCCATCAAAAACAACCCCCAATATCCTCTCAATAAAAAAATCCTTTTTCCCTAATAAGTTATTGGGGCTTATTCGTACCGAAGAGTCTCTGAGGGTTTCCCAATGCTGATGAGGTGGGAACTGCCCCAGATGACGAGGGTAGAAATGAGGAGGGTGGCTGCGTTGATGGCAAGGATGAGCCACCAATTGAACTGAATGGGTACGGAGTCGATGTAATAGACGGAGGCATCGAGGGATACGATGTGGAACTGTTGTTGTAGCCAGCAAAGGAGAAGACCGAAGATGTTGCCCCAAAAGAGTCCTTTGCCTACAAGCATGATGCTGAACTGGGTAAAGATGTTGCGCACGGACACGTTGGTGGCTCCAAGGACTTTGAGGGTGCCAATCATACTGATGCGCTCAAGCATGATGATGAGCAAGCCGCTAACGACAGTGAAGGCACTGACAAGGATCATGAGCACGAGAATCATCACCACGTTCATGTCGAGCACAGAGAGCCATGCGAAGGTGTGGGCGGCAATGTCCTTGATGCTGAACACACCGTAAGTGACTCCTTGGCGATCGGTGCCCTGATGGATAAACTGGAGTTTGTTGGTAAATTCCTCTACCCTGTCGAAATCATTGACAGTCACCTCCAATCCAGAGGACATCTCAGCATCCCATCCATTGAGTTTGCGGACAGTGTAGATGTCGGTGATGGCATAGTTCTTGTCGTAGTCGTTCATGTTGGTCTCAAAGATACCAGCCAACTTGAAACGGCGGGCACGCATCGATTCCTCGCCCATGAAGTAGGCAAAAATCTTGTCGCCCACTTTCACGCCAAGATCACCTGCCACTTTCTTTGACAAAAGGATCTCGTTAGATGCCTCCTTAGACGAGAACTTGGGCATTGTCCCTTCTCTAAGCGAAGTACGGAAAAATGAAAGGTCGTAGTCCTCTCCCACTCCCTTGAAGGTCAAACCACGGAAGTTCTCTTCTGTCTTGAGAATGCCCATCTTGGTGGCGAAGCGCTGAATATGCTCCGTCCCCCTCACCTTCTTCACCTTGCGAATGAGGGTGTCATTGGTGAGTACGGGCATCATCTCGTAGTTCTGGTTCTGGGTGAGGCTAATCACCTGAATGTGACTGCCAAAGCCAATGACTTTCTCGCTCACTTCGTGTTTGAAGCCAAGCACAACAGCCAAACTCACCAGCATGACTGCCACACCGATGGCGACACCGAGCATGGCTATACGAATAGCAGGACGGGAAAACCGTTCCCCGTCCTCTGCTTTATCTGCATAAATTCGCTTGGCTATGAAAAGTTCGAAAGACACCGTTAGGAATTAGGAATGAGGAATTAGGAATGAATTGTATATTCCGATGAGAAACAAGCCGCATGGTAGTTCCTCATTCCGAACTCCTAATTCCTCATTAAAATTAAAGATTATCAACTCTACCAGGATAAGCCTCCAATGCCTTTCTCAGCACGAAGAGGGCACGGGTGAGGTCTTCTTTCTTGAGCACGTAGGCAATACGGACTTCGTTCTTGCCCGCTCCGGGTGTGGTGTAGAATCCTGCCGCTGGAGCCATCATGACGGTCTCGCCTTCGTAGTTGAAGTCGGAAAGACACCATGCACAGAACCTCTCGCAGTCATCGACGGGAAGACGTGCCACGGTGTAGAAGGCTCCCATTGGGATGGGCGAATAGACACCAGGAATGCGGTTAAGTCCGTCAATGAGGCACTTGCGTCGCTCCACATATTCGTCGTAGATGTCGCGGCTATATGTTTCGGGGGCATCAAGACTTGCCTCGGCTGCAATCTGACCAATGAGTGGTGGAGAGAGACGTGCCTGACAGAATTTCATCACAGCCTTGCGGATTTCCTCGTTCTTGGTGATGAGGGCGCCGATACGGATGCCACACTCGCTGTAACGCTTGGACACAGAGTCGATGAGCACCACGTTCTGCTCGATACCTTCGAGGTGGCAGGCAGAGATGTAGGGAGAGCCTGTGTAGATGAACTCGCGATAGACTTCATCGGAGAAGAGGTAGAGGTCATACTTCTTCACGAGGTCGCGAATTTGATTCATCTCGCGGCGTGTATAAAGATAACCCGTGGGGTTGTTGGGGTTGCAGATGAGGATAGCGCGTGTGCGCTCGTTGATGAGTTCTTCAAACTTCTCCACCTTGGGAAGCGAGAAACCCTCGTCAATGGTGGTAGCGATGGTGCGGATGACGGCACCTGCCGAGATGGCAAACGCCATATAGTTGGCGTAGGCTGGTTCTGGCACGATGATTTCATCGCCAGGATTCAGGCATGCCAAGAAAGAGAAAAGCACGGCTTCAGAACCACCACTGGTGATGATGATGTCGTCGGCTGTCAAATGGATGTCGTACTTAGCATAGTAGTTGACCAACTTCTCGCGATAACTGCGATAACCCTGTGAGGGGCTATACTCCAGAATCTTGCGGTCAATGTTCTTAATGGCATCAAGTGCCACCTGTGGTGTGGGCAGGTCGGGCTGTCCGATGTTGAGGTGATAAACCTTGACGCCACGCTTCTTGGCAGCGTCAGCCAACGGTGCCAGTTTGCGAATAGGCGAACTCGGCATCTCCGTTCCTCGTATGGATATTTGGGGCATATCTGAAAGATAGAAAGTTTTTACCGTTAAAAAGTACAATAATTGTGCAAAGGTACGAAAAAAATCTCTCTCTATTCTCTTTTCATCAAAGTTTTCTTTGGTTTCAGTATAAAAGTTGTATTTCTTTACCATAAAACACAACCTTTAACCCCACAATATGGGCACGGTGCGTGAAATATTACGCGCTGAGTGCACGAAATATTATGCGCACGGTGTATGAAATCACAACGGCAAGGTGAGGACAAATCTGGCTCCCTCTTTATAAGAAGAATCGAGGATGAAAGTGCCTCCCATCAACTCTGCTCCGCGACGAATGAGAGTAAGACCGATGCCAAGTCCTTCGCTATAATAATCGAGTTTGAAGAATGGGATGAAGATGCGGCGGGCATCCTTTTTCGCAATGCCCATGCCCGTGTCTGTCACAATGAAATTGATGTTTCGTTCGTCTTTCAGCCTGCATTCCAACGTAATGAGCCCTTCCCGTGTGAATTGGTTGGCATTGTCAAGCATTTGTTGCAACATCTTGGGCAGTGCGTCAGAGATGGCGGGAATGGTCAGAGAATCTGGAACACAGGTGACAAATTTCAACTTGACAGTGTCTGGACATTTGAGTCTAATTTTGGCAATAGTCTTGCGACAAAGATCGTTACATGCAAAGCGAATGTCATTGGGCGCACTTGTTATGGTCTCAAGGAACGAAGCAGTGAGCAGTTTGTCTATAATGCCCTTGATGTTCTGAGAATTCACCTGCATGCCATCAAGAATGGTCTCCATCTCATCGTCGGGGATGGATTGATGCCCCATACGGAGCACCTGTGAGAATCCAATAATGATATTGAGCGGTGTGCGCACCTGATGGGTGAGGTCTTGCATGAAGGCGGTCTTCTTATCAAGGGCTTCTTGTGCTTGCTTGTTGGCGATAAGTAATTCTTCATTCCGTCGCTCTATTTCCTCATTCATCTGGTGAATGTCATGAATATAACCAGCAATAGATTGCTGCATGACACCAAAGGTGTTCTGCAATTGTCCAACGGGGTCGATACGGTCACTGTGGGGTATGTGCTCGTTGAAATTTCCTGCAGCGATTTTTCGTGCTTGACTTGCCAACTGATTGACAGGCTGAATTTCTGTATGAATGATTTGATAGCAGAACAACAACAACAATAGCAACCCGATGAAAATGAGGAAAATGACAATGTAGAAAAGATTATTGTAGCCACGGAATATTTCACTTTCAGGATAGATGATGGCAATACTCCAGCCCGTCTGTTGTAATTGACAATAAAACACATAACACATCTCTTCGTTCAAATACAACCGTTGGATTCCCTCATTACCATTGAGCATATCATTACCTAATGAAACGATACCTGCATCACGGTCTGGATCAGTATTTGTGAAAATGGTCTGATACACCAACTTCGTTGTATCTGGATGAATGAAGAATGTCCCATCCCCACCAAGCATGATACAATAAGAATTGGGCGATGGCATCTTTTCCATAATGGTTTGAGAAAGCCATGACAAAGAAAGGTCGGTTGAGATGACACCAATACATTGCCCCTCATTGCTAATGAGTGGAATGGCATAGGATGTGATGGCATCACGTGAGAGACCATTTTCTTCTTCATATTCATCAAAGAAAGGATCCACCCAACAAGCCTTGTTCTGCTGCTTGGGTTTCAGATACCATTCCTTTTCGAAATAACGATAACTGTCATTTCCCTCCTGTCGAGTCTCAATGAAACCATTTTTTCGAGAGGTATAGACGGAATAGTACTCACCCTTCTCTTGGAAGAAATAGGGCTCAAAAGAGATGGAACAGCCATTGAAGTGAGGATTCTGTTCAACGATACGCTGAGAATAAGCCTCCACAGAATCAGGTTGCAAATGTGTGCGCACCAACCAATCAGTATTGTTGGTGACAATTTCCACCTCATTCAGTATCGTTGACACTCTCAGCACTGTATTGTTCAACACCTGAGAAGCCCTGTTAATCGCTTCATTACGCACATAATTCCGTGACTTCACATAGAGAAACCCAAGCGACACGATAAAAATGAATGCCGCAATGCCCATGAGCATGAGACCAATCCTCATAGACAAAGAATGCCGTATCATAGTCAATGGATTTTTCATGATTCTGCGGGTTCTTCGTTTGACAAATTCGTGGTATCGGAGGCTTCCAGAAGTTGATTGAGCAGACGGGTGACAGTCTCTGTTTTTTCAAGCATACAATCAACATGCTGAGCCATCTCTTCCTCTGAGAGACTCTTATATTCTTTTCGAATGAGGTCATTCTCTTCCACTATGGCATCTATAGGACCAAGCATCTGATTGGTCATATTGCTGATGACCGCTGTCTTCATGCGATCATCCTCCTTCGCCAATTCATTAGCCTTCAACAGTTCCGCATTCCGTTGAGTCAAGGTCTCTGTGGAATGTTTTATCTTATGTATATAATTCAGCAAAGACTGCTGCATCGTAGAGAAACTACGCTGCAATTGCCCTATTTCATCATGCCGTTGACTGTCGGGAATCACCTTCTCATAGTGACCTTCTGACATCCGTTCTGCTGATTGTCCCAACAATTTCAGAGGACGTATATTCCGACGAATGACGATGACACAGAAAAGAAGGAGAGTCAGAATACCTGCAACTGTAATGAAAATCATATTATTCTGTAGTTGGAGGTAGGGTTCCAAGATGTCACTTTCAGGACACACAATCGCCACACTCCACCCCGTACGTGGCAAAGGTTTGTAAAACACATAAAGTTCACCAGTTTCACGATGTAGCACCTTATACCCACTCTTCCCCGCAATCATCGCCGCACCCAGGGCTGTCAACTCTTCATCTGGATGTTCCAATGTGGGGGTGAAGATAGTTTCATAGAAAAGTTTTGTCGTATCAGGATGAACAAGGTATGTTCCTCCCCGCCCAATCAATATGCTATATGAATGAGGGAAAAGATTACCTTTTGAAATGTTTTGAGAAAACCACTTCAAGGACAAGTCAACAGACAGGATGCCAACCACACGGTCATTCTTATCGTGGATGGGGTAACTGTAAGAGGTGATGTAATCATTCACCTTGATGCCACCATTGTCATAATCTTTGAAAGGTTCCACCCAATAGGGCTTGTCAAGCAGTTTGGGAATAAGATACCAATCCATGTAATAATACTCGTATGCCTCATTCCCCTCTTGCTCTGTCTGAATAGAATCTTCTCCATTATAGGAATATGCCGAAAAGAACTGCCCCTTCTCCTCAAACTGAAATGGTTCAAAGGCAATGGAACATCCATAGAAATCAGGATTGTTCTCCAATATCTTTCTACTATAAGTGTACATGGAATCGGGGGTGTCCAAATGCTGCTCCACTAACCATTTCATGTTAGTAACCGCCACCTCCGCATCATGCAATGTGTTTTCCACATGCAATTGCGTGCTCTCTAATGCTTGAGTTGCCCTCCCCATCGCTTCATCCCTTACTGCCATGCGAGAATAGTGGAACAATATTCCAAGGACAAGAATAAACAAAATCATCACACAAGAGACGACACCCAAAGAAAGCCGTGCCGCCAACGAACCCCTTATGTAGTTGACTATGTTCATCTTACTTCTTTTTATTATCTTCTTTCTTTAATAGACCCAACAATTCCTGATAGGAGACATCTCTATCAATCATGCCAAAATCTTTCATCAGAAAACTCGCCTTTTTCACCATGTCCGGACGCACACGGAACTCACGTTTTCCCGTGTCAGGATCTTGTTGCAGACGAAGAATTTCTTTCAGCATCATTCGCTGGATGACACGGTTGGTCTGCACATGGCCTTCTCGGACATATTTCATCACAATGTCCAAGGCCTCTTCCTGATGAGTAGCCGTCCATTCCCATCCCTTCTTGCTGGCTTCAGCAAAACGCTTCACTTGCTCACGATGGGTGTCAAAGTAATCACGTTTCACATACACACCATTTTCTTGTATATTATAGCCATGATCCTTGAATCGGAAGAGGCTTGCTTCCGGCATATTAAAACCCGCCTGCTTCAGCAATAAATATTCGTTGTAACTGACTATCGACAACAAATCCACACCGCCAGACAGGAATAAATTGATATTATCGGTAAAAAAGACCCATTCAAAGTCCGTCTTTGCCTTCTTATTCACTATAAACGCCAGATGGTTCGGTGCTGAGATATAGACAGCCAGACGTTTCTTTTTCTCATTGATAGGATTCTTGCCCCAACGAGACACAATCATATGGCTGTTGTTCATGGATGTCTGAAAGATATTGACCAATGGCGTACCATTGGCTATGATGTCAATAGCAGACATTAAGGAAAACATGCCTGCATCACACTCGTCCGTTTCCATGCGATGATAGACAGTGGCTGTCAAAGAGGGGGGCTGGATAACCACATCCAATCCTACTTCCTTATAAAAACCTTTCTCTTTAGCCACATAATACCCTGCAAATTCTGCTTGAGGTGTCCACAGGGTAGTGAACACAAATTTCTCTGTCCCCATCATACTTGTGCTGGACAGCAACAAGTATAAAATAAGCACACCTCTGATGTAACCTATCCTGTTGTTTTTCATTATTTAGTTTATTATGTTTTCCATATCCATCCCCTCTCTTCATCCCTCATTCAACTCTTCCTCATTCAGCCTTGCCTTCTGTATCGTCGTCTTTCTTCTGCATCTCCTCTCTGGTGGGGAAATGCCCCAGCCATTTCATCTGTCGAAGGCACCACGACTGCCGGCGATACATATACTTAGTTGGTGATGCCGAGTCCATCTTGATGGGATTGGGCAATGTGATGGCTATCATCGCACACTGGTTGCGGGTCAAATTCTTTGCATCACAACCGAAATGCTCTTGTGCCACGGCTTGTGCACCGTAGATGCCGTCGCCCATCTCTATAGTGTTCAGATAGACTTCCATAATCCGCTGCTTGTCCCACATAAATTCCATCAAAATGGTGAAATAAGCCTCAACACCTTTGCGGAACCATGCCAACTTTCCAGAAGAGGAGGTTGGAAAAAGGAACACATTTTTCGCCGTCTGCTGACTGATGGTGGAACCACCTCGAAAACGCTCTCCTTCTGCACGTTCGTCTATCACTTTCTGAATGGCGTCCCAATCGAAGCCATTGTGGGTGAGGAAATTCTGATCCTCGCACGACATCACCGCAAGTGGCAAATCGGCAGACATTTCCTCAAGCGGCACCCACGCATGGTGCCATCTGATCTTTTCACCCCTACTCACCTGCTCGTATGCTCGTATGAACATGAGCGGCGAGGTATAGACAGGGAGGTAACGGAAGGCAAAGACCAGCAAGATGCTTCCCGCCAATAAGACGATGAGCGTCCACTTCACAAGATTCCCCAATTTGGAAAAAAACTTCCCCATTGTCATACGCCTTATTTAATCGTTGCAGATGCAAGACTGAATGCCAGCCCTGCACCTGCCTGCAATGTTTTACTGCAATGTGCCAGCGTTTGCGGCATTAATCATTGCCTCTGAAGCATAGAGGTAAATCTCCACACGACGATTTTGAGCCTTGCCCTCCTTAGTGGAGTTGTCAGCAACAGGATTGTTTTCCCCAAAACCGATACTGCTCTTAATCTGAGAAGGAGCGGCACCCTGAGCCAACACATATTGCTTTACAGCATCAGCACGGTCTTGGCTGAGTTTTATGTTCTTCTGGAAACTTTCTTCTACAGTAGAGCCCTTGAAGCCCGTGTTGTCGGTATAACCTTGAATGGCCACATCGCAGTCAGGATATGCCCTCAGTACATTATTGGTAAAGTCGGTAAGATTGTTCATGGCTGTTTTGCTAAGCATAGATTTACCTGAATCGAAAAGGATTCCAGAATCGAATGTAACCTTCACAGCGTCAAGACCATTCGAATCTTTTACGCTCTCCACTTGAGCATTCTGCACCTGCTCTGCTTGAGCCTTCAGCTTATCCATCTTCTTACCGATGAGAAGACCTGCCCCTGTACCAACAGCTGCACCAATCGCCGCTCCAGCCAATGTACCACC
>CAJOLW010000033.1 GCA_905235525.1 uncultured Bacteroidaceae bacterium
GGTAAGTGAAAAATCTGACATGGCAAAGTACCTGAACAACTTTTTGTTGCTCAGGTACTTATAAAGATAGTTAAACTAAAGTGCTGCGGAAATTAGGTTTTACTCGTTATTTAAATAGTATTGCTTATGTTCAACCTTTTAGACATTGCCTATCCAGGCAGACCCTATCGTCCACGTATCATCATTAACCATCCTATCGATACGGTCAAGGCACCCCAGCCCGTTACTGACTCAGTGGAGGCTCCTAAAGATGTACTCGACACGCTGACCGCGCCCCTTGACTCTCTCGGATGTAAGGAGGCTGTGGAAGACACATTGCGCTCTGCCATCAACTTCTTCAACGATTGGGGTTCCAGCGAGGGCTCTTCCACCTTGCTGTGGACCAGTCTTGTCGTGCTTGCAGCCTTATCACTATGCGGCTACTTTATATGGATGTATCGTCAGCATCTGCTGAAGAGTAGTGCTAACTGAAAAAACTGAAATGAAAAGGAGACTGACTCACCGAGCCAGTCTCCTTTTCATTTTCTTCATTTCTTTCAACGATGCCTTGCCTGCTTTTTCACCCAAGGCAATCATCTCCACAATTTTCTTCTGAGAGAAATCCTCAGGTCCATATCCCTTCAGGTGGGGATTGATATAGATGTCTGCATCTTCGCAGTTCTGTTGGTATTTCTTTGCGTCGAGCCGCAACGACGACGAGGATTTGTTCACTGTCAAATCCACCGCTATCACAAGGTCTGCCCCCATATCTCTCGCCACATCCACTGGCAAATTGTTCAGCACACCCCCATCCACAAGCCTCATGCCGTTCATCCTCACAGGCTTGAACACCAACGGAATCGCCATACTGGCACGCATCGCCTGAGCCAAGTCACCTTCACGCAACACTACCTCGCGCATCTTGTTCATATCTACTGCTACACAACGGAAAGGGATGGGCAGATCATCAAAATTGATTGACCCTCTATCACCTGTCATCTGCCGCAAAGGACGCACGATACTGTCACCCATCAGCGAACCAGCAAACATATCTGTCCATTGTTGGGAACGAAACATCGAATCCAACTGCTCACTCCGATACCCTAAAGCATAGAGTCCACCCACAATGGAACCAATGCTCGTGCCCACCACCATGTCGATGGGCACACCCGATTCCTCCACATATTTCAGTACACCCACCGTGGCAGCCCCTTTCGCACCACCACCACCAAGCACCAACGCCACTTTAGGGCGAACGTCCTTCCCATCTGTAGAAAAGGACGCGCCCTGTGCTTGCGCTACCATACAGACAAGCAGCAACAGGATGAAACACAGACTTTTCTTCATATTTCCATTTTTGTTTGCAAAGATACGACATTCAGTGAAATGTGAAAAATGAAAAGTGAAAAATCTGAGTTCCTTAGGAGTTAGAGGGAGTTAGAGGAGTTATCGCTCCGCTCAGAAGTTAAAGCCTATACTCTGACAACAGCATAACATTCGGCTATAACTCCTTTAACTCCCTATAACTCCCAATAACTCCTTTAACTCCTTTTTCAAGATTTTTCACTTTTCATTTTTCACATTTCACTGAATGTTGTATCTTTGCACATCAAAACTCCAAAAACAGCAGAAACACATGAAACGAGGATTAGTTCTGGAAGGTGGCGGTATGCGCGGACTCTTCTCCGAAGGATTCATTGATGTGATGCAAGAGGAAGGCATCACCGTCGATGGCATGATTGGCGTGTCGGCAGGTGCTTTGTTCGGTTGTAACTTCAAGTCACACCAAGTAGGTCGCGGACTCCGCTACAACACACGATTCAAAGATGACCCTCGCTATATGGGATGGTGTTCTTTCCTCACAACGGGCAATTTCGTCAATGCCAAGTTTGCCTACCACACCATGCCAATGGAACTGGATGTGTTCGACATCCCTGCGTTCGAAGCAGACCCCACTGCGTTCTATCTGGTGTGTACCGATATTGAAACCGGCAAACCTGTCTATCAGCAGATTGACCATGTAGAAGACAGCACCCTCGAGTGGTTTCGTGCCACAGGCTCCATGCCCATTGCCTCCACTCCTGTAGAAATCGACGGAATGAAACTGCTGGATGGAGGGCTGGTCGATTGCATTCCTCTCCAACATTTCCAAGAAATTGGCTACGAGCGCAACATCGTCATCCTCACCAGACCCAAAGGTTACCTGAAAACACCCAACAAATTCACGTGGCTTTTCAAGATGTGGTACCCCAACTATCCGCAAGTGGCTGCCTGCATGAGACGGAGGCATGAAATGTACAATGCCGAACTGCAATACATTGAGGAGCAGGAACGGGCAGGAAACATTCTGGCGATTTACCCTGACCATCCATTAGAAATAGGGCGCACAGAACTCAACGAAGAGAAACTGCGCGCCATCTATCAACACGGGCAGGAGAAAGCCCATGCCATGCTGGAGGAAGTGAAACGGTTCTTAGCCGTCTGAACCGTTTTACTCACCAAATATTTCTTTCAATTTTTTGCCCAAGGCATCACCTCGCAGGTCACGTGCCACAATCTTTCCTTCGGGATTAGGCTTGCAGGAATGGCATCAATGTGATACACCTTAGCAGCGGCTGTCTCCCAACCCTTCAAGTCAGCAAGGTGTACCCAAGGCATGTTGAGATCCTGAATCGCCTTGACCCACGCATCCTTCTTTTGGTCGAAGGAAAGACCGACTATATTAAAGCCTTTGGCGTGATACTTCTCGTAATTTGCCACCACATTAGGCATCTCGGCACGGCAAGGACCACACCATGAAGCCCAGAAGTCAATGAGCACCCACTGACCTTTGCCCACATACTCGCTCAGTTTGTGCAGGTTACCGTCGGTATCAGCCTCCTCAAGGTCGATGAAAGGCTGACCAATCACCTTCTTCTTTGCCTCTTCTTGCGCCAGACGATATTTAATTTCATCTACGGCTGGATGGCTGGCGTATGGTGGATTGGCGTCCAACATCTCCTTGAAGCCATCCAATCCATAAAAAGCAAGGAGATTATCAACAAAAGCAGCAGGAACCAACGTCTTTGCATTCTCTTTCAACATCTGATCCATCAGTTCCTTATCCTTGTTGGCCAGTCGATCCAATTCGGGTTTCACCTCTTCTGCCTTCTTTTCAGCATTACTCTCCCGTTCTTCCTCAGACAAGGACATATCATAATAGGCATCCAATACTTCTGAGCGCAAAGCACTCATCTGCATCAGCAAAGAGTCATTCTGACGGTCATAATAGTTCAGGCTTTGGTTTTGAGCAGAGCCTTTCAGCACGTTGGTGTTAAGGTCGATGGTGGCAGGTGTACCATCGTTAAACATGATCACAAAACGGGGGGCTTCATCCACTCTCACATAAAGAAGGGCATCCTTGTCATAAGAACCCTCAATGGCAAACTTATCGCCACTGACTGCTGCACTGTCCACAATTGCACGTGAATCACGATTTCCCACATATACCATCTTGCTACCAGCAGGGACTGTACCCTGAATGCTGTACTTTGTTTGTTGTGCCATGACCGGCAGTGTAGCCACTGCAAGGGCTACCATTGCTAAAACCTTTCTCATTATTATATTTATTTTATTTCATGCTATACTTGCCACATTTCCTGCAAATGGGTCATGCATGACTTTCAGATACTTTCCGAACTCCTCCAACACGCATTCCGTGGCAATCTCCACATTCTTCACCCTGCCGAAGTCCTCACGCAAACACATCGAATGCACATCACCTTCACGACCCCATGCCACCCAGATCTCCACTTCATGTCCCTCCCATGCTTCCGCATAACCCGTGGAAGCCAACGCATAATCGGTATGGAATAATTGACATGCGCCTTTCACCATCTGCTCCGCCACCTGACGCGACACCACACCATACTCCGCAATCATTTCCGTCGGCACACCCAACATCTGCTCCTTCACTTCGTTCTGGTATGCCACCAGTCCACCTTGGAAATAGTTGCTGGCACCGCTATGCGCCGTGATGGCAGACGCAATGCGACCACCCGTACACGATTCTGCTGTCGAAATCGTCATGATTAACCTCTCTTATTGTTTCGAGTTGCAAAGGTACAACTTTAAGTGAAAAATGAAAAGTGAAAAGTGAAAAATCTATATTAACAACCCATTCGGACAGTCTCTCATAGCAAAGTAACTCAGATTTTTCACTTTTCACTTTTCATTTTTCACTTAAAGTTGTACCTTTGCAAAAACTTCAACCTTTCAATTCTCATCAATATGAGCACCTTTATCAAAACCCTTATTGCAGTGACTGGTTGCACAGCATTGGCAACATCCTGCACCCATAAAACTACAGCAATGGCACAAACTGAACTGACCACCGTAGGTAACCCTTTCATGCCCCTTTGGGAACATATCCCCGATGGTGAACCCTACGTATTTGAAGACCCTGACCAACCCGGCAAATACCGTGTGTACGTCTATGGTTCCCACGATGACCTCATCACCGAATACTGCGGACGTGACCAAGTGGTGTGGTCTGCCTCTGTCGATAGTCTCAACAACTGGCGGTATGACGGTGTCATCCTGGTGGTGGACAAGAATGCAAAAGGTGAGCCTTTCGATGCAAAAGGCACTGCTGACGTGCTCTATGCTCCTGACGTGACATTGGTGACTGACAACACGGGCAAGAAAACCTATTACTTGTTCCCCAACGACCAGACAGGATTCCGCAATGGACTGATTGCCAAGAGCGACCGTCCTGATGGTCCTTTTGAGGTGTGCAACTGGAGCAAGGAGAATCCCAATCGGGTGGATGGCGTGCTGCAGTTTGACCCTGCCGTGTTTGTGGATGATGACGGCAGAGTGTATGGCTATTGGGGCTTTGAACGCTCCTATGCCGCAGAGTTTGACCCTAAGACCATGGCAACAGTGAAGCCTGATTGTGGAGGACATGATTTCAGGCAGAAACCAAGAGGGAATATTCAGTTTCTTTGAAGCCTCTTCTATCCGCAAAATCAAAGACAAGTACGTCTTCATCTATAGCCGTTTCACCAAGGATGGCGAATTCGGACTGCCCATTTCCAATTACACCTTGGCATACTGTTACAGCGACAACCCATTAGGTCCTTGGACGTATGGTGGCACCATCATTGACGGACGTGGTCGTGAAAAGGATGAGCAGGGCAACGTCATCGCTTCTGCCTGTCCCGATGGCAACACCCACGGTTCCATCTGCGAGATCAACGGACAATGGTATGTGTTCTACCACCGTCAAACAGGCACTGACGAATATGCTCGCCAAGCGATGGTGGCACCTATCGAAGTGAAGGTGGAAGAAGGCAAAGGTGGTAAGGTGGAAATTTCCGAAGGCGAATACACCTCAGAAGGCTTTGCCCTTGATGGTCTCAACCCGTTGGAACGCCATTCTGCTGGCATCGCCTGCTGGTACACAGGACCGAGACCCGCCATCCACGAATGGCCTAACAACACCTTTTTCGGTTCTTACGTGGCTGCCAGTTATGGTGGTGAGGCTGGCATGACAAAGGAGGAGGCATTGGCTTCAACGAAGAAGTATGACGCACCCTATGACCTGCGCTACAATACCAATGATGTGGTAAACAACACCGACGGCAGTATCGTGGGCTACAAATACTTCAACTTCAATGCCACAAAAGGACGTAATGATGTAAAACTCCTGTTGAATATTACACCGCTGGGTGCAGATGGCACCATCGAAATCCGTGCAGACCGTCCTTGGAATTCACAAGGAATGCTATTGGGCACCATTGAACTGCGTGCCGACATGCCACAGCAACCCACAGAACTGAGCGCAAACCTACCTGACATTGGCAAACTGGAGCATAAACATGCCATCTTCTTCACTTTCAAGTCTGACACGAAGGAGAAATCGCTCTGCACCCTGCACAACTTCGTTTTCCAATAAGGCTTTATCAACACATCAAAAACAAAGAGACGGTCACTTCATCATGACCGTCTCTTTTGTATTGTGTGATTGGGGTTAAAGACTCAACAGCAGTTTCTCCAATGCCTTACGGCGCTCTGCCCAAGTCTTATAATCAGAAGCCTTCAGCGTGTAAGTCTTCATCTTGGCGTTCTTGGCTGTTGAAGTAGTCAAGAGGCAAGGTTTAGTCTTTCCATCAGCAAGGAGTTTATCAGCAATGAGATTGGCACTTCCCACCTTGAACCAACTCTCCATCGTATCATCATCACCAGGGATGAGTTGGATGAGGATTGTTGGATTGTCTGTAGTTGGCGGGAAATAGGTTGCCACATTCTGATTCAAGTCATAATCGACCTTCCCGAAATTGATGTCACCAAGCACCTGAACATCGAATGGATTGCTGGGGGCGTAAGCAATGCTGTACTTGAAACCCTTATCAGGTGAAAGGTACATGTTGGTGGGGTCAGCAATCTTGGTGCCATCCACCACAAAACAATACTTATAGACATCAGCCACATGGTCGGTCAGAGTGACACTCCACACACCATCATCACCCTTTGTGAGCGCAACAGGTGCTGAGAACAATTCACCCTCCATCTGCACACTCTTTGCATCGGGAGCATTGAGGCGGAAAGTGACCTTTCCATCTGCATAATCAGGTGAGGTGACCTGTCGGGGGAACAGACGTGCCATCGTAGCACCCGTGAACTGCTGCTCCTGACCTGTACGTTCCAAAGCCGGCTTGCCGTTCTTCATCGCCTCTTCTGAGGCTGTAGGATTGAAAAGCAGACGCAATGACTTATCGAGGAAATACTTGGCATTCATCCAAGTATGACCGTACTTGTCATGTGTAAACTCCTTCACACTACGAATACCATGCTTGTCGAGGTGCTCCATATAGTCACGTGCATTTCCGAAAAGGAAGTCGTCTGTACCCACACCCAACCAGAAGAGGTGAATCTTCTTGTTCGTATCGTCAGCATTGTCATACACACCGGGAATTTCAGTTGCCGTGAAGGAACTGTAAGAGCAGAGGTAAGAGAACTTGTCGAGGTTGCGCAGACCAATGCCCAGTCCTTGGTTTCCACCGCGTGAGAATCCACCGATACCACGATGGTCACGGTCATTGATGGTGCGATAGTGACTCTCCACATAGTTCATCAAATCGCCCGTGATATCATCACCTACTACATCACGCATCATGCCCATACCGCCGAAACCACCAAAACCGCCAGCAGGAGCCGGTGCGGGAGGTAACAGTTTCGTTGGGTTACCATAAGGAAGCACGACAATCATCTCAACAGCCTTTCCTTCAGCAATCAAGTTGTCGAGGATGTAGTTCACACGTCCCACCTTATAATATACTTCTTCTGTATCGGTCGTACCGCTCAACAGATAGAACACTGGATACTTCTTGTTCTTGTCTGTCTCATACTTAGGAGGAAGATATACGATGGCGTTGTTCACGCCCTTCAGACTCTTGGAATAGTAATGAAGGTATTCCACCTTGCCGTGTGGTACATTCTTGATGTCATGTGCCAACGAACCAGTCTTGGCAGGGATTTCCAAGAGACTGTTCTTAAAACCCTCGTTGGGGAAGTATTGTGGACAAAGCGGGTCCATCACACTCACGCCATCCACCACAAAGCAGTAAGGGTACATATCAGGAGCAGCAGGACCGAGCGTGGCAGTCCACACACCATCAGCCCCTTTCGTCATAGGGTTTCTGCCAGCAAACTGTACATCCACCTCTACATTCTTGGCATTAGGATTCTCATATTTGAAGGTCACTGTACCATCTGCATTGCAAACAGTAGATTGCTTGACCCTTTGTGCCATGGTAGCGGCTGCACAAAGGCAAGCCGCTACACATAGAATAAATTTCTGTTTCATCTTGTCGGAGTTAAAGAAGTTGACAATTGACAGTTGTCTATTGTCCGTTGTCTGTTGTCCGCTTAGGGTTTCACTACAAAGTCAAGGGTCTGCAAGTCCTTGTCGAGTGAAGAACTACCATAGAGAATCTGATAACGTCCAGGACGAGTGGAGAGTTCATCGATGGAAGGATCGTAATACTCGAAGGATTCGCCGTCAAGAGTGATCGTTGCCTGTGCAGTCTGACCTGCATTGAGGAAGAGTTTCTGGAAGCCCTTGAGCGACTTGATGGGTGCTTCTGGGTAGTCAAGTGCCTTCACATATACCTGTACGATTTCAGCACCTTCGCGCTTACCCGTGTTGGTCACAGGAACAGTGAGGGTCACCTTACCGTCAGCAGTCATAGATGACTTAGAGAGTTTGCCCTTACCATACTCAAAGGTAGTATAAGAAAGACCATAACCGAAAGCATATTGTGGAACACCCTTGAAGTAACGATAGGTGCGGTTCTCCATACTGTAATCCGTAAATTCGGGCAGGTCATTGTTGGAACGATAGAAAGTGACAGGCAACTTGCCACTTGGGTTGAAATCGCCGAAGAGCACGTCAGCCAATGCTTTGGCACCACCCTGACCAGGGTACCATGCCTGAAGAAGTGCATCGTAAGAACCCTCCACGCTACCGAATGCGATAGCAGAACCAGAGCAGTTCACGAAAACAACAGGCTTACCTGTAGCATGCATCGCCTTCACAAGGCGCTGCTGCACGGCTGGCAGTTCGATGTCAGCCTTGTCACCGCCTTCACCCTCCATGCGGGCAGAGATACCGCCGATGATGATGATGGCATCCATATCCTTCACCTCGTTAGCAAGTTCTGTAAACTCGATGAGTTTGCGCTCACAGATGTCACCACGCAACATAGCGAAGTTGCCATTACCATGCTTGTATTCAATCACAACATCGTAGGTCTCGCCAGCCTTCACAGGGAAAGACTTGTAGTTGGCACCGCCACGACCGAAGCCGAAGCCAAAACCACCACGGCCACCGCCCTTAGATTCTTCCACTACGTTGCCGTTGATCTTGAGCACATAACCATTATCAGTGCTGAGCGTGTACTGCATATCGCCCGTGAAGGTAGCCTTGTACTTACCAGAAAGGCGTACAGACAGCGTATCCTTGCTGACACCCTGAGCAAAGCCCCATGCACCGAAGGTGGAGAAGTTCAGTTCGTTGTAGTAGTTGGTCACAGCGGGCTGACCGCTCAGGCTATTATTATTGAAGAACTCAGCCAAGATGCCCTTGCCGTCATTGAACTCCTGCAAGTGATGAATGGTCGTGTAGCCATCCGACAATTCACAAGCCTTCTTATAGAACACTTCAGTGTTGGGCAAAGCATTCTTGATCCCTTCGAGCAGCGAGTGCTGGTGTGCCTTCGTAGGTGTACCACCATAGTTACCGTTGAGCAATTCCACATCATCGGCATTGGGTCCCAACACAGCGATGCGCTTGAGGTTCTTGGAGAGAGGAAGCACACCCTTACTGTTCTCCAACAGCACCATTGACTCACGGGCTGCCTGAGTGGCGAGGTCGTTGTTAGATTCGCTGCTGATGACTTCGGGTTTAAGATTTGCCCAAGGAAGCATCTCGGCAGGATCGAACATACCCAATTCAAAACGGCCATAGAGTGTCTTGCGCAAGTGATAATCGAGCGTGCTCTCCTGAATGAGTCCTTTCTCCAAAGCCTCGGTCAGCACCATGAACACCTTACCACACTCGAGGTCGGTACCGTTCAGCACAGCATCGACAGAAGCCTCCAGTGGACCAGCGTGAGTCTCATGCTGACCACGGTTGTAGAAGTTATTGATCGCATCGCAGTCGGTGAGGACGATGGCATCGTAGCCCCACTTGTTGCGGAGAATGTCAACGAGCAAGCGGTCACTCGTACAACAAGGCTTGCCTTCATAACGGTTGTAGGCACACATCACCTCACGCACATTGCCCTTCTTCACCAATGCCTTGAAAGCAGGGAGATAAGTTTCCCAGAGGTCACGCATTGAAACAGAAGCATTGAAAGAGTGGCGCTGAGGCTCTGGACCGCTGTGTACAGCATAGTGCTTAGCACAAGCGTGGGTCTTGAGATACTTGTCGTCATCACCCTGCATACCGAGAACGGTTTGCACACCCAAAACGGCATTCAGATAAGGGTCTTCGCCACAAGTTTCCTGACCACGTCCCCAACGGGGGTCACGGAAGATATTCACGTTCGGACACCAAAAAGTCAACTCTGGGTTGCCTGGATAGTAAGTGACACCCATTGGCACATTAAAGAGTTTGGGGTCATTGTGGTCTGTACGGTTCCAGTTGGCACGTGCCTCGTCAGACACCGTCGAGAACACATCGTACATCTGCTGAGGATTGAAAGCAGCAGCCATACCGATAGGCTGAGGATATACGGTGTAGTCACCCTGACGCACACCGTGACATGCCTCGCTCCACCAGTTATAGGAAGGAATGCCCAGACGGTCCACTGAGACGGACTTGTTCATCATCAGACCCACCTTCTCTTCAGGAGTGAGCAGAGAAAGAAGGTTCTCCACGCGCTCTGCGTAAGAAAGGGACGTGTTCTGATAAGGATACTTCTGCGGAGCAGGTCCCTCACTGACCATTGCCTTGATGGAAAGTGCACCAAGGGTGTTGCCCTGCTTGTCGAGCAGTTCCACGCTACGGAAACTCTTGCCAATGGACTTTGCGGGGTTGAACACCACCAATACGGTGGCAGACTGACCTGGAGCAACAGCCTCATCCTCGTACTGTGCCTGAATGCACTCGCAACTGGGTTTCACTTCGCCAATGGCAACAGGTGCCTTTGACTTGTTCTTGAATGTGAATGTGTGGCAGATGGCGCCTTCTGCCGCATTGACTGTTCCGAAGTCATACTCATAAGAGTCAAACGAAACAGCACTCTTTTTTTGTGCCCAAACAGGTGCTGCAAGGAGCATGGCACAAATGCTGATAGCAAAAATTTTTTTCATCGATGATTATTTGAAATTTGATAATAATAGGTTTTGCGAGACAAAGATACGGAAAAAATAGAAATGATGAGTTAGGAATGAGGGATTATTTGTCATCTTAATCGTTTTTTTATGGGGAATAGCAAAAAATCGCTAATCACCAACCGCCAATCTCTAAACTTTTCCGTACATTTGCAATGTAAACGAACTAAATTGACAAGAGACATGAGAATTTGTTATGTAGTGGCAATGGTGGCTGAAGCCCAACCATTCATCGAGAGATACGGCATCAGAAAAGTGGAAGGATTCTTTGCCCCACTCCCCTGCCAACTTTATGAAGGAGAGGTGAACGGTGTCACGCTCAACGTAGTGCTGAACGGTCAGCAACAAGGCAGCGACCTCGTGGGGTGCGAGGCTGCCGCAGTAGCAACCCTAAGTGCCATCCAACAGTTGCATCCTGACATTGTAGTGAATTCAGGCACTTGCGGCGCCTTCCGCGAGAAAGGTGCTGACATTGCCGAGGTGTATATCGGCAACGGGGTGATGTTTCACGACCGGCGTGTGCCAGGTGATGACGCATGGGGCACACAGAGCCTTGGCAACTACCCCGTGTGGGAAGGAAGTCAAGCACTGGCAGAAGCATTGGGAATGAAAATGGGCAAGGTCACAACGGGCTCGTCATTGGACATGCAACCGTGTGACCTTGAGATGATTCAGAAACATGGCGGAGAACTCAAAGACATGGAAGGGGCAGCCGTCGGCTTTGTCTGCTCTTTGTTCAAAACCCCTATCCTCTATGTTAAGTCTGTCACCGACCTCTGCGACAGCGGTGCAGAAACCTTCGAAGAGTTCTCTCGCAATCTCCACAGGGCATGCGAGACGCTTAAAACGGCAAATGAACAAGTGATTGACTACCTAACGAAAAGAGTGAACTGGTAAAAGCAACGCTTACCATATAAAAAACGTACCCCTCGACTACGGCACATCGTAGTCGAGGGGTACGCCCTTTTGTACCCGAGGGGTACGCTTATTTATTCATTGGTATTCTCTTCTTCCAAAGAGTGGAACGAACTACCATCAAAGCAGTGTGTGCACACTTGGCACTTCTCCAGCCCAATCGCCTTCACGATAGTTTCCAGCGACGAGAACTTGAGGCTGTCGAGGTTGAGTCGATGGGCAATCTCTGCCACCATCGCCTTATACTCAGGCGAATCAGTCGTGGCGTATGCCTTGATACGCTCAGCAGGCACCTCCACATTCTGCGCCGTCTGTGCATCAGCCAGCATGGTGGCGGTGTGTGAATGCGTCTCCAGATCCTTAATGACACGACGTGTCACAAGTTCCAATTCCGACTTGCTGGCAGAGAAATTCACGAACGGGCAGGCATAAATTAGCGGTGGACAGGCTATGCGCATGTGCACCTCCTTCGCTCCTAATTCTTTCAGCACCTTCGTGTTCTCACGCAACTGTGTGCCACGCACAATGGAGTCGTCGCAGAACAGGCAACGCTTGCCACGCAACTGCTCCTTGTTAGGGATGAGTTTCATCTTCGCCACGAGGTTGCGCACCTCCTGACTTGGTGGCATGAACGAGCGCGGCCATGTGGGCGTGTATTTGCTGATGCCACGCTGATAAGGGATATGGCTGCCTGCACTGTAACCCACAGCCATGCCGATACCCGAATCGGGAATACCACCCACGCTGTCCACTTCCGTGTCATCCGTCTCGCCCATCACACGACCTGTCTCAAAACGCACGTCCTCCACGTTTTTGCCTTCATACGAGGAGGTGGGAAAACCATAATATATCCACAAGAAGGAACAAATCTGCATCTTCTTGTTGGGCTTGCGCAATTGCTCCATGCCGTCCGCACGCAACCGCACAATCTCACCAGGACCCACATAATAGGTGGTCTCATAGCCTAAATTGGCAAATGCCGTATTCTCGCTGGTGGCAGCCATCGCACCCTCCTTCTTTCCGATGACGATAGGGGTACGTCCCCATGCATCGCGAGCAGCAATGATGCCATCCTCCGTCAGCAACAACATGGAACAAGAACCCTTCACCGCCCTGAACACATTCTCGATGCCCTCCACAAACGTCTTGCCCTGCACAATCAGCACACCTACCAACTCCGTCGGATTGATTTTGCCCGACGAGAACTCCGACAGATACATGTTCTCATCCAGCAGTTTGGAGGCAATTTCCTCCATATTGTTGATTTTCGCCACTGTCACAATAGCAAAACGCCCCAAGTGGCTATTGAAAAGCATCGGTTGTGCATCGGTGTCACTGATGATACCAATGCCCGACTCGCCTTCAAACTTAGACAATTCTGCCTCAAAACGGGTACGAAAATAAGTGCTCTCCAGATTATGGATAGCGCGGTAGAACCCCTTTTCCTTGCTATAAGAAGCCATACCTCCACGTCGTGTACCGAGGTGCGACTGGTAATCAGTTCCATAGAAAAGGTCTGCCGCACATTTTTCCATTGATACGGTCCCAAAAAAACCTCCCATAAATAATAATGTGTTTGAAATTCTCTGCAAAGTTACGGATTTTAAGTGAAATGTGAAATGTGAAATGTAAAAAATCAACTTTGTTGGAGTGAAATGTGAAATATGAAATGTGAAATGTGAAAAATCCGAGTTACTTTGCCATGTGAGGCTGTCCGAATGGTTGCTAATACAAATTTTTCACTTTTCACTTTTCACTTTTCACTTTTTTTTCTACCTTTGCCCTCACAAAACCGACAAGACCATGAGAAAAAGAGCAGATTATATCCAGAGTATTGAGATTAAGGCTCTGTGGAAAGGTGGCAGACATATCGTCTGGCACTTGCAACCAGACGTAAACATCCTCAGTGGCATCAACGGTGTGGGCAAAAGCACCATCATCAACCACTCTGCACGGACATTGGCGGAGATTGACCGTGACGAGATTGTGCCCAAGGAGGCTCCGCAAGGGGTGACCATCAAACTGATGCCTGAAGACGCCTCATACATTAAGTTCGACGTCATCCGCTCGTTCGACCGTCCACTGCTCCACAGCGATTTGCTGGAGAAGTTGTCTGATTCGCGTGTAAAAACGGAACTGGATTGGCAAATCTACCGATTGCAGAAGAGGTTCCTCGACTACCAGGTGAACATCGGCAACCGCATCATCGAACTGCTGACCAGCGGCAACCCTGACGACCAGATGAAGGCAGCCGAGGTGAGTGCGCCCAAAAAGCAGTTTCAGGACATGATTGACGAACTGTTTGCCGACACAAACAAGAAGATTAACAGAAAGAGCAACGAGATTCAGTTTGTGCAGACCAATGGCAACGGAACTACCGAGATGATCACGCCCTATCAACTCTCCAGCGGTGAGAAGCAGATGCTTGCCATCCTGCTGACAGTATTGGTGGAGAACCGGGAACCGTATGCCTTGCTGATGGACGAACCCGAAATCTCACTCCACATTGACTGGCAGCAACGCCTCATCGACTTGATACGGCAACTCAACCCGAATGCCCAAATCATTCTCTCCACCCACTCCCCTGCCCTTATTATGGACGGATGGATGAGCAATGTGACGGAAGTGGGAGATATCAGTAATTAGGAGTTGAGAGTTTCTTTTATAAAGTTTAAGGTTGAAGGACCATGCCGTGAGTACGCACACCGCGTTAGCCCTCTTTAATCATTAAACTCTAAACATTAAACTTTATCTTAGGATTATCCGTTGTCCGTCTATATTTATGGCACGTCATTTGCTTTCCAACATCAGTTCCGCCTATATCGAGGCAGCCAACCGTTTGCGACCCAAGAACCGCAAACGGAAGATTGTGGCGTATGTGGAATCGTATGACGACATCTTCTTCTGGCGGAACGTGCTGAGTGAGTTTGAGGACGAGAACACCGCCTTTGAGGTGATGCTACCCAGCCGCACCAATCTGAATCGTGGTAAGAAGACGGCGCTGATGAACAAACTCGGTGAGTCTTTAGGAGGCTACATGATTGCCTGCGTGGATGCCGACCTCGACTATCTTTTGCAACGTCACACACCATCGTCGCAAAGGATGCTTGACAACCCCTACGTGCTACACACCTTTGCCTATTCCATCGAAAGTTTCCAGTGTTATGCACCCTCGTTGCATAATGTGTGTGTGATGGCAACGCTGAACGACCGCGACATCTTCAACTTCGAGGAATATCTACGCCAATACTCTGAAATCATTTATGAACTATTTGTTTGGATGGTGTGGTTGCATCGGCGTGGACGCTATAATGACTTTCCCCTCACCAACTTCAACAACATTGTGTCGGTGGATCAACTCAATGTGTTCAAGCCCATCGATGCACTTGAACGTGTACGCCGCCAAGTAAACCGCAAGTTGGCATGGCTTCAGCAACACGTGAAAGAAGCCAAAGGCAAACTCACCCCATTGAAACAAGAACTTGAGGGACTGGGCGTGAGAAAAGACAACACCTATCTCTTCATCCAGGGGCATCACCTGATGGAAAATGTGGTGGATGCTGCACTGACTCCCGTATGCACCATCCTCCGCCGCGAACGGGAAAAAGACATCAAGATGCTGGCACGCGGCAACAGTCAGCAGATGAACAACGAACTGTCCTGCTATTCCCACAGCCAGTTCCAACCAGCACAGATGATACGTCGCAACACACAATTCAAGGATTGCGACACCTACCTGTTATTACGAAATCAAGTGGTTAATTTCTTACAGAGACAAAAGCATTAAATGCAAGGAATATCGAAGATGAAACGTGCCCCATCAGTATAGGTGGAGTCTAGAATGAGCGTTCCACCCAACAAACGAGCATATTGTTGGGACAAACCAAGTCCGAGACCCAGTCCTTCGCTGAAACTGTCGAGTTTGACAAAAGGAGAGAACACATGCTCGCGTTCTGCTTCAGTAATACCCTCACCCTTATCTTCGACGATAAAGCGCAACACGTCGTCGGTCACTTCAATCACCAAGTCAACCTGCTTCTTGGTGGCGAATTTCTTGGCATTGATGAGCAATTCGCACAAGACGCGGTGCATATATAGACGACTGGTGTGCACGACATAATCGTCAGGGAGGGGGTTCGTGACGTTCAACACTACATCGGTCGGATCCTTCTCTTCGAAAGAAAGAATGGCTTCACGCACCACATCCGTCACCACCACTTCCTTGGATACATCCACTTTCTGAGAGTTCTCCAAACGCGACACATCAAATATCATGTTGGACATCCTTTGTATGGTATCGCTGTTCTGCTTCATCGTCATCGTGAAACTTGCCACTTCTTCTTCGGGCAGCAAGGTGAAGGTCTCACGCAGCACTTGCATAAAGCCAGCAATGATGTTGAGTGGAGTGCGTATCTGAAGAGAGACATCGTGGATAAAGGATGCCTTACGTTGATCAGCATCTTCTAACAAGGCATTCGCCGTAAGAAGTTCGCTGTTGCGCTTCTCTGTCTCATCATTCACTTGTTGAATATTGCTGACATGTTCATTAATGGATTGCTGCATCGCTACAAAACTGTTCTGCAAATGTCCTATCACATCAGGACGGTTGCTCAACGGCAACATCTTGTCGAAATGCCCATCGGTGATGTAACGTGACTGCTGCGACAATTGGTCAAGCGGCTTGATGAAGTGCTTGATAATCTTCCAACATACCACGAGCATGAGCACCAAACCGACAATGAGCAGAGGCACAAGGATATATATCAGACGGTTATAGCCACTCGAGATTTCATGTTCCGGACACACCATGGCAATGCTCCACGGGGTACCTTTCAAAGGCTGATAGAAGACGATGCAGGGCTTTCCATTGATAAAAACTCGCATATTCCCCTTCTTGCCAGATGTCATTTCGTGTCCCAGCGCAATGATGTCGGCATTCTGACGGGCGTCAACCAATGAATAAATACTTTCCTTGACCAACTTCTGTCGATCAGGATGAACGAAATAGCTTCCATCTGAGCCCAACATCAGACAATAGGAATTGGGAGAGAGTTTCCCTGAAGAGATGGTGCTGGAGAACCACGTGATGGAAAGGTCAGTGGAGATGACACCTATAAAATCACCGTCGCAATTCCTCATCGGCTTGCAATAGGAAGCAATCATGACTGGCGAAGAAAGTGTTCCTTCGTTGAAGTCATTGAAGGGATCCACCCAACATGCCTCATTCAGTTGGCGCGGTGTCTTATACCATACTTTATCATAGTAGTCGTAGGGTTGTTCATAAACGCTTGCTATCGAGTCTGCATCTCTCAATGAATAGACGGAGAAATTACGTCCGTATTGAGGAAAGAAATTGGGTTCCAGCGTGATGGAACATCCATTGATATTCGGATTGAGTTTGACCACACGCCGAGTATAATTGAGAAGTGAGTCTGGCTGCAGGTTCTGCAATACCAACCATTCCATATTGTTCGTGGAAGTCTCCACCTCGTCAAGATAACTTGTGACACGCTGTGCTGTGTTGCTCAATATCTGTGTGGCACGTGCCATCGCCTCTTGTTTGACGATTTGGCGCGAACGCTCAAAGAGGAATCCTAAACTGAGCACGAAGACGACAACCACAAAAAGCAGGATGCCGAGACAAAGTTTCAGCGACAAAGAACGGTTAATATGAGAAAATACACTTTTCATGTGCTCTGCTTTTAACTTTTCGGGGCATCCCCACCCCCTTTTACGGTTCGTTTGGATTCAGATGTGCCTGTTCCTTTGACCCGACGGCTCTTCTTGGGAATCTCCAACATCTTATCCAACAGATCCGTAATGGACTTGGTGTGGGTCATGACTTCATCAGACATGGACTGGAGGTTTTCACGGGTGAGACTGGAACGTTTCTCGTCCAACTCCGACACAACACTATCAATGCCTTTAATGGGCAGAATCATCTTGTCGGCAATCTTGTGAATCAAGTTCATCTTCATGTTATCACCTTCCCTCACCTGCTCATGAATAGCCCCTAAAGTTTCATTACGTTCCTTGAGGGCCTCGGACAAGAAATTCATCTGGCCAATGTGATGAGCCAAGGAGGTCTGCATGGCACTGAAGTTGTTCTGCAGGATGCCAATTTCATCTTTCCGAGAAGTGGAAAGTATTGTATCTTTGTAGTGACCATGCGTAATGCGCTGGGCAGACTTTGCCAACATGTTGAGGGGAGCGAACTGCCAACTGACAAAGCGCCAACAGAAGAGGAAGATGAGCAAAATGCCCAACAGCGTGATAGCCACCATATAGAGCAACAAACGTCTGTTAGCACTGAAAATATCCTTCTCTGGACAGATGATGCAGGCACTCCAATGACGGTTGTTGAGCGACTTATAAAGTATATAACAGTCTTTTCCTCTCAATTCGACCGAACGGATGCCGTCTTCACCTGCCAACATTGCTTCCACCACTTCTGACACACGTTCGTCTGGTTCATCCTTCACCTCCTCGCGTACCATCTTGTAATAGAGATTCGCACTGTTGGGATGGACAATATAAGTGCCCTGCATACCAAGCATCACACAATATGAATCGGGAAACGGTCTGGTGCTGAGGACAGTCACAGAAAGGTCTTGCACCGAGACGTCAGCAGCCAAAACTCCCACAAAGTGCCCTTCCTTATCGTGGATTGGCATGCCGCAAGTCACAACGGTCGAGTTGATGGTGTCGCCTGGTGCATGAGGACGAACCCAGCAAGTGGTATTTTCCAGTTTGGGAATATAATACCAATTGACTCCTACATATGGAATTTCCTTGAAAAGATCAGGTTCGATAATGGTCGGATCGTGAGTCATTACAATAGCATCTGGCTCACTCTCGGAACGGTAGGCATAAGTCATGTAATACTCATCCCTGTCTGGATAATATTCGGGCTCAAAAGCAATGGCACAACCTACAATATTGGGATTACTCTCCACCAACTGGTGGGCATAATGTGCCATGGATTCAGGGTCATCCAAATGTTTTTCCACATTCCACAGCATATTCCTTGTCGCCACTTCCGTCTTATGGAGTTTATTGTCTATTGACAGCACCGTTCCGTTCAGCATCTCTTCGGCTTTTGCCAACGACTCTTGCTCCACCGCATCGTGGGAATATTTAAACATGATGAACAAGGTAGCCACAAACAAGATGGTCACCGACACCAAAACCCACCAACTGACACGAGCAGAAAGTTTCTTCTGAAAATATTGTATGAATCGATTCAAGGATTTCTGCTTTTTCTAATAATTCGAATAAGGTCTTCTTTTATTTTTCATGCAAAGATACGTTTTTTTTATCAACTATTGTACAAAGAAGACCTTTTTTCGAAAAATCTTTAAAAAAAAGAATGCATAATCGACTCATAAAGCCGATTATGCATATCCATATTACTACTTGCTTACTTCAGTTTCAGACGAATCACGTTGGCTGAACGAGGCTCAACAGAAAGTGTCATCTTCTTACCAATCTTGATGTCTTTGGTCTGAGGAGTAACAGGCTGAGCATCGAAGTTGTTCTCAGCATCCAAAGAAGCATTCGTCAAAGTAGTCATCGGAGCCTGAGCAGGAATACCCTTAAACTTGCTCAAATCGATGGTGGCTGTCTTTACCTCTTCTGCTGCATTGATCAACTTGATATAGAGTTCGCCCTTTTCAGTATTCAGCACAGCGGAAGCACCTTGATATTTGTCGCCGCCATTGAATTTCGCTACATCACCATAGTAGTAGTCACCAGCGGTGGTACCGAACATCTGCTGTACGTAGTAACTGCATGTATAGACCACCTTCTCATTGTCAAAATAGATGAGGTCTGGATTCCAACTCTCGTGGTTCTTCTTGCAGAAGAGCGGTGCATAACTGGTCATGACCACTACGTCGCCATTGCGCTCCACACCCAAGAGATAGAGACCTTCGTAAAGGGCATCTGCCAATTTCTTGTCTTTGGCAGCATACTCACCCAGATAGACCTTGGTCTTGCGGTTGCGTGGGTATTCGTCGTAGTTGGCTTGGTTGTCGAGGAAGTAATTGCGTGGCTCATAGTAGTGTTCGTCCAAAATGTCCACGCCTGTCTCTTCAGCGATACGCCAACCGTTCTCAAAGTCGGGATTGCCCTTGTGAGAACCAGGACCTGCCGTACCAACAATCACGATGTCTGGGTATTTTGCACGTACACGCTCATATATATACTTGAAACGCTCCTCAAACTCCTTCGTAATCTTCTCCTCGTTGCCGAGACCCAAATATTTCAGATTGAAGGGCTTGGGGTGACCTGCTTCTGCACGCACCTTACCCCACTTGGTGTTCACGTCGCCGTTTGCCCACTCTATGAGGTCAAGCGCTTCGTTCACCCACTCGTCCATCTCGCTCATAGGCACGAAATCCTGAGCCTGAGTGCGCATGCTCCAACCACCGTTCGTACCCTGACAGTTCACACCGCAAGGAAGGATGGGAAGTGGTTCCATGCCGAGGTCTTCACAGAACTGGAAGTATTCATAGTAACCAAGTCCCATAGACTGGTGGTAACCCCAAGTGTTCTTTAAGCCACGACGTTGCTCCTTGGGACCCACGGTGGTCTTCCAACGGTAGGTGTCCCAGAAGCCGTCGCCACCACCGTGAACAACGCAACCGCCAGGGAAACGCATGAACTTAGGTTCCAAACCTGCCAATGCTTCAGCGAGGTCTTTGCGCAAACCATGTCCCTTGTAGGTGTCCTGTGGCATGAGAGAAACCATATCCACATCCAGGTCGCCCTGAGTGAGCACCAGAATCTGCAAACTGGCATTTGTACAATTCTCTGAAGCGGTCAGCGTTGCCTCATACTTCTTCCAAGCAGCGTCACCCACATTCAGGGTTGTCTCAGCCAACACCGTAGGCTGAGCACCCCAGCCTTGTCCTGGTTTCACCAGCACCACACGCACCTGTTTGGCTGCGCCAATATTACGGAAGAACACCGAGAAGTCATATTTCGCACCAGCCTTCTGCCATCAAAACCGTCGTTCTCCAGTCCGAAGCCTTTCCAACCTGCATAGTCATAGTATTCTTTGACACGCTCAGTGTGCAGACGCATGTAGGTGGGGTTGTTGGGATGGATTGGGTTGTCCATGCGCACCTCCAACATACCCAAAGAGTGGCCTGGGCGCGCCGTCTTCCATGATGTACCTGGTCCCCAGCCATCACGCTCATTGGGATTGTACTCG
Organism: uncultured Bacteroidaceae bacterium; assembly: GCA_905235525.1. Lineage (GTDB taxonomy): Bacteria > Bacteroidota > Bacteroidia > Bacteroidales > Bacteroidaceae > Minthosoma. The sequence goes on from CAJOLW010000033.1 coordinate 20,993, forward strand.
AATGAGCCATTCTCTATCAACTCGGCATACAGACCTCCGTCGGCTGAATAACTGATATCCTCAAAGAAGATACCAAGAAGTTCCTTACTGATTTTTTTACCTCCTGCAGGAGCCTTCACTTTCTGTGCCGAAGCCGTGAGCGGTGCTCCCAAAAATGCTGCAAGCGCAACGGCCTGCATTACGTTTCTGAATGACATAGGTTATTAAGTTTTTTGTATTGGTTATTAAGTTTTCGGGCACAAAGATACAAAAAAGTTGAAAGTTGAGAGTGGAGAGTGGAGAGTTTTTTTTTATTTGACGTCCTTTTTTCTTGAAAAAGCAACAATTCCTCACCCTTTTTTCTTTTTTCATTTTCTCATTCTTTCATTTTTTCATTTTTTTCCGTATCTTTGCACTCCAAAACTTAAAAAATTAAAATTCAACATAATGAAAGACTTTGTAGAAGAACTTACGTGGCGCGGAATGATACATCAGATGATGCCAGGTACCGATGAACTGCTCAAGAAGGAGCAGGTGACTGCTTACCTCGGCATTGACCCCACCGCTGATTCACTCCACATCGGACACCTCTGCGGCGTGATGATGCTCCGCCACTTTCAACGTTGCGGACACAAGCCTCTTGCACTCATCGGAGGTGCCACTGGTATGATTGGCGACCCTTCGGGCAAGAGCACTGAGCGTAACCTGCTCGATGAAGAAACCTTGCGTCACAATGTTGCTTGCATCAAGAAGCAACTCTCACATTTCCTTGATTTCGACAGCGATGCACCCAACCGTGCAGAACTGGTGAACAACTATGACTGGATGAAGGATTTCAAGTTCCTCGACTTCGTCAGGGACATTGGCAAGCACATCACCGTCAACTACATGATGGCAAAGGAATCCGTTCAGAAGCGTCTCAATGGTGAGGCACGCGACGGCCTTTCCTTCACAGAGTTCACCTACCAACTCCTTCAGGGTTACGACTTCTACTACCTCAACGAGCATAAAGGCTGCAAACTCCAACTCGGAGGTGCCGACCAGTGGGGCAACATCACCACAGGTTCTGAACTCATCCGCCGCATGAACGGCAAGGAGTGCTTTGCCCTCACCTGCCCACTCGTGACGAAGAGCGACGGCAAGAAGTTCGGCAAGACCGAATCGGGCAACGTATGGCTCGACCGCAACTACACCTCACCTTACCAGTTCTACCAGTTCTGGCTCAATGTGCCCGACGAGGATGCCAAGCGCTACATCAAGATTTTCACCTCATTGGAGAAGGAAGAGATTGATGCCCTTATCGCCGAGCACGACACTGACCCTGGTCGTCGTGTGCTCCAGAAGCGACTTGCCGAGGAAGTGACCGTCATGGTTCACTCTCGCGAGGACTACGACATGGCTATCGAAGCCTCCAACATCCTTTTCGGCAAATCAACTAAGGAGAGCCTTCTTAAACTCGACGAGCAGACCTTGCTCGATGTCTTTGCCGGTGTTCCCCACTTCGAAGTTTCCAAGAGCCTTTTCGAAGGCGAAGGCGTGAAACTTGCCGACCTGACGGTTGACCACGCGCAGGTGTTCCCCAGCAAGGGCGAAGTGAAGACACTCGTCAAGGGCGGTGGCGTGAGCGTCAACAAGGACAAGGCATCAGCCCCCGATCAACTGCTCACCGCAACCGACCTGCTCGACGGCAAGTACCTTCTCGTGCAACAAGGCAAGAAAAAGTACAATCTCATCATCGCAAAATAAAAAACATACGCTACGATACACCACACCGTCACGCCCACTTTCCAACAAGCACGAGCATCATTTTGACATGTGGATTACCTTTTCAGGATGTCCGTCATGGTATCATTGGATACATGGCGGACATCCTTTGGAATGTTTTACAAAGAAATCATGTCATTGAAACCAACTTTTTTTCTTATATGGTAATTTTTTGTAAAACGAATAGACTTCACCTGTCAAGTATTTGTATTGAAGCAGACCTTTGGATTTACTCCAGATAAAGTACTCGTTGGCTATTCGTCCTACGGAATAAGAAGATGAATTACTATCACTTATTTTAATGACATCAGTATATACCGAGTTTTTAATCTTAATGCTATCAAAGCAAATCTTTGTATCATCCTCATAATGCAATCGGCGAGTTTGAAGAGTAAACCCAACATACAATCGTCCGTTTCCTTCTCTGAAAATAATACATCTACCATCCACGGATTTCCCATCATGTTTAATGATGTATTTTAATGATCCATTCGCCACATAGGCACTACTTCCTTCATTTTCCCTGAATGGCCAAAATGAATTGTGCAAAGGCTTTTCCCTCACCACCATTGTGTCCATATCAGAAGAAGAAACAAAAAGAACCGTATCCCCTTCGTTGTATGGTTCCATCCAAGTTAAATCATCATCTGACAAATGAGACATTTTCTCATATAAACAAGATGAGAAAAGCATGATTGTAAATAAAAAATATATTATCTTTTTCATCTCTTTTTTAAGCTATCAACCATTGTCTTTATCGCATGAGGGTCTCCACCTGTTTTATTAGTTACTCGAATGAAGTTCCCTTGCCTAAACAAACTGAAAAACTCTTGTGCAGCTGTTATTTGATCTTTATCCATTATATAGCCATAAATATTAGAGGTTCCATGTGACTTGCCCATTAGTTCCAAAGCCGTAACATAACGTGAGTTCGATGAAAATTGATTAAAAATAATTGTTTAATTATTAGCACATTAGCGATATTTTTAGTAACTTTGTAGTGACCAAACCACAAGCATT
>CAJOLW010000034.1 GCA_905235525.1 uncultured Bacteroidaceae bacterium
CACACGCCATTGTGTGCCACACTCTGGTCTATCTTCAACTCATCTACAAACGAGCACGTCAAGGTGAAATGCACATTCTCCAGTTCCTTCTCTATCGCCACGACAGTGGCAAATTCTTCTACAATTCCGCTAAACATAATCTTAATAATTATAAAAATATGTATGCAAAGATACGGATATTTCCATAATAATCCATAACTTTGCAAAAAAAATAAATGAATCAAACAAAATCAACTGAAAAACAATGAAACGTAACTTCTTTTTGTTTGCAACATTCATGATGATTGCATGCCCACTTTTCTTTACCAATTGCAGTAATGACCCAGAAATGGACGCCGTGCCACCTTCATTCAAGGAAGTGGTAATAACCCCCAGCAGACCAGGCATTGGAGACACTGTGACAGCCACCATCAAGTTCTTGTCGGCTGGAAAATCTTGGTATAAAATGGAATACAGATGGACGCTCAGCCGTTATGGACAAGAGCCGCAATACAATATAACAGGAGGAGGCACCTCCCTTGAAATCAAAGAGCCATCCTTTACCTTCGTTGTGCCCGATACAGCAGGTATGTACACATTAAGAGTGAACACGGGTACTATTCAAGCGTCAAGCCTATTTCCAAACGGTAGTCCTTTCGGTAGTGCAAGCATTGAAAACAATAGCGTAACATTCACCACCAGAGCCCAAGAATAAAAAAAACGAACTTTCCCATGATAAAGCAATCTTTTATGGCAGCCACCATGACCATGATGGCTTTGTTTACATTTGCCAATCAACCTGACTCAATATGGGTGCGTCCCGATGTGAAAAACGGCACACGCGACATGCAGATTGCCTATTCTATTGACAAGAAGCATTGGACACACATATCCTGCAATCTTTTCGAAAGTGACTACGGCACTTGGGGAGGTGAAAAAAAACTCTATTATCCCGTACTGTCTTATGATGGAAACACCTATCATGCCACTTTCATCCCCAATCTCAAAAACAAACAGATTGCGGTGACCGAATCGGAGGACTTCGCCCTCTGGAAGCCACAGGAATACCCCTATGTTTCTGAAAATGAATTCTCACAAATATTGTCCACTCAAGAAAATGCTTCTAAAACAAACATCATCCGTATTCCATACAGCGGTTTGAAAAACCTGCTGACAAAAAAAATGCATGCAGACCAAAATGGAGTGTGGGAACGTGACAATTTCATCACATCTGGTGCAAACATCGCAAACAGAACCGAACCAATTGAGGGCACACTTACCATAAACTGGAATGACCGAAAAGCCATCTCACCACACCTCATAGGTGTCTTCTTCGAGGACATCAGTTATGCCGCCGATGGAGGATTATATGCAGAACTGATTCAAAATCGCGATTTCGAATACACGACCGATGACCATCGGGATTGGAATGCACAAACAGCATGGAGATTAGAAGGGAACGGCACCACATGGAGCATTGAGACCAAGGCACCCATCCATAAAAACAATGCTCATTACTCATATCTGAGAACCACCCAAGCAGGTGCAAAACTCATCAATGAGGGATGGGACGGAATAACCATTCAGAAAGGTAAAAAATACAACCTTTCACTCTTCACGAAAGGAACTGGCTCTCTGCGTGTTAGCCTTGTAGCAAATGACGTCAACATCGCATCTACCATTGTGAAAGTCTCTAAAGAATGGAAACAACAGAAGTTCGTCTTAACTTCTTCTTCATCAGCAGAAAATGCCGAATTGGTAATAGAACCACTTGAAGCATGCGATACCTACCTTGATTTCATCTCTCTCTTTCCCCAAGAAACATTCAAAAACCACCCCAACGGACTTCGCAAAGACCTTGCTGAGATTATCGCCGAATTGAAACCACGCTTTGTCCGTTTCCCTGGAGGTTGTGCCACTCACGGACAAGGAATCGACAACATCTACCATTGGCAAGCAACAGTGGGGGAACTTTGGGAACGAGAGCCTGACATGAATATATGGAACTATCATCAAACACGCGGATTGGGCTTCTACGAATACTTCCAATTCTGCGAAGACATCGGTGCGGAACCGCTTCCTGTATTGGCTGCTGGTGTACCTTGCCAAAACTCATGGAAGGGAGGAGTTGGTCAGCAAGGGGGCATTCCATTCGAAGCAGAACTGAACGGAAAACCATCACCCTATACTTATATGGGCAAGCCTCTTACAATGGAGAGTTATCTGCAAGAACTGCTCGACCTTATCGAATGGGCAAATGGCGATGCAAAAACTTCAGAAATAGCAAAAATCCGCGCCAAATCAGGGCATCCCAAGCCATTCAACCTCAAGTATTTGGGAATTGGAAACGAAGATCTTATCGGCGATTTATTCCTCAAACGATATCAATTTCTTATTGATGGCATCCAGAAGGCGCATCCAGAAATCACTATTATCGGTACGGTAGGTCCTTTCTGGGAAGGTAGTGACTACGAATACGGCTGGCGTGAAGCGAAAGCAAAGAATATTCCCATTGTGGATGAACACTACTACAACAGTATAAACTGGTACTTCCATCATCGCGACTTCTACGACAACTATGACCGCAACGGTACCAAAGTCTATCTGGGTGAATGGGCATCAAAGGGCAACAATGTGGTCAACGCCCTCATTGAGGCTGCCTATCTGACCAATATAGAGAGAAATGCCGATGTCGTGGCCATGTCATCTTATGCTCCCCTCCTTGCCAAAGAAGGTCACACGAATTGGAATCCCGACCTCATTTACTTCAACAACAAAGAGGTAAAACCTACCGCCAATTACTTCGTACAACGTGCATTTGGCCAAAATACAGGTGATGAATACATCTATGCCGACATGCGAGTCAACGGTGGAGAAGACGTAAAGCAACGACTTGACTATTCGGTAGTGAAAGACAGTCAGACAGGTGATCTTATCATTAAGTTTGTTAGTATTCTCCCTAAGGCATCAAGTATCAAGATACAACTTGGTGAAACGGCCATACAGGGATACAGCACCACAGCCGATTTGACCATCCTGGCAAAAGAAAGGGAACCTGACCGTCAACGCGAATGGGACACGAACACTACCCGTTCACTCACCATTAGCAGAGACTTCACATTAGATGTACCGCAGTATTCATTATCCATCATTCGAATCAAGAAAACAAAAAAATGAAAAAAATTCTCTTAGGACTCATCGCATCACTGGTTTTCTGCCAACACTTTCATGCACAAGACAGTGATGGGAAAAATACCAATAAGGACATTTTTCATCCTACTGACAAAAACATTCAGTATATTGGACGCATCGAGAAATCCGACCCCGACCATTTAGTGTTTACTTATCCGGGGATACAAATACGCACTGGCTTCACGGGAACCTCACTGGAAATGACGTGTAAGATTCGTAGCGGCTACTTTATGGCAGAGATTGACGGAGGCAAACCTTTCAAGATATCTTTCCTCGGTAACACTGTCGTGAAACTCGCCGACAGGCTTCCCGACGGCACCCATCAAGCCACGGTCACCTACATCGGCGAAGGCTATGAGACCCTTCCCGAATTTCATGGATTCTTCGTCGATAAAGGCAAGACACTCGTTCCTGCCACCAACGTGCCCACACGAAAGATTGAGTTCATCGGCAACTCCATCACTTGCGGTTACGGCATCGAAGCCAACTCGGAAGCTGAGCACTACACGGATGAAACAGCCAACTTCTATTACACATACGCAGCACGTACAGCCCGCAACCTCGATGCACAAGCCCTCGTGGTGGCACGTAGCGGCATCGGCGTGTATCGCAGTTACAACGGTCCCCAAACAGGCGACAAGGTGAACATGAACACAGAGTACCCCAACACCTTGTTGTACAACGACAAGTACAAGTGGGACTTCTCACGCTATACACCTGATTTGGTGTGCATCAATCTTGGCACCAACGACACCTCTACCCAAGGAGCCGACTCCATCCTGCTGCTCAATGGTTTCAAACAACTATACCACCAAGTCCGTTCCCACTACCCCTATGCCAAGATAGTCCTCCTCTGCGGATGCATGATGAATGGTGACCAACTCCGCTCCGCCCAGCAAGCAATGGACACCACTGCCGACTATGCCCACCAGCAAGGCGATACCGAAGTCTATCGCTTCGACTTCACGCCACACGATGGTAGCCTCGGTTATGGAGCCGATTGGCATCCCTCTATGCGCCAGCACGAAAAGATGGCAAACGAACTTACCCCCTACCTGAAGAAACTCATGAATTGGTAATTGCACAAAGATACAACAAGACATCGACTTCATCTAAGAAAAAAACGTCAAATTGTTTGGTGAAACAAAAAAAATGTAGTACCTTTGCACCCGATTTATGCCGGAAAGGCTCGAACAAGTGAGTACAAAGTAGTACTTCGCCTGCCGGTGGAACCCTAAACAATTCAAAACAAAATGTACGTAATTGCAGAAATTCAGGGTCAACAGTTCAAGGTTGAAGAGGGTAAGAAACTCTATGTTCACCACATTCAGGATGTGGAAGAAGGTGCAACTGTTGAGATTGAGAAAGTGTTGTTGGCAGACAACGACGGTGTAGTAACAGTAGGAACTCCTGTTGTGGAGGGCGCAAAGGTTGTGCTTGAGGTGGTGAATCCACTCGTGAAGGGCGACAAGGTGCTCGTATTCCACAAGCGTCGTCGCAAGGGCTATCGCAAACTGAGAGGTCATCGTGAGCAGTTCACTCAGGTGCTCGTGAAATCAATCGTAGCCTAACAAACAACTCAACGAGCCTATGCGCTCCGCGATTTTCAAACAAAAAATTGTAAAACAGATTTAAGACAGTATTTCAACATGGCACATAAAAAAGGTGTAGGTAGTTCTAAGAACGGCCGTGAGTCACACTCTAAACGACTCGGATTGAAGCATTTTGGTGGTGAAACGGTTAAGGCTGGCAACATTATCGTTCGTCAGCGTGGTACAAAGCATCACCCTGGTAAGAATGTAGGTATTGGCAAGGATGACACCCTGTACGCACTGACTGACGGTGTAGTGGTGTTCAAGCGTGGTCGCGAAAACCGTAGCACAGTATCTATTGAACCAGTGGCTGCTGAGGCTTAACTACTTTGAAACAAGAAAAAGTGATGGGCAATGGTCAATATGGCTGTTGCCCTTTTAGCCGAATAAGAACATGCTAACAATAAGGATATGACGAAGAAGGAACGATACGCACAATTCATTGACTTTTTCCAGAAGACAATGCCTGAAGCCAATACGGAACTGCACTACGAGAACTCGTATCAGTTGCTGTGTGCCGTCATGCTTTCAGCACAATGCACAGACAAACGAGTAAACTTGGTGACCCCTGCCCTGTTTGAAGCCTTCCCCACCCCAGAAGTCATGGCGTCAGCAACGAAAGAAGAGGTGCTGAACTATGTGAAATCTGTGAGTTATCCGAACAGCAAGGCTGAGCATCTTGTGGAAATGGCAAAACTGCTGATGGAAAGACATCATGGCATTGTTCCTAATGATTTTGACGCACTGGTGGCATTGCCTGGTGTTGGCAGGAAAACAGCCAATGTGATGCTGAGCGTAGCATTTGAGCAAGCCACCATGGCTGTGGACACGCACGTTTTCCGAGTAAGCCACCGCATCGGATTAGTAGGTGAGAAATGCACCACCCCGTACGCTGTGGAGAAGGAACTCGTGAAAAACATCCCCGAAGCGTTGATACCCAAAGCACATCATTGGCTTATCTTGCATGGACGGTATGTGTGCAAGAGTCAAAGACCACAATGTAAAGAATGTGGTCTCAACAATATATGCAAGGAAGGACTACAGCGTCAAAAGAATATATAATAGCAATGTGCCGTTATACAGAAAACCCTTTATAAGATAGAACACGGTGCCATCATCGCCCAACAACGGAAGAATACCCGTGTAATTAAGGCTATTGACGAACTGACTCGCCAAGAAAAGCATAACGAAGTAATTGGGAATTGCCGTAAAAATGGACGCATGGGCTTGCATGAAATCGCGCAAGGTTGTAAAGCGACCAGAGGTGTAGCCATACACATTACCTATAAAGATGGCGAGGCATGCCAGTAAACCGATAAATCCTTTGGAAAACGCAGAATTCTGGAAGGTGCCGAATGCACTGAGCAATACAGGATCGGGCAGCAACAGCAACAACGAGAACAAAATCAAGACAACAACGACAGACACGCCTGTAATTTGCAAGGCGCGCCGTTGCTTTAGGGAAATATGGGAATGGAAAGCCCGAAGGATGCCAGATGCGCGAAGGACACTGAATGCCATCAAACCTAACAACAGTTTGGCGATGTGAACCGATGAAAAATTCGGAATGATGTTGACACACATCCAACGGATGCCACGAGTGGTCAGCAACCCCTGCACACCATCTACATAGATGCTTAACACCCATGAGATGAAGAGCAACAGGACAAGGGTAATGAGAAGCCCCCAGAAGAGGTATTTCAGAAATCGTCGGATGTAGTCTTTGTAGGTCATTCGTCATCTGGCTCTCAATGTCAAGAATACGCAATTCGATGGCCTTGGTTGCCAAACGTGTTGCATTGACGGGTTCGTGATCTTCGCCAAAAAGGCGGTTGGTCAAGTCATTTTGACGCTTCTCTATTGATTTCACACCAAAGGGCATTCCTTTCAGCCCTGCAATCATATCTTTGGTATAGCCCAAAGCAAGATGACGGAGGAAACGTTCGTCATATTCATCAATGTCGTAGTCAAGGAATGCCTCTTGACGCATGGATTCGTTGAGGACGGACTTGCGGAAGCGCTGCAGTATCTTCTCCAAGATGGGTTGATTGAACACCATACGTTTACCATTCAGCACACTCTGCACATCGCCTTTTGTCAACAGTTCTCCACTCTTCAGAATGATACCGTCTGTACCAGCATCGAGTGCATCCACCCACAACTTCTCATTCATGATTTCACCTGTAAAAATGAGCACATGCACATCTGGATAGCGGCGGCGCAACTGTTTGCACACGTCCACACCTGCCGTCGTGGAGCCGCCCAAACCGAGGTCAAGCAGCACAAGGTCTGGCTGACTGTCACGCATCAGTCGCCAAAGTTCGGTCTCATTCATCGCTGTGCCGACAATCTCAGCCTCAGGAATCTCCGAACGAAAGATTTCCACTGTACCCTTCATTTCGAGGGCAACATCTTCAACAATAATTACTTTAAAAGGATCCATATTTTATGATTTTTTATTGAGTTTCCGTACTGGAAAGACAGAACTATGAACTTACATGGCTCACCGGAAGGGTAAAGATGAAACTTGAGCCCTGCCCGTCTTCGTCATTCTCCACATAAATACGACAGCCACGACGAGGTGAGTATGCATCATGCTCTCTGACGATTTGACGGCATATCATATACTGTGCTCCTGTAAGCGTATCACGCGTGGGGTCATACTTCAGATTATCTATATAGAAAAGTTGAGAAACATCTTGATCAACATAGCGGTATGCTGTATCAGTAAACACGAATTTTACAAAGCCATCCTGTATGTCGAAATGCAACAGCAAATCCCCACCCGATTCATGTTCAAAATAGAGGGAAAGGATATTCTCTAAGAGGGTCTGGATGAATATCTTGTCGCCTTGTATCGTTAGTCCTGATGCGCCAGACACCTTCAATGAAGTTTTGACCCGCATCTTCTTCTGCTGTTTCTTGAACAACCGCTCAGTCATTTCTGCAATGATCTGAGACGAAAGCATCGTGCGCTTGAAGAGCACTTTCTCCACTTGCTTGCCTGCACAGGTGCTCAAGATGGTAAACATTTCCTTATAATATGAAAGCAGTTCGTCAATATCATTGATGGTGTTGCTATTGACATGCACATCAGGATCTGCCAATGCCGCATCCACAATCTGCTTGATACGATTGGGATAATACATGGTCTCATGCTTCAATGCGGAGAGGCAGTTGTCCATAATCTGATTGCGCACATACACTTTCTGCTGCTCGTTGTCAATGCGCAACCGCTCGTCCTGTTTCAGTTCAAGTAACTCTTCCATCTCATCCACCTTATGATAGGAGAAATAGGTGTGAATACTCATGAACTGTGCCACAAGATTGATGATCAAGGACTCTTCTTCTTCCAATTTCCCATCCACAAAATGAACACCCAACGCTCCTGTCGGCACTTTCTCTTCTGTACCAGGCACGAACATGGGATAGGCACGGAAACGTCCATTGCTACTCACCACCTCCCGCTGTTGACGATAAGCGGACTGCATCATGCTCTCATACACATTACGCTCTGCCACATCGCCTGAAAAGACATAGTTGAACTGGTCTGACTTGTCATTAGAAGGGAACATCATGCCCACTGCGTATGCAGTCTTGATATCTGACAGATTCTGATGCAGCACTTTGGGCAATGTCTGTTCTGTCGCCGTAAACACATTGTTGTTCAATTGTATGAACTGCCTCAAATTAAAGATAAACAACTGTGTATTGCGATAATGCAAGAAGAAATAAGTAGCCAGCACCAAAAATAGCAGGACACCCAACAAGATTGCGGCGGTCTTCTTATTGCGGTTTGCCATCTTGATGTCATTACAATAACTTTCCAATGTCGGATCAGTACTCGTCAATTTATAAAGACGTGTGAATACCTCACTATTATAATGGTATAGACTATTCCTATTCAATGCTAACGCTGCAATAGCCACCTCGTTTCGGATACCAATAATGAGTTCGTAATCTGTATCCATTCCTGACTTCCACCACTCCACTTCTGCCATATCCGCTCCTTCCAATGCCATCAAATCCCTACCCTTTGGCACTTGTTCCTGATAATAACGATTAAAACATTGAATGGCTGAATCTGCGTATATGATTGCCTGTTCATAATTGCCAACCACGTTTGCCGTAAAGATACTATCGGCATACACTTCTGCATCAGGCAGGTGGACTTCAGCCTTCATCAGTACACACTGCATGAACATCAACAGGCATGCCATCATTTTCAGCACTCCTTTCGGTAAGCGGAAGAAGAATCGGCTTCCTTTACCCATTTCGCTCTCCACACCGAATTCACACACATTGAAAACAGCATTCGTTTTTTTGTACTTTCCAATGATGCCCTTACAATTCATCAGACCAAAACCAAATCCTTTGTTCTGCTTGATGTCGGTGGCATGAACACCCTCTGTACCTATCTTACCCGAATCATACACTTTCGCATTGTTCAATGTGTCAACATCTTCGGCTGACATACCATGCCCCGTGTCTTCCACAGACACTTCCACGTATGCCTCCGTTTCCAATGCCGACAACCTCACATGCCCGCCTTCTGGTGTGTATTTGCGAGCGTTGTCCAAGAGTGTATTCATCATGAAAAGGGTGAGTGATTTGTCTGCTTTCAACACACTCTCAGTATCTTCCACAGTCAATGACACACCTTTGATGTCGAAACTCTTTGTTCCGTGGCGCAGCATGTCAAAAAGGGGCTTTAATGCAAAGTTCTCAATATTCAAGGTCACCATCCCCTGACGAATTTTCACCCAATGACCCAGCACATCATTGTAGTCGTTGATTTTGTCAATGAGTTCGCTCAAATATTGGAAACGTTCACGCACCATTTCTGGTGACGCATCTTTATCATTCTTCAGTTTGCTGATTTCATGCAAGGCACGATCGAGGAAAGGTGTAATACCATTCACTATCGACATGGATGTCAACTTTTCAATGTACTGACGCTTGTTCTCCTCCAAACGCTTCTCAAACATGAAGGTCTCACTCTCCACGCGTTCTTTTTCTTCCGTGAACTGAATGTACTGCAATCCTTTTTGCTTCATCCAATTGTAGAAAACAAGCAGCACATGGAACAATTCTTCATCCATTCCCCTCATCGTCTGGTAATCCACCTTTGTCCAGTCTTTTCCTGCCACCTGCGGGAAAAGACGCTCCACATCTGCATCTGAAACTTGATGTAATGCGGCATCTAAATCGTCTTCATCCTGAATCTCCTCAGACAAGGCTGACGACAGTTCTTTACAAATATCTATCACCCGACTCAACATCCTTACCTTCTTCCTGTACTCTTCTCGGCTACGCTTATAATAGACATACAACAGCCATGTGAGTGCCACAATAGCGAAAATGAATATCCACAAAAGAAGATTGAGCGCGTGCTCTTCCTTCTTCAGGTTATCTTCTTCTTGCAACACACGCAAATCTTGTCGAGTGGCGTCCAAAATATCAAAGTATATATTGTGGTTGTAATCTGATTCGGATTTCAAGCCCATTGCACCATAGATGACACTCAACTGCTCTCTCACCATTGCCATCCACTCGGGTACAGCCATGATGACAGGATTGATGATCCAACGCATTTCTGTAGAGAGGGAATCATCTGTCAGCGTATAAATGTATAAGGCATCATGAGCCGTTCCTTCTTCATCATCGGCATTTCGTGCCATCTCTCGATGATGCTTGTTGATGAGTTCCAAAGCATCTTCCATCTGCACCAACGCCAAACTATCCTCTCCATTCCTCAAATAATAATCGGACAAGGTGACCAATGCCGTCGTCTGAACGAAATCATTACCGTACTGTTTTGCCAGCCTAACGGCACGATTTGCCAATTTGCTTTCAAGCGGAGCAAAACCAAATTCACCCATCAACTCCTCGATGAACACCCAGCGAGAGGGTTTCAGTTCTTCACCCGACATGATGGATTTTGCCAAACCGTTCAATGCCAGAATTTCAAAATAGATATTGCCATTCTGCCGACTCATTGACAAAAGACGCATCAGATTACGCTGCATCTCGTCAACCACATCTGCATCATTATCGCCGTGAGAAGAATAGATTGTCTTCATGAACAGGTAGGTGGATTGCATGGCAGAATCGGCGGCAAACAGTTCCTGATGTTCCTCCATCCAATCAGATTCCTCCTTCACACCATCGTCTTGACGCATTTTCCCGAAATAGTTCATCGACACAAAGTGATAATCTGCCTGAACACGATTCCACATCATTCTCTGGTGTTCATTCATATCCTCACACTCCTCTTCCACATTCTCCATACGTTCTTGGGCATCATTGCGGTAATCGTAGAATTCCTTGCTCAGCGACAACATCAAGCATACTGACATCATATCAACATCCGCCACACTGCATATCAAATCATTGTCTGACTCTGCCAACACTTGTTTGTAGCAGATCTGGGCAGAGTCGTATTCCATCCGCATGCCATACACGTCTCCCTTGGTCAACAATGCCTCATGGATACCATCAATGTAAGTGGAGGAAGCATATCCGTTAAGTACTTTCTCCACATAACCTTCCGCCTCGTCCAGCGAACGGTATTTGGCACCGTATGCCTTTATATTCAGCGAGTCAATCTCACGCTGCTGCACATCAGAGACCTCTCCACAAGACACAAGACCCAGGAAAAGGGTTTGTACAACAATGAAGGACAATATAAAGGATTTAGGTCGCATGAATAATTGTTTTTAAGTCGCTGAGTCGCTTATTGTGTGCAAAGGTAAAACAAAATTTTTGTTTTCTTCTTTTTTTCGACATTTTATTCATATCTTTGTAACAAATTATAACAAAATATGACTTACAAAGAGACTATCAACTACTTGTTCACCTCGGCACCTCTTTTCCAAAACATAGGAGGTGGAGCCTATAAGGAAGGACTTTATAATACCCTGGAATTAGACAAGCATTTGGGGCATCCGCATCAACAATACAAGACCATCCATGTGGCAGGAACCAATGGGAAAGGTTCCTGTTCACACACCTTGGCAGCCATCCTACAAGCATCAGGATTGAAAGTGGGACTCTTCACTTCACCTCATTTGGTCGATTTCCGCGAACGGATCCGCGTGGACGGGGAGATGATCAGCGAACAATATGTCATCGATTTTGTAGCGGAGCACCGTGATTTCTTCGAGCCGTTACATCCATCCTTTTTCGAACTGACCACCGCCATGGCATTCAAGTATTTCGCCGAGCAGCAAGTGGACGTAGCGGTCATCGAGGTAGGTTTAGGAGGACGACTCGACTGCACTAACATTATCATGCCAGAGGTATGTGTCATCACCAATATCAGTTTTGACCATGTGATGTTCCTGGGCGACACGCTGGCGAAGATTGCTGGAGAAAAGGCTGGTATCATCAAACCTGGAGTGCCTGTCGTCATTGGCGAGGTGGTGAAGGAAACAAAGCCTGTTTTCGAACAAAAATCCCAAGAGATGAATGCCCCCATTCTCTTTGCAGAAGAGGAGAAAGAGATTATCAAGCATCGATTTAGGAAAAATGGAGGAATATACTATCAGACAATCAAATATGGAAATCTGATTGGAGAACTGGGTGGTTATTGTCAACAGAAAAATGCCAATACCATCTTATGTGCTGTCAGCCAACTGAAGGAACAAGGCTTCCACATCTCGGAGAGTGATGTCCGTACAGGCTTCGCTCATGTGTGCGAGATGACAGGATTGATGGGCAGGTGGCAAATCCTAAGGAAAGAACCCAAAGTCGTGTGCGACACAGGACACAACGTGGGTGGTTTCCGATGGATCGCCCGACAATTAAATAACGTACACGCGCCCATGCGTATAGTGTTTGGCATGGTGAATGACAAGGACATCAGCGGTGTGTTATCCATGATGCCAAAACACGCCACTTACTATTTCTGCCAAGCAAGTGTGAAAAGAGCCCTACCCCATGAGGAAATCAAACAAAAGGCAGCAGCCTATGGACTAAAAGGAAAGAGTTACCCTACCGTGGCGCAAGCCTACAAAGCGGCACTTTCCGATGCCCAGAAAGAGGATTTCATCTATGTGGGTGGAAGCAGTTTTGTGGTGGCAGATCTACTTTCCATGAAGGAATAGAGACGAAGAAAGGGGGATGCCCCCCCCTTTTTCTGTCAAAAAAACTAAAAAGTGAAAAATATTTGGCAGAATGTTCGTTTAGTTAAATTATTTTCATTTAATTTGCAAAGAGAAATCTAAAACTGAATTATTAATCATCACTTAAAATAATATTTCTATGAGCACTATTCAACCAAAATTGAGTGGTCTGAAAGCCGAAAACTTCCAGAAGGTAGTGAAAGGCAAGAAAACAGACCTGTACACCCTTGTAAACAAGGATGGTTATGAAGTATCAATCACCAACTACGGCGGCGCCATCGTTGCCATCATGGTACCCGACAAGGACGGCAAGGTTGCCAACGTCATTCAAGGGCATGACAACATCGATGACGTCATCAATTCTCCAGAGGCATACCTCTCCACATTGATTGGTCGTTTTGGCAACCGCATCGCAAAGGGAAGATTCACTTTAAATGGAAAAGAATATCAACTCGCCATCAACAATGAGCCCAACGCTCTTCATGGTGGTCCAACCGGACTTCACGCACAGGTGTTTGATGCTTTCCAAACTGGTGACCAGAGTTTGACACTCAATGTCATTCTCCCATACGGGCATGAAGGTTTCTCTGGCGAAGTGAAGATTTCCGTTGAGTTCACATGGACAGATGACAATGAACTCATCATCGAGTATCTTGCTTCCACCAACAAGAAGACCATCATCAACCTGACACACCATGCGTACTTCTCATTGCAGGGCATTGCCAACCCAACGCCTGGCATCGAAGACCAAATCATGGAACTGAACGGTGATTTCTTCATCCCTATTGATGACACATGCATTCCAACCGGTGAGATTCTCAAGGTGGCTGAAACTCCATTTGATTTCCGCACCCCAAAGGCTGTCGGCCAAGACATCGACGCTGACGACGAGCAAATCAAGAACGGTAATGGCTACGATCACTGCTTCGTGTTGAACAAGAAAGAAGTGGGAGAACTCACTTTCGCCGTGCGCCTGACCGATCCAAAATCTGGACGCACACTCGAAACCTACACCACTGAACCAGGAATGCAAGTTTATACAGACAACTGGGGATCAGGCAACCCAATCCAGTTGGGCTGCACGGCACCACGCCGTTCTGCTATCTGCTTCGAGTGCCAGCACTTCCCAGATTCCCCCAACCGTCCATACTTCCCTTCCACCGTACTGAAGCCAGGAGAGAAGTACACACAGAAGACAATCTACAAGTTTGGTGTTCAATAAAACCACTGTTCTATGAAACTGAAAATAGATGACGTACGCACACGATTCATCAAGCATCTTGGTGGAGAACCAGGTTCCGTGTATGCAGCACCTGGCCGTATCAACCTCATCGGTGAACACACCGATTACAACGGCGGGTTTGTGTTTCCAGGAGCAGTGGAACAAGGCATTATAGCAGAAATCCGTCCCAACGGTACACGTTCTGTCCGCGCCTACTCTATTGACCTGAAAGATTTCGCGGAATTCTCTATCGATGATGAAAAGGGACCGCGTGCCAGCCACTTCCGCTATATCTTCGGTGTAGTACGTGAGATGATGGCATTGGGAGTGCCTGTACAGGGATTTGACACCGCCTTTGCGGGTGATGTTCCCAACGGTGCAGGAATGTCATCTTCAGCCGCGCTTGAAAGTTGCTTCGCATTCGCTCTTAACGACCTCTTTGGCAACAACAAAGTTGACAAGATGTCTCTCGCTAAAGTGGGTCAGGCAACAGAACATAAATACATCGGCGTGAATTGTGGAATCATGGATCAGTTTGCCTCCATCTTTGGGAAGAAAGGCAACCTCATGCGTCTCGACTGCCGCTCTGGAGAATACCAGTACTATCATTGGAGACCAAAAGGTTACAAACTTGTACTCATCAACTCCTGCGTAAAACACGAACTTGTAGGTTCTCCCTACAATGAGCGACGCCAGTCATGTGAAAACTGCGTGAAGGCCATCAAGGAACTCCACCCTGAAAAAGAAATCACCACCCTTCGTGAAGCCACATGGGAGGAACTCAAAGAGATTTCAGGGAAGGTGTCTGCCGAAGACCTCAAACGCGCCACTTTTGTGCTGGGTGAAAAAGACCGCGTGTTGGCAGTTTGCGATGCTCTCGAGAAGGGTGACTACGAGACCGTTGGTCAGAAGATGTATGAGACCCATCACGGACTTAGCAAGGAGTATGAGGTGTCTTGCGAAGAACTTGATTTTCTCAACGATATCGCTCAAGACTGCTCTGTCACAGGTTCCCGTATCATGGGTGGAGGTTTCGGCGGTTGCACCATCAACCTCGTAGCCGACGAACTTTATGACAACTTTGTCAAAACAGCCGTCACCAAATTTCAAGAGAAATACGGTAAAAAACCTATTGTCATTGACGTGGTGATTGGGGACGGAGCACGCAAACTCTGTTGACAATTCATGGCTTTTCATTTCCTTTCATAAGAGAGAGGGGCACGTGTACAATCCTGCCCCTCTCTCTTTTTTCTATCGATAAAGAAACTGTTTTCCAGCCCTACAAAAAGACCTCCACACACTTTCTCACAACCTTAAAATGCACAAAAAAGTGTCAAAAACACACCAAAAGGGCATTTTATGTTCAATAACATGTTTTTCAACTGCTGCAACACACAAAAAAGCCGTACCTTTGGCGGACAGTTTATAAACAAATCATTTTTCTAACCAAAATTATGAGAAATCTTAAAACGATTTTGACAGGAAGTGTTGTGGCCACAACGCTCCTTTGTGCGTGCAATTCTGCACCCGAGGTTCAACTAACCAAGTCTGGTATTAATCCTGCAGATTTTGACACTTGTATCGCAGTTGCTTACGATGCAGAAGCAGGACAGTTCAAGGCAAATCCTGAAAATGCCAAAGATGTCAAACTTTACACCTTGACCAACAAGAATGGGATGGAAGTGTGCATCACGAATTTTGGTGCCCGTATTGTGAGCATCATGGTTCCCAACAAAGATGGGCAACTGGTCGATGTCGCATGTGGTTTCGACAAGATTGAGAACTATTTCCCATGGAACTACGAAACAGACTTCGGTTGTTCTGTAGGTCGTTATGCTAACCGTATCAACAACGGTGAATACACCTACGATGGAAAGAAGGTGACATTGCCGAAAAACAATAACGGTGTTGCCTGCCTGCATGGGGGTTACACTGGTTGGCAATACCAAGTTTATGACGAGGTTGAGGCCACTCCACAGTCATTAGCCCTTCAGATTACATCTCCAGACGGCGACAACCAGTTCCCATCCGAAGTGGTGGCTACAGTAGATTTCAAACTGACAGATAATAATGAAATCGTCATTAGTTATGATGGAGTCACAGACGGGCCAACAGTGCTGAACATGACAAACCACACCTATTTCAACCTGTCGGGTGACCTGAACAACACCATTGACGAGTCAATCCTTTACATCAATGCTGACAGTTACACGCCTGGCGATGACAATCTCATTCCTACAGGAGAGATTCGTTCAGTAGAGGGAACAGTCTTTGACTTCCGCACCCCTAAAGCAATTGGCGCTGACTTTGAAAAGAAAGATCCAGAAATGGAATCAGTGGGTGGTGGTTACGACCACAACTGGTGTTTGAACACAAAGGGTGACAAGAAGGCTGTGTGCATCACTATGAGTGACCCACGTTCTGGTATTAAGATGGACATGTACACAAACGAGCCAGGTGTGCAAGTGTACACTGCTAACTTCCAAGACGGCACTCGTCCTGGTAAGGGTGGCATCATGTATCAGAAGCATTGCGCAGTCTGCCTTGAGAGTCAGAAATATCCAGACTCACCCAACAAGTGCATGATGCCAGGTTGGGAAAACAGCAACCCATTCGTTTCTCCAGAGAAGCCATACAAATCATATTGCAAGTATGCATTTTCTGTAGAGAAATAAAATTTAACAAGGAAAAGGACTTTCTACGCAACGTCTGCGCAAGTTCTTTTCCTTCTATTGTAAATATTAATCATTCTAAATAATAATCAAAGCAAAATCAAACATGGAAAAAATTTTTGACGCATTAAGCAACAATGGCTTTGAGATGGTTGACTATCTTGTCTTTGTTGTGTACATCATCATTCTTGTCAGCATGGGACTGTTCCTGTCTCGCAGCAAGAAAGGTGAGGAGAAATCATCGACTGACTATTTCTTGGCTGGTAACACATTGACATGGTGGGCTGTGGGTGCATCGCTCATTGCTGCTAACATTTCAGCCGAACAATTCATCGGTATGTCAGGTTCGGCTTACGCATCAGGTATCGCACAGGCTGCTTACGAGTTGATGGCTGCTGCTACGCTGCTTGTAGTAGGTAAGTTCCTGCTGCCACTGATGATTGAGAAGAAAATCTTCACAATTCCTCAGTTCTTGCGTGAGCGTTACAACTGGGGAGTGGGATTCGCCTTCTCACTGCTTTGGCTGTTCCTCTATGTCTTCGTCAATTTAACTTCAGTGGCATGGTTGGGCGCTTTGGCAATCCAACAGATTCTTGGTCTGCCTACCGACATGACCATCATGGTGGCAGGTATGGAGATTGATCAGGTTCGTATGGTGATTATCCTTAGCCTCTTCCTCATCGCTGGTATCTACTCCATCTACGGAGGTCTGGCTTCTGTGGCTTGGACCGACGTGATGCAGGTAACATTCCTCGTGGGTGGTGGTCTGCTCACTGCTTATGCAGCCCTTTCTGTCATTGGAAACGAGATGGGCTTGGGAAATGCCTGGGATGCTCTGATACACATCAAAGACTATCTTGCATCCATAGATGGTGACAAACACTTCAATCTGGTCGTTACTCGAAATGAAGAACTTTATCCAGTCATCAATGGTGTAGTGGATGGTGCAGGCAACACCGTACAGAAAGAAGACCCATTCTTCACCAATCCTGGTATTGTACTGATCTTTGGTGCTCTGTGGTTGACCAACCTCGGCTACTGGGGCTTCAACCAGTACATCATCCAGAAGGGTTTGGCTGCCAAGTCTCTTGACGAGGCAAAGAAGGGTATGGTATTCGCTGCCTTCCTGAAGATTTTGATTCCATTCATTGTATGTATCCCAGGTGTTTGTGCATTCTATATCATGAACGCTCCTGAATGTGAGGATTTGCGTCAGCAACTGGCTGGTGCCATCACTCGTTCAGACGATGCATATCCATATCTGATTCGCAACTTCACACCAACTGCTGTCAAGGGTTTGAGTTTTGCTGCATTGGCTGCTGCCGTGATTTCTTCATTGGCATCTATGTTCAACTCTACCTCTACCCTCTTCACGATGGATGTTTACAAGCAGTTCATCAACAAGAATGCTTCGGAGAAGAAACTCGTGAACGTTGGTCGTCTCACTTCTGTTTGCGCACTGATTATCGCCCTGATCGCTGTTTACCCATTGATGGGTGGTATTGACCAGGCATTCCAGTTCATTCAGGAATATTCTGCGTTCGTTTATCCAGGCGTTGTGGTTATCTTCGGTCTTGGTCTGTTGTGGAAGCGCTCAAGTGGCACAGCCGCTGTTGTATGTGCCATCGGTACCTTCGCGTTCTCCATTATCTACAAGTTCGCCTTCCCTGAGATGCCATTCTTGATTCGTTCAGGTGTTGTGTTCATCACACTGGTCATTCTCTTTGTATGGATTTCCCTCTCAAGCAAGAAGGCAGTTCCTGCTGACACACTTGATGCAGACAGCGTAAAGACGATGATGCGATGGAGCACTATCATGTTCTGTGTTGCAGTCGTTTCATTAGTGCTCGCTATCGCAGGTTTCTTCAACGACACCTTGCACATTTACGGTTTCGAGGGCGCAATGATCTTCTTTGCTGCCATCACGGGTACCATCGGTCTTTACCTGCGTTCTAATGCAAAAGATAAGGTACAGGATCCGAAGTTGGTTCCAATCGACCTGAACATTTTCCACACCGACCGCATTTTCAACATTGGTGCTATTGGCGTGATCGTCATCCTCACCATCTTGTATGTTGTTCTGTGGTAATCGGGAAATCAGTCTGACACATTAATATTATAAAAGCCTCCAATCAATGACTGCTTACACATCATACCCTAAGTTCTACGTTTCCGTCGATTGCATCATCTTCGGATTCAAGGACGGACGTCTGAAGGTGCTGATTCATCAGCGTCCCTACGAACCAGGGCTTGGTGAGTTGTCACTGATTGGAGGCTTTGTTCAAACTAACGAAAGCGTGGATTCCTCCGCTCAGCGCATACTGAAGGAATTTACAGGACTCGACAACGTATATATGCAACAACTTTCCGCCTATGGTGAAGTGAAGCGCGACCCAGGCGAGAGAGTGATCAGTATTGTTTATTACGCGCTCATCAACGTAGATAACTACGACTCCCATCTTTCCGACATCCATAACACTCAATGGATGGATGTCGATCATATGCCAAGGCTCTGCTTCGACCATAATGACATGGTGCAGAAAGCACGCCGCATGATTGGCGAAACCATCAAAAACGAACCCATTGGCTGCAATTTGCTGCCAAGGTATTTTACGCTGAGTCTGCTTCAGACATTATATGAGAGCATTCTTGGCACATCGATAGACAAACGAAACTTTCGCCGTGCTATCGCCGAAAAAGACTATATTCAAGCAACTGGCATGATAGATCGTTCTTCACGCCGAGGAGCCACATTATATAAATTCAAATGACAAAAAATACACAATAAACGATCATAAAAAAACAGAAATATCATGTTAGAAGAATTAAAAGAAAAAGTATTTAAGGCAAATCTTGATTTGGTGAAACAAGGTCTTGTTATCTTCACATGGGGTAACGTGTCAGGCATTGACCGCGAAAAAGGACTTGTAGTCATCAAACCTTCTGGAGTAAGTTATGACGAAATGAAGGCAAGCGATATGGTGGTCGTTGATTTGGAGAGCGGAAAAGTTGTGGAAGGTGATCTCAATCCTTCTTCCGACACCCCTACCCACCTTGTACTTTATAAGGCATTCCCCAATATTCAGGGAGTTGTGCACACTCACTCCACTTATGCCACCGCTTTTGCTCAGGCAGGCAAGGACATCCCCAATATTGGCACTACACACGCAGATTACTTCTATAAGGCAATCCCTTGCACTCGTGACATGACAAAAGAAGAGGTCGAGGGTCAATATGAGTTGGAAACAGGCAATGTCATCGTTGACGAAATCCTTAACATCCGCAAGATTAACCCAGACCACACACCTGCCGTGCTGGTGAAGAATCACGGTCCTTTCTCATGGGGCACATCGCCAGACAACGCGGTCTATAATGCCAAGGTGATGGAACAATGTGCCAAGATGGCATTTGTTGCCTTCTCTGTCAATCCCGATTTGACCATGAATCCACTTCTGATTGAAAAGCACTACAACCGTAAGCATGGTCCTAATGCCTATTACGGACAGAAGGGACAGAAACATTAAGTTCCGGGAGCGATATAATTAAAAAGAAAAGCGTACCCCTCGGGTACGGCATGGTGTACCCCTCGGGTACGATGCTGTGTACCCCTCGAGTACGGCAAATAAGTAGAATCATACAAATAAAAATAATAACTCTAAAAACATTCAATTATGGCATTCGAAAATTTGGAATTATGGTGGGTGACTGGTGCACAGTTGCTCTACGGTGGTGACGCAGTCGTACAAGTTGACGCTCACTCAAAGGAAATGGTAGCAGGTCTTAATGAGGGTGGTCTTATCCCTATTAAGGTAGTATATAAAGGTACAGCCAACTCTTCTAAAGAAGTGGAAGATGTGATGAAAGCAGCCAACAACGACGACAAGTGCGTGGGCGTCATCACATGGATGCACACTTTCTCACCAGCCAAGATGTGGATTAAGGGCTTGCAGGATTTGCAGAAGCCTCTCCTCCACTTCCACACGCAGTACAACGCCGAGATTCCATGGAGCGAAATTGACATGGACTTCATGAACCTCAACCAGTCTGCTCATGGTGACATCGAATTCGGTCACATCTGCACTCGCATGCGTGTTCCTCGCAAGGTGGTTTGCGGTTATTGGAAGGACGAGGCTGCTCAGAAGCAGATTGCTGTATGGGCACGTGTGGCAGCAGGTGTTGCTGACGCCAAGAACGTGCGTTGCTTGATGTTCGGTATGAACATGAACAACGTGGCTGTAACAGATGGTGACCGTGTAGAGTTCGAGCAGCGTCTCGGCTATCATGTTGACTACTACCCTGTTTCTTCTCTCATGGAGTACTTCAAGCAGGTGACTGACGCTGAGGCAGATGCACTCGTTGAGGAATACAAGAAACTCTACACCATCAAGATTGACGAGAGCGGCGAACAGGTATATTGGGAGAAGGTGAAGAATGCTGCCAAGGCTGAAATCGCACTTCGCCGCGTGTTGAAGGACGAGGGTGCTACAGCCTTCACGACCAACTTCGATGACCTCGGCGATGCCGACATCAACGATCCTAACTTCGTAGGTTTTGACCAGATTCCAGGTCTCGCTTCACAGCGTCTCATGGAAGAAGGTTATGGTTTCGGTGCAGAAGGTGACTGGAAGACCGCTTGCCTCTATCGCACACTTTGGGTCATCTCTCAGGGGCTGCCTACAGGTTGTTCCTTCCTCGAGGACTACACCCTCAACTTCGCTGGCGACCGTTCTTCTTGCCTCCAGAGCCACATGCTCGAGATTTGTCCGCTCATCGCTACCGACAAGCCCAAACTCGAAGTTCACTTCCTTGGCATCGGTATCCGCAAGCAGCAGACAGCCCGCCTCGTGTTCACTTCAAAAGTGGGTCGTGGCATCAAGGCAACTGTCGTTGACCTTGGCAACCGCTTCCGTCTCATCTCTCAGGAGGTGGAGTGCATTGAGCCAAAGCCCATGCCAAAACTTCCAGTTGCATCCGCTCTTTGGGTGCCACAGCCAACCTTCGAAATTGGTGCTGGTGCATGGATTCTCGCAGGTGGCACACACCACAGCGCCTTCTCATACGACATCACCGAAGAGTATTGGGAGGACTTCGCTGAGATGCTTGGCATCGAATATGTGAAGATTAACAAGAACACCACCATCAGCGAGTTCAAGCACGACCTCCAAATGAACGAGGTGTACTACATGTTGAACAAAGCACTGAAGTAAAATAATTAGGAATTAGGAATGAGGAATTGGCTATCCAGTTGGCATCCTCATTAGGAACAAGCCGCATGGCAATTCCTCATTCCTCATTCCTCACTCCTCATTAAGATTTATGACTGCAAAACAAACCATAGAATCAGGTAAAGCCATTCTCGGTATCGAGTTTGGATCTACCCGCATCAAGGCTGTCCTCATTGACGAGGAAAACAAGCCTATTGCACAGGGCAGCCACACCTGGGAGAACCAGTTGGTGGATGGTCTTTGGACTTACAGCACTGAGGCAATCTGGTACGGTTTACAGGATTGTTATGCACAACTCCGCAAAAATGTTCTCGAACAATACAAATCGAGACCCTTGCTGCCATTGGAGTTAGTGCCATGATGCACGGATATATGCCTTTTAAGGGTAACAACATTCTTGTTCCGTTCCGTACATGGCGCAACACCAACACGGGTAAGGCTGCTGCGGAACTCTCCAAGTTGTTCAACTATAACATTCCTCTCCGTTGGAGTATCTCACACCTCTATGAAGCCATCCTTGACAACGAGGAGCACGTGAAGGACATTGAGTTCCTCACGACCCTTGCCGGCTACATCCATTGGCAGATTACAGGTCAAAAGGTGCTAGGTGTGGGCGATGCATCAGGCATGATTCCTGTTGACCCCAAGACCAAGACTTACGACGCCACAATGGTGGAGAAGTTTGACAAACTCATCGAGCCAAGAGGTTTCGGTTGGAAATTGCTCGACATCCTTCCCAAGTCACTCAATGCAGGCGAGAACGCTGGATTCCTCACACCTGAAGGCGCCAGCCGTATTGACGTTTCCGGCCACCTGAAGCCAGGCATTCCTGTTTGTCCTCCAGAAGGTGATGCAGGTACTGGTATGGTGGCAACGAACGCTGTCAAACAGCGCACAGGCAACGTGTCAGCAGGCACCTCTTCCTTCTCTATGATAGTGTTGGAGAAAGAACTCTCCAAGCCCTACGAGATGATTGACATGGTGACCACACCAGATGGTTCACTCGTGGCGATGGTACACTGCAACAACTGCACCAGTGACATCAACGCATGGGTGAAGATCTTCAAGGAGTTCCAAGAACTGATGGGCATGCCTGTTGACATGAACCAACTCTACACCAACCTCTTCAACTCCGCTCTCAAGGGTGATGGAGATTGTGGTGGCATCCTCTCCTACAACTATGTGTCAGGTGAGCCTGTGACAGGTCTCGCCGATGGCCGTCCACTTTTCGTGCGTTCAGCCAATGACAAGTTCAACCTTGCCAACTTCATGCGTGCACACCTCTATGGTGCCATTGGCGTGTTGAAGATCGGCAACGATGTACTGTTCAACGAGGAGCATGTGAAAGTAGATCGTATCATGGGCCATGGTGGCTATTTCACCACCAAGGGTGTAGGTCAGAAAATGCTTGCAGCAGCCCTCAACTCCCCTATTTCCGTCATGGAGACAGCAGGAGAAGGTGGACCATGGGGCATGGCGCTCCTTGCAGCATACGCAGTGAACAATGACAAGAAACTCTCTCTTGCCGACTATCTCGACCAAGTTGTCTTTGCAGGCAACGCTGGTGAAGAAATCATGCCCACTCCAGAAGATGTGGCTGGTTTCAACGCCTACATCGAGAACTACAAGAAGGGTCTTGCCATTGAGCAAGCAGCTGTTGATAATAAAAATTGAAAAATGAAAGAATTGAAAAATTGAAGTTGCCATACGGCTTATCTGAACAAAAAATATGCCCAAACTTCAATTTTTCGATTCTTCGATTCTTAAATTCTAAATAAATTATGGCAAATTCAATTCAAGTTCTGAATCATGCAGCAGACAACATCCGTATCCTTGCTGCATCGGCAGTAGAAAAGGCTAAGTCTGGTCACCCAGGTGGTGCAATGGGCGGTGCCGACTTCATCAATGTTTTGTATTCTGAGTATCTGAAATACGACCCCAAGAACCCAGAATGGGTTGGGCGCGACCGTTTCTTCCTCGACCCTGGTCACATGGCTCCAATGCTCTACTCTCAACTTTGCCTCATCGGTAAGTTCTCGCTCGAAGAGTTGGCACAACTCCGTCAGTGGGGTTCTCCTACTACGGGTCACCCAGAGTTCGAGATTGCTCGTGGCATTGAGAACACATCAGGTCCTCTTGGTCAGGGTCACGTGTTCGCCATCGGTGCTGCCATCGCTGCCAAGTTCTTGGCTGCTCACACAGGCAACCCCACTTTCGCCAAGGAGACTATCTACGCTTACATCTCTGATGGTGGTGTGCAGGAAGAGATTTCACAGGGCGGTGCACGTATCGCAGCCGTTCTCGGTCTCGACAACCTCATCATGTTCTATGACTCTAACGATATTCAACTTTCTACTGAGACTAAGGAAGTTATGACAGAAGATACTGCTGCTAAGTATCGTGCTCTCGGTTGGGAAGTAATTGAAATCGTAGGTAACGACGCTGCACAGATTCGTGCCGCTCTCGACAAGGCTCAGAAGGTGGAAGGCAAGCCAACCCTCATCATCGGTAAGTGCATCATGGGTAAGGGTGCCCTCAAGGCTGACGGCACTTCTTACGAGGCTAACTGCAAGACTCACGGTGCTCCTCTCGGTGGCGACGCCTACATCAACACCGTGAAGAACCTCGGTGGTGACCCAGAGAACCCATTCCAGATTTTCGACGACGTGAAGGAACTCTATGCCAACCGCGCCAAGGAACTCGAAGCCATCTGTGCAGAGCGTTATGCTGAGGAGAAGGCATGGGCTGCTGCCAACCCAGAGAAGGCTGCTCAGCAGGCAGACTGGTTCAGCGGCAAGGCTCCAAAGATTGACTGGAGCAAGTGTGTGCAGAAAGACAACGATGCCACTCGTTCCGCATCTGCAGCCTGTCTGTCAGTTCTCGCAGAGCAGGTTCCAAACATGATTTGTGCTTCTGCCGACCTTTCCAACTCAGACAAGACAGACGGCTTCCTCAAGAAGACTCACGCCTTCACGAAGGGTGACTTCTCAGGTGCTTTCTTCCAGGCAGGTGTAGCAGAGTTGACCATGGCTTGCTGCTGCATCGGTATGGCTCTCCACGGAGGTGTCATCCCAGCGTGCGGTACCTTCTTCGTATTCTCTGACTACATGAAGCCAGCCGTTCGTATGGCAGCCCTCATGGAACTCCCCGTGAAGTTCATCTGGACTCACGACGCCTTCCGCGTGGGCGAAGACGGTCCTACTCACGAGCCAGTTGAGCAGGAGGCACAGATTCGTCTCATGGAGAAACTGAAGAACCACTCTGGCAAACCATCAGTGCTCGTTCTCCGTCCAGCCGACGCACAGGAGACCACTGCAGCATGGGCACTCGCGATGGAGAACATGGCTACCCCATCTGCTCTCATCCTCTCTCGTCAGAACATCAACAACCTGCCAGCAGGCAACGACTACTGCCAGGCAGCCAAGGGTGGCTACATCGTGGCTGGTTCAGACGAGAACCCAGATGTTATCCTCGTGGCTACAGGTTCTGAGGTATCTACCCTCGTGGCTGGTGCAGAACTTCTCCGCAAGGATGGCAAGAAGGTTCGCATTGTCAGTGTTCCATCCGAGGGTCTCTTCCGTCAGCAGTCTAAGGAGTACCAGCAGAGCGTTCTCCCACAGGGCGTGAAGAAGTTTGGTCTCACCGCAGGTCTGCCAGTGAACCTCCTCGGTCTCGTGCCTGAGGCAGAAGGCACTATCTGGGGTCTCGAGTCTTTCGGCTTCTCTGCTCCTTACAAAGTGCTTGACGAGAAACTCGGCTACACCGCAGAAAACGTTTACGCACAAGTAAATAAACTGTTCTAATGATTCCCATTGGTATCGCATCTGATCATGCCGCTTTTCCTCTCAAGCAATTCGTCAAGAACTACTTGGAGGAGAAGGGCATTGAATATAAGGACTACGGCACTTATACCGAAGACAGTTGTAACTATGCCACCTATGGCCACAAGTTGGCAGAAGGCATAGAGGCTGGCGAGGTGGAGCACGGCATTGCCATGTGCGGTTCGGGCGAAGGCATCTCCATGACCAAGCACCAGAGCATCCGTGCAGGCCTTGTTTGGCAGCCAGAGATCGCCCACCTCATCCGTGAGCACAACAATGCCAACGTCATCGTCTTTCCCGGTCGTTTTATCAGCGAAGACGTATGCCGCCAATGTCTCGACGAGTTCTTCAATACAGAATTTGCAGGAGGTCGTCATCAGCAGCGCATTGAAGACATCCCCTGCAAGTAACATCAGACAACAAGACTGAATAAATAAAGGCGCACCTGACATCCCCGTCAGGTGCGCCTTTTTTGTATGCTCCCCCTACCCCAACATGTCACTCCGATGAGTTTGAGCACCAATATAATTTAACGTGAGTTCGACGAATTCAAAACAGTGCAAGTTGTGTGTCCACAACTCTTTCACATGCAATGCATGGTTTCTTTGGGAAGAAGCAGTAAGCGGCT
>CAJOLW010000035.1 GCA_905235525.1 uncultured Bacteroidaceae bacterium
AAAAATAACTTTATATAAAAATTGATGAAGATTGACGTGTGAATTGACGGAGATTGACGTGTGAAAACAAAGATTTTCAATGTTTTATTAGACGTGAATGCTCGTCAATATAAACGTCAATCTTATAAAATAAATTTGAACGGCTACTTATGAATTTATCTTAACTACGAATTTCACGAATTAGACGAATTTTTTATTCAACTTGAGGGTGTTCTCTTCACCACAGATTACACGGATCTCACAGATTTTCAGAGAAATGGATTTTGACAGATTACACAGATGGCTTTCCTTCTGAAAACCCCATCTGGTTGCTTACAAGAGCCGCCCACGGCTCTAATCTGTGTAATCAAGAAGAATCTGTGTAATAGGCTTATCCATAAGCGGGAAAAATCTGTGTGATCTGCGTAATCTGTGGTTTTATGGCTTTCGAAAGTTGAATAAAAAATTCGTTTAATTCGTGAAATTCGTTGTTTTAAGTGAAATTCGTTGTTTTAAGATAAATTCGAGTTTTATTATTCGTAGTCGAATGTGCCGAACTCGCTCTTGATGGTCAGTGACTTCTTTCCTTCCTCGATGTGTCCAACCACCTGTGCGTCAATGTTGAACGACTTGCTGATGGCGATGACCTTGTCGGCATTTTCGGGGGAGAGATAGACTTCGAGGCGGTGTCCCATGTTGAAGACCTTGTACATCTCTGCCCAGTCGGTGCCGGACTCTTTGGCAATCGCCTTGAAGAGGGGAGGAACGGGGAACATATTGTCTTTGACGACACGGCAGTTGTCGCCCACAAAGTGGAGCACTTTCGTCTGTGCGCCACCTGTGCAGTGCACCATGCCGTGGATGTCCTGACGCATCTCGTCGAGCAGTTTCTTCACCACTGGAGCATAGGTGCGGGTGGGGGAGAGGACGAGTTTGCCGGCATTGACGGGAGCGCCCTCCACGGGGTCGGTCAGTTGGTAGGAACCTGAATAGACGAGTTCGTCAGGCACTGCCTTGTCGTAGGATTCGGGGTATTTCTCCGCCAGATATTTGGCGAAGACATCGTGGCGTGCGGAGGTGAGTCCGTTGCTGCCCATGCCGCCGTTGTACTCCTTTTCGTAGGTGGCTTGTCCGCAGGAAGATAAGCCCACAATCACATCGCCCGGACGGATGTTGGCGTTGTTGATGACATCGCTGCGCTTCATGCGGCAGGTGACGGTGCTATCGACAATGATGGTGCGCACGAGGTCGCCCACGTCTGCCGTCTCGCCGCCCGTGGCATAGATGCCGATGCCCATCTTGCGCATCTCGGCGAGCAACTCGTCTGTGCCGTTGATGATGGCTGAAATCACCTCGCCCGGAATGAGCATCTTGTTGCGCCCAATCGTGCTGGAAACGAGGATGTTATCTACGGCACCCACACACAGCAGGTCGTCGGTGTTCATGATGAGCGCATCCTGTGCGATGCCTTTCCACACCGAGAGATCGCCCGTCTCTTTCCAGTACATGTAGGCAAGGCTCGACTTGGTGCCTGCCCCATCCGCATGCATGATGTTGCAGTAGTCGGGGTCGCCTCCGAGGATGTCAGGAATGATTTTGCAGAACGCCTGGGGAAAGATTCCCTTGTCGATATTTTTGATGGCGTTATGCACGTCTTCTTTGGCTGCGCTCACACCACGCATCATGTACCTTTGGTTGTTGTCAATCGTCATTTTTTGAACTTTTTTTATCTATTTGTATGTTTTATGCTGCAAAGGTAGTGAAAAATTGGGAGAAATTGCCGTTATGTCGGAAATTTGTCATAAATTTGCAAACATATTACGTACTAAAAAAACAATAAATGGTTTTTACTGCACAACAAATAGCAGATTTTACAGGTGGAACTGTAGAGGGTGATTGTAATGTGACGATTGGCACTTTCGCCAAGATTGAAGAAGGTGTTGAGGGGGCTCTCTCTTTTCTTGCCAATCCCCAATACGAAGAATATATTTATGAGACGAAGTCCACTGTCGTGCTCGTAAATAAAGATTTTCAGCCTTCTCGCGAAGTGAAGGCTACGTTGATTCGCGTGGAGAATGCTTATGAATCAGTGGCAAAATTGTTGCAACTTTATCAGAGCATGCAGCAGAAGCGTGTGGGCATTGACTCGTTGGCATTCATTGACAAGACCGCAAAGATTGGTAAGGACTGCTACATCGGTCCGTTTGTGGCGATTGGTGAGAACGTGGAGATTGGTGACGGTGTGGTGATTCATCCGCATGCCACGATAGGTCCTAATGTGAAGGTGGGCAGCAACACGGAGATTTACAGCAATGCGGTGATTTATCACGACTGCAAGGTGGGCAGCAACTGCATCCTGCATGCAGGTTGTGTGATTGGTGCTGACGGATTTGGCTTTGCACCCACTCCGAACGGTTACGACAAGATTCCGCAGATTGGCATCGTGACCATCGAGGACAATGTGGAAATCGGAGCCAACACGTGCATCGACCGCTCCACGATGGGCTCTACCATCATCCGCAAGGGCGTGAAACTGGACAACCTCGTGCAGATAGCGCACAACGTGGAAGTGGGGCAGAATACCGTCATGTCGGCGCAAGTGGGTGTGGCTGGTAGTTCGAAAGTGGGTGAATGGTGCGTGTTTGCCGGACAGGTGGGCATTGCCGGACACTTGAAAGTGGGTGACCGCACGACGATGGGTGCTCAGGCAGGTTTGGCGGGTGGCAATCTTGCCAAGAAGGGTGGCGTCACCCTGATGGGCTATCCGGCTGTGGAGCACAGAAAGTTCGCCAAGAACATGGCTGCGCTCAATTCGCTTCCTGATTTGCTCAAGGAAGTGGCAGCGCTGAAGAAGGAAATTGAAGAACTCAAAAACAACAAATAATGCAAAATCAACAGACCCTGAAAGAGGCATTTACTCTGAAAGGTAAGGGGCTGCACACAGGCCAGTTTATCACGGCTGTGTTCAATCCTGCGGAAGAGAACCACGGATACAAGATTCAAAGAACAGATATTGAGGGTCAGCCAATCATCGATTGCAATGCTGACTTGGTAGGTGACACACAACGTGGCACCGTTCTTGTGAAAGGCGACATCAAGATAAGCACCATCGAACACGCAATGGCAGCGCTCTATGCCTGTGGCATCGACAACTGCCTCATTCAGTTGGATGGTCCAGAGATGCCCATTCTTGACGGCAGTGCACTTCCCTTTGTGGAGGAGATACAGAAAGTGGGGCTTCAGGAACAGGCTGCCAAGAAGGATTTCTATGTGGTGAAGCACAAGATGGAAATCAGGGGAGAGAATGGAGAACACCTGATTCTCCTCCCCGATGACCATTTCTGCGTGAATGCACAGATTGCCTTCGATTCGAAAATCCTCGACAACCAGTTTGCCAATCTCGACAATATCGAAGATTTCCCTGCTGAGATTGCATCGGCACGCACATTCGTTTTTGTCCGCGAGATTGAACCTCTGCTGAATCTGGGACTGATCAAGGGCGGCGACCTCGACAATGCCATCGTGATTTATGAACTGGAACTGCCGCAGGAGCGTTATGACAAACTTGCCGACACGCTGGGCATCCCACGCATGGATGCCACCCGTCTGGGATACATCAACCACAAGCCCCTCACATGGGACAACGAGACTGCACGTCACAAACTGCTCGACATCATCGGCGACCTCGCCCTGGTGGGCAAACCCATCCTCGGACGTGTCATCGCCACGAAACCTGGGCATACTATAAATAATAAGTTCGCGCGTGCGATAAAGAAAGACATCAAGAAGCATGAGGTGCAGTGTCCTGCCTACGATCCGAACAGCGAGCCGCTGATGGATGTGAACAAGATTCGTCACTTGCTCCCCCACCGCTATCCGATGCAGTTGGTGGACAAGGTCATCGCTGTGGATGACACCGAGATCGTGGCAGTGAAGAACGTGACCAGCAATGAGCCTTTCTTCACGGGACACTTCCCGCAGGAACCCGTGATGCCAGGCGTCTTGATTGTGGAGGCGATGGCACAGGCAGGTGGCTTGCTGGTGCTGAGCAATGTGGAGGAGCCCGAACGCTGGTCAACCTACTTCCTGAAGATAGACAATGTGAAGTTCCGCCGCAAGGTGGTGCCGGGCGACACGCTGATTTTCAAGGTGAAGATGATGGGCCCGCTGCGCAGAGGCATTGCCACCATGGCAGGTCTGGTCTTTGTGGGCGACACCATTGTAGCCGAGGCAGAATTTACAGCACAGATTGTAAAGAACAAATAATGATATTTACCATTTGACCATTTACCATTCATTTCCGCTTGAGTGGATGCTTCATGTTCATTCTTTCGGCAAGAAAATAACATAATAACTGCATTGTCAAATAAATGGTCAATTGTCAATTGTAAAATTGTAAATAAAAATAAGATGGCAAAGATAAGTCCTTTAGCGTTTATCGACCCAGAGGCAAAAATTGGTGAGAACTGTGAGATTGGTCCTTTCTGTTTCGTTGACAAGAATGTGACGATAGGAGATAA
Organism: uncultured Bacteroidaceae bacterium; assembly: GCA_905235525.1. Lineage (GTDB taxonomy): Bacteria > Bacteroidota > Bacteroidia > Bacteroidales > Bacteroidaceae > Minthosoma. Next base: position 4,500 of record CAJOLW010000035.1, read on the forward strand.
CAATGTGCTGATGAACAGCGTGACGCTGCTTTCAGGAACCCACATGGGGAGTGGCAATACACTCTTTCCGGGTGCGGTGATTGGTGCTGTTCCTCAAGACCTGAAATTCAGGGGCGAGGAAACCACGGTGGAGATTGGCGACAACAATAAGATACGTGAGAACGTGACCATCCATCGCGGCACTGCCAGCAAGGGCAAGACCATTGTGGGCAGCAACAACCTCATCATGGAGAATGCCCACATCGCTCACGACTGTGTGTTCGGCAGCGGCATCATCATGGGCAACTCCACCAAGTTGGCAGGCGAGGTCATCGTCGATGACAATGCCATCATCTCTGCAGTTGTGCTCGTTCACCAGTTCTGCCGCATTGGTGGCTATGTGATGGTGCAGGGTGGCACACGCACCAGCAAGGACATCCCCCCGTTTGTGATGGCTGGACGTGAACCCGTTGAATATGCAGGATTGAACATCATCGGCTTGCGTCGTCGTGGTTTCAGTCGCGAGGTGATTGACAATATCAGCCATGCCTATCGTCTGATTTACCAGTGTAACCTGACTGTGAACGAGGCAGTTGAAGCCATACGAAAAGAAGTGCCCATGAGCGAGGAAATTGAATACATCATCGATTTCGTTTCCAACTCTCAACGCGGTATTATTCGCTGATTAACAGTTGACAGTGAAAAGTGAAGAGTGAAAAATCCAAGTTACCTGCCATGCGGTGTGTAAGCATCGCATTAGCCTAACTCCTAATTCTCATGATATACAGATTTATCATCATCTCAGATGAAGCGGAAGGCTTCATGCGTGAAATCCAGATAGATGCAGACGCAAAGTTCCTGGAACTGCACAAATTGATACTTGAGTCATGTGGTTATGAAGATAATCAACTGACTTCGTTCACCATCTGCGAGAACGGATGGGAAAAGGGGCAGGAGATTACGCTGGAGGAGATGGACACCGATGCTGATGAAGATAGTTATATCATGGCAGAAACAGAACTGAGTCAGTTTCTGGAGGATGAGAAACAGCATCTGCTCTATACGTTCGACCCGCTGGCTGACCGTGTGTTCTTCATCGAACTGTCTGGAATAAAGACGGGCAAGAATCTGAAAGAAGGGAAGATTACCCGTTCTATAGGCGAACCTCCTGCACAGACGTTGGACTTCGACGAGATGTTTGCACGCAATCCCATCGTAGATACTTCTTCTTCCGTGATGGATGATGAGGACATGTTTGGCGATGAGATAGACAGCAGTGAGATTGACTTGGAGGGTTTTGACATCAGCGACGAATTATAATCCTTTTTGAATATGAAAAAGTTGGGTCTCCTTTTCATTGCCATGATGATGGCATGTGTTTGTGTCAATGCACAGAAATGCACAAAAAGCACGGTCAAGGGAATTGCCAATGGTTTCATCTCTACACTGATGGAGGGGAATCTGAAAGGCACATTAGGTTTCTTTGACCCCAGTTATGTGGCAGAACAGCATGACGACTTCCTCGAAGGTCGCACGGAGCAGTTTGTGGCTGAGTTTCTGAGCGGAAACGTCAAGAAGGGCTACTATGACATGACACCGAAACTTTCCCGAATCAAGTCGATGAAAGTGAAGAAGGTTTGCTGCAACCCTGAAAAAGAGGAGTATTATGCTGATGTCAAGATACTGATGGATTATGGAGTGGCATACATCGTGCGGCTCGATATGAGGATAACAGAATCTGGTGATCTTCGTTTCATCGGTGCAGTAGGATAAGGAAAAGGGCACGTGTATATCTCTTTGTCCGTTCGTGCAGAGGGACATTTTGGAACATGAAAAGTCTTCTTGTGTTGGTAGGCCCTACAGGGGTGGGAAAGACAGAGTTGAGCCTTCTGTTGGCAGAACGTCTCGGCTCTCCCATCATCAATGCCGACTCACGACAGATTTATAAAGACATAGAAATTGGTACTGCTTCACCCACCGCTGAGGAATTGGCGCGGGTGGAGCATTTTTTTGTCCATACGCTGGCGTTGGATGAATACTACAGTGCGGCAGAATATGAGAAGGATGTGATGCAGTTGCTTCCTCAATTGTTTCAGACGCACGATACGGTGCTGCTTTCGGGTGGCAGCATGATGTACGTTGATGCGGTGACCAAAGGGATTGATGACATCCCCACGGTGGATGAAGAGACCCGGGAAATGCTTCGGCATAGGTTTGAAACAGAAGGATTGGAGCCATTGTTGGCAGAACTGAAACTGCTTGACCCCCAGTATTATGAAATCGTTGACCAACGAAATCATAAGCGGGTGGTGCATGCCTTGGAAATCTGCTACATGACAGGCAAACCTTATTCGTCCTTCCGTACGAACAGCATGAAGGAACGTCCTTTCCGCATCGTGAAGTTTGGATTGAGGCGCGAACGCGAAAACCTGTTTGCGCGAATCAATGCACGGGTTGACAAGATGATGGAACAGGGACTGTTGCAAGAGGCGCGGAGGGTGTATCCTTTGAGGGAACTGAATTCCCTCAACACGGTGGGGTATAAGGAGATGTTCAAGGTGATAGCGGGGGAATGGGAACTCCCGATGGCTGTGGAGAGGATGAAGAAAAATACGCGTGTGTATGCCAAGAAGCAAATGACCTGGTATCAGCATGATGCTGACATTCATTGGTTGGATGCCGACAAGATGAACACGCAGGAAATGATAAAGATAATAGAGGAACAGATTTCTGTCCCAGAAAATGAAAGTGATAGGAAATGAAATCTTTATTGAGAAAGACGCTCGTCTATCTGAAGTTGGTGTGGCGATGGTATGCCAGTCAGTACAGAGGGAAGTGGTATCAGCGAATCGTCACGCCGATAGCCTCTTTCTTCGTTTTCTTTTATCTCTATTTGGGAGCCGTGGATGTGAATTTCCTCGGGCTCTTTGGTGTCTCTCCTACCATGGAGGTGATACAGAACCCTGTCACCAATGATGCTTCCTTTGTCTATAGTGCCGATAGCGTGCTCATAGGCAAGTACTTCAACGAGAACCGCTCACCTGTCAAGTTCGATGAGATTTCTCCCTATGTGATTGATGCGCTCATCTCCACCGAGGATGAACGTTTCTATGAGCATCATGGCATTGACTATCAAGGACTTTTCGCTGCAGGAAAGGACATCCTGAAAGGCAATCCCCGTGGTGCCAGCACCATCACGCAGCAGTTGGTGAAGAATCTCTTCAAGATTCGTTCGCAATACTCTACAGGACTCTTGGGTAAAGTGCCAGGATTGGGCATCTTAGTGATGAAATCGAAGGAGTGGATTACCGCCATCAAGATTGAGAACATGTACAGCAAGGAGGACATTCTCACCCTCTATCTCAATACCGTGGATTTTGGCAGCAATTCCTTCGGCATCAAGACGGCAGCCAAGACTTACTTCAAGACCACTCCGCAGAACCTGACAGCAGAACAGGCGGCTGTATTGGTGGGGTTGCTGAAAGCCACCACGACTTACAATCCCAAGGTCAATCCAAAGAACAGTCTCGCTCGTCGCAATGTCGTGTTGAACAATATGTTTGAACACGATAAACTGACACGTCAGGAACTGGATTCTTTGACACAAATTCCCATCAACCTGAATTACACCGTCGAGAAGTCCTACGATGGAGGTGCCCTCTATTTCCGTGAAGCCATCAAGGATTATCTTGAAAATTGGGCGAAAACGAATAACATAGACCTCTATTCCGATGGCTTGAAAATCTATACAACCCTCGACACCCGTCTGCAGCGCTATGCTGAACAGGCGGTGCAGAAGCAGATGCGCCTCATTCAGCAGCGGTTCAACAGTCATTGGGGCAGTCAATCCCCTTGGCGTGATGAACGTGGACTGGAGATTCCTGACTTCATTGAGGACATTGCCAAACGTAGCGAATACTACAAGATATTGGATGAGAAGTTTGATGGCAATGCCGATTCCATTGATTATTACATGAATCAGCCTCACCCTGTGAAGGTCTTTGACTATAACAGCCCGGATCATCTGGTGGAGAAGGAAATGAGTACGATGGATTCCATCCGTTATATGGTCAAGTTCATGCACTGCGGCTTTGTGGCAATGGAGCCACAGACGAGTTATGTGCGTGCATGGGTGGGCGATGTCGATTTCAACAGTTGGAAGTACGACAAGGTGACTGCCATGCGCCAGCCTGGTTCCACCTTCAAACTTTTCGTTTATGCCTCTGCATTTGAGCATGACGATGCCATCACCCCAACCACACGCTACCGCGACCAACTCATCTCCCTTCAAGTGCCCGATGCCCAAGACCCGCAACGACTTGTCACATGGACACCTCACAACTCGGGTGGCTACTGCACGGGGGCAAATATGCCGTTGAAGTCTGCCTTTGCCCAATCAGTCAATACCATTGCTGTCAAATTAGGACAAGACACAGGTATCGACAATGTGGTGGACATTGCCCACAAGATGGGTATTGAAAGCAAGTTGGACGCAACGCCCTCATTGGCATTAGGTTCTTCCGATGTCAATCTGCTGGAACTCGTCGATGCCTATTGCACAGCGATGAACGATGGCAAGCAGCGCAAGCCCATTCTTGTGACCAAAATACTGGACCGCGACGGCAAAATCATCTATGATTGCGAACGGGATGAACCTGCTCCCAAGGAGGTCATTCGCTACAAAACGGCTTTCTACCTCCAGCGTCTTCTTTATGGAGGCATGCACGAACCAGGGGGCACCACGCAGGCACTTTGGGAATACATCCATTGCTACGATACCGAGTTGGGCGGCAAGACGGGTACATCCTCCAACCACTCCGACGCTTGGTTCGTCGGGTGTGCGCCCAACTTGGTGGGCGGTGCATGGATTGGTGGCGAATACCGTTGCATCCACTTCCGCACAGGTGCCTTGGGGCAAGGGAGTCGAACGGCACTTCCTGTCTTTGGCTACTTCATGGATAAGGTGCTGGCTGACAAGAACTTTCCATATCATGGCAAGTACCCGACTGCCAAAGAGGACATCCCACGCAACACCTACATCGGAGCCTCCGTCTATGTGGCTCCTGCTTCGAAAAAGGAAGAGGCAGAAGGAGAAAGTGCCAGCGAAGGTGCTGGAGAGGCCTCTGCCCCTGCTGCTGTAGAAAACTAACGCTTAGCAGTCCTATGAAAAAACGTACCCCTCGACTACGATGTGCCGTAGTCGAGGGGTACGCTGCTTTGTAGTCGAGGGGTACGGTTTACTTGCTGAGGTTTTGAATGAACTGCCACTCGCTTTCGTGGCTCTTCACCTTCAGGTAAGTCTGGTCCACTACGATATACTCTGAAAGACCTTGACGGGGTGCTCCCTTGTGCCAGTCGTAGGTGTAGCCGAGACGTGTCCAAGGCAGAGGACTGTCGTCTTCAAATGCAGCCTGCACGTTGTAGCGGAACCACTCACGGAAATTCGTGTCACCCACCTTGTAGTTCTCGTCTGCCCATGCAGGGAAATCGATGCCAGCAGTGGTCGTGTCGATGCTTGGGTCGGATGCTGGACGGAAGATGCCATTCACGTCAGCGTAGAACTGCACCATGATGTTGTAAGTGCAGTCAGGGCTGAGTCCATACATCTGCAACATACGCATGTGGGCAGCCACACTGTCAAGGCCTTCAAAAGCCTCTTTCTTCGTGAGCCACTCACCGGGGATGGTGACCCAAGTACCCATCTCTCGGTCAATCTGATACACGCCTTCCTGTCCGAAGAACTTCTGCAAACGGCTGCTGTCCACCAGTGTGACGAGTAGCACCATGTCCTTACCATCGATGGTCGCCCATTCCTCGTTGGGAGTACCCTTCTTGATAGGCATCAGGTTCACACCCATCTTGGATTCGTCGAGTTCACGAGCGTCCTCAATGGCTGCATCGAGGTCTTTCTGCAGCGCATCCATGTCCTCATACCAAGGCAGAGAATCTGCTACAACAGTGTTGGTCTCAGTCCTGGAGAACTTAGCCACACATGATGTCATGGCAATCGTTACCACCAGAATTGCAAACTGAAATAATCTTTTCATCATCTTTTTATAAAATTGGTCATTATCCATTATCCATTGTCCGTTGTCTCCGCAGACTCCGTCATTCAAGCCCCTCATCTCCCAATTTCTTCAAAGGCTCCTTGGTCAACTTGCTCCAAGTTTCCTTCTTCTCCACCTCCTCGAAAGCGTTGTCCTCAACCGTCTGGCGCTTCCATGTCAGGTAGTTCTCGCTCACGGTGGTCATCTCACCCGTATTGCGTGACATCTCGGTGCTTTCCTTACCTATCAGGTAGAAGTCGCCATTCTGAAAGCGGAAAGTGTACTCGGTTTGGCTGGTGTCGTAAGTGCCGGCACTGGCGAAGTAGTCGGGGCTGATATTGAGGGTGCCACGTTCTGTGATGTCGATGCTCACATCCACGCGGCTCCACTCGCTGTCTGGCTCAAACATATCCTCATATTGCTTCCACTGCTGGAAGTTTCCGCCTTCCTGACCGAAGTAGATGGCGAGGATGTAGGGATTGAAGTTGTACTCGTAGCCATCATCGCGAGTTTGCATGTTCTCCTTGAAATTAGGTTTGGCAAGCACCACGAGGTCTTTGATGCCGTCCTTGTTCAGGTCGCCTTCAGCCTCTTTGTGCTCCCAACCTTTTGGAACAATCTGCTCTGCTGACGTGCCTTGTTTCTTTAGTGCCTGTGCATTCATGCCGATGGCACACAGACACAAAATAAGTGATAGCGCAATCTTTTTCATTTTTATTATCTAAACTGTCAATTGTCAACTTTTCAACTGTCAACTTTATTACTCATTCGGTTCTTTTACATAAGATTCATGCTCAGGATTCTCCTCCTCTGCTTTAATCAACTCCACATTCAGTTGCTCGATGAACGAAAGTTTGATGTTTTCATTCGAAGCGGCTGGTTTGTACCAAGGCTCCTTGCCGAAGTATTCCTGCAGGTCTTTCGATTGGAAGCGGTAACCATTGCGAGCCATGATGGCATTGCGCATGATACGGAGGGTGGATTTCTTGTAATGACGGAAGAACTGGGGAGTAAGGAGGTTTCTTGTGGCATAGTCGAAACGTCCCACTTGCGGGTTGATTTCCACAAGTGCATATTCCACGGGAGTGCGTTCCCATTCGTACAGATAGTCGCCTTTTTCGTTGATTTCGTAGAGATGAATACCTTCCAGTGTCGGAATGACTTCCCATAAACCGTCCAGAACGGTGCCAGAGCCATTTACGCGGACATAACCAGTCACCCTGCCGTTGAAAGTGACCACATCATAGGGAATAATCACATTGTTTACCTTTATGTTCTTATCATCCCAAATCAAGTCACCACCACCTTCTGGGAAAGAATAGGTGCCGTTGAGTTGCTGTTTCCATCTTGCGACCGTCATGCTCTCGTAATACTCCCTGTTTTCCTCCACTTTCTCCATGACGGACACCAGTTGATTCTTGCTGTTGTAGAACCCGATGACATCCAAACCTTCTTTCTTCATGTACTTGGCAGTCATACCGTCGTACTCGTTCACATAGTGGTTTTCACTGTCTGTGATACGGTAGGTCTCCGCCTTACCAGGCACAGGAATCAGCAAAAATTCATGTTCCTCACCTTCGTCCATCGCATTCATGAGGATTTTCCCTCCTGCTATTTGCTCGGCAGAGTACTGAATAGAGCCATTGTACCATTCGTTTCCTGCTATTTGTGCCTGCATCATCATCGTGACGCAGCATGCGATGAGTGATAATGTAATCTTTTTCATATACAGAAGATGATTGGGGGGTTATTTTGCTGCTTCCGCGCTTTTGATGAGCTCCATGTTGACTTGTTCAATAATGTCGAGTTTGATGGTGCTGTTGTCATTGACAGGTTTGTACCATAGATATTTTCCGAAGTGCTCTTGCAGGTCTTTCGACTGGAAGCGGTAGCCATGATTGGCAAGAATGCGGTTGCGCATCAGACGCAAATTTGCCTTGGAAATACCATCAAGATAGGGGCGGTTCAGCACCAATGTGGCAGCGTTCTCTGGTTCTTCCTGTTGCATCATCTGCTGAAGCATGACGCAGTCATCGTAAGAGTTGCGTGTGAGGTCCATCGTCCACATCACGTCGCCGTTGCTGGGTTTGCGGAAAGCGAGAAGACTTCTTTCTTCATGATGGATATACTGCACCCGTCCTCCCCATTTGCTTCCAAAGGGTGGCTCATCTGCTTGTCGGCTGGGCTGCAGGGTGTATTCACCTGCCTTTCCGTCCACTTTCTCCAGCGTCAGTTCGTCACCGTCGTTGCTGGTCATATAGACGATTTTCTCTATCCGCACTTCCTGCACGGTATAGAGTGATATGCCATCGAAGAACTTGTCACCTTTCTTGATGGTTTGTGCCTGCATGCCACAGAGGGCACACGCACTAAAAATGATGGTCAAAAGTATTGTCCGCATCTTTTCTGAGGTTATTTGTAATTAGTAATTCGATGGGACAAAGGTACAAAAATAGAGGAAAACGTAAAACAAACAAAGTGAAAAAATCACTTTTCCCAGAATTTCCACGAAGCAATGGCTTGTAAATGTAACATTTCCAACCCGTTTTTCACCGTTGCACCCTGTTCCTTCCCCTTCTTCATGAAGAGCGTTTCGAGGGGATTGTACACCAAGTCATACAAAAGGTTGTTCTCGCTCATGGCTTCGTAGGGCAGGGCAGGGCATTCATCCACATGGGGATACATGCCGACGGGCGAGCAGTTGACAATGACAGGGTATGCCTGTAGGGTTTCGGGTGTGATGTCATCGTAAGTAATCATCCCTTCACGAGCAGTTCTGCTCACAAACAGCGTTTCCATCCCCAACTTCTCTTCCAATCCATAACGAATGGCCTTCGATGCACCTCCTGTTCCCAAGATGAGTGCCTTCTTGTGATGTGCCTTCAGCAAGGGCTTGATGCTTTCCACAAACCCAATCACATCACTGTTGTAACCCGTCAGTCCCTCTTTCGAAACTTTTACTACATTTACTGCTCCAATTGCCCTTGCTTCCTCACTGATATCATCCAGATACTGCATCACCTGCTGCTTGTAAGGAATCGTCACATTCAACCCTCTCAACTCTGGGTTGTTCTTGATAATCTCAGGGAACTCCTCAATGTTCGGAATCTCAAAGTTCAGATACTGTGCATCAATACCCTCCTTCTCAAATTTCTCCGTGAAGAACTTACGCGAGAAGGAATGTCCCAAGGGGTAACCAATCAATCCGTATGTGTTCATATAATTTGTGTTGAATTCTTGTTAATACTCTTTCCACCATGAATCCTTTGTGCGGCACAATGCCTGAACCATGCAATTCATAGTCTTGCATTCAGTCACAGAGATGGATTCGTGGGTGTGTCGATAGATGTAACGCCAAGGGGTGACGATGAGCAGTTTGTTGGTGGCACATAGTTCTATGCGTCGCTCCGAGGGGTGGTATCGTTCAGGCAAGCCGTTGTCTTCTATGGTGATGACAGGGAACCCTTGTTGGATGGCTGTGTCAATAATATCTTGTTCGCCTTTGGCTATGCGTGCGGAAACGAGGACGGCTCCTTCGGATGCAGTGGTGAGACATTGCTGTTTCTGTTGGGTGAACAGGTGCTTGTCTTTTCTATGGCAGACAACTGGGAGCAGTTTGTGATTCAGCAGTTCAGGGTTGCCATAACTGTCGCAAATCACGAAGCCATTAGCGATGTGCAGTTGGGTTTGTAGTCTTTCCCATCTTTCTTCGTCAAATTGTGAGGAACCGCATTCACGCTGCAGGTAACCTTTAAGGGCAGGGAGTTTAACTGCTGTGTTGATGTTGTTGCGTTGGGGCTGTAGGCATGTGCGGTTGGTGGTTCTCATGAGGCGGCTGCGAGGGTTGTTATGGATGTAGCGGCGCTGGGTGTCGAGTTGCCCTGGTTGCAATGGCATCACATCGACATAGCCATAGGCGAAGAGGGGTGGGCGGTTGGTGGTGCCAGTGGAGGGGACTTTGAATCCATGCGGGTAAACCGCATGGCGCAAGGGGCTTGTGCTTGTGTCTCTTGTGTCAGCAGGTTTCCCCTGCTGCTCCCGTGTCGCCCTCTGTTGTGCTTCTTCGTCTCTTGCGTCAGCAGGTTTCCCCTGCTGCTCCCGTGTCGCCCTCTGTTGTGCTTCTTCCTCTCTTGCGTCAGTAGGTTTCCCCTGCTGCTCATTGGCGGTCATGCCCGTCATCTCCCAATAGCGGCGGTTGCAGCCTTTCTTGAAGCCTGCGATGACCTGCCCAAGGTGGGTCTCTCTTCCGTTTGGGCTGATGATGCTGTTGTGCACCACAACGATGAAATGCAAATGTTCAGGCATCACCACATAATCCAGCACCTCAATCATGGGGTAGTGGGCCGTGATGCTTTTCGTAAGTTCTTCTTCCACCATCCTTCCGATAGCAGTCAGTTCCACCCTTGGCGCATTTGTATCATCATCTGCCTTGTCAAGATTTCCCACCACCTGCCCCAACGGTTGCCATTGTCGTTCTGCCACATTGATGGTGATGTGGTAAGTCCCAGGCAAGCGATAGTTCTTCTTCTGGCATCGACGTCCCATGCGGTGTGACTCATTCTGTTCACTCATGGCTCCATCATTTTTCTGCAGTGTAAAGGATGCACATGCCGAAGGCGAGGCGTCGGAAATTCACGTTGTGGAAACCTGCCTGCTGGATGATGCTTTGCATACGCTCTGCTTGGGGCACGGCGTCCATCGTTTCGGGCAGATAGGAATAAGCGGTCTTGTCTTTCGAAAGCAGTTTCCCCAACACAGGCATCACCACCTTTTTATATATAAAGAAGAGTTGCTTCATGGGGAAAGACACGGGTGTGCATAAATCCACGACCGACAAGTGTCCGTCCTCTTTCAGAACACGGTGCATCTCCTTCAGGCATTCATCCAAGTTCTGAAAGTTCCTTAATGCAAAAGCGGAGATGACAACGTCGAAGGAGTTGTCGGCAAAAGAGAGGTGAGCGCAATCTTCGTTTTTGAAAGAAATCTGTTCAGAAAGCCCCAACTTCGCCACTTTCTCCCTGCCAATCTGCATCATCCCCTCGCTGATGTCGATGCCCACAACCTGCTGGGGGTGTAGTTTCTGAAAAGCACGGATAGCGAAGTCGCCAGTGCCTGTGGCAATGTCGAGTACGCTATCCGTGCTTTTTCTGTTTTTGAGCAGAAAGTCGATGGCGTTGTTCCTCCAGAGGCGGTCAACACCAAAACTGAGCGTATGGTTCAGCGTGTCATACGAGTGTGCGATGTTGTCAAACATCTGCTCCACCTGCTCACGCTTCGTTCCTTCCTCGCCGTAAGGCTTTATCTGCTCCTGCTCGTACACTTATTTGCTTGCTAAATAAGCATTTACATTCTTTTCAATACGCTTGGCAATATCTTCGTCAGAAGTTTCCTTCACAAACTTCTCACCGATGATATGCTCGTACAACTCAATGTACCTGTCGCTCACCGACTCCGCATATTCGTCCGTGATTTCGGGCATCACCTGTCCGGGTTGGTTCATGAAGTTGTGGTCGATGAGCCACTGGCGTACAAACTCCTTCGAGAGTTGCTTCTGAGGTTCACCCTTCGCAAACTTCTCTTCATAACCGTCGGCATAGAAGTAGCGGCTGGAGTCGGGTGTGTGTACTTCGTCAATCAGATACACCTTGCCGTCACGCTTGCCGAACTCATACTTGGTATCCACCAAAATCAGTCCCTTCTCAGCAGCAATCTTTGTGCCCAATTCGAAGAGGGCATAAGTGTATTTCTCCATCACCTCATAGTCCTCCTTGCTCACCAAACCCTGCGCGATGATTTCCTCCTTCGAGATGTTCTCGTCGTGACCCTCATCAGCCTTTGTGGTAGGAGTGATGATAGGCTTCGGGAACTTCTGGTTCTCCTTCATGCCCTCTGGCAATGTGATGCCACACAACGTGCGGTTGCCGGCCTTATACTCTCTCCAAGCAGAGCCTGTCAGATAACCACGGATGATCATCTCCACGCGGAAACCCTCACACTTCAAGCCCACCGTCACCATCGGGTCGGGCGTAGCCAACTTCCAGTTCGGCACGATGTCGGCAGAGGCATCGAGAAACTTTGCTGCAATTTGATTCAGCACCTGACCTTTGAAAGGGATGCCCTTAGGCAGCACCACGTCGAATGCAGAGATGCGGTCTGTAGCGACCATCACCATGAGGTCGTCGTTGATGTTATACACGTCACGAACTTTGCCGTGATACACTTCCTTCTGACCAGGGAAGTTAAAGTCAGTTCTTGTTAATGCTTTCGCCATAATTCTATGATTTAATTGAATAGTTGCTTCTTCTTATTCTGCTTTGTTTTCGTTGAACAGCGGGTACTTCATCTCGCTCTCATACTTGTGATACGCATTCACAATCCTCGTCACCAACTTATGTCGCACGATGTCCCGTTCGTCCATCTCCACAAATGCAATCCCATTCACGTCCTTCAGCACCTCCTTCGCCTCCTTCAGCCCGCTCTTCACGTTCCTTGGCAGGTCTATCTGCGTCAGGTCACCCGTGATGATCATCTTCGTGTTCTGTCCCATGCGCGTGAGGAACATCTTGATTTGCTGTGTTGTCGTGTTCTGTGCCTCATCCAGAATCACCACCGCATCGTTCAGCGTTCGTCCTCTCATAAAAGCCAATGGTGCAATCTGAATCACGTTCTGTTCCATATATTCCGTCAGTTTCTGTGCCGGAATCATGTCCTGCAGAGCATCATAGAGCGGTTGCAGATAAGGGTCAATCTTCTCCCGCATATCGCCCGGCAGGAATCCCAACTTCTCACCTGCCTCCACAGCAGGGCGGCACAAGATAATCTTCCTGATTTCCTTATTCTTCAATGCCCTCACCGCCAGAGCAATCGACACATACGTCTTGCCCGAACCTGCAGGACCCACTGCAAACAGCATGTCATTCTCGTAGTAGGCATCCACCAGCGTCTTCTGGTTCTCCGAACGTGCCGCAATCGCCTTGCCCGTCACGCTGTAGCAGATGGCATTCCCGTCCACAGCATGTCCGCTCGGCTGTTCCCCCTTCACAATCTGTAGAATCACCTCCTCGTTCAGCGAGTTGTACTTCGCACAATGCTCCTGCATCTTCGTGATGTTCTCCTCAAACGCACACATCTCCTCCTCGTCACCCATCACCTTGATGACATTTCCCCTCGCCACAATCCTTAACTTCGGATACAGCGCCTTAATCATCTGCAAATGGACATTCTGCACCCCGTAAAACGTCACGAGGTCAATGTCCTCCAATACTATCATTTTCTCAATCATGGTGCAAAGGTACGATTAAGTGAGTGAAAAATCAAATTTATTTGCATTTTTTCGAGCGTGAGTGCCTTCGGTGGAGCCAACGGTAGTGAAAACCGAAGACAGCACAAAATAAAGACCTTTATTTTTACTGTTGAGGTGCATCCTACCTTATTCAACGGTACGATTAAGTGAGTGAAAAATCAAATTTATTTGAATTTTTTCGAACAACGAAGATATCTATATGAATTGTACCGATGAGAAATTTGACCCCTATTGAAGAATTTTACTTATAAAGTATTCATAATTGTGAAATAATTCGTACCTTTGCACTCACTAAAGTTTCACTTCTTGCAAGGAGTCACACCTGAACAAGAACGATTCAATCAAGTCTGGGATATTGCTAAATGCTTGAAAATAATGGTACTATGTGTATTACATGCACTTAGAATGCTTCATGAAAATCGAAGATACCAGTTCCTCAAGACGAAAGAATATACTATAGTTGTCTTATAATGTCGCTGCTAATCAGTACAGAAAGGCAATCCTTCAGGATGGGTTCTACCGTCGTCACTACATGCACTTTTGTGGTGACCCAAGGATTTTGTCTTCACTCAACCCCTCATGTTGAATCATAACGCTACACTCTGGTTCCCACTTCGGGTACGTCATTCCAGTACACCACGTCTGATGAAAATGAAGCAGTTGCTGGACAAAGAAGATGCTGTGAGTGAGACCTACATACCGATGGAGTACCGTACGGAGAACTTCCATACAGAATTGGTTCCTGCCATCAACAACATCATCTTTGTTCGTTCTACCTACAACCACTTGAAAGACATCAGGCAGAACCAGCACCTCTTCGAACCCCTCCGCTACATCATGCGTCCCGTGTTCGACGGCAAAGAGACCACCACAGAAGTGCTGCATGTGCCCGACCCGATGATGAAGAACTTCATCCGTGTCACCTCCGAACGGCAGTCCAACGTCATCTTCCTCGACAATATGGACTTCGCCTGCAAGCCCGGCATGAAAGCCTGCATCACCGAAGGACTCTATACAGGTGTGATAGGTGTGGTGAAGCGCATCAAGAAAACCCTCTGCATCGTCATTCCCATCGAAGGAATAGCCGCCGCAGCCATCATGCACGTGCCCCGCAAGCACCTCCGCTACATCTCCGATGAAGAATACGAAGAACTCAAAACCCGAGAATGAGCATCTCCACCTCCCGCATGGCTTATCTCTAACCCCTCAACTGTCAACTTTCAACTCTCCCAATTCCTCCCACCCAGCGCATAATATTTCACGCACTCAGCGTATAATATTTCGTCCTTACAGCCTGAAATGTCATGCGCACCGTGCCCACTAGTTGAGAATCACCCCCTTCCATCCTTCAGCGTTATCGTTAAGGTAAAAGAAAAAACCTAAACTCTTATCTCTCAACCCTAAACCCTCAACCACATAAATCAAGGTTATCGTTAAGGTCTGTTTCTCATCTCTAAATCATAAAGGTTAACGTTAAAGAGAAAACGTAATATTCAAAAAAGAGACTCAAAATTTGGCAGATACAAGCACTATTTTTGCATCATTAACATCTAATGAACATGACGGGTATAAGACGTAAGCATATTATTCAGGCCATAACAGACACTGTCAAATCTGTTGTTCCCCAAGGTTCTGAGGTCATTCTCTTCGGATCTCAGGCTCGTGGTGATGCCCATGATGGTTCCGATTGGGATGTACTTATTTTATTGGATAAGGATCGTGTCACTTCGCAAGATGTTGATGATTATACCTATCCGCTTCGCGAGTTAGGGTGGAGCAACGACGAGTGCATAAACGCCATTCTCTACACCAAGAAAGATTGGAAGCGTGATGAGGCAAGTCCATTTGTTGAGAATGTCATCAAAGACGGCATTAGATTATGGGGTTGAACAGCGAGAACAGACGCGACATTGTGCTTTATCGCATTGAAAGAGCACAAAAAGCACTTGAACAGGCGAAAGGTTGTCTTTCCATGTCCTATCTTGAAGTGGCGGCAAACCGTCTTTATTATGCCGCTTATTATGCTGTTCCCGCCTTGTTGGTTTCCCATGAAATACCAACACATACCCACGAAGGGTGTATACAGCAGTTTGGTCGGCATTTTGTTCAGACAGGTATATTCTCCAAGGAGAAGGGGCGGTTCTTCAACAACCTTTTCCACATGCGTCTTACAGGTGATTACAGTGACCGTTTTGACCTAACGCAGGAAGATGTTCTATCCAAGGTCATACCCACAGAAGAGTTTGTCACCGAAGTGGTGAGTCTTGCCAAACAGAAAATAAGTTTGAATACTTTATAAATAGAATTATTGGTAAGCACCCCCTTCCAGCCTTCAGCGTTATCGTTAAGGTCTGTTTCTCACCTCTAAATCATAAAGGTTAACGTTAAAGAAAAACGTAATATTCAAATTAGAGAATTGGAGATAAACCCTTTTGCAGGCGAGTCACTTGGGCGTCACACTTATAAGCATCGTATGTCCATCACCTCTAAAGGCAAAGGGAAGAGTGGTGGCGCAAGAGTGTTGACATACAACATACGACGTTTGAACGAGAACGACGTATTCGTTACATTGATGACTATCTACGACAAGGGAGAAATCAGTAATGTTACTGATGCTTTCATCAAAAGTTTAGTCCAACAGATAGAAGTTTAGGGACAGGTCTTTTCCCAAGAGTTACCCACTAATAATTTTGTAAGCAGGCGATATGTCAGAATAGATCGCTACCTCCAGCAACTCCTCGAACTTGCATGGCTCTCAACCCTAAACCCTCAACTCTCAACCACAAAGGTCAAGGTTAGGGTTAAGGTTTATCTCTTCCCTCATAAACAACTCCAATACTATGGCACTAAAAATTGAAGATATACGCTTGATGAAACGTTACTTTGAAGGCGTGATGAGTCGAGCCAATCATCATGCAGAGAATGTAAACGAGGTGATTCTCTCACTTGCAGGTGGAGTGATTTGGCGTGGTGCGGACATTGATGTGAGAACATACAAGGATAAAACCGCTAATATGTTGTGGATGAGAACAGATTCAGGTAAAGGGTATTGTTTCATCTTCAACCATAGCAACTGGCTGATTGAAGTGCATGAAGATACGATGGCAGGCAAGTTATTGAGGGTGTTCTCTAATCAAGACTCAAACTCCGATGTGAAAGAGTTCTTTGAAACATTAGAATAATGCCGACCAAGAGAATTTGTGACAATAGTCAGTAGCCACATATAAAAGAAGTTAAAGACAAAAATCCGAGCACTTATTCCAAAAACTCTACAGAGACCAGCACCATTGGTCTCAGATGTAGTTTTGTGCCAAGGTTCGGACGCTTTCTGAAGACAGATTCGTATAAATTGCGTGTTTTAACCCTTACGGATACAGGCATACAAATCTGCAAACTCGTGAACACGAATACAGATGATACCTTTGTGGAGGAACTGTTAGGTGTGATGAATGAGAACCAACAGACTGTGGCAGAATTGTAATATAAAACAGGGTATATAGATTCTCAAAATAGATGGGGATTGATGAACAGATACTTTATCAAACTAACTAACCAATCGAATGTATGGGCAAATATAATGATCTGGTCAATATAATAGACAGCATGCGTGAGGAGGCTCCTGAGAACTATAAGAGGTACCGGCCTTCATCATTAGAGGAAGATAAACTTATGCATGCACGCTCTAGAGCCTTTATTCACCTGTTTTTGAAAGTGAAGTTCGGTCTAACCGAATTTCTTGATAGAGAGTCGTTCATTACGGATGATACATCTGACGGAGGAATTGATGCATATTATATTGACTATACAGAGAAGATTATTTATCTTATTCAATCTAAATACAGAAACTCAGATGCAAACTTCCAGAGTCGGGAAATCACATTGCAGGAGATTCTTGCAATGGATATTAATAGGATCCTTGATGGCGAGGAAACTGACGAAAGTGGGACACCATACAATGGCAAAATTCTTAATTTCATAGAGAAGATAAATGAGATATCAGATATGCCGAAGTATGCGAGAAAGGTAATACTTCTTGCAAATGTCAAGAAAAGCATTGCCCCTCAGCTGAAAAGGCTTACAGGTGGATATGCTGTAGATATCTATAATTATGAGCGCGTCTATAACGAGTTGGTATTCCCCTTGGTCAGCGGAGCCTACTATAATATCAAGGAACTAAAAATTACCCTAAATGTAGACAAGGATAGTGCTGGGCACCGCATTCAGTATTATCCAGAAACAAAATATGGAGAGTGCACAGTCAATGCACTTTATGTGCCAACAATTGAAATCGCCAAGATTCTGTCGAAATACAAGAATTCCATATTGAAGTATAACCCACGTAGTTATCTTGACCTTCAAGGGGGCAGTGTAAATGCAAAAATAGCATATTCTATTGAAAATATACAGACCAATGAATTTGCATTGTTCAATAATGGTATTACTATGTTGTCAGACGAAACCGAATATAGTGATAAAGTGGGTAAACGGAATAAGGCCGAAGTGATAGTTACGAATCCTCAGATTATTAATGGCGGGCAGACTGCATATACGCTCAGCATCCTTTATGATAAGCATAAAAAGGATAACACATTAGACATCTTTGACGAGAAAGAAGTTCTTCTGAAGATTATCTCATTCGATAATGCAGAAGATGAAAGCCGCTTAGATGCAAAATTGAAACTCATCGAAGATATCTCTATTGCCACAAACCAACAATCTCCCGTTTTTGAAGCAGACCGTAGGGCGAATGATGCCATCCAAATACAGTTACAGAAACTGATATACCAGGACTTTGGCTTGTATTATGAACGCAAACGTGGAGAGTTTGGTGATGGGATACGACAGGGATACATTCTTCGTTCCCAGATTATTGACAGGGAACGTTATCTTCGTATCTGCCTAGCGGTTAATGGTGAGCCTGCCAGGGCTCGTTCCAGCAATGCCAATAAACTATTTGAGAAGAGCGTGTTTGATACCATTTTGCCCGATACTTCCAACTACCGTAAATGCATATACGGATATATGGCTTTTGAACGGATACCGCAGTTCAGTAGTTCTTCCACCAATGTAAATGATATAGCACGCTATGCTATTGCTTGTGTTGTTTCTCAGAGATACACTCAAGAGATGAATCCTGTAGATTATGAGGAGAAAGTCATACAAGATCTTGAAGATGTCATTAATCTATGGCCAGATTTTGAGAAGTCGATTCGTAATGATGAAACTAACAAAAATTATTATTTCCGCGAAATTTACGATACGAACACTGGAGAACGGACTGTGGAAACCAACTGGGCATCTTATTACAAGGGTAGGACCTTGAACCGTGACCTCCGTTTGTATTTTGGCTACTGATCAAAATGATATATGATGAAAATAGAGAAATTCAAAGAAGAACTCTTTGAAAAATTGTTTAATGTGAGGAAAATGGTCCACGACAGATTGTTTGTCATTGATAACGGGCTGTTTTCTGAAGATGTTTGTGATATGCGGGTTTATATGGATTCCCAGATGCAGCATCTTGTAACTCTTTCACCCTATAGTTTTTCATATGTGAGTTGTGAATCCACAGCCCATGGACTTGCTTTTCTTGATATTGTGCCAGACATCAAAGATTCGGATCATGAGGTGGAATTGACCAATTATTACTATGATTGTGAAAAAAAGCGTGTTTGTACTTTTGTCACTATCCTTAAAGTGTAAGATGAGTATTAATCACGATTAGGCGTATTCCTCCTCCCCTCCTTTCTGTGCTTATCCGTGTCATCTGTGTGACCCAATATCAAGGTTAGGGTTAAGGTTAGCGTTACACCCAACTGTCAACTCTCAATTTTCAACTGTCAACTCTCAATTAACTTAAGGGGGTGCGGTGTCACATCTTTCATCTTCGGTTCAATAGTGTGATCACCAATCCCACTTCCATTTTGATAGTCCAATAGTATTGTGACGATTTCCCAGTAATAGTGTAATCCTATGCTGACTAATAATATAAATTCTTGGGCTCGTAGCACGGTGCCGAATTACCCCATATTATTCGTTACCCGCTGGATACCGTTTAACGCATGGTATGTTTCCAACTCAGGCACGACAAATGACAGGTGAAGTGTTGCAATCTTCTTTAGATAAATCAAAAGACGAGATGGGACGAGGGTTAAGTGTTTATAGATAAGTTCGTGAGGCACTTTGGGGATGGAATGTATAACGCTTTTTTGATTTGTTGGCAATAGACGTTCTTTATATATCCAAGTTATGAATGACATGAATTCTTTTTCAAAATACCAACAGGAATTGGAATCATTTTTGTTGAGTAAAGGAGAAACAAAGTATACACATGATGTTTGTTTAAATGTAATATATGAGGGAGAGAAACTCGAGACGCTTTCTTTTTCGAATACAAAAGTACTCTTTGATGTCAATGATAATAACTCTGTTCGTGTATTTGTTTGGAAACTTGCACATGCGCCCAATGAGTATTACGAAGAATTCAGGCCATTGTATCAAAAATTCGAGTTTGATCGTCAATAGGGGCTACTGATTATTACAGGAACAGGTAGTTACGGGAAATACAAGGTGACATTGTTTTGATTATCCTCCAGGAGCATATCCTTTTCATAAGTTTAAAATGTTCGATGAAATAATATAGTTTTGATTCCCGTGTCTATCAAAGTCGTTCGTATTCAATAAATATATACATAAGATAGTTTTAATATGAAGGCCGTTGTCCATTGACCGTAGTCTGTTGTCAGCCTTCGGCGTTATTGTCAACTGTCAATTGTCAATTATAATAACAGCCAACGATACTACATCTGTTTCTTATGCAACTTTTCTATAGATGCAAGTCTGCGGCTTTTTAATATTCTCTGAATCATATTGCCAACGATACTACATCTCTCTTTTAACTATTCCTTTGAGGTGCAAGTCCGCGGCATTTTATTATTCTCTAAATTATATTGCCCACTTCTTAATTATGATAAATAACAACTTCGCAAATAACGTTCGTATCGCCAAAAATACCGCAATGCTGTATTTTCGTATGTTCTTGATGATGGCAGTTTCGCTATTTACGTCTCGAGTTGTATTACAGGTGTTGGGGGAATCTGATTATGGAATTTACAATATAGTAGGGGGGGTAGTTGTCTTTTTTTCTTTCATGAATAATGCATTACTACAGGCAACACAGCGTTTTTTAAATTTTGAGATTGGGAAAAAGGAGGAAAGCAATGCCAATCTCGTCTTTTGTATGAGTATGAATGCTTTTTTGTTACTCGCTCTTATTTTTATACTTTGTTCAGAAACATTCGGTTTATGGTTCGTCAACACCAAACTGAATATCCCTCCTAATCGAATAGTTGCGGCAAACTGGGTATATCAATATTCTATAATCACTTTTATTATTTGTCTTATTCAAATTCCTTATAACGCAATTATTATAGCATATGAAAAAATGAGTGTTTTTGCAATGCTCTCCTTATTAGAAGTCTTTTTTAAGCTGCTTTGTGTTTATCTTCTTTATATAATCTCATTGGATAAGTTAATAACCTTTTCCTTTTTTTATACATTATCGCCATTATTGATTGTAACTAGTTATAGATTCTATTGTAACAAACATTTCCCCATTTCTCGTTATCGTTATTTATGGGATGGAAATACATTTAGGAAACTCTTTTCTTTTTCAAGTTGGTCATTATTCGGGAGTGCTTCAAATATTCTTGCGTCTCAGGGACTTAATGTATTGGTTAATATTTTTTATGGGGTGGCTGTTAATGCGGCTCTTGGGATAGCCAATCAGATTTCATCAAAAGTTACACAGTTTGTAACAAATTTTCAAATTGCATTTAATCCTCAGATAGTTAAGCTTTATGCTGCGAAAGAAACAGAAAGTCTATATCGACTTATGTTCCGATCTTCAAAGTTTTCTTATTATTTCATGCTATTGGTATCATTACCGATAATTTTAAAGATGGATGATATACTTCGAATATGGCTTGCGGATGTCCCTGAAAATACGGCGATATTTAGTAAATTGATATTGTGTTTTATGCTAATTGAATCTGTAACAGGACCCCTATGGATGTATGTTCAAGCAACAGGTGTAATTCGAAATTATCAACTTTTAATGAGTTTTTTAATCTTCCTAAATCTCCCTATATCATATATAGTATTAAAATTGGGCTTCCCTGTTTACTCTGTTTGGGTAGTAAGAATAATTGTCAATGTCATTGTTTTTTCTACTCGATGTATTTATATAGGGTGTGTGTACTCTTTCCCTATTTCAAGATTTTTAAGATTTGTTCTTATTCCAGTAACTTTTGTAAGTCTTTTAGCAGTTCCGGCTCCAGTTTTTGTCAGTAGATTAAATTTGCCAAATTTAAGCAGTATCATAGCTACTACTATAGTTTCTATATTCTCTATCTCCATTTTTATTTATATGATAGGACTAACTAATAATGAAAGAAACTATTTGTTGTCTTTAGTAAGAAAATTATTTATACATGGAAAGTAATTATTCCGTATGTACCATAGATAAATGCACAGGATGCGCTGCTTGTGCTAATATTTGTAACCATAACGCAATAGAAATGTGTTATGGTGAAGAGGGCTTCTTGTTTCCACATATTGATAAAATAAAATGTGTAGATTGTGGCTTGTGTAAAATTACATGTCCAGCAAACAATCCTGTTAGCCTATATAAAGAACCTATAGGTGTTTATAGTGGCTGGAGTAAGGATGATAATGTTCGAATGCGAAGTGCATCTGGAGGTGCTTTTGCTGAGATAGCATCTTTTTTCATAAAGCATTATAATGCTGTTGTTTTTGGAGTGGCCATGAATCAGAATCTAGATGCAGTGCATGTTAGTATAGAAAAAATAGAAGATTTGTATAGATTACAAGGTAGTAAATATATCCAAAGCCATATTGGAGATGCCTATCGCCAAACTTTATACTTTCTTCAACGGGGAAGATTTGTGCTGTTTTCTGGAACTCCATGCCAAATTGGAGGCTTAAGGAAATTCTTAAAGAAAGATTATGAAACCCTTTTTACTATTGATTTAATATGTCATGGGGTTCCTTCAAAAAGGATATTTATTGACTACATAAAATATATTGAAGGAAAGTTAGGACATCGAGTTCGCGACATAAAGTTTAGAGAAAAGAAATGTTCCTGGATTTTTTTCAATATAGCAGTAAATGAGCAAGCAGGGATTTCCAACAAAAACATTTATGAATATGAAGGTGGGTATTTTGAGGATCCCTTTATACGTGCTTTTTTACGTGATAATATCCTACGCCCAAGTTGCTACCAATGTCAATATACAAAGACAAAAAGAACCGCTGATTATACTCTTGCTGATTGGTGGGGATATGCGGGAAATAGCAGGATGGATAAGGATTTTGAACAAAAGGGTGTTTCTTTGATATTTTGCAATACTCATAAAAGTTTTTCTCTAATTAAAAATATGAATATTTTATTGAGACAAAGGACACTTACTGAAGCTCTAGAAACGAATAAATCATTGCAGTACCCTTTCGTGATGCCCTCAACTCGAAAAGAATTTTGGAGTGATTATTCTGTGTTGAATTTCTCACAGATTGTGGACAAATGGTTTTATTGTGAGAAACTTCTTCCTAGTACCTATATTAAATATAAATATAGGCCTTCTATGATGAGGAAAATTCTCCTTAAATTTGCGCATTTATATGAGAAATGTCAGAAACTTATTTAATGTATACATCTATATGCCTTTTTAAGTAATTTAATTGGTTCATTTTTTAACAATGAGACGGTCTTTTAGAGAATTTTTTATTGTGTTCTTATTATTAGTAAAAACAATCTTTAATAGGAGGGTAGTACTTTTTGTGGAGCCTCATCATCCAAATCTAGGAGATTTGGCTCAACTTATGTGCACAAGAAAGTGGATAAAGTCAAAATATCCAGAGTGTAAATTGATTGAGGTAGGACAATTTTTTGTCCCTTTTGATAATAGTATAAAGGCTCATTTTTTTAATTTTAATGTTTTCAAATTATTATGTCTAAAACTGTTTGTTCACCATAATGATTTATTGATAGGGCATAGTGGTTATTTTTTTACAGATCATCATACAGGATGGTTTGCATATGAGTTAATTTTGAAGTTTTTACCTTATAATCGTTTTTGTATATTACCTCAGACAATTAATTTTTTTGATCCATTTGTGATAGATAGGGTTAGAAGATCTTTTTCTAATCATCCAAATCTCACATTGCTTTGTCGCGATAAAGTTTCATTTCAAAAGGCAAATGATTTTTTTTCTGGTATAAAGCTCCTACTGTATCCTGATATAGTTACTTCTTTAATTGGAACCTATCAATTTAAGAATAAACGTGAAGGTGTGCTTTTTTGTTTGAGAGATGATACTGAAGCGTATTATAAGGAAGATCAAATTACTACATTGAAATCTAAAATTGGGAATGTCAAGTCAGAACAGGCTGATACAACGTTGAAAGGCCCAAGAAATCAGATAGAGAAGAATAGTGAGAAATTAATCTTTGATATGATAGAAAAGATGTCAACTTATCAAGTTGTTATTACTGATAGATATCATGGTACAATCTTTTCTGCAATTGCTTCTACTCCTGTAATAGTGCTTCGTTCTAATGACCATAAATTAAGTAGTGGAGTGAATTGGTTCCCCAAAGAGATATTCGGAGATATGATACAATATGCGGAAGATTTAGATCAAGCATTAAAAATGACGAGGGACATATTGGGAACTGTAAAAAATGAATATAATAATCCTCCATATTTTAAAGAGAATTATTGGGACAAGACAGACAAATTTTAATAATATGAAGATTGATATAGTTATTTGTACAGACACCAACTATATCATGCCATGTGGTATTTTATTCTATTCAATTTGTAAGAATAACCAGATGCATGATATTGTTTTCCATGCTGTTATAGATGAAAGTGTGACAGACGTGGACAAGGAGTCTTTAAATAAGACTGTAAATCAGTTTAACATGATAGTCGAATATCATATGGTTGATGGTCACCTGTTTGACTCTTTCCCAAATTTAGGGACAGGAGTATATGTTTCAAAAGCAACATATTACAGACTGTATCTTACTGAAATTCTGCCAAAATCTATAGATAAGGTTTTGTATTTGGATTGTGATATGATTGTGCGTAAGGATATTGCTCCTCTATGGAATATTGATATTTCAAACGTTGCCGTAGGTGTTTCTGCTGATGGCTGGGAATCCAAAATACAGATGTATAATAGACTTCAGTATCCATATATTAAAGGTTATTTTAATGCTGGTATGCTATTGATAAATCTCCGATACTGGCGTGAAAAGGATGTTTTGGGCAGGTGTCTCCATTTTATAAAGAATCATTTTAAGAGGATTGTTTCTCATGATCAAGATGTTCTTAATTATGTACTTCAGGATGAGAAAATTTCTGTTGGAATTACTTACAATTTTCTGGAGAATTATTTGTATAAATCAGATGTTGCACTATATGACTATTGGAAGTATAAAACCGAAATTGATACTGTGAAAAATGACCCTGCAATTATTCACTTTGTTGCATCTAAGCCTTGGAATAAGAATTGTCGGAATCCTTATAAGGATATATTTCTTCAGTACAAATCCGAAACACTTTGGAAGGGAATTCCGATGTTTGGACATAAAGAAAGCATTCGTTCTATCATAAAAGATCTTTTAATTATTTTCAAGCTTATAAAGCCAAGAGAAGATTTTTTTGATTATGACTCAATTGAGGAACTTCATATATAGTTGTTGCTTTTTTTGCCATTATGACCATATATTCTGTAATAACTCTTATCTTGCTGCTATTATTTCTTGTAGAACAAAGAGGTGTGCCAGAGAATATTGACAAGAAACTATTTCTTGTTGCCTCATTTTGTGTGTTCTTTATTAGTGCCTTTCGAGGTGAGAATGTGGGAGGAGACATGATTGAATATGTTCACTTCTGGCAAGGAAAAGATGATATGTATGGTACATGGAAAAACCCAAACGAGGCACTTTTATTTGAACCAGGGTTAAGTCTGTTTTGTTATTTTCTTCATTTATTCAATAACGGTGAGGCTTGGTTCTTTGTTTTTTTTACGACTTTAGTTATACAATTCCCTTTTTTCTATTTGATTTGGAGAGATTCATCTTATAAGGTGTTGTCGGTTCTTCTATATATGGTTTTGTGGGGATTGCTTGATATTAGTTATACTGGCTTACGTCAAGTAATAGGGGGGGCAATGTGTATAATGGCTTATATAGTTTGGACAACTCCTTTTAGGATAAGAGTCTTTAAATATCTTATACTGTTTTTTTTAATTGCCTTTTCTCTATCATTTCATACAGTAACTTACTTCTGTGTACCGCTTTATTGTGCTTTTGTGATTTTAAAAAGTAAAAGGAATTGGTTTAATCTAAGTATATTATTATCAACGCTTATATTTGGAATAGTTTTTTCAAAAGTTGCTCCTGTTCTATTTGAAATGACAGGTACATTGTTTGCTTCCTTTGATTTGCTATTTAGGCTAAATCATTATTTCGATGGAATAGGTGTGGATGATGGTCTCAGAGAAGAGGCCATGATAGGATTAAAACAAATTCTTACAACTCTGGTTGTTTGTTTGATAGTTACCTTTTCTAATAGAGATAGCCGCAATAATTTTTATATTAATTGTTTAGTTTTTGGGTGTTCTTTATTTAATGTTTTTGTTTCATTTCCTAATGCAGGTCGTTTTTTGTTTCCATATCTCTTTGTCGGCATTATTTGTTCACCGTCAAAAAATGTAATTAACAGGGCTCCTCTTTATAAGTTCTTATTTGTTACATTTGTCGTGATATTGTCATTGCATCAAATACATACATGGGAGAAAGGTTTTGGTGATAAGAATTCGAGTTTTTATGTTTTTAACCAGATGTTTCCTTACAATTTTATTTGGGAATAATATTATAGAATTTAACAAAGCATTATAATTATGTCAAAGAAAGAAGAACTCAAGAAAAAGATTCTCGATCTTACTCGTGAGTATTACAGAGAAGTTCATGCTCCCCTGTCAGTCTTTGAAGCAGGCAAGACCCGTGTGAACTATGGTGGCCGTTTCTTCGATGCGGAGGAGATGGTAAACCTTGTGGATGCTTCCCTTGATTTCTGGCTGACAGCCGGTCCTTGGGCGCATAAGTTTGAAACCCGTTTGGCAAAGTGGCTTGGTGTAAAGTATTGCTCGCTTTGCAACTCTGGTTCTTCGGCTAACCTGTTGGCATTCTCCGCCTTGACGGCTCCAGAGTTGGGTGAACGTCAGATTAAAAGAGGCGATGAAGTCATCACTGTTGCTGCCGGATTCCCGACCACTGTGGCCTGTATCGTTCAGTATGGGGCTGTGCCAGTGTTCATTGATATGAGCATTGAAGAGAGCAACATTGACACTGCACAATTGGAGGCTGCATATAGTCCTAAAACCAAGGCTGTGATGATTGCTCACTCATTGGGCAATCCATTCAACCTACAGGCTGTTGTAGATTTCTGCCAGAAGCACAACCTATGGCTGGTGGAAGACAACTGCGATGCTCTGGGCTCAGAATATTTCATTGATGGTGAGTGGAAGAAAACAGGAACCATCGGTGACATCGGCACGAGCAGTTTCTATCCTCCTCATCACATGACGATGGGTGAGGGCGGTGCTGTCTATACCAACAATCCCGAACTGCATAAGTATGTAAACTCCTATCGTGATTGGGGACGTGACTGCTGGTGTGTGGGTGGTGTTGATAACACTTGCGGATGCCGTTTTACAGGCCAGTTCGGACAACTTCCTCAAGGGTATGACCATAAGTATGTGTATTCGCATTTAGGCTATAACCTGAAGGCTACGGACTTGCAGGCTGCCATCGGATGTGCCCAGTTAGAGAAACTTGACCTCATCGTGCAGCGTCGTCGGGAGAACTTCGATACGATGTACAATGGTCTGAAAGGTGCTAAGGGACTTCTGCTGCCTGAACCGCAGAAGAACTCAAAGCCCAGTTGGTTCGGCTTCTTCATTACGGTGAAGGAGGATGCAGGTTATACACGCAATGAATTGACTTCCTATCTGGAAGAACATAAGATTCAAACCCGCAACCTCTTTGCCGGTAACCTGCTCCGTCATCCTGCTTTTGAACAATACGAAGCAGGTAAGGATTACCGTGTTGTGGGCGGTTCACTTCCTGTCACAGACAGCATCATGCGTGATTCATTCTGGCTCGGTGTCTATCCTGGCATGACTCCAGAGAAACTGCAGTACATGATAGATACTATTAAGGCTTTCGTTGCAACGAAAGGATAAAATCTGTGTTATCTGTAAAATCCGTGTGACATTAAAGTAAAACTTATGAAGGTCGTTCTATTAGCAGGTGGCTTTGGATCCCGTATCAGCGAGGAGTCGATATACAAGCCCAAGCCGATGATTGAAATAGGTGGTATGCCTATTCTCTGGCATATCATGAAGGAGTTTGCCTATTATGGGTATAACGAGTTCATCATCTGTGCAGGTTACAAGCAGGAGTATATCAAGGAGTGGTTTGCTAACTACTATATCCACAATTCGGATATCAGTTTTGACTACCGCAATGGTAAGAATGAAGTGACGGTGCACCACAGCAGACTGGAGCCTTGGAAGGTGACCGTTGTGGATACAGGCTATAACACCATGACTGGTGGACGTATCAAGCGAGTGCAAGAGTATGTGGGTGATGAACCTTTTTTCATGACCTACGGTGATGGTGTTTGTGATGTTAACATCAATAAACTTCTTGAGTTCCATCAGTCTCATGGCAGACTGGCCACACTGACAGCCGTCAAGATGAAACAGGAAAAGGGTGTACTTGATATAGAGGGAGGAGCAGTGAAGTCTTTCCGCGAGAAAAACATCTCAGATGGCGCGCCCATCAATGCTGGCTATATGGTTCTTGAACCATCCATATTCAACTATATTGAAGGAGATTCAACAGTGTTTGAGAAAGAGCCCCTTAACAAGTTGGTGGAGGATGGTCAGTTGATGTCGTATATCCATGAGGGCTTCTGGCAGTGTATGGATAACGTACGTGAGAAAGAGATGCTTGAAAAACTGCTTCAGGCTGGCAAGGCTCCATGGAAGAAATGGGAACGTGTGGTACCGAAGAAAGTTTAGTGGTTATAGGTTGGTGGTTAGCAGCATTAAATCTGTGATATCAGTGTGAGAAAAGAAAAACGAGTATGATAGACATTTTCAATCAGTTTTACAGGGGAAAGCGTGTGCTGGTAACGGGGCACACAGGTTTCAAAGGCTCGTGGCTTTCCATCTGGCTTCATGAGATGGGGACAGAAGTTATAGGTGTTGGTTTAGCCCCTTATTCAGAAAAAGACAACTTCGTCCTCTCTGGTATAGGGGACAAAATCAAGGCAGATATTCGTGCAGACATCCGTGATGGCCAGAAGATGAAAGACATCTTTAAGGAGTATCAGCCTGAGGTTGTGTTCCATCTGGCAGCCCAGCCATTAGTACGTCTCAGTTATGAGATTCCAGTAGAGACATACGAGACCAATGTGATGGGTAGCATCAATATCATGGAAGCAGCACGGGTGACGGACTCTGTGAAGGTGGTGGTGATGATAACCACCGACAAATGCTATGAGAACAAGGAACAAATCTGGGGTTATCGAGAAAATGAGCCGATGGGAGGCTATGACCCCTACAGTTCATCCAAAGGTGCGGCAGAAATCGCCATCAATTCGTGGCGCAGAAGTTTCTTCAACCCTAAAGATTACGGAACGAAGCACCATGTGGCAATTGCCAGTGTGAGAGCCGGAAATGTGGTTGGTGGTGGCGACTGGGCAAAAGACCGCATCATTCCAGACTGTATTCGTTCCATTGAAGTGGATAAACCAATAGAAATCCGTTCTCCCAAGGCTATTCGCCCTTGGCAGCATGTGTTGGAGCCGCTGAGTGGCTATCTGTTGCTGGCATCCAAGATGTGGCAAGAGCCAACCAAGTATTGTGAGGGCTGGAACTTCGGTCCAAGAACAGAGAGTATCACTCCAGTTTGGGATGTTGCCACCAAACTCATCAAGAACTATGGCAAAGGTGAACTGAAGGATGTTTCAGACCCCAATGCACTGCATGAGGCAAATCTCCTGATGTTAGATATCTCAAAAGCCAAGTTCCATTTAGGTTGGGAACCACGCACTAACATTGACCAATGTGTGGCTTTTGTGACAGATTGGTACAAACGATATCAACAAGAGGATGCCTATAGCCTCTGTGTGGAACAGATTGCTGCATTTACCTCAAAATAGTCTCAAAATAGTATTTTTTTCCTGGAAAATTTGTACTGTATGAGAATTGTTTGTATTTTTGTACCCGATTTATATAAATATGACATTATGATAGCAACCACGACAACGTCTTTATCGGAGAGCAGGCATTCCAGGATTCTCAATGCAAGAGAGTACGCAAGAAAGATGGGAAGGAAGCCACTTACTGCTGAGCAACGCAAGGAGTTTGTGAAGATGGTGGCAGAATTCACCAACCTGTAGTTTATGCGATATCTGCTTGATACTTGTATCATGCTCTATATGGTCAGGGATACTGGCGAGATGAGTAATGATGTAGAGGCTGTAGTCAATGACTATGGCAACCAGTTGTATATGTGTGCTGTGAGCATCCGTGAGATAGTGGCAGCATGGTATAAGTATGAGGATATGCAGGAAAACTGGAAAGCACCAGAATACGTTATAAAGGAACTGACAGACCAATGGGGTGTGCAGGTGCTTTATCCTCAGCATGAGCATTATCAGACTTTCGTACGTTTGCAAAGAAATTTTGAAGCCAAACACACCGATACAACTGACCACCTCATAATTGCTCATGCCATTACGGAAAAGATGACTCTCATTTCTTCAGATACTAAATTCGGCTTTTATTGCAAACAAGGTCTTGACTATTTCTACAACAAGAAATAGGAACATTTAAGTTTGTAGATTTATTTCCCCATGTGTTCCCGGCATGGGTCTATATGTTTTTTAGTTTTTTATGAAATACATAGTCACTGGAGCTACCAGCTTCATTGGCCTTGAACTGACTGACTATCTGCTTAGCCAGCAGCATCAAGTCGTGGCGGTGTGCAGACCCGATTCCAAAGGATTGTCAAAGATTCCCGCAGGAGTGAAAATCGTCACAGCCGAGATGTCAAGGTATGGCTGTCTGTACCGTGACATTGAGCATGCTGATGTGTTTGTCAACCTTGCATGGGGAGGAACGGGTCATGACGGCAGGAATGTTCAGGATGTCCAGAAAGAGAATGTCACCAACACTGTAGCAGCAATGTTTGCAGCAGACAAGATGGGCTGTAAGGTGTTCGTGGAGGCAGGTAGTCAGGCAGAATACGGTACGGTGATGGAGAAGATAACCGAAGAAACGCCCTGTCATCCGTTCTCAGAATACGGCAAGGCCAAACTGGAAGTGAAGAACCGACTCTTCGAACTCTCTGAACAGCTTGGCATCAAATACATCCATCTTCGTATCTTCAGCCTGTTTGGAGAGAACGATCATCCTTGGACTTTGGTGATGAGTAGCATTGACAAGATGTTACGCAATGAACCGATAGACCTGAGTTCCTGCACTCAAAAATGGAACTTCCTTTATGTGAAGGATGCAGTCAAACAAATCACGGGTCTTGTTGAACATGCCCTTAACAGCAAGACGTTCCGACATGATGTGTATAATATTGCCTCTGATGATACTCGTATGTTGAAACTGTTCGTGGAGGAAATGTATAGTCTCACAGGCTCAAATAGCGTCCTGAACTTTGGGGCAGTGAAACCTTCCAATACCGTATCGCTGAATCCCAATATGGCAAAGACAGAATCTGCAACAGGTTTTCTTTCAGAATATAAATTCAACGAAGTTGTCAACAAGATTATAGAGAAATACAAAAAATAGAATATATGATAAAAGTTAGTGATTTCATTTTCCAACATCTTGTAGAGAAGCACGGAATCAAGCATTGCTTCTTAGTAACAGGAGGCGGTGCCATGCACCTGAATGACTCTGTAGGTCACACCCAAGGATTGACTTATATCTGCAATCATCACGAGCAGGCATCAGCCATCGCAGCAGAAGGCTACTATCGTACCTGCGGACAACTGTGTGTGACGAACGTCACTACAGGTCCTGGCGGAACCAATGCTATTACAGGAGTTCTCGGTCAATATTTGGATTCCATCCCTGGACTTTACATCTCAGGTCAGATCAAGACTTCTACGTATAAACATACTTATCCCTATCTGAACCTACGCCAGTTAGGCGATCAGGAGGCAGATATCGTGTCGGTGGTGACACCTATTACAAAATATGCCAAGACGATTTATAATCCTCTTGATATCAAGTACGAACTTGACAAGGCGATAGCCATAGCCCTTGATGGTCGTCCTGGTCCTGTGTGGTTGGATATTCCCCTTGATGTACAGGGTGCAATGGTGGATGAGACAAAATTCAAAGAGTTTGACCCCGCCACAGAAATGATTGACCCCGTGAAGCATGCCTTGGTTGATGAGCAGATTAAGCAGTTGATAGAGAAAATAAAGAAAGCCAAGAGTCCTGTCATCTATGTTGGAAATGGTGTCCGTTTGGCTAAGCGTGAGAAAGAATTCATCCAATTGGCGGAGGAACTGAATATTCCTGTAGTGACGGCTATCAGCGGTAGTGATATAATATGGCATGACCATCCTCTTTGTTTTGGCAAGCCCGGTATCTGTGGTGACCGTATAGGAAACATCATGGTGCAGAACTCCGACTTGCTTATTGTGATGGGAACCCGTCTCAGCATCCGTCAGGTAAGCTACGCCTACGACCTATTGGCACCAAAGGCATACAAGGTGATGGTGGACATTGACTTGGCTGAGATGCAGAAACCCACGTTGAATATTGATATGCCCATTCATGTCAATCTCTCTGAATTTATAGACAAGATGTTAGAAACACTCAAAGTTGAGAAGAATCTGCCCAAGTTTAAGGAATGGATAGCCTGGGGAAGGGAAACAGAAAGCAAGATTCCCACACTTTTTGATGACAATCCTGATCAGGAGGGATACACTAACAGTTATAAGTTTGCTGACGAGTTATTCAAGCAGTTGCACGATGGCGATGTATGCGTGACAGGTAATGGTACCGCCTATACCTGTACCTATCAGGCTATGCAAGTCAACAAAGGAGTACGTGTCTTCGCTAATCAAGGTTGTGCTGCAATGGGTTATGACCTGCCTGCTGCTATTGGCGCGGTTGTTTCTAATGAAGCAAAGTCAAACGGTATAAAAGGAGGCAAGACTGTCCTCGTTACAGGAGATGGCTCTTTGCAGATGAACATTCAGGAATTGCAGACGCTGGTATCGTACAAGATGCCACTGAAGGTGTTTGTATTAGAGAATGAGGGCTATTTGGCTATAAAGACCACTCAAAAAGCCTTCTTTGGAGGCAAGTTCACGGGTAGTAACCCAACATCAGGTGTTATTTGTCCAAACTTGGAAAAGATTGCTGGTGCATATGGTATTCCTTATACAAGTTGCAATGAAAATGGTCAACCTTTGTGTGATACCATTGCCAAGGTTTTGGCAAGTGACGGTCCGATGATTTGTGAGATTCACATGCACCCCGAGCAGACTCTCTTCCCGAAAAGTGCCAGTTTCATGGACAAGAAAACGGGTAAGATGACATCCGCTCCATTGGAGAAGATGGCTCCATTTATGAGTGATGAGTTGCAAGAAACCTGCATTTATAATGATTAAGATATGTCTGGTCCAATATTGACTATAGGAATTCCCACATACAATAGGCCTGGAAGCATACAGAAGTCGGTCAGAGCATTGTTACCACAACTTAATGACCAAATTGTATTGAGTGTGTGGGATAACTGTAGTGATACTCCTGTTGCTGATTTGTTTACTGAAGAAGAAAAACGGAAATTTGTCATTTTTAGGAACAAGGCAAATATTGGAGGTGATGCTAATATTTGTGGCGTAGTATACCATGCAGACACAAAGTGGGTATGGACTTTAGGGGATGATGATGGACCATTACCAAATGCAGTCGAAATTATATTAGAAAACATAGAGAAACATCCTGATGCTTTGTTTTTTAAGTATAATTCGTATATTGAAAAAGAATTGCACTCCTTTGAGGATTTAACAGAATTGTGCAAATGTCAATGGATATTTGGTAATTTCTTATATATATCATCAGGTGTGTTTAATCGGGATAAGTTGTTGGATGATATCCAATATTTTTATATCAACCTTTCTTCTATGGTTGGTCAGACTATTTATATATTAAAGCATCTCGAGCGTAAAGGCGAAGACTGTTATTTTATTAAGTCTAAGATAGTGAGACATTCTACAGGTGGTTTACATGACGATGAAGAGGATGTCAGTGAAGGTGTATCATGGAATGCTTTGACATTTATAAAACGATCCTCCATTATATTTGATGTTTTCAAGGATAAGCGCAAATCTTTAAATTCCACATTGTTTGCTGGTATTGTTCAGCAATATTTAGGTAGCCTTGCAGGGCAAAATTTAGGGCTTACTCAAACATGGCAAGGACTAAAGTTTACGATAAACCAAATAGGAATTGTAAACCTTATTAAATACAATTCCAATTGTTTGGTAAAGTTGATAGGGAAAAAATTACTCCTTATGATTCTTCCAGATTCTATTTATCAAAAAGTCAAAGCGAAGATGAAGGATACCATTAATAAGAAGATAATGGAGAAAGAAATGAAAAGAGTGAAATGTTCGTGATAAATTATATTTGTAGTCAGTTAACCTGAATTTGAAAAGTTAAAATATCATTGTTAACACAGTTAAAGGATAATCAAAAAATGGATAAACAGCCGTTTGTGTCAATAATCGTGCCAATCTATAAGGTTCCTGAAGAATTCCTTCGTCATAGTATTGAAAGTTGCATTAATCAGACTTTCAAAGATATAGAGATTGTATTAGTCGATGATGGCTCACCTGATGAATGTGGTAATATTTGTGATGAATATGCCGCACAAGATTCGCGTATAAAAGTTATACATAAGGAAAACGGTGGGCTTGTGTCCGCTCGTAATGCAGGATTTGATATTGTGACAGGTGATTGGCACATGTATATGGATGGTGATGATTGGATAGATGAAAATACGTGTGAGAAATTGTTGGGAAATATTAAGGAATTCCCAGATGTGAATATTGTGTTCTGGAACTGCATTCAAGAGTTAGGTGAAAAGTCTATCAAAGGTAAATGGGAATGGCATTGCGATGAGAGTAGAAAACTATATAAGGATTCAGAATGCCAAGAGTTGTCTCGAAATGTGTTGATATATAAGTCAGGAATTGCCACCGCTTATTCCAAACTTATTAATACCAACTATGCTCGTCAATATGGTATCAAGCATGACAGCAGATTGAGGCAGGGAATGGAGGGGACAGAGTTTTCATTACGTGTATTCTATCATGCAAAAAAAACTCTGTTCATAAAAGAATATTTCAATCATTATCGCTATAATGATACTAGTATATCCAAGCGAATAGATGAAAAGAACACTCAGTACTTAATGGACTGTATAAATGTGATGGCGGAGGATGTTGCCAAGATGCTTCATAATAAACCGTTTGAGAATGCCTTATACCAAAGAATTGTTTATGCATTAATAGCTGTTGCAATGAGTACATATTTTCATCCGAATAGCCTTGATAATGCATGGACAGCGGCAAGAAAGTTTGCGAATATAATAAACCAAAATGATATTTGCCGAAAAGCGATTTCCTATACATCTCTTACAGAGTTAGATACACAGAGAAGAATTGCGTTGCTCTTTATGAAAGTAAGATTATATATTCTATTAAAACCAATAGCCATTGCCAAACAAAAGCTGTTGAAAAGAGGCTATTATAATTATTAATATGTCAACAATAATTGCTCTCGTTACCTGTTATTTCCAAAAGAATTACGGTAGTCAACTACAGGCGTTCGCCACTCAGATGGCGTTCGATAAATTGGGGCTGGAAAACGAGACCATCCGTATAGACGGACTGCTGCCAGAAATCAATAGAGCCAAGTATCGGTACTTTCTGAGCAAGATGCTGGATGCTGCCACCATTCGGGACAAGGCGGCTACGGTTCGGAAGGCTTGGGCGAAGAAGAGAAATGTGGAGTATGCCCGGAATCTTGCAGTGAGGTATGAGATGTTTGAAAACTTTGCAAACACCAAGTTCCATCTGTCCAAGGTTTACCAAAGTAAAGCGGAATTAGGGGAGAATGCACATCTGTACAGTGCCTTTGTGGTGGGCAGCAGTTGTGGCTGCCGAGTAACATTGCGGCAGACTACTACACCCTGAATTTTGTTCCTGACGATGTGGTGAAGATTGCTTTGGCAACAAGTTTTGGGGTGTCAACCCTTTCTCCTCAATATGGAGAAAAGGCAGGACGCTTTTTGAAACGTTTGGATTACGTATCTGTCAGAGAAACTTCAGGACAGCAGTTGGTGGCGAAATGGGCGAAACGTGATGTGCCCGTGGTCTGTGACCCCACCATTTTGTTGACAGCGAAGGAATGGAAGGATGCATTGGAAGCAAATGAGGACGGCAAGAGATTTGCTGAGGGACAGAAATACATCTTTGTGTATTTCTTGGGAAACAATCCTTGGCAGCGCAACTTGGTGAGAAGAGTACGTGAACATTCGGGGATGAAAATTGTTCAGATTGCCCATTCGGATGAATACGTGAAGAGCGACGAGAATTTTGCCGACTACACACCTTATCAAGTGGGACCCAAGGAATTTGTGGAATTGATAAGAGATGCGGAATGTGTCTTTACGGATTCATTCCATTGTTCCGTGTTTTCGATGCTGAACAACAATAGTTCTTCACTTTTCCACGCTACAGCGACGATGGTCCGACCTCAACCAATGGGCGTTTATATTCATTGTTGACATTGGTACATCAACAGGGGCGGATGATACACAAAACAGATGTCGCTTCTTTTGATATTGCAACGAGGTTGATGGAGGATGTGGAAACAGATGCTATTCAGCAAGAATTGGATTCCTTACGACAATTTACATGGGAATGGCTGAAAAACGCTCTTGAAGAACGCCATATTTTATGATTGAAATACAAGATAAGAAAAAGTGCTGTGGCTGCACAGCGTGTTTGTCCGCATGTCCGAAACAATGCATTCGGATGACTGAGGATGAGGAGGGCTTCCTTTATCCGTCAGTAGATAAAGATGTGTGTATTGAGTGCGGGCTGTGTGAAAAGACTTGCCCCATCTTGAACACAAAGGAGGAGGATTTGCCACATGAGCAGCAGGGGTTCCTTGTGCAGCATAAAGACGAACGGATTCGGAAGGAAAGCACATCAGGTGGCGCATTCACGGCCATAGCCACATGGGTGATTCGACAAGGTGGCGTGGTCTTTGGCGCAGGATACCGTGAAGGTACTTTCATCGTGGAGCATCAGGCCGTGGAACGGGAAGAGGACTTGCGTATTTTCCGCAACAGCAAGTATGTACAAAGCCGACTGGGAGACACTTTCCGATTGGTACAAAACTACTTGAAGGCTGGGCGATGGGTATGCTTCAGTGGAACACCTTGTCAAGTGGAAGGTCTAAGGCAATATTTGCACGGACGGGAATATGAAAAGTTAGTATGCGTGGACTTGGTATGCCACGGCATACCAAGTCCACGCATACTAACCCGCTATATTGAGGCACAGCAGCAGATGATAGGCGGTAAATTCACCAACATTTTGTTCCGTGACAAATATTTCGGGTATCATTACAGTTCTTTTTCCATCTATAATAAGGATAAGGAAAAAGACTATCACAAGGGCATTGACAGCAACGCTTACCTACGTGCTTTTTTCAACAATCTGAGTGACCGCCCATCGTGCTATGAGTGCCGTTTCAAGAAGCGTTATCGGCATAGCGACCTGACTCTGTGGGATTGCTTCCCCATAGAGAAGTTCACGAAAAAATTGGATGGCAAGGGAACCACACGGGTGCTGGTGCAGTCGGGAAAAGGTGCCAGGATCATGAACGAATTAAAAGATGAACTGCGACAGATTGCAGTAACTCCAGACAAGTTGACAGAAAACGTCAGAGAGATGTTTAAGTCGGTGCCTATGAACCCAAAACGCGGATTTTTTTCAAGATTGCAACACAATGGAACCAGTCGCCTTTTTCCAAAAATGGTTTCCTCTCACTTGGAAAGTACGCCTCAATGCCTTTGTCCGCTTGACTTGCCATCAGCTTGGCATCTATACGTTTGCTAAGCGGATGTTTATGAAGGTTTATACTAGGAGAGACGAGAGAAGATGACAAGGTGCTATATTTTATTAGGGGTGATTATGTTATATGCCAGTTCTTGTGGCGCAGATAACGAAGAGTATCAACCTTTATTCAAATGTTCCAAGAGATTGGACAATCCCTATGGCATATGTTCGCACATTAGTAGAAAAGGATCCAGATATGAATTCGACACTCGGGACGATGAATTGAATATGATTGACAGTGTCGGTATCTCATGGATTCGTACAGATTGGGACTGGCCTTCTATGATGCTGCAAGGGACTGACAGTCTAAGGTGTAATCATTTTGATACCATCATGTCATCCGTACATGCATACAGGAAGAATGTTTTAGGCATTATTACTTTGCACAGAAATTTCAAAATGACAGAATTAGAGAAATGGATTCAATATGTAGAGCAGACTTCCCGTCACTATAACCAAGTTCCTTGTTGGGAAATAATTAATGAAGTTGATATTATTAACCATTGGCTACCTGGTATATATGCG
The DNA here is from genome assembly GCA_905235525.1 of uncultured Bacteroidaceae bacterium. GTDB lineage: Bacteria > Bacteroidota > Bacteroidia > Bacteroidales > Bacteroidaceae > Minthosoma. Next base: position 42,692 of record CAJOLW010000035.1, read on the forward strand.
AAAGACTATGCAAAATTGCTGAAAGTGGGCAGCGCAACTATAAAGAGAGAAAATAAAAGCACCAAAGTAGCCTTTTCTGGTATAGCTAATACAGACACAAAGTTTATTGATAGTGTCTTCAGTGCTGGAGTGTCGTCATATTTTGATATTATGAATGTGCATCGATACAGTCCAAAGACTGTGGAACCGGAAGTGCTGTTGGATTATTACACTCAATTGAGCCAAAAACTCGTAAAATACGGATTAAGAAAGCCTGTATGGTTAACGGAGTGCGGAACTTCTTCTGCCGTTGGTTGGACTACTGAACAATTGCAAGCAAATAGACTTCCTAGAATTTTCCTTATTTCTTTTGCCTGTGGCATTGATAAGGTGTTTTGGTACAAATCGAGATCAAGGGAACTAAATCCAAAAGATAAAGAGGATTTCTTCGGACTGTGGCATAAGGATTATACACCCAAGCCTGCCTTTTATGCCTATAAAACATTGGTTAGAATGTGCCCGGACAAATCAACAAGACCTCAATTGGAAAGAAATGAAAAGATATATATGGCAACGTGGAAAAGACCTGATGGGAAAAAGGTATGGGCATTGTGGACATCTAAGTCTAATGAGAAGATAGAAATAAATATAAAAGGTGAACATATAGTTTACAATATGAAAGGGGATGAGATACATCAAGAAGATAATAAATTTACAATAAAGCCTTCTGTAACTTATATAGTAGGAGCTAAATATATACAGATGGCTAATTGAGTTTAAGATAATGATTCGTTGATGAAAACAAATATTTTGTTTATAGGTGGGGCTGGATTTATTGGCTCTAACCTTATCCGAAAGATGGTACCATCGAAGTATGTTATCCATGTGGTAGAGCCAAAGGGTGCATATGTGAGGCGGCTCCAAAATTGCGATGTCTCAATACATGAGTGTTCTTTGTCGGACGTGGAGGGCATCAATACAATTATTAAAGAGAATGAAATAGGGATTGTTGTCCACCTGGTTTCCACATTGATTCCAGGCAGTTCATATGAAGACTATAAAAACGAGTATCAGAATATGATTTTCCCTTCTATAGAGTTGATGGAGATCTGTGCAGAGCATGGAATCAAGTTTGTGTATTTTTCATCAGGAGGAACGATTTACGGAAATCGCAATGATGTGTTTCCTTTCATAGAACAAGACCCGATGGCTCCTATCTCTTATTATGGGTGGTCCAAGCAAATGATGGAGAATAGTATTTTGTTTATGCATAGGACGAAGGGATTGAAATACTTGATTGTTCGTCCATCAAACCCCTATGGACATGGCCAGAGTCTATTCGGGAAGCAAGGACTAGTGGCTGTCGCAATAGGAAAGATATTGAAAGGTGAACCAGTAGAGGTTTGGGGAGACGGATCGGCTGTGAGAGACTACATTTACATAGACGATTTGGCAGAAATCTTTAGTCAACTGATATTAAATGATGTACACAATACGACATTGAACATTGGGAGTGGACGAGGTTATTCCGTTAATGATGTGCTGGCTTTCTTGAAGATTGTCTCGCAGAAAGATTTTAAGATTGAATATAAGAATCCTCGTCCTGTTGATGTTTCCAACATGGTGCTTGACATATCGAATCTCATGCAATACGTGAATATAGAGTTTACTCCTTTTATGGATGGGATAAAAGCATTTTACAAAGAATCTTTGAAGCAAGAATTATGATTAAAGTGGCAATAAGCATAAACAAGTGCGATTCGGGTGGACAGAAAAGTGTTATTATGTCGTACTTGAGGAATTTTGATAGAAACAGGATTCAGTGGGATTTAATAGTAGATGCAGGCTCCAATAGTATACCATATGATGAAGTGAAGATGTTAGGGGGAAGAGTGCATGTTGTACCTCCTTACCAAACTATTATAAAGCATCTTTCTGCTTTACGTGAATTGTGTAAAGCGGAAAGATATGATGTGTTTTTTGCTGCAAATAATACAATGAACCTTTTCCCGATGTATATAGCGTGGAAGGCAGGAGTGAAAGTAAGAGTGAGTGAGAGCTTGACTACGGCATCAAAGATAGAAAAGAAGAAGACTGTAATGAAGAATGTTCTAAAGCAGTTCTCACATTTGTTCTGTAATTATTACATGGCTAATGGAAAAGAGAGTGCGGAATACCAGTTTGGGAAGCGGGCTATGAGAGAAGGTAAGGTCGCTATTTTCATGAATCCTGTTGATGTTGAAAAGAATGACTATGATCCTGTATTAAGACAAGAATGTAGGGAGAAAATGGGTTGGACAAACAAAATTGTTTATGGTACTATTGCACGTTTTGAAATCCAGAAGAATCCACTTTTTATGATTGAAGTGATGAACGAGATACGAAAGAAAGAAGATCTCGCCCAATTTTGTATCATTGGTATAGGCTCTATGGAAGAACAAATGAAACAAAAGATTGCAGAATGTGGTTTTGGAGATAAAATGAATTGGTTGGGTAGGCGGGAGGATATTAGACAATTTTATAATGCTTTTGATGCGTTTCTTTTGCCATCTTTATATGAAGGTTTCCCTGTTGTGGCAGTGGAGAGTCAGGCTTCTGGATTGCCAGTGTTCATGTCAGATGCGATAACCCGTGAGGCGGCTATAGAAGGATTAGGGTATTACATTGAATTGGATAAGTCTGCGGAAGAATGGGCGGACATCATTATTAGCGAGACAGGGAAATTAATGCACCATAGACATGGCCGGCAAGAATATCTGAAAGAACATGGTTTTGATGCAATTAGTGAGACTGAGAGATTAACTAAATATTTTGAAAAGGCTGTCGAAGAACAAAAAAGGAAATAATACCACATGAATTACATTATTACAGGTGGGACAGGTTTTGTGATGAACAAAAGTTAGCAAGAATGATCCCTGTTGTTGATGATGGAGACGAAAATCCTTGGAATAATTTGGAAGTGAAGTAATATTCTACTAACTTTGCAAATGATTATGGTTAGAGATACAAAGAAAATCATACAGGCACTGGTGTACTTGGCTAATCGTCAACCGGAAAAGATGCTTGACAACATGAAGGCTTTTAAGCTTTTGTGGCTGGCTGATAGATATCATCTCCGTCAAACGGGACGAACCATCACGGGAGATGCTTACTATGCTATGCCTTTTGGTATTGTCCCGTCAGATGCCAAGTGCTTGCTTGAAGATGAAAAAACAAAGTTGAAAGATCCAAAAGGATATAAGAATCGGTATCTTGTAGTGGGAGACCACCAATATAAGGCTATTGCTGAACCGGATCTGCAGGTGTTCTCGGATTCTGACCAAGCGGCGCTTGACAGAGTGCTTGATTTGTATAATGATTTCGATGCACTTCAGTTGTCAGAACTGTCACATAAGTTCCCCGAATGGTCTTTCTATCGTAACCTGTTGGAGGATAGGGATAGAAAAAATTCTTACAAGATCGATTTGGATCATTTCTTTGAGGATGCTCCTCTTGAAGGTCGCCAGTTGTTTGACGAAAGCAAGGAACTGCTGGAACTGACAAGGGATTTGTACCATCAGTATAATTGTGCTTGAGATATGGAACTGCCTGGGGAATTGTTGGGTGCGGTTGTGAATGAAGGGGAGAAATATTTCTTTACGGTTGATTGTCCCATCGGTATCAAGGAACATATCCATATTTGTATCAAGAGACATCATAAGATTTTGTTGTTCTCAACCTGCTCTTCCCAAACGGACACGGCATTTCGGCTGGCGAAGGTGAAAGGGTGGGACATGAACACTTTTCCTGTGTTCCCCAAGAATGCAGTCAATAAATTCACCAAAGAACAGACTTATGTGAACTGCAATCATGTGCTTGAGATGACAGAGGCCGAATTCGGTAAACTGATTCAGGCGGGAAAAGTCCACAAGTTAGATGGATGTATTGACAGCATTGGACTTCAACTGATTGCTAATGGTGTCAAGTTGAGCACTGAAGTGGAACGTAGGATCAAGAATCTATTCTAAATTCAAATTATTCATGAAAGCATCGCTTATACCTCATGGTGTAAGTGTATGCTCTTTACTTATATCTCAAGATATATGAATTATATCATTACAGGTGGGACAGGTTTCATCGGGACGCATTTGGCAAACCTGCTCCATGAGGTGCATCCGAACGACAAGATTTGGAGTCTGGATATTGTTGACCCTTCCAAGTTGGGAGGGATGAATGACAAGGAACGACAGGAATATACCACCATCAAACACTGGAAGACTCCTGTGGTGGAGGGTGAAAGCCGTAAGGCAACATTTGTGCAGTGTGATGTGAGGAAGCCTATCGAGGATTTGCCTTTCACTCCCACTTCTGAGGATGTCATCTTTAACTTTGCGGCAGTGCATCGCACACCAGGGCATCCCGACCATGCGTATTTCGAGACGAATATCCGTGGGGCGGAGAATGTATGCGCCTTTGCAGAGAAGCATGGCATCAAGAACATCGTGTTCACTTCAAGCATTGCTCCGTATGGCGCAGCGGAAGAGTTGAAGGAGGAGACAACCTTGCCTACTCCGAACACACCGTACGGCATCTCGAAGTTGGTGGCGGAGAAGATTCATCAAATCTGGCAGCAGGGCAGTGATGGCAGAAAGTTGACGATTGTGCGTCCGGGCGTGGTGTTCGGAAAAGGTGAGAACGGTAATTTCACCCGTCTTTATTGGGGTATCCGCAAGCACACCTTTGCTTACCCTGGACGTAAGGACACCATCAAAGCATGTGTGTATGTGAAGGAACTGGTGCGATTCATCCTCTGGAATGTGGAGAAAAGAGAATCGCCCTTTGAAATCTATAATTGCACGTTCGAACCGGCCTACACGATAGAGCAGATTGTGCATGTGATGAAGGAGAAGACGGGATTGCATCAATCGGTGCCCTACGTGCCGAATGCGGTCATCATGCCTGCAGCGGTTGGTGCACAACTGGTGGGTAGCCCCATGGGCATCTGTCCTGCCCGTGTGAAGAAACTGCAAATCTCAACGAACATCAGTGGCAAGAAGATGAAGGAGAGCGGTTATCCCTTCAAGTGGACATTCGAAGCGGCAATAGAGGATTGGTTTGAGGACAATAAAAGGAAGTGTCTGGAGTGATTCTACATGTCTTGCATGGATAACCCGATGAGATTCACCTTATAACCACGGAGGTTTTTCTTGATATGCTCGTATTTGGCTTCAAGTGTCTGATAACTAAATTTGTTGGGGTTACGTTTCACCTCGGCAATGGTGGCCTGATGGTCAAGTCGTTCCAAGGCAATCAGGTCGATTTCGTGTTCTCCCTGATTATCCCACCAGTGAGAAACCTCGGTGACACGATCTTTCTCCCCGTATAGTTGACGGAAGTATTTCTCCAGAACCAATCCGCTAAATTGGGTGTATTCATTCAGAATGCTTTCTTCCAGCAAATCGAATTTTCCTAACTCCACAAGGGTTCTGTTTTTCTCAATGAATCTGAACCAAAACATAAGGAAGCAATCATCAATGTAGAACCTGACCCCTTGGCTATTGGGCTTTGCCCACATGGGACGGCGCTTCTTGATGAGTGAATATTCTGATCAGCGTGTCGAGATACCTGCCGCTGTTCTTCTCAATGATGCTGTCTATCTCTGCTTGACTCGTCATGCCAGAAGCAATGAGTTGGAGAATGCTGTAATAAATCTGAAATTTTCGCCCAAACTCTCCGACAAGCAACTCGGTGCCTTCTTCAATGAAAATGCTCGAAGGACGACATACCATGTGGAGAATGTCACGCCATGTCTTACACCCGTCGTCCATCAACTGAGCAACATACTTTGCCACCCCGCCAGTGACAGCATATAACATTAAGAGGTCTTCCGGTGTGTAGTCGGCATTGTAATCGTGCAGGATCTGTTTCAGGACAGAGGTGGGGAAGGGCTTGAGGTCAAGGCGGGCTGTCTTTCGCCCAAATAGGGGCTCTTTTCTGTCCTCAAAGATTTTCTTCATCATGTTATAGATGCTGCCACAAGCGATAAGATGGATGTGGGCCTCAGCCTGATGTTTGTCCCACACTTTCTGAATATCGCTGATGATGCCAACACCGATGTCTTCCAAACGTTGAAACTCATCGATAATCACAGTAACTTTCTCCTTTTTGCTGTACATCAATATTTCTTCCAGCAATATGGAGAATGAGGACACTTGGCCATGAATCTTTAAACCGAGCACTTCCTCTGTTTGTCTTTGGAACTCCGTGCACTGAATCTGCTCGGCTTTCTTCCCGATGAAAAAATACAGATATTTTCGGTCTTGCAGCGCATGTGTCATCAGTGTGGTCTTTCCCGTACGACGCCGTCCCATGAGAACTGTAAATTGAGCCGTTGAAAGGGCTAAATCATCGAGTCTTTGTAACTCCTCAATTTCTTTTTCTCTATCGTAGAATTTCATTCTGTACAAATTTGTAAATTACAAATCGTTAATTTTTTGCAAAGATATGAAAAGAGGGGATTTGAAACAAGTTTTGTCGCAAAAAAATGGAGAAAAAAGAACTTTTTCTTTTTGACAGAAGGGAAATAACATATTTCGACTTTGTCCGTTACTGCATTGACGAAAAACAGTGCATTCCAATTATCACGGATTGGAATGCACTGTTTGCATTCATGAAGGAGCAGGCATTGCTGGGTGTGGGATTCAAAGGAATCGAGCGGATGAAGAAGGAGGGGGGGGATGTGCCAAGAGAGGTGTTGTTGCAGTGGTATGCCGTCAGTGGGCAGATAAAGCGACGAAATGTGTTGATGAACAAGAGGTGTGTGGAGTTGGTGGAGATGCTGCGGAAGGATGGCTTTGAGAGTTGTATTTTGAAGGGACAGGGGAATGTACTGTATTATAACAATGGCCTTAACCATACCGCGAACGCTAACGAAGATGAAAACGAAGACGAAAACGAAAAGGAGAAAGAGAACTTCAATTTTTCTTTCGACTTGGGGATGTTGAGACAGTCGGGGGATATTGATGTGTTTGTAATGCCGGTTGGTGATGTTAACGATAACCTTAACCCTGACAGTGACATTAGTGTTGGTCAGAGAAGGAAGGTGGTGATGGAGTATGTGAGGAGGCGGTTTCCTCAGGCAAAGATACGGTATCAGCATATCGACTATCCTGTATTTCCCGATGTGGAGGTGGAGATGCATTTCATCCCTACGGCAAAGAATAATCCGTTCTATAACAGGAGACAGCAGCGATGGGTGGAGGAACGGATGGCGGAGCAATGCCGACATTTTGTGGAATTGCCAGGTGGGGCGGGACAGATCGCCATACCCACTGTGGAGTTTAATATGGTTTATCAGTTGTCACACCTGATGCACCATTTCTTTGATGAGGGGGTGGGATTGCGGCAGATGATGGACTACTATTATCTTTTGCTGAAAGCGAAAGATGACGACAGACCACAGACAACGGACAACGGAGGGCTGATGGTTACATTGAAATATTTGAATCTTTATCAATTTGCGGGGGCGGTGATGTGGGTGCTGCATGAGGTGTTTGGATTGGAGGAACAATATTATATAGTGCCACCTGATGAGTGGCGGGGGAAGTTGCTCTTGGATGAAATCATCAAGGGCGGCAACTTCGGGAAGCATTCGGGTTTGACGGATCACTCTACAGGTGTCAAGTACTTCCTGAAGATAAAACGCAACATGCAGTTCGTCCGTGCTTATCCGGCGGAAGCCCTCTGTGAACCGATATTTAGAACTTGGCATTTCTTTTGGAGGCTTTTGAGGAGATAGGATGAATCAAAGAACGAAAACAAAAACAAGAACTAAAATTAAAACGAATACGAAAATATTTGGACGGAGGGATGATGGAAAGAATAAAAGGAGGAAACAGCGAACTGTTTCCTCCTTTTTTTTGTTGGAATGCTTGGTCGGCTTACTTTTCTTTGTTTTGTGCTCACTTATCCGTACCGTTGGCTGCGCCGAAGGTACTCTCGCTCGACAAAAAAAATAAAAAAATTAGTTTTTATTTTGTATTGTGCTCACTTATCCGTACCTTTGCACTCGCAATTGGTTCTCCCCCACATCATGATTGGGTGGTGTGGCGACGGAGCTAAGATGGGAATGGGGTGAAAATCCCCGACATTACCCGATGCTGTGAGTCCTTTTTTAACGAGGTTGCCAACAGTGTCACTGGAGTCAAGGTCGAATCTGACGGATGAGACTTTGAAATCTCTGGGAAGACCGAGCACTTTGTAAGGATGAAGTCAGAAGACCTGCCATTGCCATTAGCAACGCGTGTCTGCGGGACTACGGACATGACGGAAACATACATTATTTATTATTTAAATGACTGGGTAAGCCGAACTGTGATCTTAACCCTGGTTTTGGGCGGTAGCCATAATTATGACCTTAACCCTAACTGGTTATGTCGTAAGAGAGGTTAAAGTTAGCGTTAGGGTTATCGTTAAGGTTAAAGTTAACGTTGTCGTAAGGTAAAAAAATGAAATCTTCATAAAATATCAATGAAAGTGTTGTAAATGCCGAGTGCCCCAGCAGTGATGCTCGGGCACTCCACTATGATTATTCTAAAATTACTATTATATGTCAATATTTAACAACAAACTTTTCCATCTTCATTTGTTCAAGAAGTTGGAATCACAGAGAGATTCAAAGGCTGGCAATAAGATGTCAAGCCGATTTAACAACAAGTCATTCATAGCATCACTCATCTCAGTGATAGCAACGGTGGTCGTGGCGTTTTTGCCCACAGATTGCTTTGGCATTGAGGGATTGACGGTGGTGCAACAGCGCATCATCGCCATTTTTGTATTTGCCACGCTGATGTGGCTGACGGAGGCGATTCCTGCATGGGCAACGTCTGTGTGCCTCATCTGCATGTTATTGTTCGCTACATCGGACAGTGCCCTGAGTTTCTATTCTTCAGGTTTGGAGAAGTCGGAACTGCTTAGTTATAAAGTGCTGATGGCAACATTTGCCGACCCCATCATCATTCTGTTTTTGGGTGGTTTCGTATTAGCGATTGCTACGACAAAGAGTGGTCTTGATGTGGTGATGGCACGTTATCTGCTGAAACCATTCGGCAAGAGGAGCGAGATTGTGCTGTTGGGCTTCATCCTCATCACAGGCTTGTTCTCCATGTTTATTAGCAACACGGCTACTGCGGCGATGATGTTGACATTCCTTGCTCCTGTGTTCAAGGCACTCCCTGCAGATGGCAAGGGACGTGTGGCATTGACACTTGCCATTCCGTTGGGTGCCAACATTGGTGGTATCGGTACGCCTATCGGTACTCCTCCGAACATGATTGCGCTGAAGTATCTGAATGACCCAGAGGGCTTGAACCTCAACATTGGTTTTGGGGAGTGGATGATGTATATGGTGCCAATGACCGTCATCATGTTGGTTATCGGTTGGTGGTTGCTGTTGAAACTTTTCCCCTTCAAGCAGAAGACCATTGAATTGAAGATTGAAGGAAATATTCAGCACAACTGGCGCACAACAGTGGTGGTCGTGACATTCATCGTTACGATTCTTTTCTGGTTGCTCGATAAGGTGACTGGCGTGAATGCCAATACCGTGGCAATGATTCCTATTGCCGTGTTTGCCGCTACAGGTGTCATCACGGCAAAAGACCTCCAGGCTGTTAACTGGAGTGTGCTATGGATGGTGGCAGGAGGTTTCGCGTTGGGTGTTGCACTGAACGAATCTGGATTGGCAGAGAATGCCATCCAGAGCATTCCGTTCGACCAGTGGTCACCTCTCGTGATTCTCATCATCGCCATGTTGGTATGTTATGCCATGTCAAACTTCATCAGCAACACTGCTACGACCGCATTGTTGGTGCCAGTGTTGGCAGTGGTTTGCAAGGGTATGGGCGACCGACTTGAAAGTATTGGTGGTGTAACTACGATGCTCATTGCCATTGCCATCACCGCATCTGTATCTATGTGTCTGCCTATCAGTACACCTCCTAATGCCATAGCGCACTCAACAGGTTTGGTGAAACAGAACGAAATGCTGAAGGTGGGTATTATCATTGGTGTTATCGGTATGGTGCTGGGTTATTTCACCTTGCGCTTGATGTAAAATGTAATAACTCAACTTTCTCAAGTGCTCAACTTCTTTGGAGTTAAAGGAGTCAGAGGGAGTTAAAGGAGTTAGAGCCGAATGTGATGCTGGTGTCAGAGTATCGGCTTTTAACTCCTGAGCGTAGCGATAACTCCTTATAACTCCTTTAACTCCAAAGAAATAAAACATACGAAACTTGAATAATAAAAATAAAGTGAGAATATGGACATCTATCATTCTACTTATATTCGATACATTGACCTGATGGGCAGACTGAAGGACAATGTGGCGGAACTGTTCAGACTGACGGGTGGAGCAAGACAGGAGAATATGTCGGATGAACACGTCTTCACCTTGATTAACAGAACCATCGATACGGCTTCGGAAGAGAAATTCCTGCCTACAAATGAATTGTTGGGCATCACCAAGGAACTCTTCAATATCAAGAAACGTATGGATGCCAAGACTCCTGCTGCACAGGCAATGCTGAAACAATGTTTTCGTACGCTCAACATGGCGGCGGTCTCACTCAAGCAGATTACTGACGACTGTGCGCTGATGGAGGCGAATGAATTGTCGGAACATGAAATGTAAACAGTAAAAGAATTTATGATTAGAAAGATATTGGTAGCAAATCGTGGGGAGATTGCCATCCGTGTAATGCGTAGTTGCTATGAGATGGGCATCCGTTCGGTGGCTGTGTATAGTACGGCTGACCGCTTGTCACGCCATGTGCTCTTTGCTAACGAGGCAGAGTGTATAGGTGGGGCGGCGAGCAGCGACAGTTATTTGAACATAGACCATATCATTGAGGCTGCCCATAAGCATAAAGTGGATGCCATCCATCCAGGGTATGGCTTCCTTTCTGAAAATGCAGAGTTTGCCCGTCGTTGTGAACAGGAGGGCTTTATCTTTATTGGTCCCCGACCCGAAACGATGGAAGAAATGGGCGACAAAATTAGTGCCCGTCGCAAGATGATAGAGGCAGGAGTGCCCGTGGTTCCGGGTACAGAAGAACCTCTCCAGTCGGCTGAAGAGGCGGTGAAAGTGGCAAAGAAGATAGGCTTTCCTGTTATGCTGAAAGCCTCGATGGGCGGTGGTGGTAAAGGCATGCGCCTCATTGAGAGGGAAGAGGATGTGGTGGAGATGTACAATGCGGCTCGCAGTGAGGCGATGTCGGGTTTTGGCGACGATACTGTCTATATCGAGAAATTTGTGGAAGAACCTCACCACATTGAGTTTCAAATTTTGGGCGACAAGCATGGCAATGTGGTGCATCTGTTTGACCGCGAGTGTTCGGTGCAGCGTCGTCATCAGAAAATTGTGGAAGAGAGTCCAAGTCCCTTTATTGATTATAACCTGCGCATGGAGATGGGTGCCAAAGCCGTGGCAGCAGCCCGTGCCGTAGGGTATGAAGGTGCAGGAACCATCGAGTTCCTTGTGGATAAGTACCACAAGTTCTATTTCTTGGAGATGAACACCCGTTTGCAGGTGGAACACCCCATTACGGAAGAAGTTGTGGGCATCGATTTGGTGAAAGAGCAAATCCTCATCGCTGACGGACAGGAACTGAACTATCGTCAGGAGGACATCCGACAGCGTGGACATGCCATCGAATGTCGTATCTGTGCTGAGGATACGGAGCACAATTTCATGCCATCGCCAGGAGTCATTAAGCAACTCACCGAACCACATGGTATTGGCACCCGCATTGACTCTTATGTGTATGAAGGCTACGAAATTCCCGTACACTATGACCCCATGATTGGCAAACTCATCGTGTGGGCAACGAGTCGTGAATATGCCATTGAGCGTATGCGCCGCGTGCTCTATGAATACAAGATTACGGGCTTGACCACCAACATCCGTTACCTGCGCCGTATCATTGATGTGCCTGACTTCAAACAGGGTAACTACAACACCTACTTCATCGAGCGCAATCAAGATCGCTTGCGTCCACGTCCTGGTTTCAAGAACGATTCCGAACCGATGGCGGTCATTGCGGCATACATAGATTACTTGATGAATCTCGAAGAGAATAAACCCACCACACCCACAGTGGAGAACACGGCAATCAGCCGCTGGAGGGCATTTGGATTGCAGAAAGGAGTACTGAGAGTGTAATGGAACTGCAAGTTGGAAATAAGACCTTGGAAGTGACCTTGCTGAGCAAGGAGGGTAACCAAGTGAAAATCGACATTGACGGAAACGTGTATGATGTGGATGTGGCAATGCTGGAAAACGGCACTTGTTCCCTCATCTATGATGGAAATTCGTACAATGCCGAACTCATCCGAGAGAGTGGGGAGAAGCACTATCGTGTGAACCTCAACTACTCGACTTATCAGATTGATATGCTCGACTCACAGGCGAAGTATATGAAGATGCGTCGTGGAGGCTCTCAAGACTCAGTGCAGGCTGATGTCATTACGGCACCCATGCCTTGCAAGATTGTCAACATCTACGTGAAGCCTGGTGACACTCTCAAAGCAGGTGACACCGTGTTGACGATGGAAGCCATGAAGATGCAATCGAATTATAAAGTCAATGCTGATTGTATCGTGAAGGATGTGTTAGTGAATGTGGGTGACAGTGTTCGTGTGGAACAAGCGCTGATTAAATTGAATATTGAAAATTGAAAATGATGAAACTTACAGCAAGAGAAAGAATAGAAATGCTGCTTGACCGTAGCACCTTTGTGGAAATGGACAAGCATGTGGTGCATCGTTGCACCGACTTTGGCATGGATAAGAAACGCATCGAAGGTGATGGTGTCATCTCTGGTTATGGCAAGATTGACGGACGTATCGTCTTTGTCTATGCCTTCGACTTTGCCGTGTTAGGTGGTTCGCTGTCGGCTGCCAATGCCCAAAAGATAGCCAAGGTGCAGGATTTGGCACTGAAGAACGGTGCCCCTATCATCGGATTGAATGATTCTGGTGGTGCCCGCATCCAAGAGGGAGTGGAGTCCCTTACCGGTTTTGCCCATATTTTCAGGAGAAATGTGATGGCATCGGGTGTCATTCCACAAATCAGTGCCATTCTCGGTCCTTGTGCAGGTGGTTCCTGTTACTCTCCAGCCCTCACTGACTTCATCTTGATGGTGAAAGAGCAGAGTCAGATGTTTGTGACGGGTCCCAACGTGGTTAAAGCTGTGACCAACGAAGATGTGGACAAGGAAACCCTCGGTGGCGCCATGACTCACAATTCTGTGAGCGGTGTGAGCCACTTCATCTGCAACAACGACGAAGAGACCCTCATGACCATCCGTGAACTCATTGGGTTCATTCCTTCTAACAACATGGAAGATGCCCCCGTGCATCCTGTCACTGATGAGGTGGACCGCATTTGTCACGAACTGGACAATGTGGTTCCAACCGATCCCAATATTCCCTATGACATCCGCAATATCATCGAGCCTGTCTGCGATCAGCAGTATTTCTTCGAGATTCAACCCGAATTTGCGAAGAATATCGTCATTGGTTTCGGACGCATGGCAGGACGCACCGTCGGTTTTGTAGCCAACCAGCCCAACTTTTTGGCAGGTGCCCTCGACATCGATGCTTCCGACAAGGCAGCCCGATTCATCCGATTCTGCGACTGCTTTAACATCCCCCTCATCGCTGTTGAGGATGTGCCTGGTTTCTTGCCTGGTGTGCAGCAGGAGCACAACGGCATCATCCGTCATGGTGCCAAGATTGTCTATGCCTTTGCCGAGGCGACCGTTCCGAAGATTACGCTCATCACCCGTAAAGCCTATGGAGGTGCTTATATCGTAATGAACTCCAAGTGCATCGGGGCAGATGTGAACTTCGCATACCCAACTGCTGAAATTGCTGTGATGGGAGCCGAAGGAGCCTGCAACATCCTCTATCGCAAGGCTACACCAGAAGAGCGTGTCCAGAAGATAGAAGAGTACAGGGAGAAATTTGCCAACCCCCTGCCTGCCGCACAACTCGGTTACATCGATGAAATCATCCAGCCATGTGACACTCGTCAGCGTCTTATCCTGGCATTGGAGATGTCGCGCAATAAGAATCAGAGCAATCCGCCCAAAAAACATGGCAATATGCCGTTATGATATGGTTCAAAGAAAGAGACTCATTGCAATAAGTTGTGCTGGTATGTTGATGCTGTCTGCATGGGCACAAACTGATACTACTGCTATGCTTCTTAATGAAGTACAGGTCGTGGAAACTCAAAAGCATCATTCGATGACTTCCACAGCCCCCCTCTATGTGATGGATCATGGAGAGATGCGACGTATGGGTGTGACCGACATGGCTGATGCCCTGCATCGTCTGCCGGGCATCACATTGCGCGACTATGGTGGGGCAGGGGGCATGAAAACTGTATCTGTGCGGGGGTTGGGCACAAAACATACTGGTGTCAGTTATGATGGAGTCATGCTCAGTGAGTGTCAAAGTGGCGAGATAGACCTTTCTCGTTATTCCTTGGACAATGTGGGCAGCCTTTCATTGGTTATTGGTGACAACGATGACATTTTCATTCCAGCCCGACAAGTCACCACTCCTGCCACAGTCCATATCCAGTCGATGCAGTTGCCAGCCGACGATGTTCGTCCACATCTGAAGGCACAGATGAAAATAGGCTCTTTCGGCTATGTGTCTCCCTTCCTCAAATATGAACAAAACCTTAACGGTCACTTCGCTTTTTCTGCCTTGGGTGAATACACCTATGCCGAGAATGATTATCCCTATACCATCAAGAATGTGACCGAGAATGTGAGTGATCATCGCAAGAACAGCCGCATGAACTCTGGTCATGGCGAACTGAACTTTGTATGGCGAATCAATTCCTCCGACCGCTTGACAGGAAAAGTCTATTACTACGACAACGACCGCCAGTTACCTGGGCAGGTACACTATTACTCTAACACAAGTCGTGAGACCTTGCGTGACCGCAACCTTTTCGGACAACTCATGTATCAGGCACGTCTGACAGAGCAACTCTCCCTCAAACTCAATGGAAAGTTCAATTGGGCAGCCTCACTCTATGATGATGGCATGGTGGCGAGTCAAATACAGGATGCCGACTATTGGCAACGTGAGTATTATACCTCTGCGTGTCTGCTCTATATGCCAATACAAAATTGGACTTTCGACTATTCTGTTGATTATGCCCACAACAATCTGAATAGCACGCTCGACACAGATGCCCGTCCCTATCGCAACACCCTCTTGCAGTCGGCTACGGCAAAATACCGCTCCACTCGTCTCACGGTGATGGGGCGATTGCTTCATTCACTCTACTTGAACGATGCCAAGCAGGGGGATGCTGCTGACGACATGCGCCGTTTCTCGCCTTCACTCAGCATCTCCTATCTGTTGTTGCCCCAATGGCATGTACGTGCTTCTTATAAAGAGATATTCCGTGCTCCTACGTTCAACGAGAACTATTTTTTCCATTATGGTTCCAAGAACTTGCAGCCCGAACGTACAGAACAACTGAACATTGGCACGACATGGCAGGGCGATTTTGGTAAGACGCATGTGCAGACCACTATTGATGGATATTACAATTGGGTCAAGGACATGATTGTGGCAGTGCCTTTCAATATGTTTGTGTGGAACTGTGTCAATGTGGGCAAGGTACGTGTGTATGGAGCCGACATCACGCTGAATGCCTCTCATCAGTTCAACGAACGTCATCTGCTTACAGCATCGGGGTGCTATAGTTATCAGCGGGCACAAAACCGCACCAACCCATCTTCACCCTATTACAGAAACCAAATAGCCTATACGCCCGAGCATCAAGGCTCCTTCGCATTGGCATGGGAAAACCCGTGGGTGTGTTGCTCTACCCACTTGACGACAGTGAGTGAGCGTTGGACGACCAATGCTCATCTGCAAGGGACAAGGGTGGATGGCTACTACGAACTGGGTCTGTCAGCCTACCATCGTTTCCATATCGGATATGGGGTCATGGAGGCACGCTTGGATTTGAAAAATCTGACCGACAAACAATATGAGATTGTGGGGGCCTATCCCATGCCTGGTAGAAGTTTTCAATTTTCACTTAGTTATAAATTGTAACAATAAATCATTATTTTTCACGTTTAACAATTAAAACCTAACAAAATGAAAAAAAGTTTTTTGAGTTTTGCAGTACTAATGATGGGCGCAGCCCTCTTTACTGCTTGTAGCAACGACGATGACGCTCCAGAATTGAAGAAGGTGGATGTGTCTAATGGTATGTTCGTGGTGGGTTCTGGTAACAAGAAAGCCAACATCGACGGCAACCTCAGTTACATTGACTATCAGGCAGGTGAGGTGACGGCTAACGCCTTCCAGAAGGCAAACGGCAAGTCTCTTGGTAAGACTGCCAACTATATCGTTGATTACGGAAGCAAACTTTACGTGGTAGATGCCGAAAACACCGTTTGGGTGTGCGACAAGAGCACATTGACAGTGCAGAAGCAGATTAGCACAACCGCTCTGCTGGGAGATAAAGATGGTGTTAGCCCTCGTGCAGCAGTGGGTGAGAACGGAAACCTCTATGTCACTTTTTATGGCGACAGCAATAATGGCGGAAATGGCATTGTGGCAGCCATCGATACAGTGAACTTTGCCAAGCAAGCCACTTACACTGTGGGTTCCTATCCTGATGGACTGACCATCGCCAATGGCTGCATTTACGTGGCTAACTCTGACTACGGTAATAATGTGAATCCTTCCATCTCTAAGATTGACCTCGGTAGTGGCAAGGTGGAGGAAATCAAGGATGAGGTGATTACCAACCCCATGCAGATTCTGACCATCGGTTCTGATGTGTATTATTTGGATTATGGGACGTATGACCCTAATAACAATTGGTTCCAGACGGGTGCAGGTGTTCGCAAGATCACTGCATCTGGTGAGGTGACGAAAGTGGTGGACGGTACTGCCATGTGCACTGACGGTAAGAACGTTTACACCGTGAATGCACCTTACGGCGCTACTGAGACTACGTATCTGATTTACAATGCTGCAACAGGTGCTACAACCAGTTGGAATCCTGAGGGCATCCAGTCCAGCAGTGATTGCAGCAGACCCTGTGACTAGCAACATCTTCATCGTTTCCTATCAGGAGAATCCTGAGACGGGTTATCCAGGTTATGCACTGCCATCCTACACGAACCAGTATGATGCTCAGGGCAAATTCGTGAAGAAGTATGAGAACACCGCCACAGGTCCTATCTCAGTGGTGTTCAACACGGATGTTAAGTTTGTAAAATAACGATAACCAGACTATGAACAGAACAAACATTCTGTTTCTCTTTCTTGTTGCCTCCGCACTCTTCTTGTCGTGCGGAGGCAACACTGTTTCTCCTCTCCAAGGTGAAGGCGACACCATCCCCATGCGTTATGCCAAGAATATCACGATGGTGCGTTATGGCAACAATGTGGTGGAAGTGAAACTCAAGAATCCTTGGGGCGAGGGCTTGTTGGGAACTTATGTCTTGATGGAGGACGTTAACCCTAACTCTAACTCTCAACTCATCCATGTTCCCCTTAAGAATGCACTCGTCTTTACTGCTGTGCATTGTGGACTTATCTGCGAACTCGGTATGGAACAAAGTATCGGGGGTGTGTGTGAGAAGGAGTATATCCATGGACTCACTAAAGAGGTGGTGGATTGTGGTAACGGTATGTCGCCCAATCAGGAACGCATTATCCAACTTCATCCCGATGCTATGTTGGTGTCACCTTTCGAGAGCAACACGGGGCATGACAAATTGGGACAACTCGGCATGCCCATCGTCGAGTGTGCTGAATACATGGAGCCGACAGCATTGGGACGAGCAGAATGGATGAAGTTCTATGGACTCCTTTTGGGAAAGGAAAAAGAGGCGAATGCCATGTTCGATGCACTGGTGGCGCGTTATGACAGCCTCAGTGCATTGGTGAAGAATGCCGCCACGAAGCCCCGCATTCTTTCTGAAGAACTCTATGGCAGTGTGTGGTATCAACCTGGGGTGCACAGCACCATCGGACAACTATATGCCGATGCAGGTGCACAGACCGCCTTCCCTGAATACAAGCAGAGCGGCTCCGTTCCCCTTTCTGCCGAACAAGTCTATGCCACTGCCCACGATGCTGACATCTGGCTGATGCGTTATGACTCTGACGCCACCATGACCCTTGACCAATTGGGTGCAGAAATAGAAGTTTATAGGCGTTTCGATGCCTTCAAGAAAGGTAACGTGTGGGGGTGCAATACCCGCACCTCCTTCTTCTATGAACGTTCGCCTTTCCATCCAGATCGTATGCTTTCTGACATCATCCAAATCACCCATCCGGAAGTGCAACTTCATGAACCCATGTATTTTTACCAGCGACTAAAACCATAACGATAACCCTAACCTTAACTGTCAACTCTCATGAGATTCCGTATCAGCCTGTTGATCATCGGTGTTATGGCACTCTTCGGCCTCAACATCTTTTTCGGTTCCGTTCATATTGACGCTACCGATGTGCTGCAGACCCTCTTGCATGGAGGGGAGTCTGACGATGCCATATCTTACATCATTCTTGGTTCCCGACTTCCTACCGCTCTCACCGCTATGCTGGCAGGTGCAGGACTCGCCACCGCAGGTCTCCTCTTGCAGACTTCTTTCCACAACCCTCTTGCTGGACCTTCCATTCTCGGAATCTCCTCAGGTGCCAATCTTGGTGTGGCCATCGTCATGCTTGCCTTCGGAGGCACCATCACGGCAGGACTCTACTCCTGGAGTGGCTATCTGGCGATTGTGGGTGCGGCATTCCTCGGCTCCATGCTCATTATGGGTTTGCTATTGCTCTTCTCCTCCTTGTTGAAGAACAACCTCATGCTGCTCATCACGGGTATCATGATGGGCTACATCACCTCTTCCGTCATCTCCTTGCTCAATTTCCTTGCTTCTGTGGAGAACATACAGAGTCCTCATTTGGGGCATGGGCAATTTCAACAGTGTCTCTATGCAGCAGATGCCCATCTTCGCCACCCTGTGCATCGTGGGGCTAGTGCTGGCTTTGCTGCTCATCAAACCCCTCAATGCCATTCTCTTAGGCGAGAACTATGCCGTCAATCTAGGGGTGAACATCCAGCGCACGCGTAACCTGCTTCTCCTTGCCACAGGTCTGCTTACGGCTGTCATCACCGCCTATTGCGGTCCTGTTGCTTTCCTCGGTTTGGCAACTCCTCATGTGGCATTCCTCCTGCTTGGCACGTCTAATCACCGTGTGCTCCTTCCTTTCACTATGCTTACTGGTTCCGTGCTGGCACTTCTCTGCAATCTCCTTTGTACCTTGCCACCCACCACCGTCATACCTCTCAATGCCATCACACCTATCATGGGTGCTCCCGTTATCCTGTACATCATTTTACGGCGTAAGTAAATAAAGATGAAGAGGAGGCAAAGGGATGCAATCAATGTGACTGCATCCCTTTGCCTCCTCTTCATCTTTTCTGTTTACTGCATGTTGTGGTTCTGCAAGCGATAGTTTGCCATCTCCTCATACTTCGTGCCAGGGCGTCCGTAGTTGGCGTAAGGGTAGATGCTGATGCCACCGCGGGGAGTGAAGATACCTGTAACTTCAATGTATTTGGGATCCATCAATTTGATGAGGTCTTTCATGATGATATTGACGCAGTCTTCGTGAAAGTCACCGTGGTTGCGGAAAGAGAAAAGGTAGAGTTTGAGGGATTTACTCTCCACCATGCGCTGGTCGGGCAGGTAGGAGATGCGGATTTCAGCAAAGTCGGGTTGCCCTGTGATGGGACACAGGGAGGTGAACTCAGGGCAGTTGAACTGCACCCAGTAGTCGTTTTCGGGGTGTTTGTTCTGGAAGGTTTCTAACACTTCAGGAGCATAGTCTTGACGGTATTCGGTCTTTTTGCCGAGGGCAGAAAGCCCTTCATTTTCACGTTGATTCATGATTGTTAGAGTTGAGGGTTTAGAGCTTAGGGTTGTTTTGTATAGGCTGAACTCTTTTAACTTCTTTAGTTTCTTTTACTCCTTATTCTTAAATACGTTTCGAGTCCACGGCGACGGAGTTTGCAGGCAGGACATTCGCCGCATCCGTCACCTGCGATGCCGTTGTAGCAGGTAAGGGTTTCGTTGCGGACGAGGTCGAAGACACCCAAGTCGTCTGCCAGTTTCCAGGTCTCTGCCTTGTCAATCCACATGAGGGGAGTGTGGATGACAAACTGCTCGTCCATCGCTAAATTGAGTGATACGTTGAGCGAACGGATGAAGGAGTCACGGCAGTCGGGATAACCAGAGTAGTCAGTTTGGGAAACGCCTGTGACGAGGTTCATGATGCCATGTTCGCGGGCATAGACAGCAGCGATGGAAAGGAAAAAGAGGTTACGCCCAGGCACGAAGGTGTTGGGGGGCGTGACACGTCCATCGGGGGTGTCGGAAAAGGGAGCGGGTGGTTCTTTGTCCATCTGGATGCTGTTGTCGGTAAGTGAGCATCCTGTGCTGAGTTGGCTGATGAACGAAACGTCTTTCACCTCGAAAGGCACCCCTGCTTTCTCGGCAATGTTCCGTGCCATGTCCACCTCCACCACATGTTTCTGCCCATAGCGGAAGCAGAGAGCGCGGACCTCATCAAAGTGTTTCTTTGCCCAAAACAGGCAGGTGGTGCTGTCTTGTCCGCCAGAGAAGACGACTAAGGCCTTTCGATGATCGAGTATCATATTTCTTTTACTTTGAATACGTTGTAAGAGATGTTCTCGTCGTACGCATCTGTGTGGTCAAAGCGTTTCACGAATTTGACCACTTGGATGGTAATGGGCAACACAAGGATTTCGTAGAGTGTTTTGGCAATGACTTGTGTGAACATTAGTTCAAGCATGAGGGAAAGGGGCAGTTGGGGTTCGCCCATGAAGAAGAGGGGAAAGATGTAGAATGCGAGAGGGAAAAAGATGAGTGAATCGGCACTTTCTCCTGCCAGCGTGGAGAGGATGGCGCGCATGGAGAAGTGGTAGTCGAAGTTTCCTTTGTGGCGGTCTGCCATCTTCATTTTGCTCATCACCAATGCATTAAGGAATGAACCGACGATGAAAGCGAGCAGACTTGCCACTGCCACTTGGGGTGCAAAGGCGAAGACTTGCTTGAAGGCATCATCGCTTCCCTCCACCGCAGCGGGGAGCGCGCAAGCGATACCTCCGATTCCTACGACAAAAAAGTTCATGAGGAAACCCAGCCAAATGATGAGTCTGGCTTTGCGGTAGCCCCACACTTCGGCAATGACATCGTTGAGGATGTAGGAGATGGGAAAAACTAAGAAACCACAGGTGAGAGTGATGGAACCCCATGCACGAAAAACTTTGGTTTCGAGAAGATTGGATGCCACAAGGCAGATGCAAAAGACGATTCCTGCAATCATGAAGGAAACGCTCACTTGATTGTTTTGTTTCATTTATTCTTGTTTTTAACGAGGTTTGTCAAGCACTCGCTGGTTTTTAACGTGGTTGTCTGGTACACGCCTGTTTTTACGAGGTAGTCAGGCACTCGGATTGTTGAAATCGGGTACAAAGTTAGGAAATAATTAGGAATTAGAAATTAGGAATTAGGAATTATTTGCTTCTCAACTTGTCTTTTTTGCAAAAAAGCACCTCGAATGAGAAATAATTCCTAATTCCTAATTTCTAATTCCTAATTATTTCTTACCTTTGCAACAATCTAATAAAAAAACTCTAAATGAAGATTCTATGAATGGCATTGTAAATACAGCAATTGATGCGTTTGTCCTTTACGCTGATGAAGGGACGATGATGACCCTGAGTCAGTTGAAGGAGGAACCTCTGGTGAGGAATATATATGTGATGATGAAAGGTGGGGAGGAATGTCCGTGCAAGGAATGTGAGGTGATCCGTGTGGATGATTACCGCAGTTCTGCCACCATCCGAAAGATAACAGAGGTGTTGAAGGCTCCTTTTGCGTTGGTGTGTACGGCACAGACTCCTGTGACTTTTGGTTATCAGTCCATTTCCCGTATGTGCTCGGTGGCAAGCAGTGTGGACTCTGCTGTGGTGTATGCTGACCATTATGTGGTGAAGAACGGAGAGACGACGAAGTGTCCTACGATGGACTTCTACTATGGCAGCGTGCGCGATGATTTTGATTTTGGTTCAGTTCGTCTGTTCAGTGCTGACACGCTGCAGAGTTATAGGGAGGAGGTTAATTACTTCTATTCTGGCTGGTATGACTTGCAACTTTTTGCCTTGCGTCGGAAACGTCGCGCGGCTCTCTTCCATTTGCGTGAGTATCTTTATACAGAGGTGGAACTGGACTTGCGCACCAGTGGAGAGAAGCAGTTTGATTATGTGAATCCCCGCAATCGTGAGGTGCAGAAGGAACGGGAAATGGTTTGTACGAAACATCTGAAATTGGTAGGTTCCTACATCGAACCCGAAAGCATAGTGGATGTGTCAGTGGAGCGATATGACTTCGACAAGGAGGCTTCGGTCATCATTCCTGTGAGGAATCGTGTGAAGACAATCGAGGATGCCATCAGAAGTGCCTTGTCGCAACAAGCGACGTTTGATTTTAACGTGATGGTGGTGGATAATCTTTCGACGGATGGAACGACGGAGATTATTGAGAAATTGGCAGCCGAGGATTCGCGTGTGTTGCATGTCATTCCAACCCAGAAGGACTTAGGCATTGGCGGTTGTTGGAGTCTTGCCTTCAACGATGCCAGATGTGGACGTTTTGCCATACAGTTGGACAGTGACGATCTGTACAGCGGTCCAGATACGTTGCAACGTATCGTAGATAAGTTCTATGAAGAGCATTGCGCTATGGTGATTGGTTCGTACCGAATGTGCAATTTCCAGTTGGAAACGCTGCCTCCTGGACTGATTGACCATCGTGAATGGACTGCGGAGAATGGACAAAATAATGCTTTACGTATCAATGGTTTAGGTGCTCCTCGCGCATTCTTTACCCCTCTGTTGCGGAAGATTGGAATGCCTAACACTTCCTATGGCGAGGATTATGCTGTGGGCTTGGCATTCTGTCGTAAATATAAGATTGGAAGAATCTATGATGAGTTGTATCTGTGTCGTCGCTGGGAGGGGAATAGTGATGCTTCGTTGACTCCCGAACAGGTAAATCGCAATAACATCTATAAGGACAGTCTTCGTACGATGGAGATCATTGACCGTCGCCGATTGAACGAGTATTGGCAGAGTGGTGTGACAGATGGTTATGCCAACAGTTTGTTTGAAAGGCAATTGCCTGTGTGGAAGGAAGCCCGTGAACGCTATGGTCAGTTGGCTGATGTTGATACGATGGAAATGGAGATTGACGGGTGTAAATTGATGGCACAATATAATCCTGCACGTATCGTTTCTACGGGCGCAAAGGTGGATGCCAACACCATCAAGCATCGTCCTTGTTTCCTCTGTGAGGTGAATCGACCGGAAGAACAGATCAGTAGCCCGATGTTGAAGAAGTATTATCTGTTGCTTAACCCGAATCCCATTCTGCCGAAGCACTTCACCATTCCGCTTCGTCATCACCGCAAGCAGCAGATTCTTGACTACTATGAGGACATGATGGGGATTACGTCGCAACTCAATGAGATGTTTGTGTTCTATAATGGTCCTCTGTGTGGGGCGAGCGCACCAGACCACATGCATTTCCAGGCTGGCAGTCGTGGGGTAGTGCCTTTGGAACGTGATTGGAAAGAACTTTACAAGCCCAATCTTTCGCGCATTTGGCCTATCAGTGAAGAGGAATATATGGAGGCTGTGAACATGTACCTTGTGGCTGATAGTACAGGTGTGTTTAGTCTTCGTAACTACCTGTGTCCGGGCATTGTCATCATCACCAGAACTCCACGTGCCAACAAGATTCTTTTTGAAAAGGTGTACAATGCTCTTCCCGTCAAGGAAGGTGAGTACGAGCCGATGATGAACATCTTAGCATGGTCGCAGTCGAGCAACACGGATGGCTACGAGCGCATCGTGAGTGTCATCATCCCACGTTCGAAACATCGTCCTGAATGCTATTATAAGCAGGGAGAGGAACTGATGCTTGTCAGTCCAGGTGCGCTTGACATGGGCGGTATGCTCATCACTCCACGTGAGGAAGACTTCAAACGGATGGATGCGGAATTGGCAAAATCAATCATTCAGGAGTGTGGCATGTCACTTGACGAGGAACTCGAGACAGTGATGAAATTCAAGGGGGGGTAATTTCTAGGAAATAGCGAGATCTGGCTTTAAAAGGGGCTGTATGGGGCAAGAAAAGGCTGTTAGGGTTGGTATTGTAAAAGCACGGGAAGTGTGTGTGGTTTTCCATTCGGTGTACAGGTTGAATGGGAAGCCTTTTGTTGGTAAACATCATTTCACCTTCTCCGCAGAAGATCGTCTTTTCATTCCTGATGATGAAGGAGCCTCTTTCACGTTGGAGGAGGTGGTGATTGGTATCGGCTTTCATTGGGAAAGGAAGGAGGAACAGACTTTTTGTGGGTCTTTGTTGCTGAAGGAAGAAGAAGGGCAGGTGAGAGCCATCAATGTGGTGCCTGTGGAGACCTACCTGACGAGTGTCATCAGCAGTGAGATGAGTGCCAATGCTTCGTTGGAACTGCTGAAGGCGCATGCGGTGATTTCACGTAGTTGGTTGTTGAAGATGATGGATAATAGACAATGGACAACGGACAACGGACAACGG
Source organism: uncultured Bacteroidaceae bacterium (assembly GCA_905235525.1). Lineage (GTDB taxonomy): Bacteria > Bacteroidota > Bacteroidia > Bacteroidales > Bacteroidaceae > Minthosoma. The sequence goes on from CAJOLW010000035.1 coordinate 67,420, forward strand.
ACGGAAGAGGCGGTGCATGAGCAGGTGGATGAGAGCAGTATCATCCGTTGGTATGACAGTGAGGCACATGTGGGGTTTGATGTATGTGCTGATGACCATTGCCAGCGTTATCAAGGCATCACACGTCAGACAAATCCTCAGGTGTTTGAAGCCATTGAGGCGACACGCGGAGAGGTGCTGACTTACGAGGACAAGATTTGTGATGCCCGTTTCTCGAAGTGTTGCGGAGGCATGACCGAGGTGTTTGAATCATGCTGGGAATCTGTTCACCACCCTTATTTGGTGGCAAAGGCTGACCCTTATTGTAACACGCGGGACAGGCGCATTCTTGCGCAGGTGCTGAATAACTATGACCAAGAGACGGTGGACTTCTACCGATGGACGGTGATTTATACGACTGATGAACTGAGTGAACTCATCCATCGTAAGTCAGGTGTTGACTTTGGACGCATTCTTGACCTTGTGCCTGTGGACCGTGGTACTTCGGGCAGAATCGTCACGCTGAAAATAGTGGGTGAGAAACGTACGCTGACGGTGGGTAAGGAACTGGAAATTCGCAAATGGCTCAGCGAATCGCATCTGTATTCATCAGCCTTTGAGGTGGAGAAAACCTGGAATGGCTTCATTCTGCATGGAAAGGGATGGGGACATGGTGTGGGTCTTTGCCAGATTGGTGCGGCGGTGATGGGTGATCAGGGCATTCCCTATGAAAAGATTCTTGCTTTTTATTACCCTCATGCAGAATTGATGAAGAAATGGTGAAAGGACAACGGACAACGGACAACAGACAACAGAACCCGTGGCTTTGGATTCCAAGCCTTTGTGCAGCCGAGGAGATACCTTCGGCAGTGGTGATGTTTGTGGCTTTGTTGATGTTTTTGCAATTTGGGTCTGACGAGGTGATGGCTGCTTTATATAGTGCTTTGCTGTTTTTGCCTTGGGTGACGAAGTCCTACCTTTACAGCAAGGTGCGGAAGGTTGCTTCTTTCAAGCGTAATCTTCATATTTGTGAGTCGTTGATGTTTCTTTGTCTCATGGGCATTGCCGTGTATATATCGGAGGCACATGTGCGTCCGTGGGTGCTGTTCTTGTTCCTGTTTGTTCTCTCCTTGCTGTGCGCATGGCATGAACTGTTATCGCGTTTGTATTACAGTCGTATGCTCTATCCTCGACAGCAGCAACTGTTCACGAACACGAAGTTGCTTTCTTCGCAGATGGCATTGGTGGTCACTTATGGTGTGCTCATCATTGTGGCAGGTTTCTTCGAGGTGTTTTTCCGCAGTTATCAGAAGGCATGGGCGATGGAGAGTTCCTTGGTGGCTGGTGGCTTCATGGTCTTTCTTGTTTTGAACATCCTTCTTTTGCGCACTCCCAGAGGGGGGGATTTTTATCGATACGAGACGCTGAGCGACACCGTAAAGAATGAATTGCATGTGCTTTCCCGCATTCAGCAGAAACCGCATGTGCTGCCTGTGTTGCTCAGCCTGTTTTTTCTGTTGCTGCCCCAGGCGTTGATGTTCAACACCCGCGTGTTTTTCCTGTTGACATTGCCCGAGCAGGGAGGGCTTGGCTGTTCGGTGCAGGATGTGGGTTTTGCACAGGGCACTATTGGTGTGCTTGCTTTCTCTCTTGGCGTCATCGGGGGAAGGGCTTTGATGAAGAAACATGGTAAATCGCAGATGTTCTGGTGGACAGCCATTGTGCTGACACTCTCTCCCGTTTCTTATATGCTCATGGTATGGCATCCACAACTTGACAACATGTTGTGGCTTTGCCTCATGACTTTTTTTGCCCAATTGTGCTTTGGCTTCGGACTGAATGTGTGCAGTCTCTATGTGCCCTACATCTCGGAGCAGCGCTATCGCAACACCACCAATTACCTCTATATGCCCTTGGTGATTAGTCTTATGCTCGTGCCACTGGCACTGTCGGGGTGGCTCTGCCAGTGGTTGGGTTATCGGGCTTTCTTCGCTTTTTGTGCTATCTGTGCTCCTGTAGCATGGGTGGTGTTAATGATATGTAAAACAAAACAAATCTTGACGACGTATGAGTGATTTACGTACTAAAGCGTATTCTTGGGTGCCCAGCCTCTATCTGGGTGAGGCATTGCCTTTCTCTGCGGTGATGCTCATTTCGGTCATCATGTTCCAGGAGTTCGGTTTGACCGATGGACAAATTACGGTCTATACAGGATGGCTTGGATTACCTTGGGTCATCAAGCCCATCTGGAGTCCTGTCATTGACAATCTGAAAACGAAGCGTTGGTGGATTGTCACCATGCAGTTCCTCATGGGTGTGGCATTGTCTCTGGTGGCATTCACCATTCCTACTGATTTCTGGCTGCAAGGCATACTCGCCATCTTTATGCTCATTGCTTTTGCCAGTGCCACTCACGACATCTCTGCTGACGGCTTTTACATCATCGGTCTCCCCGACAAGGAGCAGGAACTGTATGTGGGTGTGCGCAACACGTTCTATCGCATCGGCATGGTGATAGGGCAGGGTGGATTGGTGCTTTTGGCTGGTTATCTGCAAGAATGGGCAAAAGCCAACCATCAATCCAATGGAGGTGACATGGATTTTTCACTTTTCACTTTTCACTTTTCACTTTCTGCCATATCCGCTTCCTGGATGACGGTTTTCATCATTTTGGGTGTTCTAATGTTCCTTTTGGCACTTTATCACGCCTTCATTCTTCCTAAGGTGGAGACGGTGGTACACGACCGCTTCGACTTCGTGGTGCAGTTGCGTGAGTTCTGGCAAACCCTTAAGGTCTTCGTTACCAAACCCCACCTCATCTCCGCCCTCTGCTTCATCCTGCTGTTCCGTCTGCCCGAGGGATTGCTCACCAAAATCGTGCCGCTCTTCCTCAAGCGTGGTGCGGATGAAGGTGGTCTTGCCATGAGCGATGTGGATTTCGGCTTCATCTACGGCACCCTCGGTGTCATTGGCCTCCTGCTTGGTGGCATCATTGGCGGTTGGGCTGTGTCGAAGTGGGGCTTGAAGAAATGCCTTTGGCCTCTTGTACTCTGCATCACCTTGCCCGACATCGTCTATGTCTATCTCAGTTATTTCCCCACAGACAATCTCTGGCTTGTCGGCTCCTGCGTCTGCATCGAGCAGATAGGCTATGGTCTCGGCTTTGCCGCCTATACCCTCTATCTCGTCACCTTCTCTCGTGGCGAACGCTCTACGGCAGTTTTCTCCATCTGTACCGCTGGTCAGTACCTTGGCGGCGTGATGATTCCCGGCATGGTGTCGGGTCTCATCTCTGAAAATGTAGGCTATCAGAGTTTCTTTTGGATTGTCATGCTCTTCTGCCTTGTCACTTTCGCTGTGACAGCATTTGTGAAGATTGAAGATCACAAGGATTGAAATTCGTCAAAAACATAAGAAGAGCCACGACAACCATTGTCGTGGCTCTTCTATATTATATATAATTGATTAGAGACCGAGTGCGTTCTTTGCAGCACCTGCAGCATTGTCGATAGCCTTACCAGCAGACTGCTTGCCACTTTCAACAGCGTTGTTGGCAGCGTCTGTAGCCTTCTGAGCGGCAGCATTAGCCGCATCGTTAGCCGCATTGGCCGCATCGTTGGCAGCACCTACCACAGCATCCTTGGCATCGCCAGCCAGAGCGGCAGCATCTACAGGGATAGCCTTCACAGCAGAAACAACGCTGTTCAGGGTTTCGTTGCCAGCAGTGAACTGAGCAATCTTGTCCTCGTTCTCGCTGATGAACTGCTGCAGTTTAGCAATGTAAACTTTAGCCTCTTCCAACTTGCCGTCAGCCTGCAATTTAGCGATGTATTCCTGAGCCTTCTGGAGGAGTGACTGAGTCTGCTCAGCGTCACCGGCTTCGAGTGCAGAAGAAAGAGCGGTGATGGTAGCGTCTGCATCAGCCTCTGGAGCCTCTGCTACAACAGAGTCGGCTGCGATAGAGTCAGTGTTGTCACCACCTTTAGTGGTACCATTACATGCAGAGAAAGTGATGGCTGCGACAGCCACGATTGCATAGAAAATCTTTTTCATTTTGCTTTTAGTTTTTTAGGGTTAAACAATTATTTTACTAAACCGTCGCAAAGATAGCGAGTTTTTTCGTAACTTTGCAACTTGAAATGAAAAATTGCTCTGATGAAGACTTTTTTAACACATATTATTGTTCTTTATTGTGTGTTACTGGCAATCTCGTGTGGTGAAGACCGAACTTACGAGTATGAACAGAAAACCCAACACAACAGTTGGATCCGCAAGATGATGGTGGAGCATTATCTTTGGGCTGACTCTATCACTGATTATGAACCTTCGTGGAAGAGTTTCTTCGCTAAACCTGCTGATTTCCTGTCGGAGTTGGCGAAGCAGAGTAAGCATGACGATAAATGGTCATACGTCGAGATAGACACATTAGGCGAGGATGCTCATAAGCGTGGCTATTTCAATCACGTGGAATCTTATGGCATCGATTATATCTTGATGACTGACCCGACGGGACAAACCACCCGACAGATGCTCCGTGTGATAACTGTCTATCCAGGTAGTCCTGCAGACAGGGCGGGACTTTTGCGCAACGACTTCATCTGCTCATATAATGGCAATAAGTTGACAAACAATAACGTGTCGAAGTTGGAGAAGGGTGTGGAACGTACTTTGGAAGTGCGCCATATTGCGGAGAATGAAGAGGATTACAGTTTGTATTGGAAAGACACTGTGACGGTCTCGTTGGGACATTCCGAATATGTGGAGGATGTGGCATATCCCGTCAATCGCATCATCAGTGTCGGTGACAACCTTGTAGGGTACCTCATGTGTACCCGTCTGACTGAAGGACCGGTCGAGGAACATGTGAGTTCCAATATTTTATATAGACAGTTGCTTGATGCCATCATGATGCAGATGAAGGCTGCTGGGGTGGATGAGATGGTGCTTGATCTTCGCTTGTGCAACTTCGGTACGATTGACATGGCAAAGCGTCTTGCCAGTTATGTGGTCAGTCCCGATGCCTTGGGCACTACATTCGTCCAGACTTTCTGGAATGAGGTGCATTCCGCCCAAAACAAGAGCATTCCATACGACACTTCTGTGAGCAACCTTGGTTTGAACCGCATCTATATTCTTACGGGACAATACACGCAAGGGGCAGCCGAGTGGCTCATCCATGCTCTTCAGCACTCGATGGGGGAGGAAAACGTCATCCTTGTTGGTTCGGCGACGAAGGGTCAGAACGTGATGACCAGCGAGGTGTGGCACGACTACTTTGTACGTCTCCACCCGGTGGTGGCGTATGTGGCTGATGGAGCCGGTGATTACGAGTATGGAAGCATTGCTCCTACCATCGAACTGGACGAATCCGCCTATGTGGAACTCTATGATTATGGTGAGCCTGAAGAAATTCTTCTCAACATAGCAATCCGTCACATTTTGGGTTTAATCGGACAAGATGTCAGTGAAATAGGGGAGAATTCGGACAAAACGTCAGAAGAAGAGGGCATGGAATAGGAGTTGCTGATGCACTTGGTCAGAATGTAAAACTAAAAACCAAGTGCTATTATGAACAACAACTATCAGAATCAGAATGGGCAGCAACCGTCTGCCAAGGAGGTTCTTGAGAAATATGCAACGAACCTCGTGGAACGGGCTAAGAATGGCAAACTCGATCCCGTCATCGGTCGTGATGAGGAGATTCGTCGAATCTTGCAGATTCTGAGCCGTCGCACCAAAAATAATCCTATATTGATTGGCGAGCCGGGTACGGGTAAAACCGCTATCGTGGAAGGCTTGGCAAGGCGTATCGTACGTGGCGATGTGCCTGAAAACCTGAAGGACAAACAACTCTACTCGCTCGATATGGGTGCCCTCATTGCAGGTGCCAAGTATCAGGGTGAGTTTGAGGAACGACTCAAGGCTGTCGTCAAGGCTGTTGTGGAGAGCCAAGGGCAGATCATCCTCTTCATTGATGAGATTCACACCCTTGTGGGGGCAGGTCAGACGAGTGGGGCGATGGATGCCGCCAACATCCTCAAACCTGCTTTGGCTCGTGGCGAATTGCGCTCCATCGGTGCCACGACGCTTGATGAGTACCAGAAATACTTCGAAAAGGACAAGGCACTCGAACGTCGATTCCAAACCGTCATGGTAGATGAGCCAGACGTGCCTTCTTCCATCTCCATCCTGCGTGGTTTGAAAGAACGCTACGAGAACCACCACAAGGTGCGTATCAAGGATGAGGCGATTATTGCAGCCGTTGAACTCAGCAACCGTTACATCACCGACCGTTTCTTGCCCGACAAGGCGATTGACCTGATGGATGAGGCTGCTGCCAAACTCCGTATGGAACGTGATTCCGTGCCTGAGGAGATCGATGAACTCAGCCGTCGGCTCAAGCAGATGGAGATTGAGCGTGAGGCCATCAAGCGTGAGGGTGACAAGGAGAAACTCGCCGAATTGAACAAAATCATCGACACCCTCAAGGCTGACGAGCGGAAACAGCGTGACAAGTGGGAAGGAGAGAAGGCACTCCTCAATCAGATTCAGAGCGACAAGCAGCAGATTGAACAACTAAAGTTCGAGGCTGACAAGGCTGAACGTGAAGGCAACTATGGACGTGTGGCTGAAATTCGCTATGGCAAGTTGCAAAGTCTGGAGGAGGACATCAAGGCAGTGCAGTCCAAGCTTGCTGAGGCACAGGGTGGGGCGGCACTGGTGAAGGAAGAGGTCGAGAGCGATGACATTGCCGATGTGGTGAGCCGTTGGACGGGCATCCCCGTAAGCAAAATGCAGACTTCCGAACGCACCAAACTCATCCACTTGGAAGAGGAACTGCACAAGCGTGTGATTGGTCAGGACGAGGCCATCCGTGCCGTCAGCGATGCTGTGCGCCGCAGTCGTGCTGGACTGCAAGACCCGAAGCGACCCATAGGTTCCTTCATCTTCCTCGGCACCACGGGTGTGGGTAAGACGGAATTGGCGAAGGCACTCGCTGATTACCTCTTCGATGACGAGACCATGATGACTCGTATCGACATGAGCGAGTATCAGGAGAAGTTCAGTGTCACCAGGCTCATCGGTGCGCCTCCGGGCTACATCGGTTACGAAGAGGGTGGTCAACTCACTGAGGCGGTGCGCCGTAAGCCTTACTCGGTGGTGCTTTTCGACGAAATCGAGAAAGCACACCCCGATGTGTTCAACACGCTCCTGCAAGTGCTTGACGATGGTCGTCTAACCGACAACAAGGGGCGTGTGGTGAACTTCAAGAACACCATTATCATCATGACCAGCAATGCCCAGCGAGAGCAACTCCGCAGCATCTTCCGTCCAGAGTTCTTGAACCGAATCGACGACATCATCACCTTCTCGCCCCTCAACGAGGCAGAAATCCAACAGATCGTCCGTCTGCAAGTGGATAAGGTGGTCAAGATGGTGGCACAAAACGGCATCACGCTCAACGTGACCGACGAGGCAATCAGTGTCATCGCTAAGGCAGGCTTCGACCCGCAGTTCGGTGCGCGCCCTGTCAAGCGAGCCATTCAGGACAAACTGCTCAACGAACTTAGCAAGCGCATCATCAGTGGTGAAATTGAGCATGAGAAGCCCGTTGCCGTCAAGGTCGCAGATGATGAACTCACGTTTGAGCAATAAGGAAGAAAACGTTAGTGCCAATTCTGTAATTTGTGCCTAAAAAGGGGTGAGAGTCTAATCTATGCCATAGGGGAGACTCTCCCCCCCTTAGGGTATTTTACAAGCAATATTCAAAGCCTATAGGAAGTTGGTCTTTTTCAATACCCAATACGACCAGTCTCCTATTGGCTTTCTTTCGTGCCTGTCCTTAAAATGTTAAAAAAGACTTATTTACAAGTTTTTTCCCTATAATATCATCGTCATTACATAGAAAAGCACTACCTTTGTCAACATCATTTACAAAACCTGTTATTGCACAACACATTAATAAATTATCGGCATGAAGAAAAACTGGATTTTAACTTTACTTTTTATTCTGTTTGCTCTGAATGTTTCCGCACAAAACATTTATGATTTCATGGTGAAAGACGGTGGTGGTGAGGACGTGTCGCAAAATGATGTGCTGAAGGAATTGAAATGAAATTACGTTTGTGATACTCGACTCAAATAAAAATTCAGATGTCTCATAGATTGACTATATGTGCTTGCCGTTCGCGTGGCTTCATTTCCTCCCAGCAGGTGGCTCGGCTTGCTGCCATGGCAGAAGCCGAGGGATATGTCGTGGAAGTGGTGGCAGACTTCTGCCAGTTATGTGAGGAGGATTCTCCAGCGTTGGCTCAGATAGGTGACACGCTGGCGGCATGTCACCCGCGGGCTGTGACAAGTCTTCTGAAGTGGAGGAAGGTGGATGTGCCCGAAATTATAAATTTACGTGAGGGTGAAGTGCATCAGTTCTCTTCTGTTCCTTCTGCCGATGCTGAGAACGTATGGCTTCAACGTGTTGAGGCTTTTCCGCAGCAGTGGGGCAAGGATGCGTGGTTTCCCACCATCGACAAATCGCAGTGTGCCGAGTGTGGCAAATGTTTGGATTTCTGCCCGTTTGGTGTGTATGAGATGGTGGAGGAGCGAGTGCGTGTGATGCATCCTTATCAATGTAAGAACAATTGCCCTGCCTGTGCCCGTACGTGCCCTGCTGGTGCAATCATATTCCCCAAATACGAACATAGTCCCATCAATGGAGGGACAGAACAGGAGGAACAGGCGGTGGGTTCAGACCCGTCAACTCTCTATGCTGACGCATTCAGGCAACGTCTGCAAGAGCGGCGCATGGCAGGTGTGCCGTTGTTCAAATTGAAGAGAAAAGAATGATAAAAGATTATACATCTGTGATGGGGGCAAGTTTCCGCATCATGCGTGGCACCACACCACGGTTGCTGTGGAAGTTTATGCGCAACTTTGCCTTGCGTAACCTCACCAACATGGCAGCCTTCGAACGCCGACAGCGTCGGGGTGAGCCATTCTTTCCCGCTTTTGTGATGATTTCGGTGACGGAGGCTTGCAACTTGTCTTGCTCTGGATGTTGGGTGTCACGTGGTGGGAAAAAGAGTCTGACGGTAGAACAGTTGGATGGCATCATCAGCCAGTCGAAACGTCAGGGAAGTTACTTCTTTGGCATTTTGGGCGGTGAACCACTGATGTACAGAGGTTTGCTCGATGTGTGCCGTAAGCATTCTGACTGCTATTTCCAACTCTTTACTAATGCCACGCTCATCACTCCCGAGGTGGCTTACAAGATGGAGGAGGTGGGCAACATCACCCCGCTTATCAGTATGGAGGGGTTGCGTGAGGAAAGTGACCGTCGCCGTGGACGAGACCATGTGTATGAACGTACTTTGGCGGGATTGCGTGCCTGTAGGGAGGCGCGGCTCATTTTTGGTGTGGCGGCGAGCATCTGTAAGAGCAACTTCAAAGAATTGGTGAGTCGTCAGCATCTTGAAAACATGGCGAAGGAGGGTGCTGCTTTCCAGTGGTACTACATTTATCGCCCTGTGGGAGCCGATGCACATCCTGAGAATGCCCTCGACAAAGAGGAAGTGAGGCAATTGCGCGAGTTTGTTGTGGAACAGCGTCGTTCGGCACCGCTCATCATCATCGACACCTATTGGGGGGCTGACGGACGGGGCATGTGTCCTGGTGCAACGGGCATGAGTCACCACATCTCTCCTTCAGGAGCGGTGGAGTTCTGTCCTCCCCTGCAGATGTCGCGTGAGTGCCTCAATGCCGATGCCAGTAACTTGACTGACATCTTCCACCATTCAGCCTTCCTTGCCGACTTGCGCCACCTTACTGCTGAAGTGAGCCGTGGGTGCATTCTGCTCGAAGACCCTCAACGGCTGGTTGCTTTCCTCCAGCAACAAGGGGCAGAGGACACCACCTCCCGAGGTACGGTGATGCAGGAACTGCAACGGATGCAGCATCGGGCTGGACACGACATGAAAGAGGACGCAATTCCTGAGAAGAACCCTCTCTACCGAATGCTCCAGAAGAAGTACTTCTTTGGATTCGGGGCCTATGGATAGTGAGGGTTGAGGGGAATAAGAATTAAGAACCTTTGGCTCGGCGAAGCCATTTAAGAGTTTAGAACAGAGGGTTTAGAATAAACTTAGATGGATTTCTGTGGTCTTTTACATTGTCTGTTGTCTTTTTATTATAGATATAAATGAACACACGATATATACCCAAAGTCTATGCTGAACGGCAACGGATGCGCCGGCAGATGAAGGCGTTTGTGCAGGAGAAAGTCCCTGTGCCTCCTGTGCCGTTGGAACAGTTGAAGGAACTTGCCACCGAGTTTCTGCAGCGCGAACGGCTTGACATGTCGATGCTGGACTGGACGTTGGTCGAATTGCACAATCATGCATGGATGCCCATCGTGAGTGCCATCCCATACGACCGCCGTCTGCTCCTGCTGCCTAAGTGTTTGAGCAGTGTAGGTCGATGCGAAGGCGAGATGGACGAGATGGGACTGCTCTGTCATGGTTGTGGTCGTTGTGTCATTCCCGACTTACAGGCATGGGCAGACCAACATGGGGTGCTCAGTTTGGTGGCAGAGGGTTTCACTTCGGTTATCAGCCTCATTCAGAACCATGTGGTCGATGCGGTCATTGGTGTGAGTTGCTTGGACTCGTTGGAGAAAGCCTTTCCGTTGCTCATCAACCATGCCGTGCCAGGCATTGCCGTGCCGCTCAACGATGGAGGCTGTGTCAATACCCATGTGGATGTGGATTATGTGCGTGAACTCCTGCCCCAGCATTCTGAGCCAGAAGTGGTACCCATCCGTTTTGACCAGATTCATCAGCAGGTGAAGGAGTGGTTCACCCCCGATTCGCTGAGTCAGTTGCTTTCGCCTGCCACCGATGTGACTGCACGTGCATCGCTCGACTGGATGTGCAGCGGAGGGAAGCGATGGCGCCCCTTCCTCTTGGCAGCGGTCTATGCAGCCCTGACGAATGAAACCTGCATGCCACAGGAAGTGAAACTGGCAGCCGTGGCAGTGGAGTGCTTCCACAAAGCATCGCTGGTGCATGATGACATACAAGACCACGACACGGAGCGATATGGCAAACCAACCGTCTGCGCTCACTATGGTGATGCCCTTGCCATCAACATCGGCGACCATCTGCTGGGCGACGGTTATCGTCTGCTCACTCTTACGGGCAACATGGACTTGCTTCGTCTGGCTGCCGATGCACACATCGGGCTTTGTCGAGGACAAGGAGAGGAACTGGCTTGGCAACCTGCATACGACACCACGTTGGAATGGGTGCTTGATGTCTTCCGACATAAAACGGTGCCTGCTTTCGAGGTGGCACTGCGCATGGGACTCCATTGTGCAGGAGTGGATGGAGAACTCCACGATGTGCTGCACCAATATTCCGAGGCATTGGGCATTGCCTACCAGTTGCGTGATGACCTTGAAGACACCCACACTGAACAGACTTCAAAACCTTCTGCTCCATACGCCTTGCAACAAAAGTTCCCTCATGCTTCACCCGAAGAAATTGCCACCATGCTGACGGAACTGGCAGAAGCATACCATACTCAGGCTCTTGCCACGTTAGGGAAGGTGAAACAAGCAGGACTGAAACGCCTCCTCTTCCAAGTAACAGAAAAGATTTTTAGTCAAAACCACCCCACCCCCTAACCCCTAAACTCTAAACCCAAACGATGCAACTTCCGCTATCCATCCAGATTCTGCGCACCTTGAAACAAGGCAAACGGCAACTTTCCGATGAGGCTCTCTCATCGGTGGTTTCCTATGTGAGCAGTCAGCGGGGGGAAGGGGAAACATTCTGCAATCGTGCTGGTCAGCCCGACCTCTACTATACTCTTTTTGGTTGGATGCTCACCTATGTGCTACAACTTTCTTCCAACTCTCGTCAGCGTTCTGGCCTGCTGAATCAGGTGGAGACGTGCAAACTGGATACCTTGCACCAGACAGTTTATGCACTTTGTCAACAGTTACATCGCATCATGGACTATGGTGTGTTGGGGTGGCGCCCCTCCGTTGAGAGCCTGTTCATCCAGTTCCTTGCAGCCTATCAGCACCATGGAAGTGGGACGGGCATGAATGCTTGGGCTGCTGTCACATTGACTCATCGTCGTAGTGAAGACACCCTCCGTCAACTACTCACTCTTCAGCATCCCTCTGGAGGCTTCCTTGCCCATCCTCAGGCACCAGTGCCCGACTTGCTAAGCACAGCCGTGGCACTCTTTGTTCTCAGCCTCCACCGTGAGGTTCCCCCCATCGATGCCACTTCTTTTATCTTTGCCCACTGGCTATCTGATGGAGGATTCGCACCCACCTTGCTCGATACCCAGAGCGATGTGGAATATGTGTTCTATGGACTCTTGGCGATGGGGGCACTGAAACGAAAGTGAATAGTGAAAAATCTAAGTTACCAACTCTAAACTAAAAACTCTCAACTTAAATTAATCTGTGTCAATCTGAGAAATCTGTGTGGTAATGACGAAATGTTAAATGTAAGATGTGAAATATGGAACTGCAAGAAAAAATAGACATTATGAAAGCGGCGGCGCAGGAGCATTTGCTCAGTCAGCGACGCGAAGACGGCATGTGGGAGGGACATCTCTCCTCCAGTGCCATCTCTACGTCTGTGTCTATTTTCGCCTTGAGTCTCATCGACGCGACACGTTATAGGTCTGCCATACAGCAAGGAGCAGAATGGTTGCTTCGTACATCTGTTGACGGTACGTGGGGCGATTCTGTGGAGAGTCCTCCCAACATGACAGCCACCCTGCTTACCTACACTGCCTTGCACCATTTGGGCAGAGTGCCCCAAACCACACGCCACCACCTGACCGATGTGTTGGGATGGCACAATGAAGAGGAACTCATCAGGGGAGTGCTCGACTATTATGGAAAAGACCTCACCTTCTCCGTGCCCATCCTGATGATGTGTGCCTTGGCAGGAGTTATCCACGATTGGAAAAAGATACCTCCCTTCCCCTTTGAACTGGCACTGTTGCCGCAAAGTACATTTCGTTTCTTGCAACTCCCCGTAGTGAGTTATGCCATACCTGCCCTCATTGCCGTTGGCATTCTACAAAACCGCAAACGTCGTACATGGTTCACCCCGTTGCGTCAGCGTTTCGAGGGCAAAGCCATGCAGGTGCTCACCACCTTGCAGCCTGCTGATGGCGGTTTTCTGGAGGCTGCCCCCCTCACAGCCTTTGTCAGCATGTGTCTGGCTGAAGCACAATATGTCAGTCATTCGGTCACACAGGCATGCGCACAATTTCTTGCCGCTACGCAACGAGAAGACGGGGCATGGCCTATCGATACCAATCTGGCGGCATGGGTCACCTCGCTCAGTGCCAGGGCATTGGGGGGAGACTTACCTGACCGACAAGCACTTGCCGACACGATACGCCGTAATGCCACCACCCGGAAGCATCCCTTCACAGGAGCACCAGCAGGAGGATGGGGATGGACAAATCTGTCAGGCTCCGTGCCTGATGGAGACGATACATCGGGGGCACTTGTGGCGCTCTACACGCTGCTTGACGGACACTACGTGGCAGAAGTGGGACAGGGCATACGCTGGCTCATCGCCTTGCAAAACCGCGATGGGGGCATGCCCACCTTCTGCAAGGGATGGGGCAGATTGCCCTTCGATCGTAGCACCCCAGATATTACAGCCCATGCATTGCTTGCCATGAGCCTGTGGTGCGACCACCTGCCCAAAGATATGCAGCCCTCTACCCGACGGAGCATGAATCGGATGCTTGCATGGCTCGAACATACACAAACCGATGGAGGTTCATGGTATCCCTTGTGGTTTGGCGACCAAGATGCCGCAGACGAACACAACCCCGTATATGGAGCCGCTACCTTGATGGATTATCTCCATAGCAGCGGAATGCCTCGTGCGGAACGACTTGCCTCACGAACTGTACCCTTCCTGCTGGACAGTCAGGACCGTTTCGGAGGATGGGGAGGAACTGGTGGAATTCCCTCGAAGGTGACGCTTACCGCAAAGGCGATTGGGGCGTTGGCACCCTACAGACAACAAAAAGCGGTGGAGCAAGCCATACGGAAAGGTGTGGATTATCTCTACACGCACTACGAGAACGGTACACTCTATCGGTTGGAACCTATCGGACTTTATTTCTCCCGACTTTGGTATTCCGAAGAACTATACAACCCCATTTTTTTGCTCACAGCATTGAAACGATTATGAAAAAAACAACCCTCATAACCTTTGCTGTCATCGCCCTCTATGCCATAGCGCTGGCAGTGTGGCAACTCTATGACCCCACGTCGAAACTGACCCAGTTTATACCTGGGGCAGACAACCGTCCTGCTGGCACGGCACGCAGAGCCGACTCTGTGGTCATTGGCGAATTCTTCATGCGCTACGACGTTGCCCCCTCCAATGCTCCATCCCAAGGTTCGTGGCAGGCATGGACAGGTTTCCGAGGTCAGGGGAAAGACAACATCTGCAAGAACGCCACACCCATTCAGTTGGCAAAAGGAGATTTTCCTGTGTTGTGGACCATAGAGACAGGTGAAGGACATGCAGCCCCCGTCATTTTTGATGGAAAAGTATATTTGCTCGATTATGATGAGCATGTGAGCAGTGATGCCCTCCGTTGTTTCAGTCTGATTACAGGAGAGGAACTGTGGCGACGTTGGTACCGAGTGCCTATGAAGCGCAATCATGGTTTCTCACGCACCATCCCTGCCATCCACGACGGCAAGGTGGTCTCGATTGGTCCAGAGGGACACGTGATGTGCTGTAATGCACAGACAGGTGACCTCCTGTGGACACTCGACATGAAAAAACGATACGGCACCGAAATACCCTTCTGGTACACAGGTCAGTGTCCCTACATTACCTCCCAAGGCGAACTGATACTTGCTCCGGCAGGAAAAGACGTGCTCTTGGCGGGCATCGACATGAAGAATGGGGAAGAACTGTGGACCACCCCCAATACGGTAGCATTCAAGATGTCCCACTCATCCGTCATGCCGATGGTTTTGGGGGGACAATCCACGTTGGTGTATGCCGGTGTTGGCGGCGTGTGCGGTGTGGCAGCCGACGGCAACGAGAAAGGAAAACTGTTGTGGTCAGCCAACAAATGGCAGCCCTCAGTACTGGCACCTTCTCCGTTGCAACTCAGTTCAAGCCAAATCTTTCTGGTGGCAGGCTACGGAGCAGGTGGGGCACTCCTGCAGGTGGACCGCTCGGGGCAGCAATGGACAGCCACCATTCGTGAGCAATACAAGGCAGACAAAGGACTCAGCAGCGAGCAGCAGACCCCCATACTGCACGACGGCATGATTATCACCATCCTGCCCAAGGATGGAGGCGGCATGCGAGAGCGACTCTCCCTCTATACACCCTCCGACCTTCACCATGCTGTGTGGAACTCCGCTGCTGACGAACGTTTCGGACTTGGTCCCTACATCGTCATCGATAAACGTCTTTTTGCCTTCAAGGAGACTGGCGAACTCTATGTGTACGACATCCTGCCACGCTCTCTGCAACTGATTCGGAAGCAGCAAATCATTCCTGACGGAAGCGATGCGTGGGGACCTATGGCATATGCCAATGGCATGCTCTTGGTGCGTGATGCTAAACACGTCAGTTGTGTGAAAATAGAAGATTGAACCTTTAGTTCGACGAAGTCAAACATAAATAAAAGATAGAACCTGAGAACATGGAAAAAGATAAAGATATGAATCGGCGATGCTTCCTGAAAGTGGGAGGCTCAGTGTTGGTAGGAGCCTTGTTTGCAGGTGGTGCAGGACATCACTTGTGGAAGATGGTCACACGTCCCGAAGAATTGTTCTTCGACCATGAGGAAATGAAACGTGCAGAGGCGAAACAGGCAATGGAAGGCTATGTGTCACCCTATCGTCTCACATACGGCTTTGAAATGCCTGATGCCATTCAAGCCATGGACGTGATGGAGGATGGGGTGCTCGTGTTGTGCACATCCAACAATATCTGGCTTTATGGTCTTGATGGCAGTCTGAAACACAATTTCCCCGTCAGAAGTGATGTACGCGATTTGGCGATTTATGGTCATCACATCTATCTGCTCTATCCATCACGGATAGAAGTCTATGACACAGCAGGAGAGCAGACCCGGGCGTGGCGAGCATGCAGCGAGGATGCTGACTATTGCTTCATGACGGTGTTTGAGCAGGGAGTTTATGTGACTGATGCCAGTGCCAAGAATGTGTGCCATTATGATTTGGAAGGTTCGCTCAAGGGATTCATCCAAAGTCCTTCGGGATTTATTGTGCCCAGTTATTCGTTTGGCATCACCCATTTGGGAAGCGACGTGTTCTGTTCCAATCCTGGACGGCACTGTGTGGAGCAATACACGGCTGATGGAGAGTTTGTGCGTTCTTTTGGTGAGTCGGGTACTGGTGCAGGGGCATTCAGCGGTTGCTGCAACCCTGTTCGCTTGGCTACCACCGCTACAGGTGAGTTGTTGACCAGCGAGAAGGGTATTCCTCGTATTAGTTGCTACAGCACCGAAGGGAAGTTCCGCAGCATTTTGTTGGACAGCAAGGCATTGGGAGGTGGTCATGCAGCATACGATATGCGGGTGTATGACGACAAACTGGTGGTGGCAGGTGGTAAGAAAGTGTCGGTGTTCCAGTATGACGAACGTCGTGCCGAAGGCACTTTGTGTGGAAGGTGTGATGTGGATTGTCCCATGAAAGTATATGCATGATCAATGAATCACTATCCATAATATATATGAAAAGATGAAAGAGCAGAAGGAAAAAGGATTGAATAGTCCGATGGAACGGCGCAAGTTTCTGGCAACCTGTGGAACCCTGCTGGCTGGTGGCAGTTTGGCTGCTATGGGCAGCGTGTTGGCAGTGAAGGCTTCGAGGAATGAAGGGGATATGATGTGGCAGATTGACCCAGAGAAATGTGTGCAGTGTGGGCGGTGCCAGACGGAGTGTGTGCTGCCCGTATCGGCGGTGAAGTGCTTCCACGCCAATCAAGTGTGCGGCTACTGTGATTTGTGTGGTGGTTATTACCGTGCTAATGTGAAGGAACTCAACACCGCAGCCGAGAATATGATGTGCCCCACAGGTGCTATCCAACGTAAATTTGTGGAGGAACCCTATTTTGAATATACCATTGATGAGGAACTATGCAACGGATGTGGTAAGTGTGTGAAAGGGTGCTCCTCCTTTGGCAATGGTTCTCTCTTCCTGCAGATTCAGCAGGAGCGTTGTTTGGGTTGCAATGAGTGTAAAATATCCAAAGTCTGTGTGTCGGGTGCCATTCAGCGTGTACCTGTAGGAACGGCTTATAAATTAAAAGAACACGCATGAGAAAAAGATGGATACCCCTTGTGCTTGCCTGTTTGATTCCTGCCGTAGCAGGGGCAGTGGCAAGATTCCCGAAACCAGACTTCACTTCGGGATACCAATACCCAGAGATAGTGCATGGTGTGCCATTCGAAACGCTATGGTCGTGGGTGGATGTTGTGCTGTTGGTTGTGATGATGGGGGTTGTGGTATGGGCTGTTTATTATAACCCTAACCTTGCCTCTAACCCTAACTTTAACCCTAACCCTAATGGTTGGTTGTCAAAGGAAAAACGGAGTCGTGTGGCAGTAGTGGCGGTCAGTGTGGTGTCGGTGCTTTATTTTGGCTTTTTCCGCAGTGGATGTGTGTGCAGTGTCGGTGCTATTCAAAATGTAGTGTTAGCTCTCACGGATTCTTCCTATCATCTCCCGTGGGTGGTGTTGTTGGTGTTTCTTCTTCCCTTGGTGGCAGCGCTGTTTTTTGGACGTGTGTTTTGTGGGGGGGTATGCCCGTTCGGTGCTTTGCAGGATTTGGTGAATGTACGAAATTTGCGCATCAGTCGTGCCGTGTCAGGTGCGTTGAGTGTCATCCCTTGGATATATCTGGCATTTGCCATCCTCTATGCAGCCACCCGTAGTCAATTTATCATTTGTCGCTTCGACCCCTTCATTGGTATCTTCCGTTTAGGAGGCGACGTGGGTATGATTGTGTTTGGTGCTGTGTTGTTGCTGCTCTCAGTTTTCGTGGGCAGACCTTTCTGCCAATTCTTGTGTCCATACGGAGCATTGTTGGGATTGTTCAGTCGTGTGGCTCGCCGGAAGGTGGAGGTGACTCCTCATCCGTGCATCAATTGTACGTTGTGCCACGATGTGTGTCCTATGGATGCCATTCGCCCTCCCGAAGCCAATAAAAATCCAGAGCATCGTCAGCGAGGCATGAAGCGAGTGTTGTTATATATGGTGATGCTACCCTTGTTCATGGTGGCAGGTGCTTTGCTGTTGGCGAGTCAGAGCCAGACTCTAAGTATTGCGCATAAAGATGTGCGGTTATATACACTCCTGCAGCATGCCGATGAACCTCTTGCGGAAGTGGAAGCCTTCCACGAGATGGGACGTTCGGAAGAAGAACTGAAGGTGAAAGTGGAGGAAGTGCAGCGTCAGTATTGGATATGGTCACTTGTAGCAGGTGGTTTGATTGGTTGCGTAGTGGGCATCAAACTCCTGAGCCTGACACTCAAACGTACTCGCAAAACCTATGAAGTGGATGCATCGGCATGTGTGGCATGTGCCAAGTGCTTCAATTATTGTCCTCAGAATAAGAAAATTAATTAATGATGGTTGAAAGTTTTTAGAAAAAGGTATAAAGGATATGAATAAGAAAATCTATCGGAACGTGGCCATTGTGACAGCGGCTTTTGCCATTGCGTTGGCTGTGATGCTGGGAGTGAGTTGGTGGCAGTCGCGCAGAGCCACTCCTTTGCAGACGGAAGTGATGACCACCCTGAAGGAACTAAATGAAAGTAATCCCGACAATGAGAAGTTGGGAGAGCAGATACGTGAGTTGGACTTGCTGTCGCGCAGGGCTTACTTCACCCAGGAACGTCATCTGACAGCGGGTGTTTGGATTCTGTGTGGCATGCTGGTGGTGCTGGCGGTGTGTCTGCGCATGTACTATAAAGACTCCATGCATCTGCCTGACCGTGAGTTGAACCCTGTCGATGAATGGATGAGTAAGACCTTGTCGCGGAAGTATTTGGGATGGGGAGCAGGTATTGCTGCAAGTGTGGCTTTGGTGGCTGTGCTCGCCATGTCTCCTTCTGTGAGAGGGTGGGTGAAGAGTCTTGTCACATGGGGTGACGGACAAATGTCGGAAGACGGTGGACTGTTGGCTGCCGATGATGGCGGTGGAGCGTCAGACACTCTGCTGGCGGATGTCAAGGCTGACACCTTGCGTGTAGATTCCACGCTATTGGCAAAAGATGAGGCTGTACAGGACAGTTTCCCCATCCCGAAGATTACCTCCAATGCCTTTCGTGGCAACAACTCGTCGGGCAAGTCGTCCGCCCGTGGCATCCCTACGTCGTGGAACCTGAAGAATGGGACCAATGTGGCATGGCAGAAGACTGTGCCCAAGCATGGTTACAGTTCGCCTGTGGTGAATGGACGCAATATTTTTCTGACTGGTGCAGACCAACAGGCTCGCGAACTCTATTGCTATGACCTCTACACGGGTGAACTACGCTGGACGGTGAAGGCTGACCGCATCCCGGGGTCTCCTCCCACCATGCCGAAGGTGAATGCCGACACAGGGTTGGCAGCCTCCACTGTGGCTACCAATGGTAAGGTCGTCTGCGCCATCTTTGCCACGGGCGATGTGATGGGTGTCGATATGGACGGAAAACGCCTTTGGGCAAAGAATCTCGGAGTACCTGATAATCATTATGGTTATGCCTCTTCTTTGTTGATGTATGGCAACGAGTTGATTGTACAGTATGACAATAATGGTGGTGCCAAACTGATGGCTCTCAGTGTCACTACGGGGGATGTGTTGTGGAGTAAGAGTCGTAAGGACAAGATAGCCTGGAGTTCACCTATCGTGGCTCAAGCAGCAGGGCAGCAAGCCATTGTCGTGATGGGTAATCCTGCTATCACGGCATATAGCCCTTCCAATGGTCAGGAACTCTGGCGGGTTGAGTGCATGAGTGGTGAGGTGGGTGCCAGCCCCTGTGCCAATGGTAACATCATCTATGGAGCCAGCGAGTATGCCACTGTAGTTGCCATCGATGGCAAAGATGGTACCGTGCTGTGGGAGGCATCAGACTGCATGCCCGAGTGTTCCAGTCCTGTGGCAACGAAAGACCTTCTCTATGTGGCTACCAGTTATGGTGCCGTTTGTGCATATAGCACGGAAGATGGTTCTGTGGTGAAGCAGCATGAACTGACCACACCCTTCTATTCCTCTCCAGTGGTGGTGGATGGTAAAGTGTATCTGTTCAGCAACAGTGGCAAATGCTATATTTTCTCGGCTGGCAAGGACTTTAATCTCATCAATAGTTTTGACACAGGCGAACATACCTTTGCCACTCCAGCCTTCACCGATGGCATGATGGTGGTGAGAACAGATAAGAGCCTTTATGTGGTGAAGAAAAGTTAAGAATTAAAAAATGAAGAACTTTTAGAGCGTAGCCAATTGAAATTTGGGGTTATGGTTGAATTCTGATGGTCAATTGGATAAGGTTAGAAAAGATGGAACAAAAGAATATTTGTAAGGACTGTGATGTCCATTCTCCCGACGAAGCTCGTGAAGCGATGGTGCGTCGGACGGATGCTATCATTGATCGTGTGGGCACAGAGAGGAAGTGCATCATTCCGTTGTTGCAGGCTTTGCAGGCAGAGTTCAGTTATCTTCCGTCGGATGCACTGAACCGTGTGTATGAGCGGACGGAGATAGACCGTGCACAGATGATGAGTGTCGCCACTTTCTATGCGCAGTTCCGTATGATTCCATACGGTAAGCACATCATCCGCGTGTGTGCTGGTACGGCATGTCATGTGAAGGGAGCTGACACGGTGTATGATGCTTTTCGTCGAGAATTGAATATTGCTCCCGATTCCATCACGACAGCAGACCAACAGTATTCCATTGAGAAGATTGCTTGTTTGGGATGTTGTGCTTTGGCTCCTGTGGTGCAGATAGACCAAACTATCTTCGGACATGTGCAGCCAGGGAGGGTGAATGAGGTGATAAAAGATTTTGAGCGGCAGATAGAACAATCTACAGGTTCTGACACCTCTGAGGTTAAAGGAAAGTCTCAGGGAGAGGTGCGCTTAGGTATGGAAAATTGCTGTCAGGCGAGTGGAACAGCAGAAGTGAAGATTGCTGTGGAGCAGGCATGTGAGGAATTGGGTATTAACGTAGATATCAAGCCTGTATCTTGTGTTGGAGCATGCAATCAGATTCCACTTATTGATGTGGCAATGCCCGATGGAAGTATTTCCCGCTATCCTCATGTGAAGCCAGAGGAAGTAAAAGAAATACTTTTGTATCATTTTCGACCTGTATCACGATGGAGACGATGGAGAAATGCACAATCAGGTGGATAGGTTGCATACAGACCAAACATGGGATAATATACTCTATCAGAGCGAGAAGACACGTACACAAAGTATCAACACGTTCTTGGGGCACCAGTTGCGCATCTCTACAGAAGGATATGGAAAAATGAATCCTTTGGATATTGATGAGTACATGAGCAGAGGAGGATTTGATGCGCTGAGAAAGGCACTGAAGATGGAACGTCAGGAGGTTATGGATGAGGTGGCGAGGAGTGGTATCCGTGGACGTGGTGGTGGTGGTTTTCCGACTGGCAGGAAGTGGCAGTTGGTGGCAGCAGGAGAAGATAGGGTGAAGTATGTCATTTGCAATGGTGACGAAGGCGATCCAGGTGCCTTTATGGACAGAATCTTGTTGGAGTCTTATCCGTTCAGAGTGATAGAAGGTCTTGCCATAGCCGCCTACGCTGTAGGGGCATCGAAAGGAATCCTTTATGTGCGTGCAGAATATCCGCAAGCTGTTATCAGGGTGCGTAGGGCACTGGAAATGTGCCGTGAAGGAGGGTTGATAGGACAGAACATCTTGGGTAGTGGGTTTTCGGTGGAAATGGAATTGTTTGAAGGTGCTGGCGCATTTGTGTGTGGAGAGGAAACGGCGTTGATTGCTTCGATAGAGGGACGTCGTGGCTTTCCTCATTTGCGTCCTCCATATCCAGCTCAGCAGGGTTTATGGGGACACCCCACACTCATTAACAATGTGGAGACGTTGAGTCAGATTCCGTTCATCGTGAAGGAGGGTTCTGAAGCGTATGCCCGTGTGGGCACTGAGAGCAGTAAGGGTACGAAAGTGTTTGCGCTGGCAGGGAAGGTGAAGCATGGAGGATTGATTGAGGTGCCAATGGGTACAACATTGCGGCAAATAGTGGAAGAGATAGGAGGTGGTATGGAAGAAGGAGAAACGCTGAAGGCTGTGCAGACGGGAGGACCATCGGGCGGATGTATCCCGGCTGCGCTGTGTGATGCGGAGGTGGATTTTGATGCGTTGAACCAGATGGGTGCTATCATGGGGTCTGGAGGACTGGTGGTGTTGAGTGAGAGTGACTGCATGGTGGATGTGGCAAGATATTTCCTTCAATTTGTGTCGGGGGAGAGTTGTGGCAAGTGTACCTTCTGTAGGATTGGTGCGAGAAGAATGTTGGATTTGTTGGACAAAATATGTGCAGGCGAAGGAACGATGGAGGACATAGATAAGTTGGAAACATTGGCAAAAGGTGTAAAGAAAGCGGCATTGTGTGGCTTGGGGAAAACGGCTCCGAACCCAGTGCTTTCGACACTACGCTATTTCCGAAATGAATATGAGGAACATGTGCGAGGAAACTGTCGAACAGGCTCGTGCAAAAGGATGGTGCAACTGAAGGTAACTGACGATTGTGTGGGCTGTACAAAGTGTGCCCGTTGTTGTCCTGCCGATGCCATTCCGTGGGCACCTTACGAGACGCATGTGATAGATGCGGAGAAGTGTACATTGTGTGGTCTTTGTATTGATGAGTGTGATTTTAATGCGATTGTATATGAGAATAAAGGTTAATAACGAATGGATAGATGTGGATGGCAGCCGTGTGCTGTTGCAAGAATTGTGTGCAGCAGGTATAAGGGTTCCATCTATGTGTTATGCTGACGGTGCCAAGCATCAGGCTTCATGTATGGTGTGTATGGTGAAGGATGTACGGAAGGGGCAAATGATTCCATCTTGTTCAACCTTGCCGCAGGAAGGTATGGAGATAGAGACGGACAGCGAGGAGGTGTTGGAACTTCGCAGGATGGGATTGGAGTTGTTGTTGAGCGACCACAGGGCTCGTTGTGGTGTGTGTGAGGGAAAGGGGAAGTGCAAACTGAGGGAGTTAGCGTTGCAGTTTGGAGCCAAATGGGTGCGTTATGGGAAGCCGTCGTCATCGGTACATGAGGAACGGATTCATGTGAATGGTGCGCTGTTTTTTGAACCTGCCAAATGTATTCGTTGTGGATTGTGTGTGTATAACACGGTGGATGGTTTTACATTTGTGAATCGTGGCTTTGAGATGCAGGTGATGATTCCCGAGGAGAGCAGGGAGCATGTGGATGAGAGGGTGGCAGACTTGTGTCCGACAGGAGCCTTATATATGAAGAAGGAGGATTGAAAAATGGAAAAGTTGCGTGGTTGGCTGTGGGGGTGTGCGGTTTTGCTGTTGATGGTTGGGTGTCGTGCTGTATCTGAATTGGAAGATTTGGCCGAGGATGGTGATTGGTTGATGTTTCGGGGTGACCCGACACTTGGAGGATATGTGGATGTGGAGTTGCCTGAGCATCCGACATTGCAATGGGAATACAAGCATGGGGTGCGGTGTGTGGCCTCACCCTTGGTGGAGAATGGGGTGGTGTATGTGTGTGACAAGCATGGGGTGATGCTTGGGCTTGATAAGAAAGGAGGGGTGGTGTATAGGCATGACTGGGGGACGGAAGTGGAGGCTTCGTGGGTGATGAGGGACTCGGTGATGTATGTGGGTCAGATAGATGGACGAATTAGAGCACTGGTCAGAACTTCTGGTAGGGAATATTGGTCACATGCTACAGAGGGCCAGATTTCAGCATCTCCCAACTGGATGGTGATGGATGGTCGTGAGTGGGTGATGGTGGGTAGTTATGACGGGTGTCTGTATGTGTTGGATGCTGAGACGGGAAAGGTGAACTGTCGTGTGGAAACAGGTTATTACGTGAATGGGGCCGCGGCTGTGTGGGGGGAGTATGCTGTGTTTGGAGGCTGTGATGCGTGGTTGCGTGTAGTGAATTGTCGTACGGGGGTGGTTACTGATTCGATGGAACTGAAGGCTTATATTCCCTCGTCTCCTGTTGTGCAGGGAGAACAGGTCTATGTGGCTGATTATGCTGGGAATGTGTGGGAGATGCGATTGAGAAATGGTGAAATTTTATCGAATCGAATCTTGTTGCGGTCAGCCGATGATGAGGGAGGCATGTTGTCGATGCCTGCCGTTACACGTGATGCGGTGTATGTGTTGGCTGAGAGTCGCTATCTTTATTGTCTGAATAGGGATGATGGTTCGGTGAGGTGGCGAAAGATGCTGAAAGGAGAAGTGGGGGAGAGTTCGCCATTGGTGTGTGGAGACAGAGTGTTGGTGTGCACGAAGACGGGAATGGTTTCTATTCATGATGCGAACACGGGTGATTGTCTGTGGGAATATGAGACTGGAGAACAGATTATCTCATCGCCCGCTATCACTCTTGATGGCTTCTATGTATTGACAGCACGAGGTACACTGCTGTACTTTGGCGAAAAGAGTTGAAGGTTCATGTTAAAAATAGGGAATGAAATGGAAATAGTACAACTGAAAGATGTCAGCAAGTGTTTTGATGATGGATTGAAGGGGAAAAGAAGGGTGCTGAAAGGTGTAGATCTGACACTGAAAAGGGGAGAGTTTGTGTCTGTCATGGGTGTTTCGGGTGCAGGCAAAAGTACGTTACTGAACATCATGGGACTGGTGTGTGAAATGGATGAGGGGGAGTATTGGCTGAATGGTGAAAGGATGTCGTTGAAGAATGGCCATGTGCTGGAATTGAGGAACCGGTGCATAGGATTTGTTTTTCAAGACTGTCGTCTGTTGCCGCATCTGACTGCCTGGCAGAATGTGCTGTTGCCTGTGTTGGCGAGTCGGAAGGATGTGGATGCGGATAGTGAGGCATGGGCTGCGGAATTGATGCTGATGACGGGTGTTGATGCAGTGAAGGATCAATTGCCAGAGACGCTGTCAGGAGGGGAAAAGACTCGTGTTGCGTTGTGTAGGGCTTTGGTGATGCATCCAGACCTGCTGTTGGCTGATGAACCTACGGGACAGTTGGATGAGGATGCTGCAAAGAAAATTGGAGATTTGTTGCAGTTGTTGAACGAGAAGGTTGGTACAACCATTGTGGTGGTGACTCACGACTATAGGCTGGCAAGTGTGGCAGAACGTTGTTATCGATTAGAAGACGGGAAATTGAAAGTTGAGAAATGAATAGAGGAGAACTGAACAAACAGGCTCGAAGGCATTACTATCGGTTTTATAGGTTGATGGTGGTGGCTGTGGTTGTCATGACGGCGGTGCTGACTGGTAGCGTCGTCTTGGGCGACTCTGTACGTGACACGTTGGTTCATCGCGTGGTTGAGCGTTTTGGCAGTGCGCAGACTGTCATCTCTTCTGGACATGGCATGTTGAACGACAGCATCTTGCGGCAAGATAATCTTCGGGATGCGCATGGGTATCTCATAGCGGAAGGCTTTGTGTCCTCTGAAGGAAAAATGCTCCCCGTGATGGTGTGGGGGACAGATGAGGATGGTATTGGAGAAGGTGGTGCTTTGATCAATGAGACTTTACAAAAGAATTTAGGAAGAGCAGAGAGTTTAGTGGTTCATTTGCCTTCTAATAGTATGGTGCCTTCGGGGTCATTGTTCATTTCTCAGCGTTACACCACTACGATGCGTTTGACTATCAATGGAATAAAGACTACGGATGAGGGAGGAAACAGGTGGTTGCACAACGAGCAGATGCGTCCTATGAATGTGTTTGTCAACCGTCGGGAAATGGCGGACGTGATGGGAGTGGAGGGACGTGTCAATCTGATTTTATCCGATAAGGTTATGTCAGAGGAGAAATTCAAGCAGTGTTGGAGCCCTGCTTATTCAGGTGTCAGGATGGTTAATGATAATACTCAATCCCCAACTATTACCTCTGAGCGTGTGTTCTTGTCTCAGAATGTGGTGGAGGCATTGCATCCAGAAGTGCTGTATAATGCTTATTTTGTAAACAAATTGGGGAAGCCTCGCTCGGATGAAGGGACCATCCCTTATTCGTTTGTCACTGCCACGAGCCAACTGAAGGGTGATGATGCTGTGTTGAGCGATGTGGCAGCACGTCGCATGGGGATTGCCATGGGCGATTCTGTGGAGATGGAGTATTATGTTGTGAGGGGCCTCAAGCGGTTGGCTACACGGAGGCATCGTTTTGTGGTGAAGGACATTGTGCCGCTCAGTACATTTATGGATGATGAGCGTTTGAAGGCAGACTTCCCAGGTCTATCGAATGTGGAACGGTGTACTGATTGGGACAGTGACCTCCCTATTGATATGTCGAAAATAGGGAAAGAGGATGAAGACTATTGGGCTCAATACAGACAAACACCAAAGGCGATTGTGGCGTGGGAGGCTGTGAAGGACGACTGGAGCAACGCGTACGGGGTGGCTACTTCCATCACGCTCGAACCTAACTATAACCCTCAACTCTCGGCTCTCACCCCTGACATGATGGGGATAATGGTCATTTCCCCTCGTGAAGAGTTGATGCAATTGGCAGGGGAAGGAACTGATTTTGGATCATTGTTTTTGGCTTTGGCTTTTTTTATCGTTGTTGCTGCCATCTTGCTGATGCTGAACCCTCTTACGGAAATGTATCACCTGCGTCGAGACGAATTGCAAATGTATGAATTGTTGGGTTTTGACAGGTATGTGACGAGGAAAATCTTGTTTTGGGAGGCTATGCCTCTGTTGTGTGTGTCGTCCCTAATGGGTGTGTTAGTGGGATGTTGCTATGCGACCTTGTCGTTGTGGCTATTGTCAGGAGCATGGAGGGGAGCCACTCACACGGAGGATTTCACGTTGCATCTTCATCCACTTACGGTGGGGGGTGCATGGTTGACGGCATTGCTCATAGGTGTGGGTGTGTTATGGATGGCTTTTCCTGCGAGGAAGGCGATGAAAGGAGGGGCTTCAAGAAGGAATAGAAGGATGAGGTGGGGATGGTTGAGTGCCGGGTGTGCGGTGTTAGTTCTGTTGTTGCTACTCAATTTCTTCTTCTTTCACAGCATGGTGCTCTTTGTTGTGTGTGGCTTACTGTGGATAGCGTGTGCTGGAGGATGGGGGCAGTGGTGGGTGAATCGTCAAGAGAATGGTGTGCGTCAGAAACTGGAGCGGAAAGCGTTGTGGTGGAGTGCGCTGACTGCTCATTTGCCTCGTCATCGGGTGGCTTTCTGGACATTGTCGACAGGTGTGTTCATGGTTTTTGCTGTGGGATTGAATCGTCCCGATATTGACCATTTTTCGAGTACGGCAACAGGAGGTTATGAGATGTATGCCGAGTGTCGTGTTCCGATACAGTATGATTTGAACAATCTTGAGGTACGCCACCATTTGAAATTGGACGAGATAGGGGATCATGTACGTTTTCTTCAGATGCAGCGGCATCGGGAGGATGAAGCCAGTTGTCTGAATCTGAACAGAGTGGCAACTCCTTCTGTTTTGGCAATGGACGTAAAGGATATGGCTTCGTTCGGTGTGGACACGACTGTATTCACATCCCAACAGTCAACTCTTAACCCTCACTCCTCAACGCTTATACCTGTGGTATTGGACGAAGAGTCACTGATGTGGAGTGTGATGAAAAGTGTGGGCGACACGTTGCAGTATGTAGCAGACGATGGCAGGACCGTGAGTGTGTTAATTGCTGGCAGTTATCCGATGGGTGTGTTGCACGGGCATGTGTTGATGACGCGCCAGCATTTCAATCAGTTGTGGCCTGAAGAGAGTGGGAGTAGTGTGCTCATGGCGACAGAGGATGTGGGTGAGGTGGTGACCACTGTCATGGCGGAGTATGGTGTGGATACGATGAGTGTGGTTGAACGCATGGCGCAATTCTTTGAGGTGACAGACACCTATTTGAGCATCTTTATGGCATTGGGTGGACTGGGGTTGTTGTTGGGCATTGTGAGCCTGATGGTGGTGGTGAGAAAACATGTGGTTGCCCGTCGGCAAGAGATTGCGCTCTATGATGTATTAGGGTTTAGTCCGACGCATATTGTTCATCTGCTTCGTATGGAGAATGCATTGCCAGCCCTATATGCCATTCTAATCGGTGCTGTCGGATCTGTCATCAGCATTAGTGCCAGTATGAGTGCGGTGCATTGGGACACATGGTTGGTGGCTATGGTCTTGCTTCTGCTGTTCTTATTGATAACCATATTATTAATCAATCATATTATTAATCTAAAAACAATTAAAAAATGAAAAAAGTATTTATGGGACTTGCTATGATGGCAAGTGTGTGTGCTGTGGCACAAACAACAGGAGCCAGCGTGAATGGTTGGCGTGGTCCTGAGAACAATGGTTCTTATCCCGATAAGGGGTTGCTGGATGAATGGCCAGAAGGAGGACCACAACTTGTGTTCGGAGTGGAGGATGCTGGCAAGGGCTATTCGAGCGCACAAGTAGTGGGAGACCGTATTTATTTGACAGGCATGAACGATCAGGAGGACAAGGAAGTACTTAATTGTTACACACTTGATGGTAAACGGCTGTATCAAGTAGAATACGGAAATCCATGGAAGCAATCCTATCCAGAGACCCGCACAACAGCTACTTATTCTGACGGTAAACTTTATGTAGTGAGCGGCATGGGTGAAGTGGTGTGTTTGAATGCTGAAGATGGTGCTATCGTGTGGAAGGTGGATGCTGGTGAGAAATATGCCAGAAAGACAGGAAACTGGGGTACGAGCGAGTGTCCGTTGGTGTATGACGACAAGGTTATTTACACTCCTTGTGGCGACCAGACCACGATTGTGGCTTTGAATAAGAATACAGGTGAAGAAGTATGGAAGTCACGTGCATTGGGTGACAAGAGCGGTTATGTATCGCCCATCCTCATCAGTTACAAGGGTAAACGTCAGATTGTTAGTTCCACAGCAGTGACTGCTTTTGGTGTGAACCCAGACAATGGGGAAATAGAATGGACGTTTGATGATTGGGGACCAAAGCATTATGGAAACACGAGTCGTTTCGATAACATCGCTCCCAATTCGGCACTTTATCAGGATGGTAAAATCTTCTTCTGCCATGGATATGATATTAATGGTTTCCAGTTGCAGTTGGCTGACGACCTGAAGAGTGTGACACTGACATGGCGCACAGAGGTGCTTGACACGCATCATGGTGGCTATGTGTTGGTGGATGGTTACATCTATGGTTCCAACTGGGTGAACAACAATATGGGCAACTGGTGCTGCATCGATTGGAATACGGGTGAGGCAAAGTATGAAACTCCATGGCAAGGCAAAGGAAAAGGCTCAATTATCACTGCCGACGGGAAACTCTTCTGCTATGACGAGCGCCGGGGCACTGTGGGCTTGGCGAAGGCAGACCCTAATGGATTTGAGGTGACAAGTGAGTTCCGCATCGAGAAGGGTAGTGGCCCTTATTGGGCTCATCTTGCTATCAGCAATGGTGTGCTCTATGTACGTCATGCCAATGCTTTCTACGCATATAAAATAAACTAATTGTCAAGCAAATGGATAAGAAGGGTTTTTTAGGTGAATTCTTAGGGACGTTTATCCTGACACTTTTCGGATGTGCATGTGTAGCATGTGCCGTCCTCTTTGGTGAGTATGTGAGTATCTTTCAGGTAGGTGTCACTTGGGGACTCGGTGTGACTCTCGCTATCTATCTGACGCGCTATCTGTCCTGTGCCCACTTGAACCCCGCAGTGTCGGTGGCAATGGTGGTGGCAGGCAGAATGCAGGTACGTAAACTCCCCATCTATCTGCTTGCGCAGTTCTTGGGTGCCATTTTGGCTGGGTGGGTGCTCTATGGACTCTTTTCCCCGTCCATCGCCAACTACGAGGCGGTGCATGGCATCGTGAGAGGTACGGCTGCCAGTGTCGATACTGCACGAATGTTTGGTGAGTTCTATCCTAATCCTGGTGACCCTGTGGCAGTGGTGTCTTTACCACTTGCCATGGTGGCTGAGGGATTTGGTACATTCCTTTTGGTGCTGTTCATCTTCTGTCTGACAGAAGGTTGCAATGTAGGGCGACCCAGTGAACCCCTTCAGCCTCTCTTCATCGGACTCACGGTGGCATCCATCATCTTCTTCATCGCTCCTCTTACACAAGCAGGTCTGAATCCCGCCCGCGATGCAGGTCCTCGTTTAGTGGCTTATCTTGCTGGTTGGGATTCCGCAGCGCTTCCTGATGCAGTGGGCGGTTGGTTCTGGGTGTATATCCTTGCTCCTGTGCTTGGTGGCAGCCTATCTGCAGGATGTTTCAAGTGGCTTATCGAACCTGCCATGCTGGCAAAGAACAAGGAGGATAAGTGTGATTGCTGTAAATGATATAATTCAAGTTGAGCATTTGCGAAACTTGAGTGATATAACTTACTGAAAATATGTCTGAAATGAAGAATAGAACAAGAATTTTATTGACAGGTGGTTTCCTCGGGGCAGGAAAGACCACATTGATTTGGCATGTGGCACAGCGTCTCATGCAACAAGGAAAAAGAGTGGGGCTGATTACGAATGATCAAGCCCCTGGATTAGTGGATAGTCAGTTACTCCGACAGTCACATCTGTCGGTGGCAGAAGTGGCGGGTAGTTGTTTCTGCTGCAACTTCGATGGATTCATCGATGCAATCAAGAATGTGCGCAAAGAAGCACAGGCTGACTTCATTTTGGCAGAGCCTGTAGGTAGTTGTGCCGACCTCTCCGCCACCATCATGCAACCTCTGAAGAAGTATTGGGGTACAGAATTACTGGTTTCGCCACTTACAGTACTGGCCGACCCTTCACGGCTCTCCGCTATTTTGCGTGGAGAATTGGCGGAATTGCACGAAGATGCTGCCTATATCTATCGAAAGCAGTTGGAGGAGGCTGACGTGATAGTCATCACCAAGACGGACACACTCTCTCCCGATGTGCTTACGCAGTTGAAGCAAGATACAGAACAGACCTTCCCCAAGAGCAAGGTGATGTGTGTGAGTGCTGTACAGGGAGATGGCATAGACGAATGGTTCACAGAAGTGACCACACGTACAGAGGCTGGAACCCGTCTGATAGACATTGATTATGACCGTTACGCCCATGGCGAAGCAGTTCTTGGCTGGCTCAACGGTACGGTCAATCTGCATGGTGACCCTACAGCATGGGATGATGTGTTGAAGGTGCTGATGGCTGAACTGAAAGTATGTATAGAGGAGGAAAATCTGCGTGTGGGGCATGTGAAGGTCATTGCAGAGAACGGACAACTCTATGCAGTGGGCAATATTACTGGTGCTAACAACACGTTCACCTTCCGTGCAGGAGCGGGCGAGAGTACTGACGTGAAACTTATCATCAATGCCCGTGTGGAATGTTCTCCAGAACATCTGGATGAACTTGTTCGCCAGGCTCTATTAAATGTCATTCAAGGACGCTTTACGGAAGAAGTGCTTGCTTGGCGATTCTTGCAACCAGGCAGACCCAATCCCACTCATCGTTTTTCTGAGGTAGTGACAAACTAATAACTCCTCAGATGATATAATTATCCCCTACTTTCTCCCTCTCGGGGAGGAGGTAGGGGATTTTTTCATTTTTCCTCTTCGGTGGCAGTCTCCTCTTCTTTGCTTTCAAACTCGGTATAGCCGTCAGCGGTGAGAATATTGTACCAAGAGAGAACTTTACGCATGTCGGAGACACGAACACGGTCTGTGTCGTAGTTGGGGAGCACCTTGGTGAAGAAGGCGATGATGTCGTCCTGCGAAGCCTTCTTAGGAGAGAGGTCGAGGGGCTTGTCACCGTAGTTTGTCTTGATAGACTCAAAGACGGAAGCGAGGGGTACTTCGCTGTCGTCGTTGGTGTAGATGGAGATGTCACCGAGCGACACAATGCGGTCAGCACCGAAAGCGGGAATGCGCTTCTTTTGTGCATCGACAGTTTCGACGATGAGGCTCTTGTTGCCTCGCGAGATGAGCTTATAAAGCCCAGGTTTGCCAGAGATGGCGAGAATTTTCTTGATCATCGTTTATTTACTGTTTAATTATTAATCATTTATTATCTGTTTTTTTGTTCATTTTCAATACTCTTCAGCAGTTGGTCAAGTTGCCGATCAATGTCGGTAGTGCCATCGTTGAGGATGGTGTAGTCGGCACAGATACGTTTTTCGTCCTCGTCCATCTGTTGTGCCATACGTGCCTCGATTTGTTCAGAGGTGGCTTGGTCGCGCTTCATGGCTCTTTGCAGACGGATGTTCTTGGGCGCATCAACAAACACGGTGATATCGACTATGTCTTGAAAGCCTGCTTCGAAGAGGATGGCACTTTCTTGTACCACGATGTGAGTGCTTTGTTTCTGTACCCATTCAGCAAAGTCTTGTCTCACCACTGGATGGACGATGCTGTTCACTTGGGCTGCATGGTCGCTGTTCGCAAAAAGGAACTGTGCAATGGCGGGTTTGTTAAGTCGTTGCCCGATGTATGCATCGTTGCCGATGAGTTGGCAGAGTTGTTCCCTGATGACGGGGCTTTCCCTCATGAGCCGTTTTGCCTCATCGTCGCAGTGATAGACGGGAATGCCGCGTTGCTTGAGCCGCTGGCAGATGTAGGTCTTGCCGCTGCCAATACCTCCTGTGATGCCGATACGTATCATTCGGTGGCTTGTTCTATGATATATTCGACAGTCTCGGGATTGATGCGCAGCGCAGATTGCGAATGTTTGCCGGTCTTTGGCGAACATGGATGCGGCATCGCTTAGAGTCAGCCTGTAGTTCTTTATAGTCGATGGAAAGAAGGAAATCCTCAGGAGTAATTTCATCGTAGAGAGTAGAACTGACAAGAAAGGTGATGTTGACCTTGGTGGGGAAGGTGCGTATGAGTTTGTTGCGGGGCACATTCTCGCTATAGACGGGTGCCTGGAGGGTCTTGTCCGTGAAGATGTCAATACAGATGCTGGCATCGACAGAGTCGGGAATGGCTTTGGCGCCACGTGGCACAAGGAGGGCAAGTCGTGTCTGGAGTGTATCTTCGAGATCTGTGTAGGTGACGTTTTCAGTCTTGATGTGGGTGATGCCGCCGAAGATGTGTTTGGGTGCATAGATATCGACGGAATCGGGTAAGAGAATGGTGCCACACTGGTAGCGTCCGGCTGTGGTGCTGACACGTCCATTGAAGATGACAGGCACGCGCTTGTGCTGACCGTTGGAGTAGTAGGTCTCTATCTTACTGGGGGTGGTGGACTTGAAAATCATGCCCTGCGGCTTCTTACGCATGACGGCACGTCGGAGCGTGTTGGCGTCAATGATAATTTTGCCAGACTTCTGGTTGATTTCTTTGAAGTTGATGACGAGCTCGTGGTCATCATTCCGCATGAATTTGTAGTAGAAGGCATTCCACCCCTTACTGTTATAGCTGACATTGACTTCTGCTGGCATCTCGCTGGTATAGACTACATCTTTGGGGAGATCTTCTATTGTGAGCCGATAGGCGAGGGTGACTTCAGTCGTTTCTTTAATGGACTGCATGAACCAAAAGGCGATGGAGATGCATAGGAAAACAAGAAACACAAGAAGATTGCGGTCGAATTTAATCAATCGCAATCTTCTGAGTATTACTTTTGTGAAGTCGGTTAGCATTGGTGATATGTCAAATATGAAGTGTCAAATGACATTTACTGCTGTGGTTGTTGACTACCTTCGGCATAGACGTAGTTACGGTCAATCTGCACAGTAACACCTTTGGCAATTTCAATGGTGAGGTACGACTCGCCCTCGTTGAGCGACTTGACAGTACCATGTACACCGCTGGCCGTGATGACCTTGCTTCCGATGGTGAGACTCTTGCGGAAGTTCTCGATTTCTTTCTGACGCTTACGTTGAGGTTTGATCATGAAAAAATACACGATGGCAAACATGGCGACAATCATGATAATCATGCTCCAGTCGAAGCCACCTTTTGTAGCACCTTGTGCTGCTTGGATGAGTGTGAACATAGTGTTTACAATTTACGTTATTATATATATAATGTGTTATGCTTTCGTGAGTTTGTTCTCCTTCTTGAGTTTCTTCGCTACAGCATCAATGATGCCGTTGACATAACCGCCACTCTTGGGAGTGCTATACCACTTGGCTATTTCTACATATTCGTTGATGGTGACGGATATAGGTATCTGTGGGAAACTGAGTAATTCTGCGACCGCAATCTGCATGATGATGACGTCCATGTAGGCGAGGCGGTTGAATTCCCAGTTTTTGACACATTGGCTGATAAGTTTGCGGTAATACTCGTCATTCATGATGGTGCGTCGGAACAAGCGAGTGGCAAATTCCTGATCTTCGGTGTCCTTGTATTCTGGAACAAGTTCCTGATTGGCACCATTAGCAGGGTCGAAACGCTTGATGGTCTTGAGCACGAACGTGTCAACCACCTCTCTGTCATCATTCCAATAAAGACTCTGCTCTTCCAGGATGTCGTCAATACGTTCATCCTTCATGATGATGTTCTTGTAGAGTTTGCGCCACAATTCGCGGTCATCGGCATAAGTAACTTTCTCCAGTGCCATGTACTCAGTGTAGTACTCGCTTTGGATGATGTCGGTGTACAACTTTTTAATATAGTCTATGTCATTGTTCCACGATTTTTTCTTCGTGTCAACAAATTCCTGTAGTTGCTTGTTCTTTTCCAGTTGTGCTGCAAAAAGATTGTCGGCAAATCGGTGACTGACTTCTTCATTGATGTGACCAACTTGATGAAGTTGTTCTTTATGCTCCACTTCTTGGAAGGCATAGCGGGAAACGCTTACGATGAGCAACAACATGTAATTATACAGGTCGTATGCCTTGGAAAGACTAAAGAGAAGTTCTTTCTCTGCCGTATCGATGTTCTTGCCCCCATTTTGGTAAAACGCATAAATGAGTTGTACAATTTTCAGACGGATAAGTGTTCGATTGATCATAAGTCAAAAAACTCTTTTTTTGTGTTTTGTTATTATTAAATAGGTGAATACTATTTGTGTCTTCTTACTTTTTTGGTTGAACGAATAATTCGAGTGCAAATTTAGCGATTTTCTTTGAAAAAAAGGGCTTTTTATGGGGATGATTGTGCAAAAATGAAAAAAAACGACTTAAAATCTTGTATAAACGAAAAAAAAGTAACAATTTTGTAGCAAATTTAAGATTTTACATACATAAAATAAAAGATATTATGGGTGATACAGACAAAGACTTGGTTTACTCAGAGAGTATCAAGGCGGGCAAGCGCATCTATTATTTTGATGTGAAGCAGAGCAGGAATGGCGATCGTTATATTGCTATTACGGAGAGTAAGAAAATCAATGAGGGTACGATGGAGAACCCTCGTTTCGTGTTTGAGAAGCATAAACTGTTCCTCTATAAGGAAGATTATGAGAAGTTTGTTGATGCACTGACAAGAACATTGGATGTGGCAAAGGGTAACGCTCCTGCAGTGGCTCCCGCATCTGAAGCCTCAGTGCAAGTGGAGGCTTCTGTAGCAGTTGAGGATTCATCTGCGGCGCCTGTTGATGCATCGGTAGAAGTGTCTACAGAGGAACAGGCGGAAAAGAAGAGTTTTCTCGACAAAGTGAAAGACATTTTCTAAGAGAAAAGAGAACGGAGTGAAGAACTAAAGAGTTGAAGTTGGGCTCATGTGCAGTTTGCAAACCATAGGTCAACTTCAATCCTTTTATTCTTTAATTCTCCAATTTTTATAAAAAAATGGGGAAAACTTTTGTCACTTTCGGCGAAAGTCGTACCTTTGTGCCGCTTTTTTGGGCAACACATTAGCCCTCCTCCCCAATGGAGGGTTTTCGTGTGATGGCGAATTAAGCGCAATAGTGGGGGGCTCCCCCCCGAAAGACTTAATTTATAGTAACACAAAACTAAAAAAATGAAAGAAATTACAATCAACGCACAGGCTCGTACAGAGTTTGGCAAGAAGGCAAGTCGTGACCTTCGTCGTGCTGGTCTGGTTCCAGCAGTGTTTTATGGAGTAGAGAAGGGCGAGAACGGTCTTCCTGTAGCAAAGTCAATCCAAATTTCAGAGAAGGAGTTGGCCAAACTTCTTTACACTCCTAATGTGTATATTGTCAATCTCGTGGTTGACGGAAAGTCTGTCAAGGCTATTCTGAAAGACTTGCAGTGCGACTTCGTGACAGACCGTCCTGTTCACGTTGACTTCTACCAGATTACAGAGGACAAGCCAGTAGTATTCGAGATTCCAGTGAAACTCAACGGCCTTGCAGAAGGTGTACGTGCCGGTGGTAAACTTGCACTCAATGTGCGTAAGTTGGCTGTTAAGGCTCTTTACACTCAGTTCCCAGACACACTTGATATTGATGTGACCAACCTTGGTCTTGGCAAGGCAATGAAGGTGGCTGAACTCTCTTACGAAGGTCTCGAGATTATCACTTCAAAGGAAGTGGTTGTTTGTGCAGTTCGTATGACTCGTGCCGCTCGTGCTGCTGCTGCTGAGGCTGAATCATCAGAAGAGTAATCTGAATAAAGGAAATATGATCCTATGAGGGTGTATCGGTGGTCATCAGACCCTTGGTACACTCTTTTTTAATTATATAATATGTGGTTGTTGGATTTGTTTAGGCGGAAGAAGTCTGAAACGGATGATTGCAGTATGAAATATTTGATAGTGGGGCTTGGAAACATCGGCTCTGAATATGTTGACACACGCCATAATATCGGTTTCCGCACTGTGGATGCTTTTGCCAAGAAGCAGAGTGCCGAATGGGAGGACAAGCGGTATGGATTTGTAGCCAGAACCCGTGTAAAGAATGCCGAGTTGATTCTTCTCAAACCTTCCACCTACATGAACTTGTCTGGTCAGGCTGTTCGGTATTGGGCGCAACAGGAGAAGATACCTGTGGAACGTGTTTTGGTTATTGTGGATGACCTCAGTCTTCCCGTCGGGAAAATCCGTATGCGTGGCAGCGGTAGTGCAGGCGGACATAATGGACTGAAAAACATTGAATCGTGCATGATGACACAAAATTATGCACGTATCAAATTCGGTATTGGTAATGAATTTCCAAGGGGAGCACAGGTTGACTTCGTGCTGGGTCAGTTTAGCGAAGAAGATAACAAGGTCATTGAAGAAAAACTGGACTACGTGGGCGAGATGATTAAGAGTTTTTGCCTACAAGGTCTCGACCGTACGATGAACCAATACAATAAGAAGTAGTGATTGCTCAGTTGTAAAATGTAAATCGTCAATCGTCAAATAGTACATAAGGTTGTGGAAGCAAGATTAGATAAATGGCTTTGGGCAGCACGTATTTTCAAGACACGTACCATTGCTGCTGATGCATGTAAGAATGGGCGCATCACGATTGGAGGAGTGAAACAGAAAGCCTCCAAGATGATTAAGGAAGGTGACATCATCGAGGTGCGCAAGCCTCCTATTACCTATTCCTTTAAGGTGCTTAAAGCCATTCAGAATCGTGTAGGAGCAAAATTGGTGCCTGAAGTGTTGGAAAACGTCACAGCCAAAGAACAACTCGAACTTTTGGAGATGAACCGCATCAGCGGATTTGTTGGCAGGGCAAGGGGCACTGGGCGTCCCACCAAGAAGGAGCGTCGCGAACTTGATGACTTCATTCAACCTGCGTTTTTTGGTGATTTCGATTTTGATTTTGATGATGAGGATGATGAGTTTGAGCCCGGTGACGAAGAGGATCAATAATTGGTAATATAGAAAGTGTACCCCTCGGGTACGACCAACCATACCCCTCGGGTACGATGTGCCGTACCCGAGGGGTACGTTTTTTTGCAACAGATATCCAGTTATTCCCCTAATTTCTCGGCTGAAATTTTGCAGATGTTGACCACGGCTTTCAGGGCTTTCTCCAGGCTCTGCACTGGACAGAACTCGTGGGGACCATGGAAGTTGAGGCCTCCGGCAAAGATGTTGGGGCAGGGAAGGCCCATGAAAGAAAGTTGTGCACCGTCTGTGCCACCACGAATGGCTCTGATTTTGGGTGTCATGCCTGCTTCGGCAATGGCTTGTTGGGCAATGTCGATGATGTACATCTTGTCTTCCAACTTCTCACGCATGTTGTAGTACTGGTCTTTCGTTTCGAGCGATGCCACCCTTCCACCATACTTCTCGTTGATGGCTTCCACCGCGTCAAGCATTTCTGCCTTGCGGCTTTCGAAGTACTCACGGTCGTGGTCGCGGATGATGAAGGAAAGTTGTGTCTTCTCCACTGTTCCGCTGATGTTGGTGAGATGGAAGAATCCCTCATAGCCCTCTGTAGTTTCAGGGGTCTCGTCGGATGGCAACATCTGAACCAATTCGGTGGCGATGCGGGCTGCATTGACCATTTTGTTTTTGGCATAACCAGGGTGAACTGAGCATCCATTGATGGTAATTTTGGCAGAAGCGGCATTGAAGTTCTCAAATTCGATCTCACCCACTTCGCTACCGTCCATTGTATAGGCAAACTCACAGCCGAATTTCTCTATATCAAAGTGATGCGCTCCCATACCGATTTCCTCGTCGGGATTGAAACCAATTCGGATTTTTCCATG
Organism: uncultured Bacteroidaceae bacterium; assembly: GCA_905235525.1. Lineage (GTDB taxonomy): Bacteria > Bacteroidota > Bacteroidia > Bacteroidales > Bacteroidaceae > Minthosoma. The sequence continues at coordinate 106,171 of CAJOLW010000035.1, forward strand.
CTTTATTTCGGGGTGTTGTTGCAGATACACCATTGCTTGTACGATTTCAGCAATGCCTGCTTTGTCATCGGCGCCAAGCAGGGTAGTTCCATCGGTTACGATGAGATCTTCGCCCTTGTGGTCGAGCAGTTCGGGAAACTTCTGAGGTGAGGTGACGATGCCGTCAGAAAGGATGATGTCGCTACCATCGTAATGTTCTATGATACGTGGTTTTACGTCCTTGCCTGATGCATCAGGGCTGGTGTCCATGTGGGCTATGAAGCCGATGGTGGGTACGGACTTGTTGGTGTTGGCTGGTAAGGTGGCATAAAGATACCCCAATTCATCCAGTTCCACATCTTGCAGCCCTTCGCGAATCAGTTCCTCTTTCAGATATTCAGCAAACACCCGTTGTTTTTCGGTCGAGGGGGTGGTGCCAGTTTCTTCCGATGACTGCGTGTCAAATGACACATAGTTCAAAAATCTTTCTACGATACTCATGCGTTTTGTCGATTAAGTTGAGTGGTCTTTTTCTGTGTGTGAAAAGTACAGATGAACGACTCTTTCTCATTCCGAATGCGAATTTAGGCAAAAAACTCCAGATGTATGCTGTTTTTCCGTAAATTATTGCTATCTTTGTCCGATTTTTAGTAAACTATATATATAATAAATGTCAAAGCATTTCGTTATATTTAAATATAAAGAAAAAGAAGTAATTGATGAGTAAGGAGAATGAGTCGGTGAACATAGATGGCATGAATGGACTTGAGAGGGCGCTGAAACGTGTGGGAGATGTTGTAGGCGCCTTGTTTCTGCTGATAGTGCTATCTCCTGTTTTTCTGTACATATATATTAGGCAGAGGTGGAAAGCCTCTGGGCCTGTCATCTACAGTCAGGAGAGAATTGGTAAAGGAGGTAAGCCCTTTCGGATATACAAATTTCGTACGATGGTGGTAGATGCGGAGAAGGATGGCATACCGCAGTTAGAGCAGGAGGATGACCCTCGTTTGACCGAGTTTGGGAAAGTGTTGCGTAAGCACCACTTGGATGAACTTCCACAGATTTGGAATGTGTTGATAGGGGATATGTCTTTTGTGGGATACCGTCCGGAACGTCAGTATTTCATTGATGAAATCATGAAACATAACTCAGATTATAGACTTTTATATCAGTCAGTCCCAGGTGTCACCTCGTTGGCTACAATCCAGAATGGCTACACAGACACGATGGAGAAGATGTTGAGGCGACTTGATATGGATCTTGACTATCTGAGACACCGCAGTTTGTGGCTTGATGCCCAAATCATATTCAAAACATTGTTTAATATCTAAATCTTAATAGATAATCGCCATGAAGTTTTCTTTTGCAAAGAAGTTTCTGTTTGTCTTTGGACTTTTAGCCTGTACATTGCCTGCTTTCTCCCAGTCGATGACTGACGAGCAGGTGATTCAGTATGTTCAGCAGGAACAGGCCAAGGGCTCGACCCAACAACAGATTGTGACCAGACTGTTGCAGAGGGGGGTGACCACCGAGCAGTTGCGCCGTATCCGAAAAAAATATGAGGCGGAGCAGCAGAATCTGGGGGCTTCGGACTTGACGGGGCAGAATGCTGGAAAATCGCAGAGCCGTATGCGTCAGGAAAGACAGGAACAGGGGGAGAGGAATCAGAGACAGAATCAATATATGATTCAATCACAGATGCGTGTGCAGAACCGTAACTACGGAACCCGTGAGGAACGTATGCAGGCGCTGAATGATGAAATCGGTTTTATGGATATTGACTCACTCATCTATTACCAGAACTATTTCAAGGATGAAAGCGAGGTGTTCGGTCGTAACATTTTCAATAATCAGATGTTGACCTTTCAACCCAACATGAATATGGCAACTCCTGCGAACTATCGTTTGGGGGCTGGTGACGATGTGATTATTGACATCTGGGGTGCTTCGCAAGAAACTTTCACGGAAACGATTTCTCCAGATGGGGTCGTGGTCGTTCAAGGGGTCGGTCCATGCAAGATTGGAGGTATGAGCGTGGCGGAAGCCACCAATTATCTCCGCTCACGGTTGGGGCAATTCTATTCTGACTCAAATATCTCGCTGTCGGTAGGTAGTACACGAAGCATACAAGTACAGGTGATGGGCGAAGTGAACGTGCCTGGTACATATACTTTGAGTTCCCTTTCATCAGCATTCAACGCTCTTTATGCTGCTGGTGGTATCAATGATATTGGTACATTGCGTGACATTAAGGTCTATCGGCAAGGGCGTGTCATTTCCTCCATTGACGTGTATGATTACATCCTTAACGGCAATGTGCGTGGTGATGTGCGACTGAATGATAATGATATTGTGGTGGTGGGTCCATACGATGCTTTGGTGGAAGTGCGTGGTAAGGTGAAACGTCCGATGTTCTATGAGATGAAGCGGAATGAGACACTTTCCACATTGCTCAGTTACACAGGTGGCTTTACGGGAGATGCCTACAAGAAGAGCATTCGTGTAACCCGAAAGGACGGGGCTGAATACTCAATTCATACCGTGGGCGAATTTGATTGGAGCAATTTCACGTTGGCTGATGGCGATTCTGTTTCTGTTGATAGTGTGGTGGCTCGTTATTCCAATATGGTGGAAGTGCGTGGTGCAGTGTTCCATAGTGGAATGTATGAATTGGGCGGAAACATCAGTTCTGTCAGGGATTTGGTCCGTGCGGCAGAGGGACTGCGTGAAGATGCTTTTACCAACCGTGCTGTGATGCATCGCCAGAAAGAAGACCTTACGCTGGAGGTGCTGGCTGTTGACATAAAGGGTGTTATGGATGGTACGGTGGCAGATATTCCTTTGCGTAAAAATGATGTGTTGTTCATCCCGAGTAAATTGGATATGAAAGGCGAACAGACACTGTCTATTACGGGAGAAGTGAATTATCCTGGTGTTTATGTATATGCAGATAACACAACGATAGAAGATTTGGTACTTCAGGCTGGTGGTTTGACGGATGCTGCATCAACTGTGAAGGTGGATGTGTACAGACGTATAGATGACCCACATGCAACGGTGGATAACGAGAACTTGACAGAGACATTCTCTTTTGCACTGAAGGATGGTTTTGTGGTGGAAGGTGAGCAGGGGTTTGTCTTGCAGCCCTATGATCAGGTGGCTGTCAGAAAGAGTCCTTCTTATTCGGAACAGCAGAATGTATCTGTCACGGGTGCCATCAACTTTGAGGGAACTTATGCCATGAGCAATAAAAACTATCGTTTGAGTGACCTTGTGATTGCGGCTGGAGGACTCAGTTCATTGGGCTATGCAAAAGGTGCTCGTTTGGAAAGAAGGATGACAGAGGAAGAACGTCAGCAGCAAGAGGCTTCGCTGAGAGCATCTCAGATTGCTCTTTATGAAGAGTCCATGCAAAGTGACAATAAGAATTTTGATTTGAACCGTGCCGATTCCTTGTTGCTGATGAAACTAGATATTGGTACGACTTTCCCTGTGTCCATCGACCTTGCAAAGGCAATCGCACAACCTGGCTGTGAAGAGGACATCGTGCTGAGAGAGGGTGACAAACTGATTGTTCCTCAGTATTCTTCGATTGTGAAGGTGAGCGGAGACGTGATGTATCCAATATCGATGAACTATAAGAAGGGAGAATCTCTCAACTACTATATTAAGCGTGCAGGTGGATATGGAGACAATGCCCGAAAGGCTCGCGTCTATGCAATTTATATGAATGGTGCAGTGGAATTGCTTAGTCATAAGAGTAAGAAGGCTGTTGAACCAGGTTGTACAATTGTAGTGCCATCGAAGAAACAGAAGAACAAGATGACGACTGCAGAGTATGCCGCGATGGGTACATCGGCAGCATCTATTGCAACCATGATGGTGACAATAGCAAACATCCTGAAGTGATGGTTTTAGAGTTTTAAGCTTATGAAGTATGATTTTCTGATTGTTGGCACTGGGTTGTTTGGTGCCGTGTCTGCCTACTTCTTGAAGAAGAAGGGTTATTCCATTCTTCTGATAGACAAGCGTGACCATATTGGTGGCAATGTCTATACAGAGGAAGTGAAAGGCATTCATGTACACAAGTATGGTGCCCATATATTCCATACAAGTAATAAGCAAGTATGGGACTTTGTAAATAGTTTTGTGGAATTCAACCGTTACACCAATTCTCCGGTGGCAAACTATAAAGGAAAACTCTACAATCTGCCATTCAACATGAATACCTTCTATCAGATGTGGGGCGTGAAGACCCCTGAGGAGGCGAAGGCGAAGATAGAAGAACAGAAGAAGGAGTATCATATTGAGAGTCCGAAGAACCTTGAAGAACAAGCCATCAGTTTGATTGGAAAAGACATCTACGAGGCACTCATCAAGGGTTACACCCAGAAGCAGTGGGGACGCAAGTGTACGGAACTGCCAGCTTTCATTATCAAGCGCTTGCCTGTGCGCTTTACGTTCGACAACAACTATTTCAATGACAAATACCAAGGCATTCCCGAGGCTCTTGTGGAGAAAATGATTGAGGGATGCGAGGTGCGTCTGGGTATTGATTACTTTGACCAGACAGAAGAACTGGATGCATGTGCGGATAGAGTAATCTATACGGGTGAGATTGACCGTTACTTCAACTATCAGTACGGTCATCTGCAATACCGTACCGTGTCTTTCGAGACTGAACTGCTGGAAGGTGTGGAGAACTATCAGGGTAATGCTGTGGTGAACTACACCGATGCCGAAACACCTTATACGCGTATCATTGAGCATAAGCATTTTGAGATGTTTGGTGCTGCGCTTTCTGACTGCCCGGACACAATCATTTCCCGCGAGTATAGCAAAGAGTGGCAACCTGGTGATGAACCATACTATCCGGTGAATGATGAACAAAATTCGGCGTTGTATGCCAAGTATAAAGCCCTTGCAGATGTCCAAGAAAAGGTTATCTTTGGGGGACGTTTGGCGGAATATAAGTATTATGATATGCATAAGGTGATAGAGCGGGCGATGGAGATTGTGGAAGGTTTGTAGAACAAAATTTAGATTTAGTATTGAACAATGGAAGAATTTATGGAACAGCATGATGGCGAAAAGAAACTTGATTTTAATAAAGTCGTCAGAATCCTTTATACAAAAAAGATGCTCTTTGTTAAGGGTGTGATTATATCGTTTGTGTTATCATGTTTATGGATTCTGCCTCAGCCCCGTTATTATGTGTCCGAAGTAAGTCTTGCTCCTGAATCGGGCAACACTAATATGGATGGATCCATAACTTCTATTGCATCATCTTTCGGTTTTAATCTTGGAGGGGCTGCTTCGGGAGATGCTATATATCCGCTCCTTTATCCGGACATTATTAGTTCTTCGAACTTTCTTGTGTCACTTTTTGATATACAGGTGATTAATGAGGAGGAAGATATCAGGACAGATTATTATACATACTTGACTAAGCATCACAAGACCTCATTCTGGATGTGGCCAGTGAATTGGGTAAAAAACCAATTTAAACAATTGAAAAGAAAGCAAGGTAGAGATGGTGCGGGGGGAAATCGGGCAAACCCTTTCTGGCTGTCAGAAAAAGAAGATGATGTGGTAGAGTCTTTGCGAAGCCATATTCAATGTGTCGTGGACATGAAGACAGAAGTAATCACGATAACGGTGCAAGATCAGGACCGACTGATTTGTGCATTGATGGCAGACTCTGTGAGAACTCGTTTGCAGAAATATATTACAGATTATCGTACGAGTAAAGTGCGTATAGATGCGGAATACTATAAACAGTTGACGGATAGTGCACGCATTGAATACGAACACTCTCTACAAGAATATAGCGATTACGCTGATTCACACCAGAATATGATATTACAAGCCTATCTCTCTGAACGAGATAGGCTAGAACAAGATATGCAAGCCAAGTATAACACCTATACGGCTTTTAACACTCAGTATCAGGCGGCATTGGCAAAAATACAAGAAAGAACGCCTGCCTTTACGATTATTCAAGGGGCTTCTGTTCCACAAAAGCCTGCTGGTCCGAAAAGAGTGCTGTTTGTTGTAGGAATGATGTTGTTGACGTGTGTGGGAATTTCTGTGTATTGTTTGCGTAAGTATCTGTTTTGATTTCGTCTGAAGCACAATAATCACAATGAGTGATATTCTCCATACCAAAGTGGTGACAGCCACGAAGTGGTCTGCCATAACAGAAGTTGTAGCAAAACTTATAACTCCTGTCATTAGTGTGGTGTTGGCTCGATTGCTGTCGCCAAGTGCTTTTGGAATAGTGACGACTCTGATGATTGTCATCACGTTTGCTGAGATTTTCACAGATGCGGGTTTTCAGAAGTTCTTGATTCAGCATGAGTTTCGAGATGATGATGAACGTATTGCGTGTACAAATGTTGCTTTTTGGAGCAATCTGACGCTGTCATTTGTAATATGGGGGATAGTCATCGTCTTTCGTCATCCGCTGGCAGACCTTGTGGGTAGTTCAGGTCTGGGTAATGTGCTTGCAATAGCATGTGTGAACATTCCATTGGCAGCATTCTCGAGCATTCAGATGGCAATATATAGGAGGGATCTGAATTTTAAGACTCTCTTTAAAGTTCGTATTGTGGGAATCTTTGTGCCACTTGTTGTAACCGTTCCCTTGGCAATCATTTTTCGCAACTTCTGGGCGTTGATCATAGGTAATATCGCAAGTAACGCAATCAATGCTTTTTTTCTAACCATTTACTCATCATGGAGACCTGTTTGTTTTTTTTCGTTCTCTCGATTGAAAGACATGTTCAGTTTTACAGTATGGTCTCTGATTGAAGCTATCAGTATATGGTTGACCCAATATGTAGATGTGTTTATTGTTGCCACCGCACTTAGTAAATATGAATTGGGATTGTATAAGACCTCTTCGACGGTGGTTGGGCAAATTATGGGACTTGTTACTACAGTGACGACACCGATATTGTTTTCATCTCTTTCTCGTTTGCAAAATGATAAGGAAGGATTTGAAAGATTGTTTTTTGGTTTCCAGAAAATGGTAGGACTTCTCATTATACCGATGGGGGTCGGAATCTATATATATCGAGATTTTATCACATCTTTGATGTTAGGTGATCAGTGGGTAGAAGCAAGTGGATTTGTGGGCTTATGGGCTTTGACAAGCGCTTTCGTGATAGTGCTGAGCCATTATTGTAGCGAAATATACCGCGCAAAAGGACGCCCTATGCTTTCTGTGTTAGCTCAGTTTTTGCATATTATTATTTTATGTCCCATTATCAAACTTGTGGTAGATGATGGTTTTGATACACTTTACGTGGTTCGTTCGTTGCTCCGTTTCCAGTTGGTTCTGGTAAATCTTGTGATTGTATATGTCTTGATAAAGTTGCCGATATGGAAGATGTTTTTTAACATCTCGGTTGCCACCATATCTTCAGCAATAATGGCTGTCACTGCCATTATGCTACTTAGTGTAAGTTCTTCTCAGTGGTGGATAATGTGTTCAATGGTGTTGTCTGCCTTACTATATGTATTCATTATTTCTTTGTTCAAAGAAGAAAGAAACCTCTTGTTGTATTTGTATCATCATATAAGAAATAGAACACTATGAGAGTATTAATAGGAGGAGATTTTTGTCCGCAAGAGCGAGTGGCTCAATTGATAGAAGCGGGCATGGGGCATGAAGTCTTTGCTGATGTCACAAAGGTTGTGTCAGATGCTGACTATTCAATTGTGAATTTGGAATGCCCTATAGTTGAACATTGGGCTACTCCTATTGAGAAGTGTGGTCCTAACTTGAAGGCGACATCGGTGGCAGTTGATGCCATAAAAGATGCAGGTTTTCAGTGTGTGACTTTGGGTAACAATCATATATATGATTATTCGGATGAAGGGATTGAAGAAACGATAAGGGTTCTGGAACAGAAAAATTTGGATTATGTAGGTGCAGGAGGAAATATTAGTGAGGCATCTAAAGTTTTGTATAAGCAAATAGGTGAATCGGTACTTGCGGTGATTAATGCTTGTGAGACGGAATTTTCCATAGCCTCAAAGGATACAGGAGGTGCTAACCCTCTTAATCCAGTTCATTTATATGGGATTATTCAAGAAGCCCGTCAACAAGCTAATTATGTATTATTAATCGTCCATGGTGGTGTGGAACATTATGCGTTACCTACATGCAGGATGAAAGATTTATACCACTTCTTTGTAGATGTGGGTGTCGACGCTGTTGTGAATCATCATCAACATTGTTATACGGGATATGAAATCTATAAGGGGAAGCCTATTTTCTATGGATTAGGAAATTTCTGTTTTGACTCTTTATGTCAACGAAGGCAGTCTTGGAAAGAAGGATTTATGGTTGTTTTGGGTTTGGGCGTAGAGGAAAATCCATATGAATTAATACCTTATATTCAATGTGATGTTGAGGCAAAAGTGTCTTTGATGAGTAAAGATGAGAAATTGGGTTTTGAGGAAAAGATTGAGGACTTGAATACAAAAATTGTTGATGATTCAATTTTGTTCAGATGTGAAAGTGAGTTCATGGAGAAAACCAAGGACGAATATTTGTTGGCATTGGAGCCGTATGGGAATCGTTTGCTGAGAGGATTGTATCGCCGTCGTTTATTGCCCTCTTTCATCAGTGAGAAAAGGCGTCTCCAATTGCTAAACAATATTGTGTGTGAATCTCATCGTGATCGATTGATACATGCAATCAAATATTTTAATCACTAATAATCCTATGCATCTCTCTACATTGTTTAATCTCAAAAAGGTGATGTATATTATTCTGACAGAGAAATGTGCATCGTTGTTCCCTGATAAACTTTATTTGCAAATAAAATGGTGGTTTATTATGGGTACAAGATTGGATCTTGCCTCTCCAAAGACATTCAATGAGAAAATCCAATGGCTGAAACTTAATATGAGACGCGATGACTTTACGAATATGGTGGATAAAATTACAGCAAAGGATTATGTGAGGGAAATATTGGGAATAAAATATATTATTCCGACCCTGAAAGTCTGGAATGCTGTTGAAGAGATTGATTTCAAGAGCCTTCCGCAACGGTTCGTGATAAAAACATCTCATGATAGTGGAGGGGTGATAGTGTGCCATGACAAATTGACATTAGACGAGGCTTCCATAAAAAAGAAATTATTCAAGTCGTGGCATAAGAACTATTTTACGGAAAACAGGGAATATCCATATAAGAACATTGTTCCTCGCATCTTAGTAGAAGAATTATTGGATGATGGAACAGCAAATACTTTGATGGATTACAAATGTATGTGTTACAATGGTCGCTGTGAACAGATATTTGTGTGCTCTAATCGGGATGTTGGTTTGCAAATAGATTTCTATGACAGAGAGTGGAATCATTTGCCGTTTCAGAGACATTATCCAAACTCTCCCCATATAATTTCAAGGCCGGCTGCTTTGGAGGAATTACTGGCTGTTGCCGATAAACTCGCCACTGCCATATCTCATCCCTTTGTGCGGTTGGATTTCTATTATGTAAATAGCCATGTGTATTTTGGTGAGATTACATTCTTCCCTGGAACCGGAATGGAGGAATTTACTCCATCTGAATGGGACAGGGTTCTTGGTGATATGATAAAATTACCCGTATGAAAAAGAATGTGTCAAATAACTATTTAGCAGAAATGGCTTTTTGTAGGCCTATTCTGATTCTGTTGCTACTTCTTTACCATGCTTTTATTATCTATATAGGTGAGTGGAGCGCTCCATTCGGTTTTGTTCCTAATGAGTATTATGCATGGTTGGCAAGGCTGTCATATAGCTTCATGTTACCCATGTTTGTCTTTATGTCTGGCTATATATGGGGATGGCAATGTCACACGAGAGGATCGAAGGAATCCTTGAAAGAATTGTTCAACAGGAAATTTGTACGGCTGTATCTCCCTTGTCTATTTTTTGGCATCTTATATATAGCGTTATTAGGTGATGGCGAAGCATCCCTGTTCAGGAATATCTATCAGATTGTGATGGGAGTCGGTCATTTATGGTTCCTTCCTATGTTGTTCTTGTGCTTCATGACATGTTGGTTTCTTGTACAAATAAAGGTGCCATCATCATATGTCTTTGTGGGTTGTGTTGTATTATCCGTGTTCAGCGCAATTCCGCAAGTACCACAACGGATTGCTGATACTTTGCTCTATTTCCAATTCTTTTATGGAGGTGTGATTGTGTCTCAGCAGCGAGTTTTTTTAGAACAAAAAGCTAATTTAAGTTTGATTGTACCTCTTTGGGTGCTTTTTCTAGTTGTTTTTGTGTTATTGTCTGTTTTGTCAGATCATGTCGATTCTATTGTGTTGTGGACTTCTTTAATGGACGATATACTATTGGTGGCATGTCGGATACTCTATGCTTGGTTGGGTTTGATAAGCCTGTATCTTACGGCACTGTATATTTGTCGGGAACATCAATTGCCGCAATTATATATAAAAGTGGGGAAATATTGTATGGGTATATATATCTTCCAACAGTTCATATTGAAGATTTTATATTATCATACAGATTTCATGGTAAATATATATCCCCTGTTTGTTCCGTGGATAGCTTTGGGAATATCTTTATTTTTCTCCATTCTTCTTACATTTATGTTTAAAAAGACACGTTTGTAGTTATGTTTACGGAGATTCAGACATACATATTATATAATATCTTGCTATTGCTCTGTCCTACATTGTGTTTCCTCTCAGAGCGGAAGAATACACGTTGGGGGATATTTCTTGCGTATGCTATTTTGATGGCTGTATCTATCTTTCGTTTTGATATCGGTGATGATTATGTGAGGTATGCCAGCATGTTTAACGAAGTTGGTAAGAAAACGATAGACACTATAACGCCATTAGATATGCTCATGTATGAGCCGCTTACATTTTTGCTTTCATGGACGTTTTCGTGGGCCATTTATCCTTATGTCTATGTTATGGGGTGTTATGCTTTTGCCACTCTCTTTTGCTATTATAAGATATTTGACCATTACAAGATACACTCATTTGGAGTGTTCTTCTTGGTGGCCACATGGATGCTTTTTCAGGCGTGGGATGGTGTCAGACAAAACTTGGCAATAGCCATCTTTGTGTATGGCATACGATTTATAGAATCTCGTGACTTCCTGAGGTATCTGATTTGTTTGCTGTTTGCAATGACGGCTCATTATTCTGCCATCCTGATGTTGCCATTCTATTTTGTGTCATATATTAAGTTGGACCAAAGAATTTTGACTGGTATTGTCTTTGTGGTGTTCGTGTTAGCAGAAATAGGATTTTTGTCCAATATGCATAATAGTCTTGCGGCTCTCATACCTTATTATGGGCAGATCTATGCGGATTCGAAATATTTGCAGAATGGTTCTGGAACCTATCATACCACAACTTATATTCTGACCATGTTACTATATATGTTGATTCTGTTTCTTTCTAAAAAGGGACATTCTATTTTTGCGAACTTATTGGCAATCGGAGCGATTATTTATGCGGAAGCAGGTGGAAATTTGACCTTCATCAGAATTTCATGGTATTTCACTCCTGCTCTCATGATTTTGGTGCCAAAGATTCTGCAGGAAGCCTCTTCTGTAATGGAATATAATAAAACTTATGTGCGTTATTTGTATATGATAGTATTATTTGTCTCCTTGTTTGAGGGTGTATATTTAAAGGCAAATTTCAGGAATGTGGTTCCTTATGATTCAGTATTTTTAGAAAATTTCCATTACCAAAGAGGGAATGAAAGCGGAAAAATAAACTCTGTTCTACAACAGAGTTGGAGGCTGTAGAAGAAAGGAGAGAGAATGAGTGCTCGTCATGTGCCGAATTTTTGAGTCAATGCCGCATAGTTAAATGCATTAGAATGACACTGTTTTTTTACGAGTCGATGGCGGGTATACGGATAAGAAGATGTTGAAGATGAATACAAATGGCGATGTAAGATGTTTTCATTTCGGTTCTACATTCTAAATTCTTGTGGAAAAGTTGTATATTTGTGTGATTCTCGTTATCTTTGTATTCGAATCGTGATGTATTCATAATGAAGAAAAAAGTTATCTATACAAGTATTATCGGGTCATATGACAATTTACGGCAGCCAGAGGTCGTGGATTCGGATTTCGACTACATTCTTTTTGTTAAAGAAGGAATGAAAATGAATGATTACGAAGGTGTGTGGATGGTTCGTGAGTTTGCGGACTTTGGGTCTGATGATATCATTACCTCTCGTTATCCTAAGATGCACCCTCATACGTTGCTGTCCGACTATGAATATACGGTGTGGATGGATGGAAACCTTGTGATAAATAGCAATGATTTTTATAGGGCAATTGACAAGAAGATAGAGGAGGGAATTATTTACTCTGGCGTAAAGCATCCAGATAAGACGTGTGTGTATGAGGACATTGTGGCATGTGTGCATGCAATGCGTGACCGCACATCCAATATTTTGCGCGCAGCGAATTTCTTGTTAAAGGAGCATTTCCCTCGTCATTATGGGATGTATGAGAACAACATTATTCTGCGGCGCACGGATTCTGTTGCTGTTCAGGCTTACAATAATCATTGGTGGGAATTGTACCTTGCTTATCCTCATCGTGATCAATTTATGGCTCCTTATTGCTTGAGGGAACATCGCATTCCTTTTGACTATCTGTTTCCAGAAGGGATGTCTGCTAAAAATTGCGAATGGATAAAATATATCGAGCACAACGAGAGTCCTAAGTCTTTTTTGCGATATTGGTATGACTTTTTTGCTTGTCGCATGAGAACATATTTGATGCTTATATACTTAAAGATTCGAACTTGAAACATGATAAAAGTATTATTCATTTCTCAGTATCTCAACCGCAATGGGACAGAGTCATTTATGATGAATGTGTTTCGAGGTATAGATAGAAAACGATTCCATGTGGATTTTCTTCTGTATTCATGGCAAGAAACTGACTATAGCAAAGAAGTTGAAATGGCAGGTGGTGTGGTTTACCGAGTTCCATGCCGCAAAGAGTCTCTCATAAAATGGAATCTTTCATTAAATCGTTTTTTTAAGATCCATGCGACTGAATATCATGCGGTGCATTTTTGTGGGAACAGTTTGACATCAATTGCTCCCATCTACTACGCATATAAATATGGTGTGCCTGTTCGGATAGTGCATGCTCACAATTCGTCTGCAAGGGGATTCCATAATCGGCTATTACATTTGTTGAAACGCCAATACGTATATAGCCTTGCAACTCATTTTTTTGCTTGTTCAACCTTGGCTGCCCGATGGTTTTTCGGTGACAAGGACGTCGTCATTATTCACAATGGCATTGAGGTGGCTCGCTTTTCGTATGATGTGGAAACGAGGAGACTGTATAGAGAGAAGATGGGTATAGAAGAGGATGAAGTGGTGATAGGTCATGTGGGTAGATTTGTGGAGGAGAAGAACCACGTCTTCATGATAGAGGTGTTTGCTCAATACGTACAGCAATGCCCTAAGGCAAAACTGATGCTGATTGGTGTAGGACCCTTGTTTAGTGAAATTAAAGAACTGGTTGTCCGCTTCAATCTTCAGGAGCGAGTCATGCTACTGGGTGAACGTTCGGATGTGGCGGGTTTGATGCAGGCAATGGATGCGTTTCTAATGCCGTCGTTGTTTGAGGGATTTCCTTTTGTGCTGATTGAAGCACAGGCTGCCGGACTTCCCTGTCTGATTGCCGATACAATCAATAGAGATATCTGTATTACGGATAATGTCCATTTCGCATCGTTATCAGAGGATTCCATAGGATGGGTGGAGAAACTGGATGGAATGTTGATGGGATATAAACGTAAGAAGGAGGATTGTGTTATTGCATCTAAAGGATATGTAATTCAAGAAACAGTACAATATTTACAAAAGGTGTATGGGGAGGAATAGAAGATGAAAATAGCTATTAACTGTATTTTTTGCCAACCGCGTGGGGGAGGCGTTAGAGAGTATATATACAATGTGGTATCGGCTCTGAGCCAGATTGACACAGAAAATGAATACATACTCTATGTTTTGAAAGATTGTGTGGAGTACGCTCGTCAAGTATTGCCTCATGTGGACAATATGCGCATTCAGCCCACCCCCTATGACTCTTCCTATAAGTCTGTCATTCTGCGAAGCCTGTTTTCTAACCGATACTGGTTGGCGGAAGAAAAGAAAGAACAGTTCGACATTTTCCATTCACCATTTTTTCATGCGCCTCGTTTGAAACGTTCTAAAGTAATCATAACGGTACACGATTTGAGGTTTTGTCGCTACCCGTCAACCTACACTCTTCCTCGTTATCTTTTTTTGCGCACTGCGGTGATGAGGTCTATTCAGCAGGCTGATAAGATAATATCCATTTCAGAATTTACGAAGCAGGAAATAATGGATGTGTATAAGATTGGCTGCGAAAAGATAAAAGTAGTGAATGAGGCAATCAATCGCGAAGATTTCTCCATCCGTCAACTGGATGGGTATGTGTTAGATGATGTGGCAAAACCGCTTGAGGGTAGCCGCTTCATGTTGTCGGTAGGTCACATTGAACCTCGAAAGAATTATGGTCGTCTTTTAGATGCTTTTGCTACGTTAAAGGAAAAAACAGAGACGAATGATGTGAAACTGGTCATTGTGGGGAAAAAGGGGCATCATTACAAGGAAATACTCAGACGTATGGGCAAGATGTCTGATGTGTATTATTTGGACTTTGTTTCCCGTGAGCTATTGTTATGGCTCTATCAACATGCGGCATTGTTCGTGTTCCCTTCTTTCTACGAGGGATTTGGCTTTCCACCGCTTGAAGCTGCATGTTTTGGCATCATTTCTGCGGTTTCCAATGCGTCTTCAATTCCAGAAGTGTGTGGAGAGAGTGCTGCGTACTTTAATCCTTTTAGTGTGGAGGACATGGCAAATACACTTTGGCGATGTTTGTCAGATGAAGCCTTTGTTAATGAAAAGAAAACTTTACTCATGCCTAATCTTGATAGATTCTCTTGGGAGAAGAATGCATGTGAAACACTCCAAACATACCACTCACTATGATAAAGAAGTTGATGATGGTGGTGAATGAGGACAGGTTTTTTCTTAGCCACAGAAAGACGATTGCACAGAAGGCGTTGGAGGAGGGAATCGATGTGACGATTATCTGTAAGGACACGGGGCATGCCGATGAAGTGACAGCTTTAGGTTTTCCAATGATAAATTTGCCAATCAATCCCACAGGTACTAACTTGATGGAAGAAATGGTCACGTTGTTTTTTTTGTGGAAACTTTATCGGAAAGAGAAACCTGATATCGTTCATCATGTAGGGCTGAAAAATATTCTTTGGGGCGGATTGGCTGCAAAATTCACCCGGATTCATCATGTTGTGAATGCTGTTTGTGGATTAGGAGTTCTATTTGCAGGCGAAAGACTTTCGTTCAAGGCTCGAGCTGTTATGAAGGTGTTTGCATGGTCCAGTGCAGGAATGAACGTGTCCGAAATATTCCAGAATAAAGAGGATATGCAGTTATTTCAAGCCCATGGGGTCGTGAAGAAATCACAGTGCGATTTCATTAAGGGCTCAGGTGTAGATTTGGATGCATTTCGTTATGTTCCAGAACCTGTTGAAGGGAAAATCCGTGTGATATTCACAGCACGTATGGTAAAAGAAAAAGGAGTGCTGACATTGATTGACGCTGCAGAGAAATTGCGTTCGGAGTTTTATGACAAGGTTGAATTCCTGTTGTGTGGTGACCTTTCCAGCAATCCCGATGGCATCAGGAAAGAAGAATTGGAGGCGCGGTGCGACAATACCTATATACATTGGGTCGGCTATCGAAGTGACGTGCTGGAACTTCTGAAGTCGTCTCATATCATGGCATTTCCCAGTTATTACCGTGAAGGGGTTCCATTGTCTCTGATTGAAGCATGTGCGGTAGGGCGTCCCATTGTGACATGCAATTCCATAGGCTGTCGCGATGTTGTAGATGATGGTGTTAATGGTTTTCTGGTGTCTCCTCGCGATTGTGATGCCTTAGCAGAGAAGTTGCATGAGTTGTTCTTAAATAAGAAATTGCGTGAACAGATGGGACGGAATGGTCGTGAACGGGCAGAAAGAGAATTCTCTATACAAAAGGTGGTAGAGAAGCATTTAGAGATTTATAATCGCTCTTTTTGATTTCACCATGCTTATTTCACATATTCAAGTTTGTTGTTTTTTAATTTTAAACCTTCAAATTTCACGCCTCTACCGAATTTCATCTTGGTCGGATGGAGGAAGACATTGTTGACAAACACCCAATTCTTTGTATAACCTTCGCCATGCCAAATCCAAGGTTCGGTGTTTTTGTCTGCCCTGTTGTTTTTGACTATAATGTTCGTCGTGGCATAGTCGGTACAAATGGCAAATTCGAAGGCTCTCCTGCTGTTGGCAATCTTATTGTTTGTAATCTCAATGTTGTGAGCAGGTCCGCCTCGTTCGTTCGATATAATGCCAATGGCAGCATTGGCACCCTGGCAATTGTTGATGTAGTTGTCCCGAATCTTGATATTGTCAATGGTATATGCAGTATTATTGGCCTCAATGTCAATGGATCCAGGCATGGTCTTATGAGAGGTGTTGAAAAATAGATTTTTTTCAATGACAACATTCTGTCCATTGATAACAGAAACCCCGTTCCGATTGTAGCATTTGTATCCATCAATGCGGTTGTGGCGTATAGTCACATTCATGTTGCGTGCGCGCTCTCCTGTAGATTCGTTATCACTATAGTGGTTGAGGCAAATAGCATCACCCCAGAAATTATTGAAAACACATTGCTCAATAGAGAAGCGGTTGACTCCAATGAGACTGATAGTGTGGCAGTGCTCCTGATACGGATCCCATTGAGTGCTTTCGTTTTCCACCCTGAATGTTATCCCCTCTATATGGATGTCATGGATGGAGTTTGGGATGTCGTTGGGTTTACTGTAAGCACATAAAGTTCCCGCTTTTGTGTTTGTTGTAAATATGCTACCATCCTCACCAGTCAATCGGATGTTCGAACGATGAATTCCCAGATGGTAAGGCTTTGGCAGTTTGTAGGTTGGGTTGTGTATGCTTTTCAGCAGGTAAGTCCCTCGGGGGAAAAAGATGTTGTCACACATTTGTAGCAGACTGTTGATGGATGCGGCATCATCCCTTTTTCCGTCAGCATAGCACAACCATCGTGCGTTGAAAGTCTTGTTCTTCAGAGTACCGTTGACAAAGGCTCCCTGAATATTAACATTCCCCTTGAGGTAAGTGTTGTCGAACACCAACCTACCCGACAAACAGCCACCCTTGAATAGCAAGGTAACATTAGGCGGAAACTTGATGGTTGCCCCTGTCTTATGCTTGAAACAGATGATATAAGTAGCATTGGCTTGCACAAAAAAAGAACGGATGTCTGTATTAGGAGAGTCCTGATAAGTCTTCGCCCCGGAAGAACTTGTTATTAAGGTGAATAGAAGGCAAAATGGAATGATTGTTCGCATGTTTGAAACGTTTGGGCGAGGTTTGATATGGAAATGCCATATCTGTCATGAAAATCAGTTGATTTCAGCTTTCATCTTGACTACAATCCACATAAAAAGATTGTAAATGACAATGTCGATTCCCACAATGTAAGTCATCTGTGCCCCTCCCCCATAGAGCCCGTAATTGATGAGACAGATAGAGAAGAAGAACGTGAGAATAACAACGAGAGTTTGGTGCATGTCAAGCCCCATCTGCATGATGCGATGATGGATATGGGTTTTATCAGCCTCAAACATACTTCTGCCATGAAGTTTCCGTAGGATGGCGACACGTATAACATCAATGCAAGGGAGAAAGACGAGAGTGAAGGAGATGAGCAAGGATTCTTCTCTATATGGGAAACCAGTAGGCTCATTTGACATTTGGTACTTGATGGCAAGGTAGGCGATTACGTAGCCGAGGAAGAGACTGCCTGAATCGCCCATGAAGGTCTTGAGTTTTCCTACTTTTCCATAGAAGTTGAAAAAGAAGAATGCGAGTGTGGCTCCAGCCAGACTTGTGCTAATGAGACAAAAGAGATAGGCTCTCAACTCATAATAGAGATAGGCGAAGGAACCTAAAATGAGAAAGGCAAGCCCCGATGCTAAACCATCAATGCCATCAATCAAATTCATCGCATTTACAATGAGTAGAATGACGAAGACGGTAAGTGGATAGCCAATCCAAAGTGGTATTTCATGGATGCCAAAAAGTCCGTGAAGATTGCTGATCATCAAGTTGCATAAAGGAAAAATGAGTGCGGCGATAGTCTGAATGATGAACTTGTGGGTGGCTTTTATCCCTTTCAGGTCATCAAAGATGCCGATAATGTATATCATAGTGGCTCCAATTACCATCATGATATTGGATACACCGATTTCGAAATCCTCGTTAACGCCTTGATACATGATAAGGAGGGTCACGACAACACCAAATCCTAATGATGGCATGAATAAGGATCCCCCAAGCCTTGGTATGCTGTACTTGTGTACTTTTCGTGTGTTTGGAAGGTCGAATAGCCCATACGTATTGCAGAACTTTACAATGAGCGGTGTCCCGATGAGTGAGAACACAAGGCTGATTGTAAAGGCTATAATGATGTATGTAGAGTCGATGACCATATGGATTGTTTTTTGAGGTATTCTTTTTATATAACGTGAAAAAGTGTTATATATTGTGAAACATAACCTCTTTTTCAAAGAAAACTCAATTTTTCCCAATGCTAAATATAAGAATATTGCTAATATCGGCGAAAGGACAATCGGTAATATTCATTTTTGAGGATGAGATTTCCGTGGTTCAACTTTTCAATATGGAGGGTGTCTCGGGTTCCAGTAATACCGAAAGGAGCAAGTTGACTGCCATCTTCTATAGGGACGAGTTCGTCTTTGGTGACAACAAAATGCGGTGTGTGGATCGTGAGTTCTTCTCCCATTTTTTCAAAGTGGAAAAGAATTTTTAGATTCTTGTTGTCGATATCTCTCACCTGTAAAAGATGGCTTTCAACTCCCCAATAGATATAACTGCGTGACATGTCACATGAGCCACCTGTAGCGAGTGTGTCAATCTGGCGTAATTGCCAATTTCCGTCCAATGCTCCATTGTCTGAGGTCTCAAGGTCACATGCCGTGAGGATGAGAGCAGACGTGATGATATAGATGACCTTTCTCATATAGATTCTTATCGATTCAGTCTTAAAGTAATACACCCTCCTGTATTGTTGCCCATGAGTTCGCCTCGATCCAACCCGACAGCAGCACTGATACAGAGTCCTTTATAAATATTGTTTGCATCGTAGGTGGCTTCAATTCCTATGCTGACATTATGTTTGGGGTCAAAATAGGGTTTGTCATAAGTGCCCAACCCTTCTTGCCATGAAGCACGGAGGCGATAGTGAAGATTGGAAGTAGGCTGACCTGCAATGCCAATATGCCATGCTGTAAAGCGGTTACACTCAAAGTTGAGATTCTGGTTCTCATTATAGATGGGGGAACGGTATAGTGGATTTCCCAATGTTTGTCCCCAATGTTTCCATCCCGGCTCAATGCTGTTATTGTAATAGTTGTCAACACCTCCAATGTGGTCAAGGACTTGTGGCGTCCGGTCTGTATATACTGGACCGCTTTGGTATCGAGTATAAATGTATTCCACCACTGCATCGCTTATCCAATGAAAATTTTTCAAGTGTACATCTGCACCAAGCATGATGTCTTTTAAAGGATAGACAAGATAACGATGGTCTTTCTTTATAATCTTTCCATTTTGGTAATCATATCCATCGTAATCTAAGTGGAACATGCCAGAATGGTCTTCAAAAAAGTGGTCTGCATAGAGCCCGTATGTGGCATCTTCTGTGTCATAGTTGAGTCTTAATACCCAACTGCCCAGCATGTTGCCTTCGTTGTTCTGAATAGCACCGTCCATAGAGTCCGAACCGCCACCTATAAACGCATGCCAGAAAGAAGATAAACCGCGCTTGCTTTTAATTTTAGTGTAGTCGCCATGATTGAGTTCATAGTGTGTGCCGCCAAATTGCGATGCCATTTCCAAGCCGGCTTCCACACAGAAAGGAGATTCTTCCTTGCCGAATCGCAAGTATCCAGCCTTGGTGTGCATCAGCACATTTTGGTCATAATGGCTATGACCTGCAACAAAGTCTTTTTGGAATTGGTTATCTGTGAACATGCCAAAAGCAATATGCCCTTTGAATGCAAGGAATCCTTTTGTGTATGGAATATTCCAATAATGGGGTAGGGCAAGCCTTATTTCGGGGTAGGGGCGACCGTTAATGCCAAGAGTTTGGGAACCACTGCTCAGTTCGTTATTCTTTAGTTGCATCGATTGCTCTTTCTGACCAATAGTAAGCGTCCCTTTTAACCATCTGACATCTGCATAGAGTTGTTGTACAACAAATTTGCTGGTGTAATTTGCTGGGACGACAAAATCTGCTCCATATCCAATATCCCAATGTCTTCCGTTGTCATTCTCAGCACTTCGGCAAATGCTGCCACGGATGTATCCCGAATTTCTTTCGATGGACGATAGCCCATACCTGTTGGCTGTCAACCAGAAAGGAGAATGATTCCCGTCCGAGATAGTTCCAGATGTTTCAATAGAATAAGAAATGCCCTTGCCCAAATCTGGTGATTGGGCAAAGGCATAGAGGGAAATAGCCATTAATGATGTCAGAATAGACTTCTTCATCATGACTTGAAAAAGTGTTATTTTGCAAAAGCGACAGCGCGAGTTTCGCGGATAACCGTGATCTTCACCTGTCCTGGATAAGTCATCTCATCCTGAATTTTCTTGGCAATGTCAGCACTGAGTGCATCAATCTCTTTATCCGAAATCTTGTCTGCAACACGTAATTCTCGACCTGCTTGTATAGCATATGTCTTGGTCACACCAGGATAACTTGCAGCCAGATTTTCAAGGTCATTCAGGCGCTTGAGGTATGCTTCGACAATCTCGCGACGTGCACCTGGACGTGCACCACTGATGGCATCGCATACCTGTACGATTGGTGCCAACAACGTGGTCATCTCCATTTCATCGTGGTGAGCACCAATGGCATTGCAGATATCAGGCTTTTCCTTGTATTTCTCAGCTAATTGTGCACCATAAAGGGCATGTGGAATCTCTATTTGTTCATCTGGCACTTTACCGATATCGTGCAGCAAGCCAGCGCGTCGTGCCTTCTTGGGGTTAAGTCCGAGTTCAGCAGCCATCACAGCACAAAGATTGGCTGTTTCGCGTGCGTGTTGCAATAAGTTTTGACCATAAGATGAGCGGTACTTCATCTTGCCTACTATGCGTACCAACTCTGGATGTAGTCCGTGTACACCCATGTCGATACAGGTACGTTTACCTGTCTCAACAATTTCGTCTTCCACTTGCTTCTTTACCTTGGCAACCACTTCTTCGATGCGTGCAGGGTGGATACGTCCGTCTGCTACAAGTTGATGGAGTGCCAAACGGCAGATTTCACGACGGATGGGGTCAAAGGCGCTGATGACAATGGCTTCAGGGGTGTCGTCCACCACAATTTCGGTTCCAGTGGCGGCTTCCAATGCACGGATATTTCGACCCTCACGGCCAATCACACGACCCTTCACTTCGTCGGATTCGATATGGAATACACTAACCGAATTTTCCACAGCCGTCTCACTTGCCACACGTTGGATGGATTGGATGACAATCTTTTTCGCCTCCTTATTGGCGGTCATCTTTGCCTCATCCATGATTTCATTGATATACTGCTGTGCCTGAGTCTTAGCCTCGTCTTTTAATGATTCAACTAATGCTTCACGAGCCTCTTCCGTTGTTAAGCCAGAAATAGCTTCCAACTTTGAACGCTGATCATTGATGAGGACATCCAACTTCTCTTGTTGTTTCGCGAGGTTGATTTTTTGAGATTCCACCTCATTCTGCTTTTTCTGGATTTCATCGTTCTGCTGATTCAGTGTGAGTTCACGCTGCTTCAGTTTGTTTTCGTACGACTGCATTTTCTGGTTGCGTTGGTTCGCTTCCTTGTCCAGTTCAGACTTTCTATTTAAGAACTTTTCCTTGAGTTCCAGTTGTTTCTTCTCTTTGAGAGCCTCGGCCTCAATTTCTGCTTCTTTGATAATTTGGTTATACTTCTGTTTAACGATATAGCGGAATAGAATAAAGCCCAGAATGCCGCCTAATATCAAGCAACCAATTGCAATGCTTATTGATAATATTATATCCATGTTAATATTTTTTTTTATTAGTGTTATACTTATAATATTGATAAGGCACAATTCAAGTTATTCACATCTGGATATTTATGTGAACACCTGAAATTGTGCCTTAAAGTCTCATTATTGGAAACAGCCTCTTGTGGCCGTTCGTGTCCTATTTGATTCCGAGAGATTCTATTTCTTGTTCAAGGTCATGCATCATTTCCATGTAGGGCTTTGTGTCTGCTCTGTTCGAAACCTTGACCGCTTCCACTGCTGTGTTGAGCATTGCCATTACATAGTAGTACTTGTCATTAGATAACTGTGGATAAGCATCGCGCAATCTTTGAATACGGCGCTGTATGCTGGATGCAGCGTCACGATACACCTTCTCCTCTTCGGGTGATGACACTTGAAGAGGTAGTTGAATGCCCTCAATTGTTACGTTGATGTTTAGTTTCTTTTCCATGACAGATGTACTGTTCGTTGTTGGTGCAGCATTTTTTCAAGTGGTATGTCAAGATGCAGTACCTTCTTTTATATCGCTATCTTCACCTGTGTCGGTGGATAGAATGCTGATGCATTTGTTGATTTCACGAACCAATCGGGAGATTTTCATCTTTGATTCCTTGATGTCGGCATCGCTGATTTCAATCATCTTGGCCAATTTCAGATTGTTGTAATCGTTTTTGCTTTGAGTCAATTCGGCTCTAAGTCGTTTGATTTCTTCGTCCTTGCCTTCCAGTTCAGCGTACAGGTCGGCATTTTCTTGTTTGAGCACACAGAATTGAGCGATGACTTGACGAACCTTCGCTTCAAAATTCTTCATTAACTGTCTTTCTTCTGCTGTCATTTGAAAGGTGTGCGTTCAACGTGGATTTATTCAACAATTTTATGCAAATTTATATAATTGGGCGGATTTAACCAACCCTTTCTTCAATTTTTTTTTGTTTGCTGATGAAAAAGTTGAAAAGATGGAGTTTTTTTATCTATTTCTTAGTTTTTTAAGTCCTTACTTTTTCATCTTTTCTTGAGCCTTTTCCACTTCTTCATCAGTGGGGGTTGGCTCCTTCTTTGCCAAAGTGATGAGGTTATAAACGTATTCTTGAATCCACGCCTCGCTGAATCCAAGCATCTGTTGGTAGCGGCGCACGGAGAAAACGGATTTTCTCACACCTTCATCATCCCATGTGTCTTTTGTGAGAATGTCGTGTACCGTGCTGTCTGTCAGTTTCTTTACCATCTTCTTCATGAATCCAGGAATACGGAACTTCCATTTCAGGATATTACCCACCAGCATTACGGTGTCTTGAGTGAATCCCTGAAAAAGATAAAGATAGCGGCTCACGTCATTCTGAGTGTGGCAACCTTTTTTGACGCTTTGGTCTATTTCCTTGAAGAAACCATCGCTAATGCCATACAGGTCTTTCAGTAACTTCGCGCATGCCTTCTTCTCTCCGACTCCCAATTTGTTATTGATTGTCGCTACGTGAAGGGTACGTTTAAAAGTAAGCAGGTCGGGTAGTGCGGCAAGATTGGATATGCCAAGGTTGGATGCCAGCACGCTTTGGAAATAGACACGTATCAGTGTCATAAAGTCTTCCATGCCACCCACCGTTTCTCTCTTCTTCTTGAATATATCTAAAAAAGCCATTGATAATGTTTTGTTTTATATAATAAATTGTATAGGTTTTACTATTTCGTTGAAAACTAATATGCATTCCCCTTCTCTTTACCAAACATATTTGTGATAGTTTTGACAATAATCTTGAGATCTAGAAGGAATGTCCAGTTCTCGATGTACTCGATATCTTTTTTTACACGTCCTTCCATTTGATCAATGTAGCGTGTTTCACCACGAAATCCGGTCACTTGCGCCAGTCCAGTAATGCCAGGCTTCGCAAAATGGCGTACCATGAAATGATTGATGAGTTTTGAATATTCAGCAGTATGTTTCAGCATATGTGGGCGTGGCCCTACGACGGACATGTCTCCTATCAACACATTAATGAATTGTGGAAGTTCGTCTATGTTCTGTTTGCGCATGAAGTTTCCGAATGGGAACTTCCGAGGGTCATCCTTCGTTGCTTGTATATCATCAGCAGCGTTGTTCACATTCATTGAACGGAACTTGATGCATTTGAAAATCTTTCCATCCAAACCAGTTCGTTCCTGAAGGAAGAAAATAGGGCCGGGCGATTGAATCTTGATCATAATCGCCACCCAAATGAAGATTAATGGGAAAGGCAATATAAGAACCAACAACGAGAATATGATGTCGAAGATTCTTTTTGCCAATTTGTTGATGCCGTTTCTTAAAGGTTCCTCACGACGTGCTATGACAGGAATTCTCCCCATAAATGATATGGTCATGTTGCCCTTGAAAACATTGATGGCAGGTATATAATAGAAACGTATCAGGTGATTGTCGCAGAATTTGCTCATCATGTTGATGGTGTCATGCTGCTCTTGTGGAAAATGACCATATATTTCGTTGATTTCTGGATGATTGGCGAGCCACCCGTAAATGTCGCTTACGCCTCCTAACCTCATTTGCGCAATTTCCTCGTTAGTACATGTTCCGTCATAGAAAAAGCCGACGATGTTATATCCATATATGGGATTCTTGATTTTGTGGAATAATTGGTATACTGTGGTTTCATTTCCAATCATAACAACATTCTTTAGGTTTCTTCTTCTTGCTCGGGCTGCCATTAGAAATTTCTTCAATATAAAGCGCTCTAGCAGAAGAAAAACAAAGTAAACTGATATTGAACAGAACAGGAATGTGCGAGGAAAATCTGCAAAAGGACGGGATACAATGAGTATCAGTGAAATGAATAGAAGCATCATAAAACATGTTGATACAACACGCGTGATGATGGCTTCAGGCTTGATGAGTCGTAACGGAATGAGTGATGGGAAAAGAAAATAACTAAAGGAGAATCCAATGATATAGCTAAGGATTAGCCATGGGAGATTGTTAATGTGATTCACGAAGTCTGGTGCAATATGGCACATGAGTTGGTAGAACCCGATCGTGAATGCAGTCAATAAAACCGTGTCAATGATGTACACGCCTAATTGGAGATTCTTTTCCGTTCCCATATGGTATATTTATGAATAGTCACAGTTTGTTACAGGAAGGTATGCCCCTGTCCATTATACAAAAGACAACACTTTATCGTAAATTAACGGCTCTTATGGCCAAATCTGTATGATTATAAGATTTCTTTGCAAAGTTACATAAAAAAAGTAACAATAAAAACTTTTTGTAAGATTTTTATGTGTTTTCTTTTCTGGAAAGGTGTTTTTCTTCATGAATGTGGTAAAAAAGGAGTTATTGTTATAAGTAGAAGTGCTGTTTTCTGATAATTTTGAGGAAATCGTTTTATAAGTGGAAAAATATGATTACCTTTGCATCATGAAAAAGTGGCATATTGCCTCTTGAATCTTTGGAAACACGATGAAAGTAATCAATTTTGCAAAACAGAATACCATCATCAATCAGTACGTAGCAGAACTGCGCGATGTCAATATCCAAAATGATCGTGCCCGTTTCCGATACAATTTGGCGCGTATCGGACAGATGATGGCTTACGAAATCAGCAAGACATTGCAATATTCAGAGAAGATCATTCTGACACCTCTTGCTGAAGCAAAGGCTTCGACCGCTGACAACGAAATTGTGCTCGGCACCATCTTTCGTGCCGGACTTCCTTTCCATCAGGGCTTCCTTGATGTTTTTGACAAAGCCGGTAACGCTTTTGTTTCAGCCTATCGATATTATAAAGATAAAGAATGTAAGCATGTAGGCATTAAGATTGAATACATTGCCACCCCTGATTTGACAGGCAAGACACTTATCATAGCAGACCCGATGTTGGCAACGGGAGGAAGCCTTGAACTGGGCTACCACGCATTCTCCACAAAGGGAATCCCCGCAACCGTCCACCTTTGTAGTGTGATTGCAGCACAGAAAGGGATCGATTACATCAAGAAGGCATTTGCCAACTACGATAATGTGACACTCTGGTGTGCAGCCATCGACCCAGACCTTAATGAGCACTGCTACATCGTGCCTGGATTGGGCGACGCAGGCGATCTCGCTTACGGCGAAAAACTTTAATATTAACCAATTCATTTTGAAATGGACTCAGACAGTTATCCGGCGGAAAACAGTGGCCGCCTTACAAATTCTGTTGCGAACAATACAATGAACGACAACTTTTTGAAAGGGATGAATGTATGGACTCGCAGATAACCCTTCTCATCACTTACATGTTGCTGTCATTGATCATTTCAGCACTTTGTTCGGTGCTCGAAGCAACCATTCTTTCTACTCCCATGTCATATGTCACCACCCTTGAGACGCAAGGTGCCAAGGGATGGCAACGGCTTAAGCAGTATAAGACGAATATCGACCGCCCTATTTCTGCCATTCTCATCGTTAATACTATCGCCAACACCGTGGGTGCATCGCTTGTCGGTTCTCAGGCAGCGGGTTATGCAGCTTCCCACTATGCGGCCTCCAACGAGACGAGCCTGTTTGTCGGCATTGTTTCGGGTGTGTTCACTTTCCTCATTTTGGTGTTTTCCGAGATTGTGCCCAAAACCATCGGTTCGACTTATTGGCGTAAATTGGCTCTGCCTGCCAGCCGCATCATACACATATATATAATACTCACTTACCTGTTGGTTATCCTGCTGGAGAAGATTACACACGGATTGAGCAATGCCTCCACCCAGGAGTCTGTTACACGTGACGAGGTGGCAGCAATGGTTACGGTGGGTACCGAAGAAGGTGTCCTTGAGAAAAAGGAGAACCGCATGATTCAGAACTTGCTCAAACTGGACAGTGTGGCAGCCCATGAAATTATGACTCCAAGTGTCGTGGTGGCAATGGCAGAGGAGGAGATGACTTTGCGTGAATTCTACCATGATGAAGAATACAAGAACTTCTCTCGTATCCCGGTCTATAAAGGTGAAGAGAGTGACTACATCACAGGGTATGTCCTTCGTCAGGAGATTCTGGAACGATTGGCAGAAGACAAGTTTGATACCAAACTGGGCGAATTGGCACGTCCCATCCTTTCTTTCTCTGAAGATGAAGATGTTTCTACCATTTGGGAGAAACTGCTTGAGAAGAAAGAGCATATTTCTATCATTATCGATGAGTACGGAACGCTCCGTGGCATCGTCACACTGGAAGATGTCATTGAAACCATGTTGGGCTTTGAAATTGTCGATGAGAAAGATGAGGTGGTGGATATGCAGGAGTTGGCGAAGGCACAATGGAAACAAATGCAAAAAGAGCAACATAAGTGATGGCACAGGGTATATTCAGAAGGGAAGAACTTTTGTTGGGTGCAGACATGATGAGGTGATTGCTTCGAAACGGGTCATCATTTTCGGGGTTGGTGGTGTTGGTTCATGGTGTGCCGAGAGCCTGGTGCGTTCGGGTGTCATGCAACTGACCATCGTCGATTCGGATCGTGTTTGTATGACGAACATCAATCGCCAACTCATGGCGACTATGAAGACTGTGGGTAAGGTGAAAGTGGATGTACTTAAAGAACGTCTTCTCGACATCAATCCTTCTGCAAACATCACGGCTATTCAAGACATCTATAGTGAGGAAACGGCTGATTCTTTTCAACTTTCATCCTATGATTATATTGTCGATGCCATCGATTCGCTGAAAGATAAGGCTGACTTGATTCTTCGTGCCACTCAGACCAATGCCAAGTTTTTTTCCTCAATGGGTGCAGCCTTAAAGATGGACCCAACGAAGATTTCTGTTGCCGAATTCTGGAAAGTAAAAGGGTGTCCGCTGGCAGCAGCACTTCGTCGCAAGTTTAAACACAACAGAACCTTTCCATCCAAGAAGTTTAAGTGTGTGTACAGTGAGGAACTGCTTAAAAATCGGGGTGAAAACAAGAGTTGCGGCACCAGTCAGTGTCTCTGTCCCAAAGCGGCAGAAGGTCCTGGGCGAGCAGACTTGCTCAATCACGAATGGTGTACCTCAAAGGCTCAGATCAATGGTACCATTGCTCATACCACCGCCATCTTTGGTTTTATGATAGCAGGTCTGTTGATGCAGGACATCTACGAAAGTTGCTTGGATGATAAGAAATAGCCCCCTCTTTTGTTATGGGACGCTCAATAGAAATGGATGTCCTCGATTACCTGGGCACCGACATGCTCGTTGAGTCTGCGGGCGAGGACACGGTGTTCCATGAGAAGGTTCTGCTTGACAGCAGGGGATGTGATTTGTACGTGAAGGGTCTGGTTTTTGATGAAGATATCGCCTGTATATCGCTGTATATCAGCCCCCATGACGGTAGGCCAAGCATTGATGAGGCGGTATTGGTTGTAAGGAGTCTCAATGCCATTGATGCGCATGAACTGCTGGACAACAGCGTCAATCCGTTCTGTATTACTTTTTCTCATGGGGGTAGGGTGCTATTTAATTATAAATGTATAGGGCAGTGTACCGAAAAGGATGCACTCCTTTTTTTGAGTGTTAACCAAAACCGATGTGCCCCATGTCAGTTCGCCGACGTGAGGCACATCGGTATAAGGATTGTATAAGCATCATTTGAGCCATTGCTTTGCGAGGTGTGTCAAGAGGTGATGTTACCACCTTCAACGTGGAAGATCTTGTAGTTTCCCTGCGAGCGTTCGAGAATCTTGTCGAGGTGCTCGCGGTTGGTGTCGGTGATGAAGATTTGTCCGAAGGCATCGCCGGCGACAAGGTTGACGATTTGTTCCACGCGTTGGGCATCAAGTTTGTCGAAGATGTCGTCGAGCAGGAGCAGGGGAGTGGTCTTGCTGCCCGTGCGCTTCAGGAAATCAAACTGCGCCAGCTTCAGCGAAATCATGTAGGTCTTGTTCTGTCCCTGCGAACCTTCCCGCTTGATGGGGTAGCCCCCGAGTGCCATCTCCAGCTCGTCCTTGTGGATGCCGTGCAGGGAATAGCCCACGATGCGGTCTTTCTGGCGGTCGCGCTGGATGATGTCGAGCAGGGCGCCCCGCTGGCAGTGGCTCTTGTAGTTGAGCGACACCGTTTCGTTGCCTCCCGAGATGAGGCTGTAGAACTGCTGGAAGACGGGGGTAAATTCCTCCGCGAACGCCGCCCGCTTCCGATAGATGCGTTCCCCTTCCTCCGCCATCATCTCCTCATAGATGCTGATGACGCCGGCATCCGGTTCCTCCTCCGCCTTCAGCATGGCGTTGCGCTGCTGCAGCGCCTTGTTGTAGGCAGTGAGCGCTGCCATGTATTCGGGGTCGTATTGCGAGATGACGATGTCCATCAGTCGCCTGCGCTCTTCGCTGCCTCCCGAGATGATGGTGGAGTCGTTCGGCGATGCGATGATGATGGGCAGCAGTCCGATGTGCTCCGTCAGCCGCTTGTACTCCTTCTTGTTCCGCTTCACGTGCTTCTTCTGGTGCATCTTCATGCCGATGGAGATTTCCTCCTCCGTGCCGTTCAGGTCGTAGATGCCCTGCACCATCATCATCTCCTCGCCGTGCCGCACGTTCATGGAGTCGATGCTGTTGGCAGCGCTCTTGGTGAGGGAGAGGAAGTAGATGGCATCGAGCACGTTGGTCTTTCCCTCGCCGTTCTGCCCCACAAGGCAGTTGATTTTCGGCGAGAACTCCAGTTCTGCTGCGGCGATGTTCCGATAGTTCAGTATGGTCAGCTTTTTCAAAATCATGGTGCAAAGATACGACTTTTATCTCATACAGATTTATATCTCACACAGAAATTCACGGAAAAAACGGAAATGTTTTTATGTCACACAGAAAGCACAAAAAGAAGGAAACGATAACTTTTCACAGCGTATAACAAAAAATTGATGATTATGGCATAGAAAACACTAACGACCAGTTATCAGGCTCAACTGACCGACTCCTGACCCCGACCCGACTCCCGACCCTGACCCAAGCGGTGACGGTGGCGAACAGGGCGGCGACGAGGGCTGATGTACAAAAAGTGTGGCCGATTTTGATTTTTTCTCGGAAAATGGTTTGTAGCGTCAGAAGAATTTACTACTTTTGCACTCGGAAAGGAAAAAGGCGGTAGTGGCTCAGTTGGTAGAGCATTGGCTTCCCAAGCCGAGGGTCGCGGGTTCGAGTCCCGTCTACCGCTCTTGGGTTAAACAAAAAAACTGAATGCTGAAAGGGAAAAACTAAAAGTGAAAGTTTCCGCTCCGTGATGGCAGACGACTCTTGCTTTTAGTTTTTCTTCTTTTGGCGGAAACTTCAAAAAGGTCGGTTCTATGCTGTTCATGACATTGATTATCGTTGCTGTCGTGTTCATCGGTCTGGTGCTGATGAGCACGGAGCAGATGCACCACATCAATCGCGCCACGGTGGCGATGGTGTGCGGTGTTGTCGCATGGGTGATTTATCTGCTGAATGGCGGTGATTTCGTGCCGTTGATGCACGGCGGCGAGTACGTGGAATTCCTGGCTGGCGGTGAATCGACGGCGGACAGCCTGAAGTTCTTCGTGGCTGACCACATCATCATGAAGTATATCGGCGAGGCGTGTTCGGTCATTCTCTTCCTGATTGCCACTAACACGATTCTGGAGGTGCTGCACAACAACGGTGTCTTTGATGCTTTGATAGAGTGGCTGAGGATGCGCAACAGCCGTGTGTTCCTGTGGGTGATTTCTCTGTTGACATTTGCCATCTCTGCCAATGTGGATAACCTGACGACGGTGGTGCTGATGATGAGTATCATTTCTCAGATTGTGCGTAACCACTATCAACGTGTCATCTATGCCTGTACCATCATGATTGCGGCTTGCATGGGCGGTTGTTTCACGGCGATTGGCGACATGACATCGGTCATGCTTTGGGTGCGTGGTGTCATCACTCCTTCGGCTTATGCAGCGGGTCTGTTCCTGCCTGCATTTGCAAGTCTGTGTGTGTTCAATGCGCTGATAGGCATGAAGTTGCATGGGCGTGTGGAAATATTTTCTGTTATCTCCAAATACCATGGAGATGACTCCTATCTGGCGGCTTGGCAGAAAGTGACCTTGTTGGTACTGGGTATAGCAGGTTTGTGGTTCATTCCTTCTTTCCACTTTATCACAAAGTTGCCACCGTTCCTGGGCTCTTTATGCGTTTTGGCACTGATATGGGCGGTGGAAGGATTGTTTAATCTGGAAAGAAACGGCAATGTTCTGTTGGTTCAGCGTCATTATTTCCGCAACACCGAGTTCATAGGGATGCGCATGATTCTCTATTTCCTCGGCATTTCGTTGAGTATTGGTGCTTTTACTGAATGTGGTGCATTGGATTTTGTGGGCAACTGGTTGGAGGCACATATTGATAATGTATATATATATGGTGTGGCTGTCGGCTTGCTGTCTTCCATCATGGATAATGTGCCGCTGATGATGACAGGCATGAACCTCTTCCAGATGGACACGATGGCAGGTTCCACTTCAGAGTTTGTACAGAATGGTATCTATTGGCAGTTGCTGTCCTATTGCTGTGCTTGTGGTGGATGCTTATTGTTTGTGGGTTCTCTGACGGGACAGGCTGTGCTGGAAGTGGAGCGTATCCGTTTCAAGTGGTACATCCGTCATTATCTCTGGCGCGCTTTAGTGGCATGGGCTGTGGGACTGGGTGTGTTTTGGCTTACACACTGAGGATTTTGAAGAATTGAAAAATTGAAGACTGGTGGCAGACTATCGGCTTTTAACTCATGAGCGAAGCGATAACTCCTTTAACCTCTTTAACTATAGTAAAGTAAAACTTGCGAAACTTAAATAACCAACAATATGACAAAAATCAATTGTATCGGTATTCTGACATCGGGTGGTGATTCACCGGGCATGAATGCGGCTATTCGTGCGGTGACACGTTCAGCCATCTGCAAGGGTATCTCGGTGAAAGGCATCTATCGTGGGTATGAAGGCTTGATGAACGGTGAAATCAAGACACTCACGACAGAGAGCGTGAGTAATATTGTTGCGCGAGGCGGAACGATTCTGAAGAGTGCTCGCAGCAAGGCTTTCATGACCCCGGAGGGACGCAAACAGGCATATGAGACCATGCAGAAGGAAGGGATTGATGCATTGGTGGTGATTGGTGGCAATGGTTCTCTGACGGGGGCGCGTATCTTTGCGCAGGAATACGATGTGCCTTGTATCGGATTGCCTGGCACGATTGACAATGACCTCTATGGTACGGATTTAACAATAGGTTACGACACCACATTGAACACTATCGTGGAGTGTGTGGATAAGATTCGTGACACCGCCAATTCTCATGAGCGCATCTTCTTTGTGGAGGTGATGGGACGTGATGCCGGTTATCTGGCGCAAAACAGTGCTATTGCCAGTGGTGCAGAGGCTGCTATCATACCTGAGGACAGTACGGATGCTGACCAGTTGGAGCATTTCATCGGACGTGGTATCCGCAAGAGCAAGAATTCCAGTATTGTCATTGTGAGTGAAAGCCCTAAATGCGGTGCGATGTTCTATGCCGACCGTGTGAAAAAGGAATATCCACAATATGACGTTCGTGTGTCTATCTTAGGGCATTTGCAGCGTGGTGGTTCTCCTTCAGCGCGTGACCGTATTCTTGCCAGCCGACTGGGTGCTGGCGTGATTGATGCCATCATGGATGGTCAACGTAATGTGATGATCGGTATCCGCAACGACCAAGTGGTGTATGTGCCTTTCTCAGATGCTATCCGTTCAGACAAGGGACTGAACAAAGGACTTATCAGGGTGCTCGACGAACTGTCGATATAGTTGTGGATTGAGTTCGAGTGTATAGAGTTTAGGACATAGAGAGAGGCTTGTGAATGATTTGCTGACCATATTAGGACCGACTGCTTGTGGCAAGACAACGTTTGCTGCACAGTTGGCTTATGGGATGGATGGTGAAATCATCAGTGCTGACAGTCGGCAGGTGTATCGTGGAATGGATATCGGAACGGGAAAAGATCTGGCTGACTATCGTGTGAAAGGGAAGGACATCCCATACCATCTGATAGATATTGCTGACGCTGGTACGAGATATAACGTGTATGAGTGGCAACGGGGATTTCTGAGTGCCTACGAGGACATCATAAAGAGAGGAAAAACCCCGATTCTCTGTGGTGGTACAGGCATGTACATTGAGAGTGTCATTAAAGGATATGAGTTTGACGGGAGAAAGTTCCCTCCCTTTAATTCGTTGATTATAGGACTGAGGATAGACCGTGACCTTAGAAGGGCGAAGATTAGCCAACGTCTGCGTGACCGTCTGGATGAGGGTATGATTGACGAGGTGAAGGGTCTGATAGATAGGGGAGTGTCAACAGAACGGTTGATTCGTTATGGGTTGGAGTACAAGTATGTGACGCTCTATCTGTTGGGAGACCTTCAATATGACGAGATGGTGTCTCTGCTGGAGATTGCCATCCATCAGTTTGCCAAACGACAGATGACGTGGTTTCGTGGTATGGAGGAACGCCGTGGCATTCAGATTCATTGGCTCAGCGTAGAGATGCCGATGGATGAACGTATTGAGCAAGTGAAAGAATTATGGAAGCAGCAAATCGCATAGGTGTGATATATAATCCGCATTCGGGCTTTGACAAGTCTCGGAAGCGTTGGGAACTGATTCGCAAGTATATGGAGAAAAGGGGTGTGCAGTATGATTTTTTGCAGTCTGAAACTCCAGATTCTGTAGAGCGGTTAGCAAAGATGATGTGTGAGAACGGTTACCGTACGATTGTAGTTGTGGGTGGTGATGGCTCTCTTAATCGTGCGGTCAATGCTATCATGCAATGTCGTGAGTCTTTGTCTGACGATTTTGCTCTCGCCAATATCCCTAATGGAATAGCAAATGACTTTTCCCGATTTTGGGGTGTGTCAGTGGACGACTATAAATTGGCGATAGAGGGCATCATTGCTCATAATGTTCGGAAAATTGATGTGGGGTGTTGCACCTATCAGGATGATAAAATCCCCCAAAGGCGATATTTCCTTAACTGTATCAACATCGGTTTAGGCGCACGACTCATAAAGACGACCAATGAGGCTACGCAGATTATAGGTTCCCGAAAACTATCCATTATACCGGCATTGATTAGCCGTATATTTGAGAGAAAGCAGTATAGTTTTTCTTTTAAGATTGAAACGGAGGAAATAGCTGACAAATATATGTCGGTGTGTATAGGCAATTGTATCGGTTATGGACAGACACCCAACTCTGTGCCATATAATGGATTGCTTGACGTTTCATTGATAACCAGGCCTAAATGGTGGCAACTTTTTGAGGGTTTCTGGCTATTGGGTAAAGGGCGTTTCCTTAATTATAAGAATGTACATCCCTACCGTGCACGACAAGTCATTGTCAATAGTGTAGATAAGGCACTCGTGTCTCTTGATGGGGTGGTGTTACAGTCAAGACATCCCGCTCCCATGAAAATTAGTATCGCAAAGGAAGCGCTGAACTTCGTTGTTCCTATTGTTTCGACAGAGTAATCGGAACGATGTGTGTCTAACCAATCTTATTGATTCTTTCCAAATTTTCTCCATCGATGATTTTGATTTTCTTTCCATCGATGGCTATAATCTTTTCTTGAGCAAATGCCGATAGGGTACGGATGGCATTTGATGTGGTCATGTTAGACATGTTGGCAAGGTCTTCGCGTGAAAGATAGATGGAAAGGGTGGCTCCATCTTCTTCCAATCCATAATTATCGCGGAGGAACAGTAATGATTCCGCTAAACGGCCACGAATATGCTTTTGTGTGAGATTAACTGTCCGTTGATCCGAATTGCCCACCTCAACAGCTAATTGACGAATGAAGAACAGGGCTAATTGGTTATTCTCCATCACCCATCGTTCCATCAACTCAATATGAGACATACGGTACTAGACTCAAATGCGGCAGCCGAGGTGACATAGTTCTGATTGGCAAAATAGGCTCGATAACCAAAATACTCAACAGGTTTTATGACGCGTACAATCTGTGTTCTCCCTCCAATGCCGTCTTTGTATATTTTCACTTTGCCACTGATAAGGCAATGAAACATCTGAGGCACTTCTCCTTCTTGATACAGTGTCTCGTTTTTCTTGAAATGCTGAATGGAGATGTTTTCTTTCAACTCATTTTGTTGTTGGGCTGAAAGCATTTGCATGATATCCTGAAGGCTGCTTACTGCATCTGTCATTACAGCCAATTCTTTTTTTCTCATTACCTTAAAAACTTTTTGCTATGCAAAGTTACATACAAGTTGCAAATTAAGCAAACCTTTCCTTTGTTTTTCTGCTTTTTAGCATGTTTTTGACCATTTTTTTGTCTTTGAGTGACTTTTTTTTGAAAAAAATGGAAGAAAGGTTGTGTACGCCAAAAAAAGTTCTTAAATTTGAAAAATAAAATGTATCCCAAATCTAAAAGCAACAATACCTTAAAATACAACTATGAGTTATTTACATTTTGATAAAGCTCAAATGACCAATCTGCAAGAGTCTCTGCCCAAAGAGATATTGCGGACGAACAGATCTGGTGCATATTCGTGTTCCACCATTGTGGATTGCAATACGCGTAAATATCACGGCCTTTTGGTTGTTCCTGTAAAAGAATTGGATGGTGAGAACCATGTGCTATTGTCATCGCTTGATGAGACGGTCATTCAACATGGTGCACAATTCAATTTGGGACTTCATAAGTATTCTGGCAATGTTTTTAGTCCCAACGGACATAAATATATTCGTTCGTGTGAATGGGAGAAACTGCCAACAACCATTTATCGTGTTGGAGGGGTGATCTTGAAGAAGGAAAAGGTGTTTCAACATTTTGAGAATCGTATTCTGATTCGTTATACATTACTTGATGCTCATTCTGCCACCACCCTTCGTTTGCGTCCTTTCCTTGCTTTTCGTAGTGTGGAAGATTGTACGCATGAGAATGCGAATGCAAATAGGAAGTACGAACTGATAGATAACGGTATCAAGACTTCTATGTATCCTGGTTATCCAGAGTTGATGATGCAACTCAATAAAAAGAATGAGTTTGTATTTGAACCTACATGGTACAGAGGAATTGAATACCAGAAAGAGCAGGAACTGGGTTATGAATACAAGGAAGATCTTTATGTCCCAGGCTATTTCGAATTCGACATAAAAAAGGGGGAAAGTGTGGTGTTTGCTGCAGGGTTAAGTGAGTTGAAGACGAATCAGATGAAGAAAATTTTTGACCATGAGTATGATGTGCATGTGCCACGCACCAATTTCCAGTCATGTCTTGTCAATGCGGCCCATCAGTTCCACTACGAACGGGATGGCGAAACTTATATCATTGCAGGTTATCCATGGTTCAAATGTAGGGCACGCGACATGTTTGTGTCTCTTCCAGGACTAACTTTGGCAATTGACGAGGTGGTATACTACGAGAAAGCCATGAATACGGCCATTAAGGCATTGAATGACTTTATGGATGGGACGGATTCGAACATCATGATGTACGAGATGGAGAAACCTGATGTCCTTTTATGGGCTGTGTGGTGCATCCAACAATATTCCCGATTGGTCAGCCCAGAGGCGGCGATGGAGAAATACGGAAAACTTGTTGGGAAAATAATAGATTTCATCCGTCAAGGCAAGCACCCCAACCTTCTGCTGCATGACAATGGACTCCTTTTCACCAATGGGCGTAACCGTGCTGTTACATGGATG
Source organism: uncultured Bacteroidaceae bacterium (assembly GCA_905235525.1). Lineage (GTDB taxonomy): Bacteria > Bacteroidota > Bacteroidia > Bacteroidales > Bacteroidaceae > Minthosoma. The sequence continues at coordinate 143,079 of CAJOLW010000035.1, forward strand.
AATTCTGAAGTGAATGGTGTGCCTGTGGTGCCTCGTTCGGGTTATGTGGTGGAAATCAATGCCCTTTGGTATGATATTTTGTTGTTCTATGCTGAAATGTTGATGACAAAAGGGCGTCATACTGAGGCTGGTGATTATACTCGATTGGCAGAACTTGCGGGTAAGTCATTCAAAGAAACCTTCTTGAATGAACATGGTTATCTGCTTGATTATGTGGATGAAGGTTACACCTCATGGGAAGTCCGTCCCAATATGCTCATTGCATCTTCTCTTGAGTATAGCCCGTTGACTACACCAGAACGAAAGAAGATATTTGACATTTGTACAAAAGAATTGCTCACACCGAAAGGGATGCGGTCTCTCTCCCCCAAATCGGGAGCATACAACCCTCTTTATGTGGGTGGGCAGGTGCAGCGTGATGCGGCATACCATCAGGGTACTGTGTGGCCATGGCTGTCTGGCTTCTACCTCGAGACCTGTCTCAAGATTTACAAACGAAGTGGACTCTCATGGATAGACCGTTGCTTCTTGGGCTTTGAGGAAGAAATGAATTACCATTGTATTGGCACGCTGCCAGAACTCTTCGATGGTAATCCACCTTTCAGCGGCCGTGGAGCCCTTTCGTTTGCCATGAATGTGGCGGCTGTGTTGCGTGTGAATAAGGTTCTTTCTAAATTCTATAACTATTAACGGAGGACAGAGGTATGAAAGTTTTAATGTTTGGTTGGGAATTCCCTCCTAAGATTTATGGTGGACTTGCTGTCGCTTCCTATGGCATCACCAAAGGAATGATTGAAGGTCAACCTGATGCGGAAATTACCTTTTGTCTCCCCAAGCCTTGTGGGGAGGAAGAGAAGTTCCTTCGTATCATTGGCATGAATCAAGTGCCTATAGTGTATCGTGGCCATGACTACAATTATGTGAAGAGTCGTATTCCCGACTATATGACTCCCGAGGAATACTACAATTTCCGTGACCATATCTATGCCGACTTCTCCTATATGAATGTCAACGATATGGGTTGCATGGAGTTTGCAGGCGGTTATCCTGGCAATCTTCATGATGAAATCAACAACTTTTCCATTATTGCAGGAGTTGTCGCTCGTTCAGAAAAGTTTGACATCATTCATGCTCATGACTGGCTCACCTATCCTGCTGGTGTTCATGCTAAAATGGTTAGTGGTAAGCCACTCTGCATTCACGTACATGCGACCGATTTTGACCGTTCCCGTGGTAAGGTGAATCCTACGGTTTATTCTATAGAGAAGAATGGCATGGATCATGCAGACTGCATCATGTGTGTGTCAGAATTAACCCGGCAGACAGTCATTCGTGAATATCATCAAGACCCACGTAAGTGCTTTGCCATGCACAATGCAGTCTATCCACTCCCACAGGAGTATCTGGACATTCCCCGTGTTGATCATGGTAAAGAGAAGGTGGTTACCTTCCTTGGCCGTATCACCATGCAGAAGGGTCCCGAATACTTTATCGAAGCAGCAGACCTCGTGTGTAAGCGTTCCAAGAACATCCGTTTCTGCTTTGCGGGTTCGGGCGATAAGTATTGGGAAATGGTAGATCTTGCAGCAGCCAAAGGCATTGCCGACCGTGTTCACTTCCCTGGTTTCCAGCGAGGCAAGCAGGTATATGAATGCTATAAGGCAAGTGATGTGTTTGTCATGCCATCCGTGTCAGAGCCCTTTGGAATTGCACCATTGGAGGCAATGCAGTGCGGCACCCCTTCCATCATTTCCAAACAGTCAGGTTGTGGCGAGATACTCGACAAAGTCATCAAGGTGGATTATTGGGACATCAATGCCATGGCTGATGCCATCTATTCTCTCTGCACTAACGAGGGACTGCACAAATATCTGCAAGAAGAAGGCTTAAAGGAAGTGGCAGAGATCACATGGGTGAAAGTCGGTCACCGTATCCGCAAACTCTACGATGAGTGTATTTACAACGGAGGATTTATTCACTAAAAAAATGAACTAAACGAATTAATAGAATATGAAAAGGATTTGTCTTTATTTTGAGATACATCAGATTATTCATCTCAAGCGTTACCGTTTCTTCGACATCGGTCGTGATCATTATTACTATGATGATTACGAGAATGAGCGTTCTATCAACGACATCGCAGAGCGTAGTTACGTGCCCGCTTTGCAAACTCTCATACAGATGTGCAAGGACCATCCTGAATTCAAAGTGGCCTTTTCTCTTTCAGGCGTGGGTCTTGAACAGTTAGAGTTCCATGCTCCCCAAGTGATAGACTTGTTGCGCGAAATTAATTCCACGGGACAGGTGGAATTCTTGTGTGAACCATATAGCCACGGTCTTTCATCGCTTGCCAATGAGGAGAGTTTTGCTGACGAGGTGAAACGCATGAGCGACCGCATCAAAGAACTCTTCGGTAAACGTCCTAAAGTGTTTCGGAACTCCTCTCTCATCTACAACGACGAGATTGGTGCGCAGGTGGCAGCCATGGGCTTCAAGGGTATCCTAACGGAAGGTGCCAAGCAGGTGTTGGGTTGGAAGTCTCCACATTATTTGTATCATTGTGCAAGCGACCCACGTTTGAAATTGCTGATGCGCGACATCAACTTATCAGAGGATATCACCGAACGTTTTACTTCCCATCCGCTCATGGCTGACCAGTGGCTTGATTGGATTGCTTCCACACCAGAAGGCGAAGACATCATCAATATCTTTGGTGAACTTGTCTCCTTTGGCATCTTCCATCCGCTTCAGAGTGGTATCCTTGAATTCCTTAAAGCCATCCCTGCATTAGCAAAAGAGCGCGGCATCGGTTTTTCCCTGCCATCAGAACTTTGCACAGAAAAGAGTGTCGGTGCTGTTGAGGTTCCTTACAATATCTCATGGGTGGACGAGGAACGCGACACCTCTTGTTGGCTCGGCAATGTCATGCAGCGCGAGGCATTTAATAAACTTTATAGTGTCGCTGACCGTGTGCGTGTGTGTGGTGACCGTCGTATTCAGATGGACTGGGACTCCTTGCAGGCATCGAACAATTTCCGTTTCATGACCACCAAACCTGGCTATCAGTATCGAGGCATATACGATAGCCCTTACGATGCTTTCACGAATTATATGAATATCCTCGGTGATTTTATCTCTCGCGTTAACAACCTTTATGGAGGTGCTGATAATGAAGAGATAGACGGGCTCATTACCTTGATTAAGAATCAAGATGACGAATTGGCGGCCAAGGATAAAGAAATAGAACGCCTGCGTAAGAAATTGGAGAAGTTTAATCCGACTGGTCAAGTGGAGAAAAAGTCTGTGAAGAAAGTTGTGGTCAAGAAACCTGTTGCGTTAAAGAAGGCCTCTTCCACTGTAAAGGTTGAGGTAAAGGGTGAATCCACGAAGAAGCCCACAAAGAAAGTTGTGACTAAAAAGAAAGCATAAATTTGTAGATGCTCCGTCACTATTGACGATCCGTCGATGTGAAATAGAGTCTTGAACAAGGTGCGCCCTATAAAGGCGCACCTTGTTTTTTATAGAGCAGTATATGGCTGATGATATGCCACTAATCCTTCGAGCGGTGACTGGAGTATGGTTCCTATATGGAATCCGAGACGGGTTGCTGCTTCGGTGAGTTCGGGACGATAGTATTGAGCAATACTGCCGATGAAGTGCACCGTGGAGATAGCAGAGGGTTGAGGGGTCATGTCGGAAAGTTGGCGGGTTAGTGGAATAATGTTACGACGGAAGAATTGTTCAAAGCAGTCAAGGAGCAAGGTGTGGATGGCAGGATGCTTGCGATGACGGGTACAAAAAGGACTGAAGGATGCGAGGTAGCGGTTGGGTAGGGGAGTTCGATAGACACGTTGGATGATGTTTGCCTGGGTTTCGTGAGTTTCGTCGAAGAAAAGTTGGCATACATCGTCAGGCAGTTGCCGCTTGAAAATATCACCAACAAGTCTCTTCCCTATGTATGCACCACTTCCTTCATCGCCAAGAATGTAGCCAAGGGCAGGAATGCCAGGGAAAAGGGTGCGTCCGTCATAGTAGCAGGAGTTGCTACCTGTGCCAAGGATGGCAACGATGCCTGGTTGACGTCCACAGAGTCCCCGTGCGGCTCCGAGCATGTCGCTCTCCACATAGATGCGAGCAGTGTTACTAACAACTTTTCGCAAGGTTTGTGCCACGATGGGGGCTTTCTCAGGTGTACATCCAGCCCCATAGAAGTAGATGTCATCAAAATGGAAGTTTACGTTGAAGTTGCTAAGCAGTTCGTGATGGAGGATAGAACATATTTCTTCTTCGTCTTGCTGGAAAGGGTTAATCCCTTGGGTGTAAATCACGTGTCGTGGATCTTCAATGAGGCACCATGCTGTTTTAGTGGAGCCGCTATCTGCAATAAGAGTCATGGATAATTGGGATTTGAAAATGATTATTTCGTTACTTATTATTTACTCTAAGGAATTCAGACGAACACGTTTTGAATCCTAATTATGATTTAATTTTTGACAAAATTAGTTTTTTTCTTGGTGACAAATAAGGTTTTTATGTTTTTTTTCACTTTTTCGGCACACTCGTTCCTCATTTCTTCAATTTTTTCTATATCTTTGCATTTCTTTTAGATATTTAAGGTAAAAATAAAACTGCTTGACCATTATGAGTGTGAACATGAACCTTAACAATAACCTTGTCATTATGGCAGGAGGTGTGGGTAGCCGTTTCTGGCCTATGAGTACGACGGAATATCCAAAACAATTTATTGATGTTTTTGGGACAGGACGCACGTTTATTCAGATGACTTACGATCGTTTCAAGGGCATGATTGCTCCTGAGAATGTGTGGGTGGTCACCTCTCAGAAATATGCGGAGATTGTTGCAGAGCAACTTCCTGATATACCTCGCGAAAATATTCTTTTGGAACCGTGTCGTCGTAATACAGCACCTTGCATAGCGTATGTGAGTTGGCGTATCAAAGCAAAGAATCCGAAAGCCAATCTGGTGATTACACCTGCAGACCATTTGGTAACAGATGTGGTTGAATTTCAGCGCGTCATTGATTCTGCGTTAAGTTTTACAGCCGAAACAGATGCTATTGTAACACTGGGCATGGCACCGACTCGCCCTGAAACAGGGTATGGCTATATTCAAGCAGACTTGCAAGAACCGTCCTTGAGAAATAAGGAAATTTTCCGTGTGGATTCGTTCAAGGAAAAACCTGATTATAAGACTGCTGTACAATATCTCAAAAAACGGGACTTCTTCTGGAATTCGGGCATTTTCATTTGGAACGTAAGCACAATTGTGAACTCCTTACGCATCTATGAACCCGAAATTTCACAAATATTCGAGGATCTGTTGCCCTATTATGGGACAAAGAAGGAACAGGCGATGATTGATGAGCAGTTCCCGAAATGCCAGAGTATCTCCATTGACTATGCAGTGATGGAACGTGCGGATGAGATTTTTGTGTTTCCTGCAGACTTCGGGTGGAGCGATGTGGGCACGTGGGGATCACTGCATACGTTGGCGCCTGTGGACAAGGATGGTAACAATATTATTGGCGAGAACGTGAAGTTGTATGAGACTAAGAACTGTGTGGTGCATGCAATGGAAGAGAAGCGTGTAGTGGTTCAGGGTCTGGACGGCTATATCGTGGCAGAAAAAAACAACACGCTGTTGATTTGTAAATTGGAAGAAGAACAACGCATTAAGGAGTTCTCGGCTGAATGATGGGTTTGACATGAAGGATTTGTTGAAGAATTTCATGTTGTTACTTTGGATGTCAGTTTCTTTTGCGTCTGTAAACGCAGAGGAAACTGATGTTGTTGAAAATGATACCGTACCAAAATTCATCTATTCGATTGGTGGTGGCGCGGGCATGAATCATCTGTTCAACATTGTGATGCGTGACGAGAAATTGGTCAAGCGAGGGTGGGGTGGTGCCTACGAACTCTACATGACTTCTCAAGCAAATCCTTTAGACACAACCATCAGCGTGTATGATCGTGTGTTTGGGTTTCCTACATTGGAAGCAGGTGTTCAACTATTGGATTACAGTCATACTCGGTTGCATACCGGAGACACCCCCTACCAGTCTTCTTTAGGCTATGTTTGGGCAGCCTACATTGGTTTCCGCCGTGACATCTATCGCAATAAGAGATGGTCATTTGGCTACGGGTTGGAGAACGGCTTGTGTTTGAGTTCACGTCCTTATGAGGCAGCCGACAATGTGGATAATGATATGATTGGACAGCATCTGTCCATGTTCTTCGGATGTAATGTATTTGCGGGTTATCGTCCGATGCCGGCCATGGAATTGAGCGTTGGATTCGAATATAAACATGTGTCGAATGGTGCGACAGACCATCCCAACAAAGGCTCCAATTCCTATGGGCTGACTGTCCGCGGACGTTATGACCTCAATCGCCCTAAATCGGATAAAGGATTGACTTTCGAGCAGCGCCTGGGACGCCTGCGGGCTTTCCGTAGGGCACCATTTGATTCATACATGTATCTGGATGTGAATGCCACGGTGGGATTCCACACCATGTATGAGGAGTGGCTGTTGCGGCGTAACTATCTGCCCGCAGACGATGAGCGTTATCATGATGGAAAAATCGCGCTTCACACCGTTTGGAGCACGGCGCTTGTTCCGATGTTCCGCTACAATCAAGTGCATGCTTCGGGCATTGGACTGGAATATTCGTTTGGTGGGTATGTGTCTCGTTCCCCTCAAATTGAACGCGAAATAGGACTGACCGAACATTATAGGCATAGCAAGCATGTGCTGGGCATTGCGGCACATCATGAGGTGTATTACAAGCAGTTGTCGCTTGCCATGTCGGTGGGAACCTATCTGTTCCGTCAGCATGGATGGATTGAGAAAAAGTATGAACCGCCCGTTTATGAAACGGTGGGCATTCGCTATTATCCCAAATTCTTCAAGCCCTTCTTTCTTGGATACAATTTGAAGGCGAATGGTGGCAAAGCATACGCCATGGAACTGAAAGTCGGTATGCATGTGGGACATTGGCGACTGAGAAGAAAGGCAAAATAAGGGCAATCCCTTCTTGTGAGCCACTCTTGGAGACAAAAAAGAGAGCACGGAGAAATCCGTGCTCTTTTGTTTTGATTTTTTACATCAAATGTTAGAGGTTTAAGCCTCTGCTGGTGCTTCTGTAGCCTCTGCACCCTCTGCAGGTGCTTCAGCAGGAGCCTCTTCTGCAGCCTGAGCAGCGAGAGCGGCAGCCTTCTTCTCGGCAATTTTAGCAGCGAGTGCTTCATTCGCCTTCTTTTCTGCGTCCAGACGTGCCTTCTTCTCAGCAGCCTTGTCGGCAGCCTCTTTGTCAGCCACTTTCTGTGCTTTAACTTCCTTCTCCTTCTTCCACCATGCCTCAAACTTAGTCTCGGCAGCAGCCTCATCAAATGCGCCCTTCTTCACACCACCGAGAAGGTGCTTCTTCATGTAAACGCCTTCTTTAGAGAGGATGTTGCGAACGGTGTCAGTAGGCTGAGCACCAACGAGCACCCAGTAGAGTGCACGTTCAAAGTTCAAATCGATAGTTGCAGGATTGGTGTTAGGGTTGTAAGTACCAATCTTCTCGATGAAGCGACCATCACGTGGTGCCTGTGCATTAGCAATCACGATGCTGTAGAAAGCGTAATTCTTGCGACCGTGACGCTGCAAACGAATTCTTGTTGCCATTTTGCAATAAAAATGTTTAATAATTAATGATTATGTCGCCAACTCGTGACGACGTGAACTCTGCCATTATCTCGTAATGACGCTGCAAAGTTACGGCTTTTTCTTTCAATTTCTGCTAAAAAAGGAAAACTTTTTACTTCTGGAGTGTTTTTTTCTGCTTTTTCTTTGAGCAGAAAGATTTAATTTAGTACTTTTGTCGTGTTAAATTGTAATCTGTACTTTGCAAATCGTTACTATAATTGACATGTAGGTGTCAAAATTATAGGACAGCAATTAAAATGAGAGAAAGACGAAACCAAACAATAGCACATCAAGGAGTGATTGAATCGGTGGAGGACCGTCATGTGAGGGTGAACATCCTGCAGGTGGCGGCATGCAGTGCGTGCAAGGCACGTTCCCTGTGTTCGTCCAGTGAGAGCAAGGAAAAGATCATTGACGTGTATGAGGGCGGAGCAGCGATGAAGTACAAGAGTGGTGAGGCTGTGACGGTGTATGGTGCGTTGAGTATGGGTAAGCAGGCAGTGCGTTTGGCGTTTGGTGTGCCGGTGCTGGTGATTGTAGTGTGGATGTTGGTGGCGATGGTGTGGTTGCAGTTGGATGAACTCCTTTCTGTGGGCATTCTTGTAGTCCTTCTTTTCCTCTATTTCTACATATTATATATGAATAGGGACAGAATGGCAAAACGCTTCGCCTTCTGGATAGAAAAACAATAAAAAAACAAAATAAATAACATTTTATGGATTTTCAAGTAATTCTAATTGCGGTGGCTGCTTTGGCAATCTTGGGCTTCGTGCTTGCATTGTTGCTTTTTCTGGTGTCAAAGCGGTTTGCAGTGAAAGAAGATCCCCGAATTGGTCAAGTGCTTGAAGTGTTGCCTGGTGCCAACTGTGGCGGCTGTGGCTTCCCTGGTTGTGGCGGTATGGCTGCGGCATGTGTGAAGGCTGCTGATGCAGGTTCGCTTGACGGACTGAACTGTCCTGTTGGCGGAACTGATTGCATGGCCAAAGTTGCGGGAATCTTGGGAATGGAAGTTGCTGTTGCGGCTCCCAAACTTGCGGTGGTGAGATGTAACGGAACGTGCGAAGTGCGTCCCCGTGTCACCGCTTATGATGGTGTGAAGAGTTGCCGTGTGGCGAACTCCACCTGCATGGGCGAAACACAGTGCTCCTATGGCTGCTTAGGCTGTGGCGACTGTGTGGCTGCCTGCCAGTTCGATGCCATTCACATGAACCCCAAGACGGGTATTCCAGAGGTGAATGCCACCAAGTGTACGGCCTGCGGTGCTTGTGCCAAGGCTTGTCCGCGTGGCATCATGGAAGTGCGCAACGTGAGTGGTGAAAGCAAGGATGCCTTTGTCGTGACATGTATGAACATGGACAAGGGTGCTGACGCCATGAAGATTTGTGGCAGTTCTTGTATTGCTTGTAAGAAGTGTCAGAATGCTTGTGGCAGCGATGCAGTACACGTACAGAACAACATTGCCTACATCAATCCAGAGGCCTGCGTGCTCTGCGGTGCTTGCTTCGAGGCTTGTCCTCGTGGTGCCATCGCTTCCATCAGTGTCAAGGGCATAGAGCGTAAGGTGATTGCCACGATGCCCAAGGCGGCTGGAGCAAAGCCTGCGGCTAAACCTGTTGCTGCCAAGGCTGCCGATGCTCCTGCTGCAGCCCCTGCCAAGTCCACCAAGGAGTGGAAGCCCATCGAACTCAAGTATGACGGTGCTCCCCTCATGCCGAGTCAGCAGATTCTCCTCGCAGGTCCTAAGGACATCAGCAATCCTGCTCCTGCAGCCAAAGAAGTTCAATTCGAAGCAAAGCGTACTGACGCTCCACTTCCACCAAGCCAGTTGATTCTGCTTGGCCTTAAATAAAAGGAAAACGCAATGAAAACATTTAGAATAGGTGGTGTTCATCCGGCAGAGAACAAACTTTCTGCTGCTGAACCAATCAAAGTGGCAGAGTTGCCCAAAGTGGCGGTGTTCCCGATGGGACAGCACATTGGTGCTCCCGCTGTGCCTATCGTGCAGAAAGGTGACAAGGTGAAAGTGGGAACGCAGATTGCCAAGCCCATGGAAAAGGCACTCTCCACGTCTATATTCTCCTCTGTCAGCGGCACCGTGCTGAAAGTTGACACGGTGGTGGATGCCAGCGGTTACAAGAAGCCTGCCGTCTATATCACGGTCGAAGGCGATGAGTGGGAAGAGAGCATTGACCGCACAGACAAATTGGTCACCCTGAACGACAAGCCAGAACTCACTCCCGAAGAGATTATCGAGAAAGTGAAAAATGCCGGCATTGTCGGTATGGGCGGTGCCTGTTTCCCTACTCATGTGAAACTGATGCCTCCTCCACAGTTCAAGCCCGAATGGGTCATCATCAACGCGGTGGAGTGCGAACCATACCTTACCGCCGACCATCGTCTCATGCTCGAAAAGGCTGATGAAGTGCTGGTGGGTGTGGAACTGCTCATAAAGGCAGCCAAAGTGACCAAAGGTTTCATCGGCATTGAGGAGAACAAGCCCGATGCCATCAAACTTCTCTCAGAGAAATGTGCAGCCGGACACCCCAACATCGAGGTGGTTCCGCTCAAGACCAAATATCCGCAGGGTGGTGAGAAGCAACTCATCGATGCCGTGGTGCGTCGTCAGGTTCCTGCTCCTCCAGCATTGCCCGTATCGGTGGGTGCCATCATCCAGAACGTGGGTACGGCATTCGCTGTCTATGAGGCAGTGATGAAGAACAAGCCTCTCTTCGAGCGCATCGTCACGGTGACGGGTAAGCAACTCAAGCAGCCCAGCAACCTCCTCACCCGTATGGGTACACCCATGAGCCAACTCATCGAGGCTTGTGGAGGTCTGCCCGATGGCGAGGCAAAAGTGATTGGCGGTGGACCGATGATGGGTAAGGCACTCGTGAATACCGATGTGCCTATCTGCAAAGGTTCCTCTGGTGTGCTCATCATGAGCGGCAAGGAGGCGCGTCGTGGCGAACCTCAGCCCTGCATCCGTTGCGCCAAGTGCGTGAGTGCCTGTCCGATGGGACTTGAACCTTATCTCCTTGCCACTTGCTCTGGCAAGAAGATGTGGGACAAGGTGGAGGCAGAAGACATCACCAGTTGCATCGAGTGCGGTTCGTGTCAGTTCACCTGTCCGTCTAACCGCCCGCTGCTTGACCTCATCCGTGTGGGTAAAACAACCGTAATGACAAACATTCGCGCCCGTCAAATGGCAGCAAAAAAATAAGAAACAATGAATAAATTAGTAGTATCACTTTCACCTCACGTGCATGGTGGCGATTCTGTGCAGAAGAACATGTACTGGGTGTGCATCGCCCTCGTACCAGCACTCCTCTGCTCGTTCATCAGTTTCGGTGTAGGTGCAATCATAACTACCGCCATCTCGGTGGCATCGTGTGTGTTCTTCGAGTGGGCGATTAACAAGTTCATGCTGAAGAACCCCAAGTGTACCGTCAGCGACGGCTCTGCCATCCTCACGGGCATTCTTCTGGCATTCAACATGCCCAGCAACATCCAGCCTTGGATTATCGTGGTGGGTGCGCTCTTCGCCATTGGCATTGTTAAGATGACCTTCGGCGGTTTGGGCTGTAACCTCTTCAATCCAGCCCTTGCAGGTCGTGCCTTTCTGCTCATTTCGTTCCCTGTCGATATGACCCAATGGCCCATTCCTGGTCAGGACTTCGGCACCTATCGGGATGCAGATACAGGCGCAACTCCCCTTTCCGTCATGAAGGCAGCCTTCAAGAGCGGCAACCCCGACATGCTGAACGACCTCCCATCCTTCCAGGACATGCTTTTGGGCAATACTGGTGGTTGTCTCGGTGAGGTGTGTGCGGCAGCCCTTATCCTTGGCTTCATTATCTTGTTGGTGAAGAAAGTCATTACTTGGCACATTCCTGTCAGCATCCTGGTCACAGTGGTAGTCATTACGGGATTGCTGAATCTTGCCAACCCTGTCTATGCCAATCCGTTGGCAGAACTATTGAGTGGTGGTCTTCTGCTCGGTGCCATCTTCATGGCAACTGACTACGTCACCTCTCCCATGAGCAAGAACGGACAGTTGGTTTATGGTGTCGCCATCGGCTTCCTCACGGTCATCATCCGTGCCTACGGTGCTTATCCTGAGGGTATGTCGTTCGCCATCCTCATCATGAATGCCTTTGTGCCACTTATCAACAACAAGTTCAAACCCAAGCGCTTCGGCGAAGTGCCAGCCAAGAAATAAAGGAGGACAGCGTATGAAAAAGTTAAAATCTTCATTAACCAACATGTTGGTGGTACTCACAGTCATCGCCATCGTGGCTGCAGGTGTGCTGGCATCAGTCAATGCGGTCACCGCTCCTCAGATTGAGAAAATCAATGCGGAGAACCTCGCTGCTGGCATCAAGGCTGTCATGGGTAGCGAAGACATTCAGGTGTCTGAGCCGTGGGAGGTGGATGCCTTCACCGCTTACGATATCCAAGACAAGCAAGGCAATCTGCTCGGTAAGGCAGTGGTCACCACTGAGAACGGCTTCGGCGGTCCGCTCAAAGTCCTCGTCGGTTTCAACACCGAAGGCGACATTCTGGGTTACACAGTGCTCGAACATCAGGAGACACCTGGACTTGGTGCCAAGGCAGGGGAGTGGTTCCAAGATAAAATCATTGGCATGAACCCTGGCACGAACAACTTCACCGTGAGCAAGGACGGTGGCGAGGTAGATGCCATCACGGCTTCCACTATCACCAGCCGCGCCTTCCTTCGTGCCATCCAGAATGCTTACACCAAAGTCATAGCAGGTGGTGATGTCATTTCAGGTGCTTCCCAGCAGGCTTCCGCAGTGGATGGCGAGTCTGGTGCCACTCAGCAGACAACTGCCTCCGACATTGAGACTCCAGAAGTGATAGAATAACCTCATGTACCATTTACAATGTACAATGTACAATTTGCCATGCGGCGTCCATGCTGGCTAAAAAATTGTAAATAGTAAAATTGTAAATTGCTAAATTGTAAATAAAATTATGAATAATTTGAAAGTATTGGTGAATGGTATCATCAAGGAGAATCCAACCTTCGTCCTTCTTTTGGGTATGTGTCCAACCCTCGGTACCACCTCTTCCGCCATCAACGGCATGTCGATGGGACTCGCTACCATGTGTGTGCTCATCGTCAGCAACTTCATCATTGCCCTGATTAAGAAACTCATCCCCGATGCCGTGCGCATCCCTGCCTATATCGTGGTTATCGCCAGTCTTGTGACGGTGCTCCAGATGGTCATCAAGGCATACGCCCCCGACATCGACAAGAGCCTCGGACTCTTCATCCCCCTCATCGTGGTGAACTGCATCATCCTCGGCCGTGCCGAATCCTTTGCAGCCAAGAACGGCCCCATTGCCTCCATCTTCGACGGCATCGGCATCGGTCTTGGTTTCACCCTCGGACTCACCAGCCTCGGTGCTGTGCGTGAACTCCTCGGCACAGGCTCCATCTTCGGCGTCACCCTGTGGGGCGAAAGTTATGGCATGCTCATGTTCGTGTTGGCACCCGGTGCCTTCCTTGTGCTGGGCTACCTTATCGTATTGTTCAACAAAATCACTAAGAAAGCATAAGGAGGACAAATTATGGATTACGTATTAAACTTGATATTGATCATCATTGTCGCCATCTTCGTCAACAACGTCGTTTTGGCACAGTTCCTCGGCATCTGTCCTTTCTTGGGTGTGTCGAAGAAAGTGGATACCGCCTCAGGCATGGGCATGGCAGTGACAGCCGTCTTGGTGGTTGCCACCATCGTGACCTACCTCATTCAGGTCTATGTGCTCAATACCTTTGGTCTCGAATACCTTCAGACGATTGCGTTCATCCTTGTCATTGCAGCCCTGGTGCAGATGATTGAGATGATTCTCAAGAAGACCATGCTATCAGGCACTCGGCGTGTTCCTCCCCCTCATCACCACCAACTGCTGCATCCTCGGCGTTGCCATCCTTGTCATTCAGAAGGACTATGACCTGCTCGAAGGCATCATCTATGCCCTCTCCACAGGCATCGGTTTCTTGCTCGCCATGGTGCTCTTTGCAGGACTCCGTGAGCAACTCGACCTGGTTGATGTGCCCAAACCTTTCCGTGGTGTGCCCATCGCCCTCGTCACCGCCTCTCTACTCGCCATGGCATTCATGGGTTTCAGTGGTGTGGACGGTGGTTTGAAGATACTCTTCGGGTTATAGTAGTGACATCGATTTTGAAGAAGAACAGAGGGGGGTGGCTGATGTATCCCCTGTCAGCGAAGATTTTCCCGAAGAGTTTCTGCGTAAAGTTCCTGTCTTTCAGCGGTTCCCTGTCATCCGTGTTCCCCAGCGTAAGCATCCACTGGATGACCCCGCCCTTCTCGTTGATGGCCAGATGCAACTGAATCCGTACACACATAGCCGTACCCGAGGGGTATGGTGCGGTGTACCCGAGGGGTACGGCATGTCGTAGTCGAGGGGTACGATTCAGATGTTAAATGGTGATTTTCTTCTCACCCTCCAAGATCCCCATCATCTCGGCAGATGTGACCACGATGGGAGTGCGAGGAAAATGTTTTGTGTTTCCTGTCACTAAATAGGCATCCTCAGCAACTTAGAACCAAATATAAAATATATGGAATAAACAATGGCAAATAGACCCTTAGACACCACATTGCTGGACCGCGCCATTGTGTTTGCGGTTCGAGCCCATGCCGGGACGGAGCGTCGCGGCAAGGGCTTTCCCTACATCGTTCACCCCATGGAAGCCGTGGAGATTGTAGCCACGATGACCAGCGACCAGGAACTGCTGGCCGCTGCCGCACTCCATGACACCGTGGAGGACACCGATGTGACCGTGGAGCAGATACGCGCCGAATTTGGCGACCACATCGCCTCACTGGTGGCTTCGGAGAGCGATATCGTCCTTGACGGTCTGTTAGACGAGGACAGTTGGCACATCCGCAAGCAGACCGCCATCGACCGTCTGGCCCGTGCCTCCTACGATGTCAAGATAGTGGCACTTGGCGACAAACTCTCGAACATGCGGGCCATTGCCCGCGACTATGTCCAACAGGGCGATGCCCTCTGGTCACTCTTCCGCGTCAAAGACCGCAAGGAGCACGAGTGGCACTACCGGGGGCTTGCCGCCTCGCTCAGCGAACTCAGCGACACCTTCGCCTATCAGGAGTTCCTACGGCTCATCAACCAAGTGTTTTATCCTAACCCCTCCGACGTATGAACTATCAACTTGACTTACATGGCGAAGAACTCATGGAGCAGTACCGTGAGTGGCTTCCCCTCTATCAGCGGCTGGCAGTGTTGGCCGACGAGGCAGTGCGCAAGGCCCTGAAAGAACAGCATGTGACGGTGACGGCCATGGAGTCTCGCGTGAAAGCAGAGAACTCCCTGGCTGGCAAACTGGAACTGAAGGGTGCGAAGTACCGTTCGATAGATAATGTGACCGACATCGTGGGCATGCGCATCGTCACTTTCTACAGTACCGACGTCGATAAGGTGGCAGCCATCGTCAACGAACTGTTTGTCGTCGATTGGAACCAATCCGTCGATAAGCGCAAACTGCATCGGCTGGACAGTTTCGGCTACAACTCGCTGCACTATATCTGTAGGCTGCGGCAGTCTGTCGGCACCGACCAGGAGTCGCCACAACTATACGAACTGCCCTTCGAGATACAGATGCGCACAGCCCTGCAGCACGTCTGGAGCACCCTCGACCACGACACGGCCTATAAGAATGGTGGCGTGAAGATGCCGAACGAGTACAAGCGTCAGTTCAACCGTCTGGCAGGTATGCTGGAACTCATCGATGAGGAATTCTGCCGTCTGCGCAACGTGTTGACCGACTACCGTCGTCGGATGCTGGCATTGGAGGCTTCTGGCCAACTCGACGATGTCGATTTGAACAGCGACACCTTCCGTCGCTATTTGGACATGCATCCCTTCGCCCTTCTGAACCGGCGCATTGCCGCCATCAATCAGGCAGAACTATACCCCGTGCCGCTGATGCCCTTCCTGCGCGTATTCCAGAAACTGGGTTTAGAGACCCTCGGCGACGTGAACCGGCTCATCGATGAGCACAGCGACGATGCCTACCGTCTGGCTGCCTCACAACTCGGTGCCACCGACCTCGACATCCTCTCCGAGAGCATCGCACCCCAGAACCTCTGCTATGTCTATGTGCTGAAGCAGGGTGGGGGGCTGAAAGAACTCTGTCAACTGCTCGATTGGATAAAAGGTCCAGGCGAGGGCAATACTACCATAGCGAAAGGTCTGCTCGAACAGATCCATGCGCTGCACTTGGGGAATTCGTAGTTAAAAAAGAACACGTTGAGAACTCCCAAAAGTCGAGTAAAAACAATAGTAATATGCACAGAATAGTTATTTTCATTATGATAAGTCTGCTGAGTGTTACCGCATACGCTCAGGACGAGATGGTGTTTACGCCCCAGTGGACGGCACAGGCGCAGTTTGCAGGCTACTATGTAGCGGAGGCGAAAGGTTTTTACCGCGAGGCTGGGCTGAAGGTACGCATAGAACATCCGTCGGTCACACAGCCTGCGATGAGCCGTCTGCGTTCGGGCGAGTGTCAGGCCACGACGCTACAACTCTGTCAGGCGTTGGAGGTGGTGGACGGTGGAGTACCCCTGGTCAACATTCTGCAGACATCGATGAACAATGCGATGGTTATTGTCTCAGCGCGAGGCAAAGACCCGTTGACCCAGAAGGGTGCTCGCGTCGGCATCTGGAGTGTAGGGTTTGGTCAGTTGGCCATCTGCATGAGCATCAAGGACCATCTGAACTATGAGTGGGTGCCGCTGGCTCAAGGCGTCAACCTGTTTGTGGTTGGAGCCCTCGATGCCACACTGGCCATGAGTTACAACGAGTACTACCAACTGGTGCAGGCTGGCATGCAGATGAGCGACAAGACGGTTTATCGTTTCTGCAACCACGGCTACAATGTGCAGGAGGACGGGGTTTATATGACCCGTGACTACTACGAGCACCACCGTGACGAGGCTCGCAAGTTTGCTGCTGCCAGCCGCAAGGGGTGGGAGTGGGCCGCACAGCATCCTGAGGAGGCGCTGGACATTGTGATGGAGTGGGTGGAGAAAGACCGCATTGCCACCAACCGCACGTTGCAACGGTTGATGCTCAAGGAAGTGCTGCGCCTGCAGGTGGATCGCGAGTCGAAGAGACGCGAGTTCCGTCTGCGTCCGGACATGGTGAGACAGGCATCCCAACTGATGAAGAGCAACATGATGCTGGAACGCGAAGTGACGTACGAGGAGTTGTCGGAATAACGAGATGCCGATATAACAATATCATGTATCATGTGGAAAATGAAAGAATTTGAACAATGAAGAAACTGATTGCATATTTCCGCCGAAGGCTGTCCGTCAGGCTCAGCCTGTGTGTGGTGCTGTTCGCCGCCGTCATCTTTAATGCGTCGTTGGGCTTCTTTGTCTGGCAGGCACGCGAGGCCGTGCATCAGGAGGCCATCAGCCGAGCCACGCAGATACTCGACAAGACCTCGCTGCGTGTAGAGGGCATCTTGAACCGCGTGGAGGTGGCTACCCAAATGACCGGGTGGCTGGTGCAACGGCATCCCGACAAGGCCGACTCGATGTTCGTCTATAGCCGTGGCATGCTGCTAAATAATCCCGACTTCTACAACTGCTCCATAGCCTTCGAACCCTATCACTTCGAGGACAAGGGCCGCTATTTCTCGGCCTACTCCCTGCATGATGGCGACACCATCCGTACCATTCAGGGCGGTAGTGACCATTATCAGTATTTCTACATGGACTGGTATCTGATGGCCAAACTGCTCGACCGTCCGTGCTGGACGGAACCCTATATGGACTATGACGCACCAAGCAATAGTTACGGGATGGTGACCAGTTACTGTCAGACCATCAAGGACAAGGAGGGTGCAGTGATTGGTGTCGTGAACACCAGCCTGTCTCTGAACTGGTTGTCGAAGACCATCTCCGAGACCAAGCCCTATCCCAACTCCTACAGCATCATGATTGGTCGTGGTGGTACCTACTTTGTGCATCCCGACACGGCGAAGATAACCCGCCAGACTATTTTTACGCAGACCATCGACCGGCCTGATACAGTCCTGACCGCCTTGGGTCACGCAGCGCGGTGAGGAGGGCATGAAACGGATGGAGATAGACGGCGTGGATAGTTACGTGTTCTACAAACCTCTTGGACAGACGGGCTGCTCGATGGCCATCGTCTGCCCAGAGAGCGACATCTTCAGTGGCTTCAACCGTCTGCGCCACATTGTGTGGAGCATCATGGCGGTGGGGCTGTTGCTGATGCTCTTCTTCTTCATCCGCATCATCACCCGCGAACTGCGCCCCCTTGGACGACTGGCCAAGGAGGCCGAGACCATTGCGTCGGGACAGTTCGATGCGCAGATGCCCGACTTCCACCGCATCGACGAGATAGGGCAATTGAGCCACTCGTTTGCCGATATGCAACAGTCGCTCGTCCGTTACATTGAGGAACTGAAGGACACTACCGCCCAGAAAGCATCAATAGAGAGTGAGTTGCACATAGCCCGTGCCATCCAGATGGCCATGCTGCCCAAAACGTTCCCGCCGTTTCCCGACTGCGACGAGGTGAGCATCTACGGACAACTGACGCCCGCCAAGGCCGTGGGCGGCGACCTTTATGACTTCTACATCCGCGATGGCAGACTCTTCTTCTGCATCGGCGACGTGAGTGGCAAGGGTATTCCCGCCTCGCTGGTGATGACTGTCACGAGGGCGCTGTTCCGAACCATCTCAGCCCACGAGGAAAAGCCCGACCGTATCGTCACCCAACTCAGCAACACCATCTCCGAAAACAACGAGCAGGGCATGTTCGTCACGCTGTTTGTCGGTACCATCGACCTCGATACAGGACACATGGCTTATTGTAACGCGGGTCATAACCCGCCGCTGCTCATCTCCAGGGATGAGCGCAGCGTCGGTCTGCTACCAGTGAACAGCAATCTGCCCGCAGGTATCATGCCCGGCTGGGAATTTGTCGGACAGGAGACGGACATCGACAATGGCACCGTCATTTTCCTCTATACCGACGGCTTGAACGAGGCCGAGGACATCACGCACAGACAGTTTGGCGATGAGCGGATGCTGACTATAGCCCAGGTGGCAGTTGACAGCGGAGGGCTGACACCGTGCCGACTGGTGGATCAGATGGTCGATGCTGTCCACGCCTTCGTCGGCGATGCCGAACAGAGCGATGACCTGACGATGATGGCCATACAGTACAAATAGAAGACAGGTGCGGACAGTGACCATCGTCGCCACGATAACTGACGGTATGCTCTCGTTCGTCATCAGCGACAGCGGTAAGCCCTTCGACCCCACGGCAAAGGTAGAGGTTAAAACTCGAACCTTTAGCGGAGTTGCCAGATCCATCTCTGTACAAATGCAACAATATATTTTGAAAGATTTTGAAAAGATTTGATTGATTTCTTTGTGCGCACAGCGAACAAATTCCAAAAGCAGAAAAAATCGTGCTCAAACAACGCATGGGACAGAGTGTGACAGCGTGGATGCGCGACATGACCAAGTAATCTGCCCCCCCCGACTTTCAAAATCTGTAAAAATTGTTTCAATATATACAAAATCTGATAAAAAACATACACGGAGATTGTTTTGTAGGATAATTTTATATATCTTTGCATAAACTAGGAAAACTACACAAAACTATACTATGCTCAGATTTAATACGAAAACACAAATCTTTGACATTGTCATCACAGCCGTGGCTGGTATAGCATCGGTAGGTGTCATGCTCTATGGTGTTGCTCATTTCGGACTGAAGGAGGCGTGGCCAGAACTCGTGCTCAACGTGTTTTACATCGCCTGCCTGGTCATGATGTGGATGTACTTTTTCAACCGTCTTGAAACGCAGCGGTTCAACTACAGGTGCTCGGTGTGTGTGGGCATCACGGTGCTGTTGCGCGATATCCTCTTTCCTCCACCCTTGGCTTTCTACTCCCTTCATCTGGTGTGCCTCACCCTCTCTGTGCTCCTGCTCCTCCTGCTCACCTATTTCTATGCGCGCAAGAACTGGCAGAGTTACACCAAGCGCAACCTGTGGACAATTTGTGTCGTCGATATGCTCATTGCCACACTCTACAACTACGACATCTATCTGGAACCTATCAACGAATACACCGATTATCTGCTCATTGAAATCTGGATACGCCCCACCATCACCTATGGGTTGGTGGCATGCTTCGCGAAAGAAAAGGAAACAGTAAATCAATAACAATATATTCAACATTATTTAACAAATTGACATGAAAAAGACCAAATTGTGGGTGATTGCCGCCATCCTAACCGTCTGTGGCACCAAAATACAAGCACAGGAGATGTCTAAGATGGTTTATCCGCAGGCCGAGTGGTCGAAAGCGGGCGACATACTGATGCACACGCCAGGACAAGAACTGTTCAACGGCGTCATCCACCCCTCGGCAGGTCTCTTCGAGGACTACTTCAATGTGGACAAGGCGGCTGAGGAGCATCGGGGATACATCAGTATGCTTGAGAAGAACGGCATACGCGTACACACGGTCATCGACATCCTCACCGAGGTGGGTATTGACAGTTTGAGAACACTTGCAGCGGATGTACTTACCTATGATATCAGCAACATTCCTGACGAAGATGTTGACAAGACCGAAGCCTACCGCCAAGAAGTGTTGTCAAAAATGACTCGCAACGACCTGATACGCTGCATTCTTTTGCAACCAACTGTGAAACTCTTGAAAACGGACAATAATACAGGTTACGAAGCCCAGTATATACAGAATCCGCTGATGAACTTGTACTTTACACGCGACCAAAGCATCACAACACCACGCGGACAGGTCATCTGCAACATGAACAGTACACAGCGCTCTCCTGAGACGAGCATCATTGCACTCTGTTACGAGCACCTCGGACTGAAGCCTGTTCTTTGTATCGAGGGCGACGGGAGACTGGAGGGGGGTGATTACATACCTGCTGGCAATGTTTCGTTCATAGGTTGCGGTATGCGCACAAATGACGAGGGTATCCGTCAACTGATGGAGGCCGATGCTTTCGGACACGACACCGTTGTGGTGGTGCGCGACCATAAACTTTGGCAGATGCAGATGCACCTTGACACCCACTTCAACATCATTGACGACAATCTCTGTACGATGGTAAAGAGCCGTTTCGAAGCCAGTCCTGGTGCTCCAGAATACAATACCTGCGACATCTGGGTACGCAAGCCGGGAACTAAGGACTATTCACTGTGGAAGCAGGACCAGCCGTTCGTGGACTACATCAAAAGCCGCGGCTTCGAGATTATTCCCATTGACTATGATGATGAGATGCACTACGCCAACAATTTCCTGACCATAGCCCCACGCCATATCATGGCAGTTGGAGGACAGAGTGAGGAGTTGCAGCAGCGCTTCCGTGATGCTCGTGTCACCGTGGAGTGGATTCCGCTGGAAAGCCTGATTGACGGATACGGAGCCGCCCATTGCATGACACAGGTGCTTCATCGTGAAGTTTGGACACCAGAGCAACCCACCGCTGTGCGTTCCATCACTCGCCAGAGCACAGACTCACAGCCTGCTTACCGCCTTGACGGTACACAGGCTACCAATGAGATGCTGGGAATTCTCATCAAGGACCGTCAAAAAGTATTAATAAATGAAACACATTGATTGGGCCGAGTTGCGACGTGATTCAATGAATTTTAATTTCGTTGGAGTAGAGTGGTGGGTTGCGGTTCCGCCCGCCTGACACCGAAAAAAGAATCAAACAAGAATAAGACAATGAGGCAGACAAGACTTTGGGCACTGTTCGCCATCCTTGCCATCGTATGCGGTGTATGTGTCATCACATGTTGTAGTAACGATGACAATCAGATGGCAACGGTGGACCAACCCACCATCGCTCACATTCAAGAACGTGGCATGCTGCTGGTGGGAACCACCGGCGACTATCGTCCGCTCTCGTATCGGGAGGACGACGGCACTTATTGGGGCTTCGGCATCGAAGTGGTAGGGAAGATCGCCGAACGGCTGGGCGTGGACATCGAGTTTGTGCAGACCTCATGGCCTACACTGACAGCCGATGTGTTAGCCGAACCGCAGACCTTCGACCTCGCCATCGGTGGCATCACTATCACCGATGCCCGCAAGGAAACGATGCTGATGTCGGAGGGCTATCTGGCCAATGGCAAGACGATTCTCTGTCGCGCAGACGAGGCAGACCGTTACCAGTCGCTGGCTGACATCAACAAGCCGGAGGTGTGTGTGATGGTGAACCCTGGCGGACTGAACGAGAAGTTTGCCAATGAGAACCTCACCCACGCCACCATCATCGTCCACCAGAAGAACGAGGAAATTCCCTCGCAGGTGGCTGACGACCATGCCGATGTGATGATCACCGAAATCACCGAGGCTCCGTGGTACGTG
This sequence comes from uncultured Bacteroidaceae bacterium, assembly GCA_905235525.1. GTDB lineage: Bacteria > Bacteroidota > Bacteroidia > Bacteroidales > Bacteroidaceae > Minthosoma. Next base: position 165,273 of record CAJOLW010000035.1, read on the forward strand.
CAGAACGACCCACGCCTTGCTGCTCCGCTTATCAATGCTCCTTTCACTCACGGCGAAATCGGGGTGCTGATGCGCAAGGGACAGGATGACCTCCTCGCCTATGTCAATGTCGTCATCGCCCAGATGAAGGCAGACGGTTCGCTACGCCGGCTCCACGAGAAATACGGGCTGGTTTATGCCTATGAATGACAGCAATGTTTTGCCCCCATAAGGTAGTAGGATTGATTAGGATAAAATGACGGTCTCCCCTCAGCATAGCGCTGGTGGGGAGTTTTTTTTCGTTATCGAGCGAGAAAGGGAATCGCCCCAGATGGCAGATTGCGAATTGAACAACTTCGTGTTCTTCGTTTTATTTTTATTACTGTCCGCTAAACATAGTTATAGCTATCCCAACTCCTTGAGACCCAGGAGTCGGGATAGTTTCTTTTACGTGACAAGCCCCCTTTATTCATTTTTGTTGTCATCCGGGGGTGATTCTGCAGCCTCTTCGAGCATCATTTTCATGTCAGCATCGGGCATGTTGAAGAAAGTATTCATGTTGAGGTATTCCATCAGCACTATCCTTACCATTGTAGCCAGCCCGGAGAAGCTCCAGCGTCTTTCCAGCGAGCTTTGCAGGATTGACAGCAGCAAATTGGCAATAAGAGTGACCCATATCTGTATCTTTATGGCATTGGCACTCTCTCCATAGAAGTATCTGAGGGGGAAGTTCTGCTTTATCTGCTTGAAGAGCGACTCTATCTGCCATCGCCTGCGGTATATGGCCACGATGTTTTCCATGGGCATGTCAAAGTCGTTTGTAAGTAGCGAGATCAGTTTCGGCGTCTTTCCTTTCTTGATGTCCACGTATGTGATGATGCGAGCGATATGGTTGATGCCATCCTTTCGGAAAACGACCACCTGCTCCCTGTATTCCATCTGGCCATTGGGATTCATGTCCATGCAGTCCACCAGTACATCGTATTTCAGGCTTTTCTTCATCTTCGTGATGTATGTGACGTTTCGCTCGATGAGCTTCTCGAACTTCTGATGTATGCCCGGTCGAGGGCGACAATCTCGTCATGGCTGAAATGGCTCGGAGCGAGCATGAAGGAGTCATTCGTGGCAGCAGAGGTGAACCTGACGTCGCAGTGTACTCCCTCATTGGCATGGATGACGGAATGGACCTTGATGCCACCCTTCTTCTTCCCTGTCTTCGGATGGCGTCCGACACCCTTGAAGATGGCGTTGGAGAACAGGGTGATGGTGGTCGAATCAATGATTCTCATTATCCACTCCTCGGTGCCGTTTCGTCGGCTGTCCGAAAAAATGTGTACTTTTGCCCATGGTTACGATTGGTTTTGTTTGGCGACAACAAAAGTAACCAAAAGGGCTGAAACCTGCAATTGGTTCCAGCCCTAATTTTATGCTAATGAAAAAAAAGTTTAGCGGACAGTAATAAAAGAAAAAAGAACGGAGGAGCTATCCGCAAGATAGTCCCTCCGTTCTTTATTGTATGCCAATGAGAGTACGCTTTCTTTTTGCCCACGGCTAAACGGCATATGAGCATGAACACGGAAACAAGACCTTTTCTGAAATGGACTGGCGGAAAGTGACAGTTGCTTGGTCAACTATCACCATGATACTGCTCAACAAAGGGCGACCCCTTTTCTCGCGAAAAAGAATAGCCACAACACAAACACAAAATAAAACACGACAAACGATTCTAGTACACGACCAGAACGTTGTTTTGGTGCATATCAGGATAGTGTCTGAACCTCCCTGACACGTTATGATTCTATTGCACTTCGTCTGTGCGAAGTTTCTCCTGCCATTTCCAAGCAGAACGGAGAATGTCTTCAAGAGGTGTGTCTGCTTTCCATCCTAACACTTTGTTGGCTTTGTCCACGTTACCCCATATGGCTTCGATGTCACCTTCTCGACGAGGTGCATATTCCCATGGCAACTTCACGCCTGTAGCTCTTTCAAAACCTTCGATGATTTCGAGAGTGGAATAGCCATGTCCCGTACCGATATTGAACACCTCTACAGGCTCTGTTTCCTGTTCAAGCACTCGTTGCATGGCTTTCACGTGTGCTTTTGCCAAGTCGACCACATAGATGTAGTCGCGGATGCATGTTTTGTCAGGAGTGTTATAGTCATTTCCAAACACTTTTAACTGTTTACGGATTCCAATGGCAGTTTGAGTGACAAATGGTATCAAGTTCATAGGTACACCATTTGGTAACTCACCGATGAGTGCTGATGGGTGTGCTCCGATAGGATTGAAATAGCGAAGAATGATAGATTTGATAGGAGCACCCGAATGGATGTAGTCCCGTATGATTTCTTCGTTAATCTGCTTCGTGTTTCCATAAGGAGAAAGTGCCTTCTGGATAGGTGCTTGTTCCGTGACGGGAAGATTTTCTTTGGTGGGTTGTCCATACACCGTGCAGGATGAGGAAAAAATGATGCCCTTACCATTATATTTAGTCATCAATTCAAGCACGTTCATGAGCGAGTTGAGATTGTTACGATAATAGAGCAACGGTTTTTCCACTGATTCTCCTACCGCTTTCGAGGCGGCAAAGTGAATACAACCTTTGATGGGGTATTTCTTAAATACGGCTTCTGTTGCTGCAAAGTCATTCAAATCTACTTTCTCAAATGCAGGACGAATTCTTGTTATATTTTCAATACCATCAAGAACAGAGGCTTTGGAATTGGACAAATTGTCAATAATGACCACTCCATACCCTGCTTGTTGGAGTTCTACAGTCGTGTGTGAACCGATAAAACCTGTTCCACCAGTAACAAGAATCATTTCTTTCATGTATGTATAATTTGTAGTTCGTGTTATTCCTATTTACGAATGAGTGACGAAGAGTGGATTTCTATTTTCTTCTATGTTTGGTTTTGCAAATATAGAACAAAAAAATCACTCTTCGTCACTCAAAAGTTGATTATTTTCACAAGATATCCACTTTCAGTAATAAAATACCTTTTTTTCTTACTTTATGATGAATTTGATATGGCTCTCGTTGCCATCCTCTGTGGATGCCTTAACAATGTAGATGCCTCTTGGCAGTTCAGTCACATTGAGGGTCACGAAGCGGCTGTTGGCACTGCCGAACAGCGTGTTTTCCATCTTCATGCCCGACATGTTGTAGATGTCTGCAGCCCGAATGGGAGACTCTTCGCTCTTGACGTTAATGGCTCCTTCCACATAGGCGATGGCGATGCCTCCCTCCTTCGTGTAAGAGCGGATGCCGTCAGACTCCGGGGTTTCCGGCTTGATGTAGCGTTCGTCGTATGATCCAATCAAGTTTGCCTTGTCGATGGTTGGCGCATTCATCACATAGGTGTCGTTTGCGCCATCGGGATAGCGTCCGAAAGTCTGGGTGCCGAGGTGCTCGCCATAGCTCAGCACGTCCGAGTAGTTCTCTGTGGTGATGACCACATCACCGCCCTCGGCTGCCAGTTTGAAGGACGTGTGGATGTCGGTTCCGATGTTGTCGAGTTTGTCGCACCAGATGACCTTGTATCCGTGTGCGGGGATGACAGTGTTGAGTTTCACGTCGTCAGTCGGCACCTGATACTTCTCTGGCTTCTCTGTGTTGTCGGAGATATACATGCCCTTGATGTCAATGGGCTCGTCAGTGGTGTTGTACAGTTCAATCCAGTCATTCTTCTTGAAGTAGTCGTTGATGTAAATGGAGTTGGCAGCGCTGACCTCGTTCACTCGGACAGGGGTGATGCCTTCTGCCAGTGTTTCTGCTTCTGGAATCTTCTTGAACATTGCAGAAATGTTTTGCTTGTCGGAAGAGGGCAGTGTGTATTCCTCATCCTCCGAAACCAGATTCTGTAAGTTGTCTTGTTCCACGCGCAAGAGTGATGCATCCCATAGAATGTCACTTGATGTGTTATTGTTATTGTGCACTTCTACAGCAATCACATTTGTGCCTCTCTTGAAGAGTGTCCCCTTTAAGGTCATCTGTCCTTTGTCAGGATTGTCGTGTGCATAGCTACTTGCATAAGAATTGTATGACACATGGCCATCCGGCATGTTGTAGCGTCCTGCTTCCACACCATTTACATACACAATCATTCCATCATCGACAATGTAGTCGAGTATGAACTCGTCTGTTGCTGACGGGGCGGTATTGATGTTGAATGACTTTCGGAAATAATAAGTTGGTAGGTACCCCTCCGTTTCCGTGTTAAGGTCTGTGTGCCATTTGTTATAATCATAACCGAAGCGCGCTTTACCCTGTTTCCACTTGGTGTCGCTGTAGTTAGTGGCTTTCCATTCTTCTTGGTCAAGTGTTCCCGAATCGTAGTACTTCCAAGTTGTGCCTGTCGCAAATACGCTTGTCGTCTTTGTGGTACTGGCGTTTGCCCATCCTGCGAAGCGATACCCCGCAGGAGCCACGGCTTTCAGCGTGATGGGAGCGAAGAGATAACCGTCAAATTCGCCATAGGGCAGTTCCATGCCATTGACCATCACCTTTGCATTAGAAGTTCCATTAGATGAAATCAGTACTCTCTGACGTTCTGTATTTTTAAGATTCATGTATGAGCAGTTCTGCAATGCATACGTTGCATTATTGTTGCGTGAACTCAACTTGTTCTTCACGTCGTTTGCTGTATTCCATGGATTCACGAAGTTTCCCGTTGCTAGATAACTTGCCACATCGTTCACAATCTCTTCCACTTTGTTTTGCTGTAACACGGAGCCTCCAATGATGCAGAATGTGTCAATGAACTGCTTACGGAATTCTTCATTTTTCAACAGATTCTTGAACAGTGTTACTATTTCAATCTGCTTCTTGTATCGCTTTCCCTCGATGCTTTCATTCTTGGAATAGTCGTATCCATGCAGATTGTCTAAAGTGTAGTATTCCTTGTTGAAGAACGTATTGAACACATCGTTGCCACCGATGTTGAATGCACCGTCAAGGTCGAAGAGGACAAAATGGAATTTTCCATCGTTTCTATCACGGAATCCCTTGGCGTTGTTTTGTGGCCAGTCCCAGTTTCCGATGTGCAGTTCCACAGCCATGTAGTTGATAAATTCGTCCACATCGAGCATCTGACGGATTTCTTCATATGTAACTTCATTCTCTGCATTTTCGCTTAGTGCCAGCAGATGGTTGAAACTATCTTTCGTTCCTTCCATCTGCACATAGCCGGAGTCTGGTGTAATTTCAAACTGATCTATCTCGTCTGTGTCAATGCCATAGTTGGCATAGGCATGATGTTTATTGTTTGGCTCGCGCATATTGAGCACGGCATAATGGGCACCATTGATAAACACATGCACAGGTTGCCATGCTTGATGGTCCACGTAGAGGCCGCTGCGCGATACCACCTGCTGGATGGCAACATCCTTCACACGGCAACTCCCGTCGTTACCGCCATTGCGAAACAGCAAGGTCTTGTTCTTGATGTATGGCTTCTCGTCAAAGAACTGCGCTTGGAAGAAATTATTGAAATCGTATTCTTTGCTTGCCTTCAACTTGAAAGACTTTGGATTTGACGCACGTGTCCATCCTCCACTGACGGAAAGGTCACACTCCTGAGAGATGAGGCACTTGTTATCTTCTGTGATGTACTCAAATGACACGGGTCTGTCCCAATCCATGTTCCAGTTGCAGTTGGAGCTTTGTCCATGACCAGGACGTCCGTTAGGTCCCCTTTGGAACACACCATATTCCGTAGAGTTCAGATTCTTGTTATCGGTGACTACTGAAATAATAGGAAAGGAATAGTCTTTGTCCTCCAGAATATAGGAACGAGTTACAACTGTTGAAGGAAGATACCCCTCTTGAAAGCATCTGAAGCGGTAGCAAGTGGTACTCCTCACCGAGAACATTCCTGTAGGAGAGACCTTTCCGTTGTCAAGAGTGGGAGTGGTGCCATCAGTTGTGTATTTCAAGGTTGCTCCCTTGGGTATATTGACACTCACCTGCAGAATCCCATTAAAAAGTTGCCCATCCTTGTCCACAATAGGTGGCTCCACCCGTTTGCTGGCAAACCATCCATTAGTTTGGTTAGATGTTCCAGGGGACGGATTGCCTGTGACTGCCCATGTACTTCCTCCGTCAGTGGTGCGGGCATACGATGTTCGTGAGATAGCCTCAGGATATTCCTGCTGAGCAATGATTTTTGTGCCATCAGAGATGATGATGATACCACCATCACAATCCAGTTTGTCATCAATCTGACGATAAGAAGGAAGTGTCCACACTTCATGGTGATCAAAGTTGAGCAAAGCATATCCATGAGCAGGTATAGCACCATAAGTACTTTGCAAATAGTTTTTCTTCAGATTGTTGAGGTCATCAGTAATATAAAGACCGCCCAACGTGACGCTCCTGTCTGTTGGGTTATATAACTCCACCCAACTGCCATAGTTGTACGAAGGGTCAAGATACACATCCACATTGGCAGCCATAATCTCGTTGATGATAAGATTATCTGCCGTTGGCTCATCTCTTTTGACTGTCACTTTGCACATGGCTTTTTTACCGCTATCATCTTTTGCTGTGGCTACGATGTAGCACACGCCGATGTCGATGGCTGTGATTTGTCCTTTATTGTCCACAGTCGCTACACTCTCTTTTGTCGAAGACCATGCAACATTAAGAAAGGTCGCATCTGCTGGCAAAACCGTTGCTGTTAGGTCATGAGTCTCCGACTGAGCCAATTCGACACTTGTTTCAGACAGAGTGATGGAAGTGACATTGACAATGTCTGCATCGGTCACGTCAATCCCAGCCTTCTGTGCATACCCCGATAAGGATGCGCAGATTAGAATAAGAATAGTGTACAATTTATTCATTTTAATTATTTTATTCATGTTACCATTTGCTTTTAGGTTAATAATTTCGTTGTGTGTGGTTTGGTGAAAAGTTCTCGGTTGTGTTAATTTGAGGGCCGTGGTTTCCTCCAGAAGTTCACTCCCAATAGGTATTTCAGAGTTCCGTATGTGTTGGTCAAACCGAACTTGTCTTTTCGGTAGTCGTAGGTGTGTGCCTCAAAAATCAGACCGCTGAACATCCTCGTGTTGTTCCAGAAGAGGGACATGCGCAGATTAAGGTCTGTAGAAACATTGTTCAAGATGGAACGTCCAAATTCTTCTGCTTCCGTGATGTTCGACCTTCGGTAACCGATACTGGGAATGAACGATATGGCAAAGAGCACATTGCGTCCCAACACACAGTTGTAATTATATCCCCCGCTCACGCTATAGTCATGATAGTTCACTTTGGTGAACAGCAGCGTAGAGTCTATATCTTCTCTGATGTGGTCAGGCAATGCATCTTTGTCAAAAGTGATATTTTGATGGTTATACTGGAATCCGATGCTCCAACTGCCACAACTCTTCCGTTGTACCGCATTGGCTCCGAATGCTGCAGGCCACGAAAAATGGCGATTGTTAAACATGTATATGACATTGAATCCGTTGCATCTGGAGTCTAAGCCGTGAAAAGCTCTGTCTTTTCCCTTCGTTTCAATTTTACTTACGCTCCTTATTTCTGCCCCCTTTCCAGAATTGAACGTATAGTATTCGGCAAAAAATTTCGCCGTATGAACGACGAGCGATTGCCGTAAAGAGGTTCCGTTTGTCTTGCCTGCCCTAATGCCAAGGTCGTTCAGGTTCCACACGGCACCGTATCCAAGGATGCTGTAATAAATATATCCTCCAAGAATAACAGACGGGTCGGACTGGATGACCATTGTGTTGCCTGTCTGTGACGACCGTAGGAAATAATAGTCATGCCAGTATGACAATTCCATTTGAACCGTCAGGTTGTATTTTTGAGGAGTGACGTAGTTTGTGTCGCATCCCATAAAGAATTTCTCCACACCACTCATGATGCGAGGTAAAGAGAACCTGTTCTTTTTTCCTGTCACCACAATGCTGTCAATAGTCAACTCATCCATATCTCCAGCGATTGACGTTGAGTCATTTTGGGCTTTTGTAGTCATGCATAAAACAAAGACCAACGATACTGTACACAATACTTGTTTTATCCCCATGCACATAACTCTATATCTTCCCTAATATGCGATCCATCACCCAATTGGTCGGAGTGGCACTGAGTGAATCGCAATCGCACTTCTCTTTTCCCTGCAAGTGTCTCACCACTTTCTCAATCAGTCCCATCTGCACATATGGAGGGTTAGGAATCACTATTTGTTCTTGTCCTCGCTCCGTGTCAAGTACGATAGGCTCATAATCAAATACAGAGAATACGAGTTTCCCTTTCGTGCCGACGATGGAGATTCGATCCCTTCTTGCCGATTCGTGTGCAACAAAACACCAAGATGCACTGCCTGTCAATCCGGTGCTGAATCGAAAACAAGCATTGAACGTGTCCTCCACTTTATATAGACCAGCCATGTTTTGGCAGAATCCTTCAGCCTCTATGACAGGACCGAACCAATATTGCAACAAATCTATCTGATGTGCAGCGAGGTCATAGAAGTATCCGCCACCTCCTGCCACTTCAGGCTGCAATCTCCATGGCAATTCCTTTCCGCTCTTATAGTCAAGTTCCCTTGGTGGCACAGCAAAACGAATCTGCACTGTCAGCACATCTCCGATTTCTCCACCCGTCACAATCTGCTTCACCTTTTCGAAATAGGGTAGGTAGCGTCGGTAGAAAGCCACAAAACAAGGAACGCCTGTCAATTGGCTGATGCGGTTCGCCCTCAGGCAATCCTCATAACTGGCAGCCAAAGGCTTCTCGATATAGGCAGGCTTTCCCGCTTTCATCGCCATGATGGCAAAAGTGGCATGAGAGGATGGGGGAGTGGCGATGTACACAGCGGTCACCTCTGGGTCGCTCACCAACGACAGAGCGTCAGCATAATACTTCTTGATGCCATGACGTTTAGCATAGGATTTGGCCTTGTCCTTGTCGCGGCTCATCACAGCCACCACTTCACTGCCTTCTATCATACTGAAAGCAGGGCCACTCTTCTTCTCCGTCACTTCACCGCAGCCGATAAATCCCCATTTGACTGTGTTTTGATTCTCCATTTTCTTTTATTTATTCATCCCGCAGATTTCTCTGATTCCCACAGATTTTTCTCTCACGGATTTTGCGGATTGAACGGATTTTTCGTTTTCGTTCTTTTCTCGTTGCAAAAATACTACAAATTCTTCACTCTTCCAAAAGAAAATTTCCAAAGAGGTTCTTTTTAAATATTCTTTAGACAAACAATGGATTTTTTCATATAATGCTTTGCCTTTTTTATTTTTTTCCTACCTTTGCAATTCCAAAATTGAATAGCATTCATGAACACAATTTTCACAGAACTCATATCAAAGGCGACTGGCATCAGTGAACGTCAGGTTGCTGGTACCGTAGGATTGTTGGAAGAGGGATGCACCATTCCATTCATCAGTCGATACAGAAAGGAAGTGACAGGTGCCCTTGACGAAGTGCAAGTGGCAAGCGTGAGCGACCATTTGGAGAAACTCAACGAACTGGCAAAACGCAAGGAGACCATCCTGAAAAACATTGAGGAGCAAGGTAAACTGACTCCAGATTTGAAGACCCGTGTCGAAGGTTCATGGGACAGCACTGTACTGGAGGACATTTACCTGCCCTTTAAACCCAAGCGGAAAACTCGTGCAGAGGTGGCTCGACAGAAGGGGTTGGAACCATTAGCAACTTTTTTGATGCAACAGAATCCCGCTGCAGATGTGGACAAAAAGGCTAGGGAGTTTGTCGGCAAGGGAAAGGGTGTGGCAAGCATCGAGGAGGCCATACAGGGTGCGCAGGACATCATTGCAGAACAGGTGAGTGAGAGCGAAGAAGCGAGAAACATTGTACGTTTCAACTTCAAGAAAGATGCCGTCATCACTTCTGTGAAAGTAAAGTGCAAGGCCAAGAACAAGGAGGACGAAGAAGAATGGGAACAGAAGGCGCAGAAATACCGAGACTACTTCGATTTCTCGGAGAAACTTGCCAAGTGTGCCTCTCACCGTTTGTTGGCGATGCGCCGAGGCGAGGCAGAGGGCATCTTGAGAGTGAGCATCAGTGGAGACGACGAGCGATGCCTTGATCGGTTAGACCGACAATTCCTGCACAATTCGAGCAAGAGCGCAGAACTTGTGTGGGATGCCATCGAAGACGGCTTCAAACGATTGCTTAAGCCCGGCATTGAAACGGAGTTTGCCAATATCTCCAAGGAGCGTGCCGACCAAGAGGCCATCCGCATCTTTGTCAAGAACCTCGAACAACTGCTTATGTCTCCCCCTTTAGGGCAGAAACGTGTTTTGGCACTCGACCCGGGTTTCCGTACAGGCTGCAAGGTCGTGTGTCTTGATGCTGAGGGTAACCTGCTTCACAATGAGGCGATTTATCCCCATCCTCCCAAGAACGAACGCCGTGCCGCTGCCGACAAACTCTGGACACTCACCAAGCAATATAAGATTGAAGCCATCTCCATCGGCAATGGAACCGCCAGCCGAGAGACTGAAGAGTTCGTACGTGGTCTTGGCTTGCCCAAGGTAATTCAAATTTTCGTGGTGAGCGAAGACGGAGCCAGCATCTACTCTGCCTCCAAGGTGGCACGAGAAGAGTTTCCCGATTATGACGTGACGGTGCGTGGGGCGGTTAGCATCGGTCGCCGTCTCATGGATCCTTTGGCAGAACTGGTGAAGATTGACCCCAGCAGCATCGGAGTGGGGCAATACCAGAAGGATGTGGACCAAAAGGAACTGAAGCACTCCCTTGACCAAACCGTTGAACTCTGTGTGAACAAGGTGGGCGTGAACGTGAACACAGCCAGCAAACACCTACTCACATACATCTCTGGTCTTGGTCCAGCCATTGCCCAAAACATCGTCACCTACCGAGCCGAGAATGGTGCCTTCACCTCCCGAAAGGACTTGCTGAAAGTGCCCAAATTGGGTCCAAAGGCTTATGAACAGGCAGCAGGATTCTTGCGTGTGAGTGGAGGAAAAAATCCATTGGACAACAGTGCTGTTCATCCCGAGAGCTATCCCATTGTGGAACGGATGGCAAAAGACCAGCAATGTTCTGTGGCAGAACTGATGGCGAATAAAGAAGTGCGCAGCCATATTGACATTCACAAATATGTGACCGACAAAGTGGGTCTTCCCACGCTTGAAGACATCATGCAAGAACTTGCCAAACCAGGTCGTGACCCCCGTCAGCAACTCACCGTATTCGAGTTCTCCAAAGACGTGAAGGACTTGGCAGATGTGCAGGTTGGCATGATTCTTCCGGGTATCATTACCAACATCACCAACTTCGGTTGCTTTGTCGATGTTGGAGTCCACACCAAGGGACTTGTCCACATCAGCGAATTGGCTGACCATTTTGTGAAAGATCCTTCAGAAGAAGTACAATTGCATCAGCACGTCACTGTGCGCGTGATTGGCGTGGATTTGCAACGTGGCAGAATGCAACTCAGCATGAAAGGGATGGATAGTTAGGAATTAGCCACATAAATGACCGATTTTGGTCAAAAACCGACGTGTCCCATGTCAATTGGGGGGGGGGGTAGTAGAATTGTGTCAAGACCATTTTCTTCCCTCTACAACTAAAGGAGATTGTGTCAAAAGTAACAGACAAGACCTTTTTTCTTTTGTTTTTTATTTCTTTCTTTCTATTCTCTCCACCTTCCACTCCCTTACAAAAGCAAATTTGAAAGAAAAATAATGATGGGACTATAAAAAGATGTCTAACAAAAAGGTGAAAAACTATGGACAGCAAGATTTACATAAAAAAGTGACGAAGTTGGGAGGTGTGGATTAAACTTTCTGGTGTTTTTTACATCCAAAATAATGTTATTCTTTTTATTATAAACTTTTTTAATCACTCTAACCTAGTAAAAAAACAAAATTATGAAGAGTTATTTGAAAACATTGGCACTTGGTGCTACACTGATGAGTACAACAGCATTGATGGCTCAGCCTGGCGGCGGTTTTCCTGGCGGCGGTTTCCCTGGTGGTGGTTTCCCTGGTGGAGGCTTCGGCGGTTTTGGTGGCTTTGGCGGAGACCAGAGTTCTCAGACTCAAGCGGAGTATTCCGAGAAATTTACGGACATCAACTATGCTGGCGATGACGGACAGGTTTATCACATGCTTGACATTTACCTTCCAAAAGAAGTGAAGGACAAGTATCCTGTGGTGGTGCATATCTATGGAAGTGCATGGGGCAGCAACAATTCCAAGGGGGCTGCCGACATCAACACCATCTGCGCTGCGTTGCTCAAGGCTGGTTATGCTGTGGTGACACCTAACCACCGTTCCATCCGTGATGGCAAATGGCCTGCTCAAGTGAATGACATCAAGGCGGTCATCCGCTTCATCCGTGCCAATGCTGCCAAGTACAAGTTTGACACTTCTTTCATCGCTACATCTGGTTTCTCTTCTGGTGGTCATCTGTCTGCCGTGACAGCACTCTCAAACGGTGTTAAGGTGGCAAAGCAGGGCGAAGCAGAGTATGACGTGGAAGGCAGTGTGGGTCCTTACACGAAGGAGTCAAGTTATGTGAATGCATTCTGTGACTGGTCTGGTCCTACAGAACTCCTCCACATGGAGTGTGGTAACGCAATGGTGTTTGGTGGTAAGGGTAATACCCCGGAAGAGCAAATCATCGGTGCTCCAAAGGAAGGAAACGAGAGCAAGTTCTTGCTGCTGAGTGCATCAGGTTACATTGACAAAGACGATGTGCCAGGTTACATATTTCATGGCGACAAAGACAATATTGTAGCATCATGTGTTAGTCAGTATCTCTATGACCAATTGCAAAAGGCTGGTGTGGAGAGTTATATCTTGCGTGAGCCGGAAGGTGGTCACGGTATGGGCATGTATTCGGAAGCGAACTTGCAGAAGATGGTGGACTTTCTGAATGGGGTGCGCACTGCCAAGAAAAAGAAATAAATAAAAATCAATAGAAGAGAAAGGGTGAAGCCCCTCTGCATCGGCAAGGATGCGGAGGGGCTTCACTTGTGTAAGAAGGGGCGTGTAATATTTTTTTCTCTTTTCTCTTTTTGCATTTCACTTAAAATCCGTATCTTTGCACTCCAGTTATTAACGAATAAAGAGAAAAACGATGGAAATCAATAGTTGGTTTGAATGTAAGGTGAAGATGGATGTGATGCAGGATGACGGCACCACGAAACCACAGACGTTTGTCTATCTGGTGGATGCGCTGAACTTCACCGAGGCGGAGTCGAGAATCATTGAGGAGGTGAAGCCTTATGCGCACGGCAATTTGGACGTGACGGACATCAAGCGTGTGAAGTATGCTGAAATCTTCACCAGCGACAGTGATGTGGCTGACAGGTGGTACAAGGTGCGTTGCCTCTTCATCACAATCGACGAGAAGACACAGACGGAAAAAGAGATTGCCAACAACATGCTGGTGCAGGCTGGCACCTTCCATGAGGCTGTGGAGAACTTTGACAAGGGCATGAAGGGAAGTCTGATGGACTACCGCATTGCTTCCTTGCAGGAAACTAAAATCATGGACGTGTTCCGTTTCGTGGCACGTGACAAGAAGGAGAACGCTAAACCAGAATTTGAGGCATAAATGATTGCAGAGAATTTGCAACGGGTGAGGGCTACCTTGAAGTCAGATGTGCGCTTGGTGGCTGTGTCGAAGTTCCATCCCGTGGAGGCACTTCTGGAGGCTTACGGGGCAGGGCAACGCATCTTTGGTGAAAACCATGTGCAGGAACTGGTGGCGAAGGAAGAGGTGCTTCCGAAGGACATAGAGTGGCATTTCATCGGACACTTGCAGACGAATAAGGTGAAGTATATCGTACCATTTGTAAGTCTCATACATTCAGTTGATTCTGTGAAATTGTTAAAGGAAATCAATAAGCAAGCAGAGAAGGCTGAAAGGGTGGTGGATGTGCTGTTGCAACTGCATGTGGCAGCCGAGGAAACGAAGTTTGGTTTCACCCCCGATGAGTTGCTGGAGATGCTTGCGGCAGGAGAATGGAAGACCTTGCAGCATGTGCGTGTGGTGGGGCTGATGGCAATGGCGACTAACACAGATGACGAGGGGCAGATAGCCCGTGAGTTTGACACGGTGAACCAGGTCTTTGCCACTATGAAGAAACGTTTCTTTGCTGACGAACCTGCTTTCAAGGAACGCTCGATGGGCATGAGCGGTGATTACCTCATTGCGCAGGAGCATGGCAGCACAATGGTGCGTGTTGGCACCACTATCTTCGGTGAACGCGATTATGGAAAGAAAGACCCCTCCAACTCCCCTGTTTAGGGGAGAACTGTTAAGGTAGGGTTAAGGTTGAGAGTTGAGGGGGCATGGTGCGCGACTCGCCGAATGGCAAATGGTAAATGGTAAATGACTAAATTGTAAATGATATTGTGAATCTGAATGACCGACGCCGCGATGTGGCAAGGGAAATTTGCCGCATCTATGATGTGAAACTGAGTGTGGAGGCATTGCATGCCTTCGCCAATATCCTTGTGCCCATGAAAGTGCTGCGTGGTCATAAATTGGTCAGTGAGGGTCAGGTATGCAACCACATGTTCTATGTGGATAGGGGCATGGTGTTGCAGTACTATACGAAGAATAAGGCGACCGTGACCGAGCACATCAGTCATGAGGGGGACATGGTGGTCTGCATCGAGAGTTTCTTCCTGCGTGAACCTTCCAAAATTGTGGCGTCGATGATAGAACCAGGTGTGGTCTATGGCATTCCGCATGATGAGATGGAGGCCATTGCTAGCCATTCCTTCGAACTTTGCAAACTCATCTTCAAGTTCTACCAACGTGCGCTCATCATCTCGCAGCGCAAAGCCGACGTGCTCCGTTTCGAGACTGCCAAGGAACGCTATATCCGTACTCTTCGTGAGAATCCTGAAATCATCCGTCGTGCTCCCCTCCACAACGTCGCTTCCTTCCTCCAGATGACTCCCGAAACCTTGAGCCGAGTACGGGCACAGGTGACTGAAGAGGGAATAAAATAAAGATGAAAGATTGAAGTTGAGATTGTCGATGCCAACTTCAATCTTTCATCTTTTTGTCTTTATTTTTTTAGTTCACCTGATTGACAGGCTCTCCATCCAAGTAGGCTCGTACATTCTCTGTACAGATGTTGATGAGCCGTTGTCTCGCCTCGCGTGTTGCCCAAGCAATGTGGGGAGTGAGATAACAGTTTTTGGCGGAGAGGAGCGGATTGTCGGATGCGGGTGGCTCGGTGGTGATGACATCGGATCCGTAGGCGGCGAGTTGGTTGCTGTTGAGGGCTTCTGCCACGGCGGCATCATCGACGAGGGGACCTCTGCCTGTGTTGATGAGGATAGCGGAGGGCTTCATCATGGCGAGCCGATCGGCGTTGACGAGGTGGAAGGTGTCGTCAGAGAGGGGACAGTGGAGTGAAATGATGTCGCACTGTTCGAAGAGGGTGTCAAGATCAACTTTTTTGATGCCGTAGGGGAGGTCGTCTTCGTCTTTGGATGTGTATGCCATCACTTGAAGTCCGAATGCGGTGGCAATGCGTGCGGTTGCCATGCCTGTGTTGCCGAGTCCGACAATGCCCATCTTCTTGCCGTTGAGTTCGATGAGGTCGTGGTCAAGGTAACAGAAGTCGGGCGAGTTGCTCCATCTGCCAGAGCGGTTTTCGATGGCATAGTAATCGACGTGGCTGACGATGTTGAGCAGATGGCAGAAGACCATCTGTGCCACGCTTTCAGTGGAGTAGGCAGGGATGTTGGTCACCACGATATTTTGGCGGCTTGCCACTTCGAGGTCCACCACGTTGTAGCCCGTGGCGAGTACGCCGATGTATTGCAGGCGTGGCAGCATGTTGAGCACGGAGGCATCAAGAACCGCCTTGTTGGTGAGCACCATTTCGGCACCTTTGCAGCGTTCTATCACTTCTTCGGGGGCTGTACGTTCGTATGTCTCCACTTCAGCCAGTTCTGTCAATCCGTCCCAAGAGAGTTCGCCTTGGTCCACGGTGTATGCGTCAAGTATAACTATTTTCATTTTTATGTATTGTCAGTATTCAATATGCAAAGGTGGTCATTTTTTTTGAGAAATCAGTGCTTTTTATGCTTTTTTTGACCGTCTGGGTCGTATCTGAGTCTTCGGAACATGTAGAGAGCCCATTCTTGCCATACAAATAATGTCCAGAAAGGGTGGAGGGGCATGCGACCTGGTTTAAGTTTGGTACGAAGAGGTAGGTGGGTTGTATCAATGCTGTTCCAGGCATGGTTTAGTTTCAGGAGGGCTTCTTCCTGTTGTGCGGGGGTGAAACGTTTCTTGTTTCGATGGTAGAACCAGAAACAGTCCAGCAGGTTGTTCCAGCGTTGTCCTTCATAGAAGGCTATGACATCGTCGCAGATATTCCATGCAATCATTTGTTGATGCAGGTTTTCGTTGGCGGCTAACAGGTCAAAGCGTTTTGTGGAAACCTTGTGTGTACATGATTTCTCGTTTTGGAAATAATAGTACTTCCCTGGGCAACAGCGTACTTCGTGTGAGTGCAGGTAGTGTGCTATTATCGTGTTTTCGTCACTGTAGGTGCGGCAGGTCTCGTCGAAGGGAAACTGCTGATGGTGCGAGCCACATTCCATCCGTGGATGTCCCATGAGAGTGATTTGACGAAAGCGTCGTACCCCTTCATGCATTGGAAGGGTGGTGTGCGATAACCATGCTCATGGCCATCAGGATAAATGTAACGTACATCTAAAAGTACGCAGTCTGTGTTGGGGTGTTGGTTGAATGTTTCCACGGCATGCTGTAGCGTGTCTGGCGCCAGATAGTCGTCACTGTCAAGGAGGGTTGCGTAAGGTGCTTTGATTAGTGGAATTCCCTGATTGCGTGCATAGGATAGTCCATGATTCTCGGGCAAGGTGATGAGTTCTATGCAATGAGGGTGCTCTTGTTTGTATTGGTGCAAGATTTGTGGCGATGCGTCAGTTGAAGCATCGTCAATGCAGATGATTTGTACGTCGGAAAGTGTCTGGCTAAGGAGTGAGTCAAGACACCGTTTAAGTGTGTCGGCTGCATTATATACGGCTACGAGTACACTAACTTCTGGCATGATATTTTTGTTTTATGAGGTTCCGTATGTTGATTCGTTGGTCTATTTTGCGATAAACAAACAGGGTGGTTGCGATAGTGATGATTGCCATGACAGAATAGGCGATAAGGCTGGACGGAATGAATGAGGCTGCCATGCCAGCCAGTAGTGCGAGGGTGAGAATGCTGCCTAAGCGGTAATAACTGGCAGAATAAGTGATGCCATAACGCCAGAGGTTGCAGAGGATGCTGACGAGGATGTCAAGGACAGCACCAATCATCAGGGCTATGCCGATGCCATCGAGCCCGTCCAGTATGTAGCCTACGGTGACAAGTGCAACGGTCTTGATGTTGGTCCAGATGCCTTCCATTAGGAAATAGTAGGTGTTGTCGCCCCGTGCAATACAGATGTAGTCAAGGGGAAAGCAGACAGCACGTGAGATAAGGCTTACGCTCATGGCTCGTAAGAGAAACGTGATGGAGTTGAATTCGCTGGTCAGTATGATGCGGATGATAAGTGGAGCGAAGGTGATGAGCAAGAGAGCCAAGGGAATGGTAAGCAGCAGTACGATTTCTCCCTGTTGACATATCAGTCGTTGTGTTTGGGTACGATCGTGGATGATGGATGCAAGATGTGGAAAGAAGTCTGTACCCATGGCGGTGAAAATGAATGCGGCACACTGGACTGTGATGGTATTGGCGGCTTGGTAGAGACCCACGGCTTCTTCCGAGCCGTAACGACTGATGATAGTATTGATGAGATAGACAGACAGGGCACCGAGCAATCCGCCAATCATAAGGATTCCTCCGAGTGAAAGCATGTCACGGCCTTTATTGAGAGTGGTTCGCCATGATTGTGGTACAGGCTGTATGTGGAGTTTCTGTGTGAAATAGCGGTTGATTCCCCATGACAGGATGGCTATAGCCGCCACGCTGGGCGCGATGCCCTCGATACCCCATAGGAGAAAGAATGGTACGGCAATGACCAATCCGATTAAGGGAGGAACGATGTTGCAGATGGCTAAAGAATGGAGAGCGCGGTAGGCTTGCAGAATGGTTGCTTCGGCTGCGCCTTGCATGAGGAATAGAATAGCAGTTGCAAGGATGACAAACCAATGCCAATGATGAGGGGTTTCGAAGGTGATGATGCTGAGCCATCGCGAACATGCTATTGTGCTGCACATTGCCATGAGTGAGAGCACCAATATGAGGCGACGGAAACATTTTACGTGGCTGCTGCGTTCGTACTCGTCTGTAGCAGAAGAAATGACCTTGACGGCAGAGGTGTTCAGCCCGAAGGTGAAGAGCATCTGGATGGGAGTAATGGTAGATATCTGATGCGAAGAGAATCCCATACCGTGTGCACCCAAGATGGATGCCACCAGTTTGCCTCTGACAATATTAATGACCATTGTCACCATTTGTGTGCCTCCGAAGATGGCAGTGCCCTTCACGATGCGGCGGAACGAGGACTGTGTTTTGTTCTCAGACATAGGCAAGCGGGCTTATAGGGTGAACGTGATGGGGCGAAAGGTGTTTCCGCCCACCTGTGAGGCTATATAAGGGAAACCTGAACAATGCATTCCGGGACCCGTCAACCGATAGACGGTTTGGGCATGGGAAATCATAAAGAAGTCGAGCAGGGTCTTTTCGTAGGTTTCAAACACGGTTTCCTGACTCTTGTCATCTGCCTTTACGTCAAGATGCAGTATTTGTCCAGGAATCGTGTAGGTGTAAGGTAACTGACTGGCTCGTTGAAGAAAGGTGGTGCTGTCGGAATTGACGAGTATAGTGGCATGTGGGTGTGCTTGACGGATGGTCTCAATCTGATGAAGGCAAGCCTCAATGAGTTGTTGCTGCTGGTTGAGTGGCAGAACGGCAGTAGGCATGGTGTCGGTGAAGTCACCCAAGATGCCCAGAAAACGTGCTGATACACTGACGTAGGGTTGACCGATGAGGTCTAACTGATGATCAATGGCTGCCTGAAGTCGTTCTGAAGGTTTGAACAGTTCGTGGAAGGATTTGCCAAACTCATTGCTACAAGCAAACGCAGCATTGGTGTAAACATGAATTTGTGTGCCTTTGGCTTTTTGGAAGGCGTGTTGAAGATATTGTTTCTGTCGTCGTTGTTGCCAAAGGCTTTCACTTCCTATCTCCAAGCATACAGGCAGAGTTTGGGGCTGTGTGTAGCATAGGTGGGAGGGTGATATGCGCCAGTCGTAGGTGTTGGGTACCAGAAATGACTCCAACGGGAAAGGATGGGTGAAATGAATGCGAAATGGGATGTGCATCTCCTGACAGAGTTGATAAGTGGATACAATGCCTTTCAATCTATCTGCAAGCCCGCCACTCTCAGTCCACCCATTGTGTATGGATACCACTGTTTTACCTACATTGTCTGTGCTTTTCTCGGTTGCAAAGTGCGACATGACAGTGGGGTAGTGTGGTGCCACTTGCTGTTTTAGGGCACGGGTCAATTGTTGACTGAACACATACCAATTATAATATTGGTTGGGGTACAGCCTTCTTGTCACCCTGCGAGTGATTCCCTGATGTATTCTTTTCGGTAACGAAGTCATGTCGTACATATATATTCAATAACGTACGTGGAGTATTCTTTATTGTATGTCATATAAACAAAAGAAAGGAGGCTTCATTAGATTCTGAAACCTCCTTTGCCGAATTTTGTATCTCTATGGAATCTCGGGGATGTTCCCTCGGGATTTTTATTTCTTTTTCATCACAGCCCAACGGTTCATGAACTTATCAACACGACCTGCAGTGTCGACGAGTTTAGCCTTACCCGTGTAGAATGGGTGAGATGTAGAAGAAATTTCAATCTTGATTACTGGATACTCCTGACCTTCGAACACTTCTGTTTCGTTGCTCTTGGCAGTGGAGCGTGACAGGAACATATCGCCGTTTGACATGTCCTTGAAGATGACTGGGCGATAGTTGTCTGGGTGAATACCTTGTTTCATTTTAGTTCTTTTGTTTTATACAGTCAATATACTACTGCTGGTGTAACAAATTGTATGTTCTCGATTGCTTTCCGCTTGGAAAAGCGCTGCAAAGGTACGACTTTTTATCAAACGGACAAAACAAAACGAGGTGTTTTTTTCGTTTTTAATGAAAAAGCACATTCTTAAACGAAAAAAACTCCTAATTCCTAACTCCTAACTCCTAACTTTTTACTACCTTTGCACCGTTTTTAGAGACAATCATCAATTTATTTTTAACTTATAAATACAGAAAGTTATGATAAGCTACAAAGAACTTGGTCTCGTGAATACCCGCGAGATGTTCAAGAGAGCAGTTGCTGGCGGTTATGCCATTCCTGCTTTCAACTTCAACACAATGGAGCAGATGCAGGCTATCGTGATGGCTGCAGTTGAGACAAAGTCTCCAGTGATCATGCAGGTGTCAAAGGGCGCACGCAACTACGCAAACGGCACAATCCTCCGCAACCTGGCTAAGGGTGCTGTGGAGTATGCTAAGGAACTCGGCTGCGAGCATCCTGAAATCGTTCTCCACCTCGACCACGGAGATAGTTTCGAACTCTGCAAGGACTGCATCGACAATGGTTTCTCTTCTGTCATGATTGACGGTTCTTCACTTCCTTACGAGGAGAACATTGCCCTCGCTAAGAAGGTGGTTGACTATGCTCACCAGTTCGACGTAACAGTTGAGGCTGAGTTGGGTGTGCTCGCTGGTGTTGAGGATGAAGTTCAGTCTGCTGAATCTCACTACACTAAGCCAGAAGAGGTGATTGACTTTGCTACCCGTACAGGTTGCGACTCTCTCGCTATCTCTATCGGTACTTCTCACGGTGCTCACAAGTTCACTCCTGAGCAGTGCACACTCGTGAATGGTGTTCTTGTGCCACCACCATTGGCATTCGACATCCTCGCTGAGATCGAGAAGAAACTTCCTGGCTTCCCAATCGTGCTCCACGGTTCTTCTTCTGTTCCTATGGAAGAGGTTGAGACTATCAACAAGTACGGTGGTAAACTCGATGCTGCTATCGGTATTCCTGAAGAGCAACTCCGCAAGGCTTCTAAGTCTGCTGTTTGCAAGATCAACATCGACTCTGACTCTCGTCTCGCCATGACTGCAGCAGTGCGCAAGCATCTCGCTGAGCATCCTGGTGACTTTGACCCACGTCAGTATCTGAAGCCTGCTCGTGAGAACATGAAGAAGATGTACATCCACAAGATTGTGAATGTGCTGGGTTCTGACGGCAAACTCGCTCAGTAATTAGATGACGGTTTAATTAACATAACCAATCGGCGCAACGATAGGCTTCGGTCTATGGTTGCGCCCTTTTCTTTCCCCAAACATCCATGCGTCGTTTCTCTTTGTTTATCGTCAGTTTCTTGTTCTCCCTGTCTGTTGTCTTTGCACAAACAGAGAGGATTGACACGACTTTCCTTTCTGAGATGGACTCCATCATTGCCGAATATGAGGAGATGGAGCGCACGGGGAAGGTAGAGCAGATCATTAAGGCGTATGACGAAAAACAGTTAGAGCGTGAGATGTCGTTCAAGACGGATGGCACCTTACATTTGGTGCGTGGACTCTTGCTTACGTGGACGGATCATGGCTTCATCACTCACGATGCCCGTTTCGAGGCGAAGGGCGATGCCTGCAATTGGACGGCTTATGCTGTGGGAGGTGCACCGCTGTTGGCGAACTGGGCACTGAAGGCGGCAGGTGTGAAAAGCCGTTCTAAGTTGGAACGTATGCTCACCGCCAATGCGATGGCACTGGGCATTTCGTTTGGTGCCACCGAACTGCTCAAGCATACGGTTCGTGAGGGGAGACCCGACCAGAGTGACTTGCGTTCTTTCCCATCGGGTCACACCAGTTTCGCATTTGTCTCAGCCACAATCTTGAGTCGTGAATATGGCTATATCTCCCCTTGGATCACGGTGGGAGGTTTCACGACGGCTGCGGGTACGGAACTGCTCCGCATTCACCACAACAAACATTGGATGAATGACCTCTACATGGGGGCAGGCATCGGTGTGATGAGCACCAATCTTGCCTACTTCCTGACCGACAAGATTTTTGGTGCCGATGGCATCAATAAGCCAGAGTTGCGGAAGCGGGATGTGCAGCGGTTGCTGAAGTTCAACGAAAAGCCGTCTGGCTTCACATTTATCTCGGGTACGGAGATAGGTGACCGAACCATTCATTTCGGGGATGCCCGCATCAAGTCGAGTGCAGCCTTCTCAGCAGGTGCCGATGTGGCATGGTCTATCACACCGAAGGTGTCGGCAGAACTGATGACCCGTGTGGTCGATGCTCAGGCAAAAGTGTATGACACGAAGAATGTCTTCACGGGGGGCCACCTCAATCTCTATCATTTTGATGCAGGTACCAAATTCTCGACTCCTTTCACGTTGAGTCAGCGGCTTGCCACACGGGCTTTTGTGGGTGTGCGTATGATGGATGGAGACATCTTCACCGATGGCAAGAATACTTATACGGTGCCTGATGAAACCCGTTTTGAAATGGGCTGTGGCATCACCTACGAATGTCTTGACACCCAGAACTATGCGTGGGGTTTCACCTGTGACTACTACCACACTTTTTCCCACTACATGAAGAACCGCTACAGCATCTGTTCTTCATGGAAGATTCTTTTTTGATGTGAGGCGACAAAAATAATTCATGAACATTCGTAGGCATTCATGATAATTGTATGTTCAAAAGAAAACACGAATCACCATGAATGTCCACGAATGCTCATGAATTTTATGTTATGATTTCTATTTCAGGTATTTTGCCCCCCCCTTTTTTTGGCATCAGCGCCAAAATAGGCGTGTCAATACCCCTTTACCGACATCGTCGACATCGATTTACCGACATCGTCGACATCGGCAGACCGACGTCGTCGACATCGGTTGGGATGTGTTGAAAGAAGTTTCTTTAGGGTTATGAATGACTGCCGATGAAGAGGAACAGCATGGACAGCAGCACCAAGGCGAGGTCGATGACTTTCGACTTGAGGTTCTTTTCGTGGAACACCATCGCACCAAACAGGAAACTAACCAAGACCGAGCCGCGGCGCACCATCGAGACGATAGAAATCATGGCACCGTCTAATCCGAGGGCATAGAAATAAGCGAAGTCAGCGGCGGAGAGGAACACTGAGATGAGAATGATGCACCAGTCCCAATGGAATGGGGTGGTCTTCTTGTGTGTGGGCCACCAAAGCAGAAAGAGCATGGCGAGCATCATAAAGAACTGGTAGATGTTGTACCATGACTGTACGGCGAGTTTGTCCAGTCCTACACCGTGGTTCTCTGGCGATGCCATCAGGAACTTGTCGTACAATCCCGAAATGGCACCCAGTACATTGGCGAGCACTACGAAGACAATCCATTTGTTGTGCTTAAAGTCGATGCCCTCCTTCTTGCTGGAACGGGACAGCATGTAGAGCCCTACCATCGCCACAATCACACCAAGCCATTGCCAAAGATTTAACCGCTCAGAAAAGAAGGTGAGTGCTCCAATCAGCACCATAACAGGGCGGGTGGCATTGATGGGTCCCACAATCGTCAGTGGCAGGTTCTTCAACCCGAAATAGGCGAACAGCCAACTGCTCAGCACGATGCACGACTTCAACAGGATGTACTTATGTTCTGCCCAACCATACTGGTGTGTATAGAAAAGACTGTCCTCACTAATGACTCCCTGTGCCGACAGGATGATGAACGGCAGGAAGATGAGTGACGAGAACAGGGTGTTGAGGGTCAGCACTGGAATGACCGCATTCGCCTTGAGCGACTTCTTCTTGAAGACGTCGTAGAAGCCGAGGAGGGTAGCGGAAAGGAAAGCAAGTAGGAGCCACATAAATGAATGTTGTTAAATTTTTACAATAATAATTTATGATAAATTGGCTACGCCGAGCTAAAGGTTCGTGGCTAATTCATGATAATTCATGTTCAAGATTAAAACATAACATCATGGTTATTCGTGTTGAAGAAAAACATCGTCAGGGTAAGTGATGTCTGCCAAGAAGAGGGCGTTGCCGGGCACAGACATTCCTGCCGAACACCTGTCCTTCTTCTCAATGATCTCTCTGAACTGCTCGATGGTGAGCACCCCACGCCCCACATCGAGGAGGGTGCCGACGATGGCACGGACCATGTTGCGGAGGAAACGGTCTGCGGTGATGGTGAACTGCCACTTGATGGGGGACACTTGCATCCATTGGGCATACATGATACGGCAGTTGTTGGTCTTCACGTCCGTATGGAGTTTCGAGAAAGAGGTGAAGTCGGTGTATTCCAACAGAGTGGCAGCCGCCTCGTTCATCAGGTCGAAGTCGAGTGGTTGGGGAAAACGGTAAGCGTAGTGCTCGAAGGGTGATTTTTCTGTGATAATATAATAATGGTACGTGCGCGAGGTGGCAGAGAACCGGGCATGGGCATCGGGCTTCACAGGCACAATCTTGTGGATGGCGATGTCGGATGGGAGGAACTTGTTGAGACGGTGGGCAAGCCCCTTCCCAACCTCCCCCAAGGGAAAGGAGTTCCCGTCCCGCAGGCTCTTCCCCCCTTGGGGGGATAAGAGGGGGGCTTCTGTGTCGAAGTGTGCCACCATCAGACCTGCATTCACTCCTGCATCTGTCCGTCCTGCTCCCGTCACTTCGATGGGTTCGCGCAGCAGGGTGGAGAGTGCCTTGTTCAGCACTTCCTGCACACTGATACCGTTGGGCTGAATCTGCCAGCCATGATAACGTGTGCCGTCGTAAGAAAGATAGATAAAGTAGCGCATCATGGAGTGACTCTGTTATGGAAGAATGCACGTTTCAAGGTGCTGCTCATGCGGGTGCGTGGAGCATGGAGCATGGATTTGTTGCGGTAGAATTGCCAAAGTAAGATGCCTGCTGTGATGGATGCCACACCATCGGCTACGGCAATGCTCATCCACACACCATTAGTGCCCCATATCTCAGGGAAGATGAGGAGGAAAGGAACGAGGAATACCAACTGACGGCTCACCGAGAGGAAGATGCTCTTCTTCGCCATACCGATACTTTGGAAGAAGTTGCCCGTCACAATCTGAAAACCTACAATGGGCGACATCATGACAATGATTCTCATGCCAGACACAGCCAGGTCGGTCAGCGCAGGGTCTTCGGTGAAGAGGGCGACAGGGTAGTGAGGGAAGAATTCGCACAGGATGAATGAGCAGCACATCACGATGGTGGCGAGGATGATGGCTTTCTTCAGCACCTCGTTCACACGTTCTGGCTGCTGTGCTCCGAAGTTGAAACCTGCAATCGGCTGCATGCCTTGACAGATGCCCATCACCACCATCACAAACAGAAACGTGATGCCATTCACGATGCCGTATGCTGCTATTGCCAAGTCCCCTCCGTGTTTCGTCAGTCCCTTGTTGATGAGGATGACCACCAGACAGGCGCACAACTGCATGCTAAAGGGGGAAAGACCGATGCTGAGAATGTTCTTCACAATTCGTGCATGAAGTCCATAGATTCCTGAATGCAAATGGATTAAGTCTTTCTTGTTGGAGAGAACTGAGATGACGTATGCCAGAGCAAACACCTGTGCCAGTATGGTAGCGTATGCGGCTCCTTTGATGCCCATACCGAAGGTGAAGATGAATAGCGGGTCGAGAATGGCGTTGATGACCACCGTGGCAATTGTGGCACTCATTGCCACATGTGGATGCCCTGTGCTGCGGAGTGCGCTGTTCAGACCCAGATAGAGGTGAGTGACCACATTGCCATAGAGAATGATGGTCATGTAGTCGTGGGCATACTGCAGCGTATTCTCTGAGGCACCAAAAAACAGCAGCAGCGGGTCGATAAACACCAGTCCGAGTACACCCACCACGATGCCGATGATGATATTGAGCGACACCAGATTGCCCAGCACCCGTTCCGCCGTCTGGTAGTCCTTCTGTCCCAACTTAATCGACATCAGCGTCGAACTGCCCACACCCACCATCGCACCGAAAGCGGCACTCAGGTTCATGATGGGGAAGGTGACCGCCAAGCCGCCCAACGACAGGGTGCCCACATCGGGAATGTGTCCGATAAAGATGCGATCCACCATGTTGTAGAGCGATGAAGCCGTCATTGCCACCACAGCCGGCACAGCATACTTCATCAGCAGTTCACCAATGGGTTTCGTTCCCAATTCCTTTGTTCTGTTATCCTGTTGCATATTTTCTAAACCTTAATCATCATATAAGAAATTGGTGCAAAGTTACGAATAATCATCGAATAAAAGGAGAGGATGTCGGGAAAATGGATAAAAATGTGTGGAATGTGGATTCTCTTATGAGTTGTTTTTAGTAGATTCTTTCATTTCAGATCATCCCACTTCGGTGGCTCAATTCCTAATAAATTTTTCACGAAAAAGTCAGCACGTTTGTGCTCACCGTAGGCCTCACCCATAGTGTGGTGGGCATTGGGCACCAAGATAAACTCGAAGTCCTTGTTGGCCTTGATGAGGGCGTTGACCACTTGGTAGGAAGAGGAGGGATCCACGTTGTCATCCATCTCGCCCACGAGGAGCATCAATTTTCCCTTGAGGTTTTTGGCGTTCTCCACGTTGGAGCATTCCACGTAACTGCTATCGACGGGGTAGCCCATCCACTGCTCGTTCCACCAGATTTTGTCCATGCGGTTGTCGTGGCATCCGCAGGCGGCGTAGGCGGCTTTGTAGAAGTCGCCGTGGAAGAGGAGGGCGCCGAGGGCTTCCTGTCCGCCGGCGGAACAGCCGTAGATGCCCATGCGGTCGATGTCCATGTAGGGATACTTCTGGGCGGCAGCCTTGATCCACTCGATGCGGTCAGGGAAGCCTGCATCCTTGAGGTTCTTATAGCAGACCTGCTCGAAGTCGAGGGAGCGGAAGGAGGTGGTCATGGCGTCGAGTTGCACAACGATGAAGCCGAGTTCTGCCACATCTTGCAGATAGTAGAGCCAAGGGGTGAACTTTTTGGGCACATACTGGTCACCAGGACCTGAATAGATGTATTCGATAACGGGATATTTCTTGTTGGGGTCAAAGTTGGAAGGGCGTTGGATGAGTCCCCACATGTCGGTCTTTCCATCACGACCTGGAGCCACGAACACTTCGGGTGCCTGCCATCCCGTAGCCTTCAACCTGCTGATGTCGGCAGTCTCGAGGGTGGAGATGATGTGCCCATCAATAGAGGAACGCAGTACCGTCACAGGTGCTTGGTCAATCGTTGAATAGGTGTCGATGAAAGATGTCTCACACGAACGACTGAAAGTGGCTTCATGATTTCCCCGCTCTGGTGTAAGTTCAACGAAGTTCTTACCATCGAGGTTGATGCGGTAGTAGTGGATATTGTAGGGGTCTTCTTCGGGGATTGTTCCATCGAAACTGGACTTGACAACGCCCATGTTCTTGCAGTTGCGTCCATTAGCGGAGAAGATGATAAAGCCCTTTCCCTTCTCGTCGATTTGAGCATTCTGTACGTCACGTACCCAAAAGTCACCTTTGGTCACTTGTGTGAGTTTTCCTTTCTTTCGGTCATAGAGGTAGAGGTGTGCGTGTCCATCTCTGTCGCTCTTCCAGAGAATATGGTTCTCGTCAAGATCACGGCGGTAGTTGCGTGAGTACGCCACATACTTGTCATTCTTCTCTTCGATGAGGGTGCGCACGTTGCCCTCCAAGTCCATTTCCAGCACACGATAGGTCTTGTGGCCACGTTCATTGAACTCGAAGGTAAGGGTTTGCCCATTGTCATCCCATTGGGGTGCTGTCACCTCATACTGTGAGGCGAACAAGGCAGTGGATTGGGGATATATTGTTTTCTTGGCTTCTACATCAACGACGACGGGAATACGGTAGTTGAGGGAATCGCCAGGTTTTGCATATTCAAGTTTTGTGTAAATGGGCTGCACTTGATTGGCAGGAGAGGACTGTGTGTATGTCACATAGTGCTTGGGGGCAGGTTTGATGAGCACGGTAGCATAGTATTTGCCATCCTTTGACCAACGTCCCCAAGAAGAGTAGTAACAGGTGTCAACACCATCAGTGGTCACTTGCACAGCGTTTGCCGTATCATTGCCTTTCTGAAGATAGAGGTTGTTATTTTTATGAATCATGAAAGTTCCCTTGTTCACAGGGTCTTCTGCACGTCCGTCTTTCTCGTCACGCACCTCCATCCAATGGTGATAGCCATCACCACTGGTGCCACCCCTGTTGTCCCGACGGCGGTTGAGTTCGGGATTGGTAGTCAACTCTTTTGCACCAGTCTTGGCATCGACCTTATACCACACAGTGCTGTCACCGTTGTAAGTGGAGTAGATAAACTGATCTTTGGGAGCGTTGAAGGAACGTTGAACGGTCACACTTCCATTGGTCATCTTCCATGAATGTCGAGTGCCTGTGGAAAACGCTCTTTTGTAATCATTGATGGTGCCTTGTGCCTGAATGCTCAGTGTAGCAGATGCCAGCAAGGCAAAAGCAACCAGTTTCTTCATGTTGTTGGAAATAATATAGTTAATTAGTTAGTAAATGTTGAAATCGTTGTAGAAGTAATAGTACCACCAATAAGTGTTGCCATATAGAGGTTTCAGACGACTTGCCATCTCTTTCTCTCCAATTCCTTGCTGGAGCAGTTGGTTGTAGTCTTGGATGAAACCATTATATTTGTTGGTCACAATGTCGTCGAATCGGAACTGGTCAAGTGTGATAGGTGATTCTTCTGCGTTTCCGAGCAGGATAGCACCTTCTTGATAGAGTATTGGAATTGGGCTGTTGGGGTGGTTGTTCACATAATCGTAGAAATGAATGCAGAAAGCATAATAGTCCTTTGCCCACAGCGACATGCACATTGTGACGTTTTCCAATAGGGGAGTAGTAGGATGATTCAAATCTGAGAAATATTCCAGAAGATATTGCTCACACAGCCCGTCGTCACCATCAAGCAGGTTTGTATTTTCACTGAGCAGTGGTGACAAGGTCTGATATTCTTTGCTCTGGAAGAAAGTAGTGCTGTTCATCATCCATGCCTCATGTTCTATCGCCCATTGACGATGAAAAGTGCTGCTTTTGAGCAGTGAGATGTATTTGGCAGCCACCTCAAACTCTTGATTGAAGATGGCACATCGCACCATCATCTTGAGACTTCGGAAACTCAGGCCGTATTGTACGGAATTTTCCATTGCCCACCGATAGGAGTAGTTGATGTGCCCAAACATATAGTAAATGATGGGTGCGCCCAAGAGCGAAGTGCGTATCTTCAGCGAGTCACCTGTGTCTGGCTTGATGCCACAATTACCAGTTTCAAACATTCTATCCATCTGTCCCGTGTGCATCAGAGCGATGTTCTTGTAGAGTACCATCAGGTTGGTGGGAACTTGACCTTTTGTGGGCATCTCGTTCAAGACATCTTCAAATCGGAACTCATCAAGGGCACGATACATCCTCAGTTCGTGTTTGAAGTTCTTGTCAGTCAGTGTGGTCGTAATGGAATTTCTATGTTTGTCGTTGAAATGCCATGGTGATGTGGGCCATAGCCAAAAGGAAATTATGATGATTCCTAATATGCTGATGCCGACAAGCCCTCTTATCTGCCAATTTCTGATTTTTCGAGTCATGAACAGGACTCCCCATGTGATCAGCATGTAGTTCAAGACTATGATGGTGAGGCGAAAAGGAAGTCCTGGTAGTTTGGCATAGTAAATCCAATAACCATAATCGAGCAGGTGGTATAGCAAAAGTAAGGGAAGAATCAGTGCTAAGAAACTCCATTTGTTGCTGATATTGAGCATCTTTATTGTTGCCCAGTAGATAACAACCCACATGGCAATGAGGATTGTGCTGCCCAACCAAGGGTAATAGAAGAATTGTGTCAAGTAACAAGCCACCCATGTGATCCATCCCCCCTCGTGTTGAATAATATCCATCATGAACGTGTGTCCACTGATGAAAACATTGTTCTCCTGAATGGTGTAAAGATAATCTGCATTCATTACTGGCAGCAAGATGTATGCTACGGTGATGAATGCGAATAGATATATGTGTCTCAGATACTTTTTCATCTATCTGCGTACTTGGCAGGAATAGCGTCTTCTTTGGCTTTTGCGGCAAACTGCTGCGGAGTAATGTTGACAGGCTCAATCATGAACTCGGGGCGATTGAATGAACGTAGGTAGAATGTGTAGAAATATGGGTCTTTCTGGGGAAGCATGAAAGGCTTGTGTACCTTCCCCTTCTTGTCGAAGTAGGCGATGTAGGGGCGTGTGTAGTTGCCATCGTCACGTCGTGAATCAACCATAATCCATCTGCCGTTGCTCGACCATGTTGGGTAACTCTCAGAACGTTCACTGTTCAGCGCATCCATCTTCTGAACCTTCAGAGTATTCAGGTCCATCATGTAGATGTCAGCATCGGCATGCCATACGTGGAAACATCCATATTCAGCCTGGACAAACAACAGAAATTTGCCGTCAGGACTGACGCGGGGCAGAGTGACACTTTGGCCGAGCGAGTCAGCAGCATCGTAAATCATCTCCACGTTGCTGAACTCTTTGGTGTCAGGGTCGAAATCAACCGAATAGAGGTTGTATTTCACTTCCTTGTAGCGCTGAATCATTTCTGCCGATTTCTCAATGCTGTCGTTATAGTATTCGAAGTGCGCCGAGCAGAAATAAAGTTTCTTGCCGTCAGGACTCCATGTGGGGAACACCTCCAGTTCTTCGTCCAATTCCGAAATGATGCTCACTTCGTTCTTGTCCACATCATAGAGAATCAGGTCACTTTCCGTGTCCTGCACTTCAATCTTGTTCAGGTTCTTCGTGTGGAACGACTGTCCCGTCTTGTTGGTGGAGAAAGCGATGAAGTTTTTCGTTGGATGCCATGATGGATAGACACCTGCACTGAGGGTTTCGTCGGTCTTGAGGTCCACTTTCTTCAACTCGCCATTTGACACAATCATGGTGCCGCCATAGCCCTGGCGCATGTGAAAGAGCATGTTGTCGGTCTTGAAATTCTTGTAGGAGTGGCAGTTGATACACTGACCTACTTTCTCGGAACTGACAGACATGTTGTTGTATATTTCTCGCTCGTCGAAATTGGTGAGATTGCGTTGGTTGATGCTCAACTTCTCGTATGCTACGTATGAAGGTTGAATGGCACGATAGGAGATGTACTCATCGATAGAGTCTTCTGCCACATAGATGTTGAAGGGCTGGTAAGCCTTCCATGTGTCGCCAATTTTGGCAAACACTTCCACCTTGATTTCCTTTCCCTTGGCCGAATTCAGCATCTCTTTCCATTCCATTTCATCTATTAGTATTTTTTGATTTTTACCATAGATGTATGCTCCTCCAGGAAAGGTCAGTCTTGCTACCGTTTCGCTTTCATCCTCCAGCACCGCAAAGTTCAAGGGGCAGATGTTGGCAGGAACCGTCACTTCTGTATAATCTGGATAAATCTTTGGCAGACGTGATTCCATTTGTGCATCGGAAGGTACGTCCAAATGTCTGCATGCCACCAGCAAAGCAGCCATCACTGCAATCGACAAGGTATTTTTCAGTTTCATGATTATCAATTATCAACGACTATTTGTCAATTAGTTATCATTTTAATTTAATAAGAATGGACATCTCGGCAGAAGAAGTAGAACCAGTAGAAAGTGTTCCCATAAGTGCTCTTAGTTGCCTCTGCCACTTGGTCGGAATCCATCCCCGACTGAAGCAATGATTGTGACATCTTTTGGAAACCTTGGTAACTTTTCTTTACCTCGTCGCTGAAAGGCATGCCCTGAATGTTTGCACTTTCTGGTTCCAGATTGCCATACAGGATGGCTGCCTCCTGATAGTGGGTGGGCATCGGCTCTCCTTGATGCAATTGGGCGTAGAGGTAAAAGCGTGGCCAAAACAGTTGGATGTCTTTTTGTATCAAAGCATAGTTCAACGTCAATTCTTGCAAGAGTTTGCTGTCTCTGTTCATCGTCTGACTGAAATAAGTGAGCAGATACATCTCACACAATCCGTTGTCACCATCTAACACGGTACCCATGTGGTCGCGCAGTTCACGAACATGGTCAAACTCCGAATATTTCTTGATGAGTTCTGGTTTTTCTACGATGGGCAGCAGGTGCTCAGCCCAGTCGTGGTAGTAGATGGTCGTGTGCAGAATGTCCAGATACCGCTTTGCCATCTCCATCTCACCGTTCACCAATGCACATCGTGCCAATGTCTTCAAGTGGTCATAATCATAACCGAACTCCACGCTGTTTTCTATGCCCCAGCGCAGAGCAAAATTAGTCTTGCCATGATAATAATAAATGAGTGGGGCAGCCGTTTGCACCATGTGTATATGCAAAGTGTCAAACCCATTCGTGGGAGGCTCACCCATATTGTTGTACTTGAACATCTTCGTGCCCATCTCTCCCTTGTTCATCAATGCGATATTCTTTAGCAGCACCATCTCGCGTGAGGCATCGCCGGGAATGTCACCCATCTCTTCCAGTACCTTGTCCCAATCCTGCTCTTCGGCAGCGCGATACATTCGCATCTCCGCATGATAGTTGTAGTTCTGGAAATCACTCTTTTCTGTCCAGATACATGACAGCACCAATACGACAGCCGTGACGAGATAAACCATCCATGCCATGCCGCTGCTTTTCTCCACTCTCTTAGGCAAGAACGGAAACAGGAGCGGCACTGCATACAGCACCATGAATGGGATGGAAGGTGTGTAACTGGTCAGGTCATTATTCTCAAAGAACGCAAAGCCGACCGTCCACATATCTTCAAAACGGGTACTGCTGTAAAGGTTGTAGCACAAGAATGGAATCAATCCAATCAGCACCAGTGGTGTCAAGGACAACACGATTTTGCTCGTAGGGGAGTCAGTGGATTTCATGCAGGCAAGTGACAACATTGCCATATAAAGTAATGCTAATAACGTGTACAATCCGAGAAACGGATAAGTTAGTGATATCAGGATTGTCACAAAGATTCGGTCTGATTTCTTTTTGAAGAGAGAATAGAAAAGTACCAACAGAACAGTCAGGAGATATCCTACCGTTCCATAAAACCAGTAGCCCATCTGTTTGTTGTAATATACCCAATAACCTGTATCAATGGTGCTGACAAGCAGGCAGACGGCAGGAATGGCAAGCACGGACATCCATGCTGTCCTCACCTTGAAAGCCAATTTGCTTATCCACATGCTCACCAGCCAAAGGACAATCATGATGGCAGAACCTAAAGCGGGGTGGTAGAAAAACTGTGTCAAGAATGATGCCACCCAACTGATGAAACCGCCGGGACGATACATGCAAATAGCCAGAAAAGAAGGGTCTGGCGTGAAGAAATCCTTGCTTTGCGCCATGAAGAGCATGTCGCTGTTGCGCACAATCAGGTGATAAACACCTAAAATCGCCAACGTCATCGCCGTGACAATGGCGATGCACAACGATTCTCTCCTCGTGATGATTAACTCTTTCTTCTCTTTCTTGTTTTCTTCTATTGTCTTTTTTGTCAATGGGGGCTTTCTCGTCTCCACGGAAACTTCTCTTCTATGATTGCTCTTTTTGTTCATGGTTGATTGGTGTAAATTTGCTGCAAAGATACCGTTTTTCTCCTATTTTGCAAAAAAAAATGAGGGCATATGATAAGTTTTTTATCATTTTCTCTTCTCTTCTTATTTTTATTTACTAATTTTGCAAACTTTTTGATGAAAACACACAAAATTAGTTATTAATTAATACATAAATTTGGTTTACAATTATGGTTTATTCAAAAGAAGTACAGGAAATGTGCTGTGTAGCCAAAGGTCCTAACCACGGACCCGCTCCAATCCCGGAAGAGGGCAAATGGATTCAGGCTAAGGAAATCAAGGACATTTCAGGCATGACACACGGCATTGGCTGGTGTGCTCCCCAGCAGGGTTGCTGCAAGTTGACTCTCAACGTGAAGGATGGTATCATTGAGGAATGTCTCGTCGAGACTGTCGGTTGCTCGGGTATGACTCACTCTGCCGCCATGGCATCTGAGATTCTCCCTGGCAAGACTATCCTTGAAGCACTCAACACCGACCTTGTTTGCGATGCTATCAACACTGCTATGCGTGAACTCTTCCTTCAGATTGTTTACGGTCGTACACAGTCTGCCTTCTCTGAGGGTGGTCTTGTGATTGGTGCAGGTCTTGAAGATCTTGGCAAGGGACTCGTTTCTCAGTGCGGCACACTCTATGGTACCAAACTCAAGGGTACTCGTTACCTCCAACTCACAGAAGGTTACATCACCAAGATGTTCCTCGATGAGGACAATGAGGTTTGTGGCTATGAGTATGTTCACATGGGCAAGTTCATGGAGGCCGTGAAGAAGGGTGTTGACGCTAATGAGGCACTCAAGAGCGTCACAGGCACTTACGGCCGCACGAAACCAGAGCAGGGAGTTGTTAAATCTATTGACCCACGTAAAGAATAATAAAGGAGGAAACAGACTATGATTAGAGAAGTGAAATTCGAATCACAAGACCGTCGCATGAAGCAGATTCTTGCTGCTTTGAACGAGAACGGCATTTCCTCTATCGAAGAGGCTAACGAAATCTGCGAGAAGGCAGGTCTCGACCCATACATCACCTGTGAAGAAACACAGCGCATCTGTTTTGAGAACGCTAAGTGGGCATACGTGGTGGGTTCTGCCATCGCTATCAAGAAGGGCTGCAAGAATGCTGCCGACGCTGCCGAGGCTATCGGTATCGGTTTGCAGGCATTCTGCATCCCTGGTTCTGTGGCTGATGACCGTAAAGTAGGTATCGGTCACGGCAACCTTGCAGCACGTCTGCTCCGTGAGGAGACTGAGTGCTTCGCCTTCTTGGCAGGTCACGAGTCATTCGCTGCTGCTGAAGGTGCCATCAAGATTGCCGAAATGGCCAACAAGGTGCGCAAAAAGCCACTCCGTTGCATCCTCAACGGTCTGGGCAAGGACGCTGCCATGATTATCTCTCGTATCAACGGCTTCACATACGTGCAGACTCAGTTCGACTACTTCACAGGCGAACTCAAGGTGGTGAAGACCAAGGCATACTCAGATGGTCCTCGTGCCAAGGTGAACTGCTACGGTGCTGACGACGTTCGCGAAGGCGTGGCTATCCTCTGGAAGGAGAACGTGGACGTTTCCATCACAGGTAACTCTACCAACCCAACCCGTTTCCAGCACCCAGTGGCTGGTACCTACAAGAAGGAGCGTGTCCTCGCCGGCAAGCCCTACTTCTCAGTGGCATCAGGTGGTGGTACAGGCCGCACACTGCACCCAGACAACATGGCTGCAGGTCCTGCATCTTACGGTATGACTGACACCCTCGGCCGTATGCACTCCGACGCTCAGTTCGCAGGTTCTTCTTCAGTTCCTGCTCACGTGGAGATGATGGGTTTCCTCGGCATTGGTAACAACCCAATGGTAGGTTGCACCGTAGCCTGCGCCGTGAACGTGGCTCTGGCTCTCAACAAGTAACAGCAGACATTATTAGATATTAGATAAAAGAGGCTCGCCTCCGTCTTTGGCGGGGTGGGTCCCTTTTCTTTATCAATCATTTTACTATAAACCTATTATTAAAAACTTATCATGAAGAAAAATCTATTCTTTGGCGCATTGTTCGCCACAGTGTTGCTGGCAAGTTGTGACAGCAAGGAAGAAGGTACCATCAACGGTCTGTTCTCGGTGAGCGAGACACAGCAAGTGAAGTTCTCAAGCGGTAACCTGCAATACACCAAATCAACCCAAACCTATCAGTTCGCCGAACATCAGTGGAATGTCATAGGCGATTTGGATGAGGACTTCGACGAGAAGGACACATTCGACCTCTTTGCTTGGGGCAGTGGCGACAATCCACGTCCAGAAGAACTGGAAGAAGAGGAAGGTGCCCAATTCGTTGACTGGGGTACCCAGCCTGTCGCCAACGGTGGCGAGTATAAATGGCGCACGCTCACCAATGAGGAGTGGGACTATATGGTGATGAGGCGTCCCGATGCTTTCAACCTGATAGGTTATGGAATGATTGAGAATGTAAAGGGTCTCATCTTGCTGCCTGATGCGTGGGAACAGCCTAAAGACACAAAGTTTGAGTCGTTGGCAGATACGATTACAACCTCATCCAATAGCATCACTGTCAAGGACTGGACCAAAGAGACCGACCTCACCCTTCTCAATGTGTACGATGCAGCCACTTGGCAGAAGATGGAAGATGCTGGTGCTGTCTTCCTGCCCTACAACGTGAAGCAACTCTCTCGCGACGAACAACTGGGCGAAGGTCAGTATTGGTCAAACACTGACAGCGAAATGGACTTCGCTAACAACTTCATTTGGCCAGATAGAGGCTGTTCGATTGATGCCTTCGTGATGGGTGTACGTTTGGTGAAAGATGTTGTGAAGGAGTAATAGTCATTGAATAGAATGACCCTCCACAACAAGTCATCAATACACAATCCAATAGAAAGAGGCTTGCATCCATCTCAGGTGCAAGCCTCTTTCTATGTTCTCAAAGACACCAGTATTACATTCGGCTCAAACTCCTTTAAGTCCTCAACATTTAACTCCCAAGAAATTGAGCAACTTGTAAACTTTTTAATCATTCATAATGTCTGATTCTCACGTCGATGCCATCCGCCTTCAATTGATCGGGTAGGGCAGACACATCCGTCTGGCTGTAGTGGTAAGGGAAAAGCACCTTGGGCTTCACGATGCGGGCAGCACGGACAAGTTGTTCAGTCGTCATGGTGTAAGGTTGGTTGCAGGGCAGAAAGGCGATGTCGATGTCCTTAATGTCAGCCATTTCGGGAATGTCCTCCGTGTCGCCTGCAATGTAGATGCGCAATCCGTCCAATGTGAGGATGTAGCCGTTGTCACGTCCCTTCGGGTGGAACTGCGTGTGACCTTCGCTGATGTTGTAGGCAGGAACAGCCTCCAGCGTGATGCCGAAGTTGAGGTCTTCCTTGTCGCCGTTCTGCATGACCAGTCCGAAGCCCATCATGTCGGCACATCGGCGGTTGGTGATGAAGCGTGTGCCGGTGCCAGTCAGTTGGTTGATGGCCTCCTTGTCGAAGTGGTCT